>NZ_JBITYA010000008.1:23202-442863 GCF_044544985.1 Streptomyces sp. NPDC053427 | reverse complement strand
GCCCCCCCCCCCCCAACGGCGGGCCCCCCCCCCCCCCCCGCGCGCCCCCCCCCCCCCGCCCCCCCCCCCCCCCGCGCCGGGGGGGGGGGGGGGGGGGGCCCCCCCCCCCCCGCCGGTCCCTGTCCGTACCGCTCAGGCGGAGTGTTTCTTGCCGCGGAGGGAGGCCCAGAGCCGGTCGCCCACGGCGACGATGATGACCGCGCCGATCAGCTGCAGCAGGTGACGGGTCCAGTCGATGCCCTTGGTCTCGTTGACGCCGAGGCCGGTGGCCGCCCAGTTGCCCAGAACGCTGCCCAGCATGCCGAAGATCACGGTCAGCCAGAGGGGGATCTGCTGCTTGCCCGGGATGATGGCCTTCGCGATCAGGCCCAGGATCAGGCCCAGGATGATGGCCCACAACCAACTCATGTCGCCTCCTCATGCGGCGTGGGGCAGGCCGCCGCGCAGGTAACCGTGCCCCGCCAGTGTCGCTCCGCATCACCTACGCCGCACGCCGGAGGCGCGGCTACGCCAGGTGTGCTGCCGATCCCCGGCATCCGTGAGCGGACCCGGTCTCGAATGCGGCCCAGTCGCGGCGTACCGTGGAATCCGACCGGAAAGCGGGGAGAATCCGGCACAACCGAGCAGGTGGTGGAACGTGATGCGGAAGCAGAGCAGTGCCCAGACCTTCCGGATCACGGGGGCGCGGCAAGGGCTGTCCGAGGACGTGAAAGGGCGGCAGCGCCGCTATGTGATCTCGATGGGGATCCGGAGCGTGGCGGTGGTGCTCGCCACCGTGCTGTGGAACATCGAACGGCCGGTTGCCATTGCGATGCTGGTGCTGGGCATAGGGCTTCCGTACGTCGCGGTGGTCATCGCCAACGCGGGCCGGGAGAACGCCCCTTCGCTTCCCTCCGCCTTCGTCGGCCCGCCCGCCCGGCCCGCGCTGGAGCGCGGCGACGGGGCCTTCGGCGAGCGGGACCGGCCGGCGGAATCCGTTCCGGAGGCGCCGGAGGCGGACGTTCCGGGTGCGGAGCGGGAGCGGGGCTGAGCGCACGCGTCTGCAAAGCTCAAGAAAAGCTCAGATCAATCATGCGGATCCGGTGCACCGCGCACCATTCCCCGTGACATACTGCGTACGCGCTCCGCATCCCCCGTCGGAGCGACGGACCGACGCCGGGCGGCTCCCCCCGTGGCTGCCCGGCGTCGCCATGTCCGGCTCCCGGTACGGGACGTAGGGTTGAGGCCGTGAACTCCCCGAACCTCCTGAATCCCGGCTCCGATGCGGGTGCCGCCATCTGCTCCGCCAAGGGCTGCCGTGCGTCCGCGGTGTGGGTGCTGGCCTGGAACAACCCGAAGCTGCACACCCCGGACCGCCGCAAGACCTGGCTGGCGTGCGAGGAGCACCGGGAGCATCTGTCGCAGTTCCTCGGCGTGCGCGGCTTCTTGAAGGACGTGGTGACGCTGGAGGAGTGGGAGGCGTCGGCCGCCGAACGCTGAGACCGGGGTCCGGAACCGGCGGCGCTCAGCCGCCGATGGCGGACATCGGACGCTCGGGCTGCAGGAAGGACGGATCGTCCAGCCCGGAGCCCGCCTTCTTGCCCCACATCGCCAGCTTCCAGATCCGGGCGATCTCGGCGTCGGGGGCGTCCGAGCGCAGCGCGGCCCGCAGGTCCGTCTCCTCGGTGGCGAACAGACAGGTACGGATCTGGCCGTCGGCCGTCAGGCGCGTGCGGTCGCAGGCGCGGCAGAACGGGCGGGTGACGGAGGCGATGACGCCGACGCGGTGCGGGCCGCCGTCGACGATCCAGCGCTCGGCGGGTGCGGCGCCCCGCTTCTCCTCGCCCTCGGGGGTCAGCTCGAAGCGGGTGCGCAGCGAGGTGAGGATGTCACCGGCGGTGATCATGCCGTCGCGCTTCCAGCCGTGCTGGGCGTCCAGCGGCATCTGCTCGATGAAGCGGAGTTCGTAGGCGTTCTCGATGGCCCAGGCGAGCAGGTCGGGGGCCTCGTCGTCGTTGAGGCCGGGCATCAGGACGGTGTTGACCTTGACCGGGGTGAGGCCGGCGGCGCGGGCCGCATCCAGGCCGCGCAGGACGTCGTCGTGCCGCTTGCGGCGGGTCAGGGTCTGAAAGACGTCGGGCCGCAGGGTGTCGAGGGAGACGTTGACGCGGTCGAGGCCGGCGTCGCGCAGTGCGGTGGCGGTGCGCTGGAGGCCGATGCCGTTGGTGGTCAGGGACATCTGGGGGCGCGGGGTGAGCTGTGCGACGCGCTCGACGATGCCGACCAGGCCGGGGCGGAGCAGCGGCTCACCGCCGGTGAAGCGGACCTCTTCGATGCCGAGGTCGGTGACGGCTATCCGGATCAGGCGGACGATCTCGTCGTCGGTGAGCAGATCCGGCTTGGCGAGCCATTGCAGTCCCTCTTCGGGCATGCAGTACGTGCACCGCAGATTGCAGCGGTCGGTCAGCGAAACGCGCAGGTCGGTGGCCACGCGGCCGTAAGTGTCGATGAGCACAGGGCCCCCTCCCCGACGGTGGTTGATCGGTTGCCTTCGGCGGTGGATCAGTACGCCTTCGAGCCTACGCGATGGGTGCGTCGCTGAGCAGGGCTGAGAAGCACGAGGTGGGCGGGGTGGCGTCGTAGATCTCTACGATGCCACCCCGCCCACTCCCTGTACGGACGACTCAGGGGCCGCCGGGGCGGCTAGTGCGCGCCGGTTCCGGTCAGCGAGCGGACCTCCAGTTCGGCGTACTTCTTGATGTCCGGCTCCTCCTTGGAGAGCAGGGAGCCGAGCCAGCCGAGCAGGAAGCCCAGCGGGATGGAGATCAGGCCGGGGTTCTCCAGCGGGAAGAAGTCGAAGTCGGCGCCGGGGAACATCGAGGTCTCCTTGCCGGAGACGACCGGGGAGAAGAGGACCAGCAGGACGGAGGAGGCGAGGCCGCCGTAGATGGACCACAGGGCGCCCTGGGTGGTGAAGCGCTTCCAGAACAGGCTGTAGAGGAGGGTCGGGAGGTTGGCGGAGGCGGCGACCGCGAAGGCGAGCGCGACCAGGCCGGCGACGTTCAGGCCGCGGGCGAAGACGCCGAGCACGATGGCGACGGCGCCGATGCCGACGGTCGCCCAGCGGGCCGCGCCGACCTCTTCCTTCTCGGTGGCCTCGCCCTTGCGCAGGACGTTGACGTAGATGTCGTGGGCGAAGGACGAGGACGAGGCGAGGGTGAGGCCGGCGACCACCGCGAGGATGGTCGCGAAGGCGACGGCGGAGATGACGGCGAGCAGCACCGCGCCGCCGGTGGATCCGGCGCCGCCGCCGATGACCTCGGCGAGCTGCGGGGCCGCGGTGTTGCCCGCCTTGTTGGCGGCGGTGATGTCCTCCGGCTTGATCAGGGCCGCGGCGCCGAAGCCGAGCGCGATGGTCATCAGGTAGAAGACGCCGATGATGCCGATCGCCCAGTTCACCGACGTCCGGGCGGCCTTGGCGGTGGGGACGGTGTAGAAGCGGATGAGGATGTGCGGCAGTCCCGCGGTGCCCAGGACGAGGGCGATGCCCAGCGAGATGAAGTCGATCTTCGAGGTGGCGGTGGCGCCGTACTTGAGGCCGGGCTCCAGGAACGCCGAGCCCTTCCCGCTGTTCTCCGCGGCGGCGCCGAGCAGCGAGGAGATGTTGAAGTCGAACTTGAGCGCCACCAGGAAGGTGATCAGCAGGGTGCCGGCGATCAGCAGCACCGCCTTGACCATCTGGACCCAGGTGGTGCCCTTCATGCCGCCGATGGTGACGTAGAGGATCATCACGATGCCGACGAGGACGACGACCAGGATCTTGCCCGCCTCGCTGGTGATGCCGAGGAGCAGGGTGACCAGGGCGCCCGCGCCCGCCATCTGGGCGAGCAGGTAGAAGATCGACACGACGATGGTGGAGGTGCCCGCCGCGGTGCGGACCGGGCGCTGGCGCATCCGGTAGGCGAGGACGTCGCCCATGGTGAACCGGCCCGAGTTGCGCAGCGGTTCGGCGACCAGGAGGAGGGCGACGAGCCAGGCGACGAGGAAGCCGATGGAGTAGAGGAAGCCGTCGTAGCCGAAGAGGGCGATGGCGCCGGCGATGCCGAGGAAGGACGCGGCGGACATGTAGTCGCCGGAGATGGCCAGGCCGTTCTGGAAGCCGCTGAACTGGCGGCCGCCGGCGTAGAAGTCCTCCGCGCCCTTGGTCTGCCGGCCGGCCCAGACGGTGATGCCGAGGGTGGCGGCGACGAAGACCGCGAAGAGGGTGATGATCAGGGCGCGGTGCTCGCCCGCGCCGCCCGCCGCGAGGTGCTGGGTGAGGTTCATGCGTCGACCTCCTTGTGAAGGGTGACGCCCTCCAGGCGGGACTTGATGGCCTCGGCCTTGGGGTCGAGCTTGGCCGCGGCGTGCCGGGAGTACCACCAGGCGATCAGGAACGTCGTGGCGAACTGGGCGATGCCGAGGACGAAGGCGACGTTGAGGTGCCCGACGACCTTGGTGGCCATGAAGCCGCCGGCGTAGCTCGACAGCAGCACGTACACCAGGTACCAGAGGATGAACGCGGCGGTGAGCGGGAAGGCGAAGGAGCGGTGGGAGCGGCGCAGTGCGGCGAATTCCGCGCCCGACTGCACCTCGCGGTAGTCGGGTGGTTCGTGCTTCCCCGGGTCGATGGTCGGTGCGGCGCTCACGGAATCTCCTGTCGTACGGGGGCTGAAGTGGAGGAAGTGCCTGCCACTGACTCCGACGATATGGCCCAGATAAGTGACGTGGATCACGCATCGTAGAGCTGTGGCATGCGATGCGACAGGGGGCAGTTGGTTGAAATCGCGAGGAAAAATCGCGGGAATGCCACGCCCGGCCGCCACCGCGGTGCGGGCGCTTCGTTGAGCCGGATGTGACTCCGCCGCCCGCGCAGGCCCCGCAGCCCTCCGGTCCCCGTCGGCATCCCTACGGCAGCGTCCGGCTGGCCGCCCCGCTCGCCGCCGCCCCGGTGGTCCGGCGGCGGTCCCCGGCGCAGCCGCGCCGCTGGTACGGCCCGCGGGTGGCGCTGCCCCCGCTGAGCATCGGCACCCTGCGGCGCGGCATCCGGCGCTCCGCCGCACCGGGCCCCGATATGACCTGACGCGATGTCAATTCGACGTCCCTGACGGGTTTTTTCCCGGTTCCATTGTCGAGCACCGGTGATCGCCGATAGCTTCACGTCTCACTGCATCCGCCCGTGCGCAATCCCTCGTACGGGCGGTCTCACGGATGATGTGGAGTACCCATGGCTCATCCCCGTTCCAGACGTCTGCGGGCCCTGGCCCTGCCGCTCGGACTGGCCCTGACGGCGTCCCTCGGCTTCCTCCCGAATGCGGCCACCGCCGCATCCCAGGACTCCGCCCCCGCCGCCGCGGTCCCGGCGAGCGGCCCGCTGCTCTCGTACGTCGTGAACACCACGCCGGACCACGCGACGGTCGGCAAGGTGAAGAAGGCGATAGCCAAGGCCGGCGGGAAGGTGATCGTCGCCCATGAGCGGATAGGCGTGATCGTCGTCCACTCGGCCGATCCGCAGTTCGCCGCCTCCATACGCACGGTGCCTGGCGTGCAGTCGGCGGGCGCGAGCCGTACCGCCCCGCTCAAGGCGTCCGGCACCACCGACGTCGGCAAGCCGCAGAAGGTCGACCTGCCGAAGTCCCAGCTCAAGGCGGCGGCCGCGGCAGCCGCGGCGAACGGCAAGGAGCCGCTCGAACCGCTCCAGTGGGATCTGCCCGCCATCAAGGCCGACAAGGCCGCGAAGGTGAACCCCGGCAGCAGGAACGTCACCGTCGGCATCATCGACACCGGTGTGGACGACACCCACCCGGACCTGAAGGCCAACTTCTCCGCGAAGCAGTCCGCCAACTGCGTGGGCGGCGTGGCCGATACGTCCAAGGGGTCCTGGCGGCCCTGGGACCCGGACGAGGACTACCACGGCACGCATGTCGCGGGCACGATCGCCGCGGCCCGTAACGGCGTGGGCGTGGCGGGCGTCGCCCCGGGCGTGAAGATCTCCGCCATCAAGGTCAGCGAGCCCAAGACGGCCCTCTTCTACGCAGAGAGCGTGGTGTGTGCCTTCGTCTTCGCGGCCGACCACGGCGTCGAGGTCACCAACAACAGCTATTACGTCGACCCGTGGATGTTCAACTGCAAGGATGACGCCGATCAGGCCGCGATCATTGACGCGGTCGGGCGGGCCGCGCGGTACGCCCAGGGCAAGGGCGTGCTCAATGTCGCCGCAGCCGGCAACTCCGGCCTGGACCTGGCGGCCGAGAAGCTCACCGACACCGGGAGTCCGAACGACTCGACCCCCGTCGAGCGCACCATCAGCCCCAAGACCTGCTGGGACGTACCCACCCAGCTGCCGGGCACGGTGACCGTCTCCGCGACCGGGGTGCAGCGCGCCAAGTCATACTACTCCAACTTCGGCCTGGGCCAGATCGATGTGGCGGCCCCGGGCGGCGACTCGAAGCAGGTGCCCGAGCTGCCCGCCAAGAACGGCAACATCCTCTCCACCATGCCGGGCGGCGACTGGGCCTATCTGGCGGGTACGTCCATGGCGACCCCGCATGTCGCGGGCGTGGCGGCGCTGCTGAAGAGCACCCACCCCAAGTCCAGCCCGCAGGAGATCCAGTGGCTGCTCAAGCAGCAGGCGGACAACCCCGGCTGCCCCTCGGGTGACGCCACCTGCACCGGCACCAAGCACCTCAACAGCCACTACGGCTACGGCATCGTCAACGCGCTGAAGGCAGTGAAGAGCTAGGCGCTCACCGTCTCGGGGGGCCGGGTGGTGCGCCGCCCGGCCCCTTGCGGATCTCCGGCGCCCGCGGCCGCCCGCAGCGCCCCCTCGGCCAGCGCGATCTGCGCCGCCGTATAGGTGAGCATGATCCAGAACTGCGCGACGGGCAGCTGCGGCCAGTGGGCGACACCGCTCGCGATCAGGGTGTCGGAGGCCAGGAAGAGCAGCCCGCCGGCCGCCGCCCAGGCACCCGCCCGCAGGGCGCCGAAGGCCATCGCGGTCAGCAGCAGGCTGTAGCCGGCGACCGGGATGCGCAGGTCGGCCGGGAGGTCGGGCCACAGGAGCGCGACGGTGGCGGCCAGGACCGCGGCGTAGGCGCCGCCGAAGGACGCCGTACGGGCCCGTCCGCCCACCGGCGTCCCGTGCCGGGCGTAGAGCACCAGGTAGCAGACGTGCCCGGCGGCGAAGGACGCCATCCCCACCAGGAAGACGGTGTCGCCGCCGAGCTGGAGGAAGGTGTCGCCGCCGCAGCCGAACAGCAGCGCCCCGGCCAGCAGCGGGGGGCCGCCGCGGGCCAGCACGGCCGCGGCGAGCACCGGCATCAGGGCGGGCTTGGTGAGGTGTTCGAGGGTGGTGGCGCCCGCCAGCAGCGCCCCGAGGTGGACGGCGGCGAGCACGGCGAAGGCGGCCAGCAGCGGCCGTACGGCCCTCGGCCGGCGAGCCGTCATGCGACGGTCTCCTCGGCGGCGGCGGGCGGCTGCACACGGGCCTGCCCGGTCCGCTCGGCCGGCCGCCATCCGGGCCCCCGGAAGATGCGCCCGGCGCGCTCGCGCCAGCTGTCGGCCGCCCGTACATCGCGGGCGATGGCGGCGTACTCATGGGTGGCCACACGCAGCGGGTTGAAGGTGTCGATGTTCTTGGTGAGGCCGTAGACGGGCCGCTCGGTCTCCGGGACGAACGAGCCGAACATCCGGTCCCAGACGATCAGGATCCCGCCGAAGTTACGGTCCAGATAGCCGCCCTGGGAGGCGTGGTGGACCCGGTGGTGCGAGGGGGTGTTGAGCACGAACTCGAAGGGCCTGGGCAGCTTGCCGACCCGCTCGGTGTGCACCCAGAACTGGTAGACGAGGTTGGCGCCGGAGGTGAAGGCGATGACGGCCGGGTGCACGCCGAGGGCGACCATCGGGACGTAGAACGGCCAGACCGTCCAGGTCGTCCAGGGCTGGCGCAGTGCGGTGGTGAGGTTGAACTTCCTGCTGGAGTGGTGCACCACGTGGCAGGCCCACAGGACGCGGATGACGTGGTGCCCGCGGTGCGACCAGTAGTAGAAGAAGTCCTGGGCGAGCAGCATCAGCAGCAGCGTCCACCAGAGCACGGGCACGCGCAGCGGGGTGAGTTCGTAGACCGCGGCGTAGATCGCCACGATGGGTATCTTCCACAGCGCGTCGAAGACGAGACTGCCCAGCCCCATGCCGACGCTGGTGGCCACGTCCTTGACTTCATAGCCCTCCGCATCCTCGTCGGGATGCAGGCGATAGCTCACCATCTCCACGACGGCGAGCAGGACGAAGGCCGGTACGGACCACAACACGACATCGGGCAGGTGCGGCATGCCCGCACCATAAATGCGGTGACGGGGGTGCCGCTAGGGGTTGTTACTCAGAAGTATGTGAGACCTGGTGTCAGCTACGGGGCGGAAACGTACCGTCGGTAGGGTTTTCGCCCCCCTTCCCGCCCGGCATCAGCACGGCTACGACGACGGAAGCGAGGCCCGATGACCACCACGCCCACCATCGCCCTGCTCGGCGGCGGTTTCTCCGACGATCCCGACACCCTGCTGGACGACTTCGTGCTGGACGCCGCCGGGCGGGCCCGGCCGAGGATCTGCTTTCTGCCCACCGCGAGCGGCGATGCGCCCGGCTACACCGAGAAGTTCCATGCGGCCTTCGGCGCACGGGACTGCGAGCCGAGCCATCTGGAGCTGTTCCGGCGCACCGTGACCGATCTCCGCGCCTTCGTCCTCGCCCAGGACATCGTCTACGTCGGCGGCGGCAACACCGCCAACATGCTTGCCGTCTGGCGGCTGCACGGCCTGGACACCGTGCTGCGTGAGGCGTACGAGGCGGGGGTGGTGCTGTGCGGCATCAGCGCCGGGGCGTGCTGCTGGTTCGAGAGCGCATTCTCCGACTCCTTCGGCCCGCCGGCGCCGCTCGCCGACGGGCTGGGGCTGCTGCCGGGCAGCCTCTGCCCGCACTACGACAGCGAGCCGGAGCGCCGGCCCGGCTATCCGGCGGCCGTCGGCGGCGGGGAGCTGCCGGGCGGCTGGGCGGTCGACGACGGCGCCGCGGGGCTGTTCGCCGACGGGCGCCTGGTGGAGGTCGTCACCCGCAAGCCGGGCGCCACCCTGCGCCGGGTGGGCGTCGGCGCGGACGGTTCGGTGGCGGAGGCGGCGCAGGCGGCGCGGGTGCTGGACGGTCGGCCGGCACGGCGCGGGTGACGGTCCGCGTCCGTGCCGGCACTCCGGCCGGGTCTCACCACACCCGTACGGAACCGCCCCGCGCGAACGCCGGGCTCGTCGCGTCCGGCGGAATCTTCTCCAGGGGCTCGGCGATCTCCGCGACCGTCGGGCCGACGCGGGCCGCTATCGGGGCGAGGCGGGTGAGGTCGAAGCCGTAGACGCGGGCGGCGTTGCCGCCGAGCATGGCGGCGATCTCGTCGGCGGGCAGGCCCGCGTAGGCCAGGCGGAGGGCCTCGCGGGAGTAGGGCGGGGTTCCTTCGTCGTGGGGGTAGTCGCTGCCCCACATGATCTTGTCGAGGCCGATGCGGTGGCGGAGCGGGACCTCGTGCGGGCGCATGAAGCTGGCGCCCACGTAGCAGTTGTCGCGCCAGACGGCGGCCGGGCTGGCGCCCATGGTGGCGGCGAGGCCGGCGCCGAACCTGGCCTCGGCGGTGACGGCCCGGGTCGAGGCGGCCACCAGGCGGTCGTGGTAGTAGTCCAGCATGTCCAGGATGCCCGGAATCCAGCCGGAGCCCTGTTCGGTCAGGACGAGTTCGAGGGTGGGGTGGCGGCGGAAGGCGCCGCCGAAGATGAGGTGCCACAGGGCGCGGTGCGAGAACCAGGTCGTCTCGACCATGAAGACGGCGCGGGCAGCGGGTTCGTCACCGAGGGGCGGGGAGGCCGAGCCGCCGTGGTGGTTGACCGGGACGCCCAGGTCGGCGCAGGCCGCCCAGAGGGGGTCGTAGACCTCGGAGTGGAGTTCGGGCAGGCCCGAACCGGGCGGGGTGCCGGGGAGGAGGATGCCGCCGGTCAGGCCCGCTTCCTTGGTGCGGTGGACCTCCCGTACGGCCTCGTCGACGTCGTTGAGGAGGATCTGGGCGACGCCCGCCCGGCGGCCGGGGGCCTGCGCACAGAAGTCGGCGAGCCAGCTGTTGTGGGCGCGCAGGCCCGCCCAGCGGTGGGTGAACTCCTCGCGGGTGGCGGCCGGGGCCATCAGGGACGCGCTCGGGAAGAAGGGCGGGATGGTGTTGGGGAAGACGACCTCGGCGACGATGCCGTCGGCCTCCTGCTCGGCCAGCCGCCGGTCGGAGTTCCAGTTGCGGTCGGCGGTGTCGGCGAGCAGGTCCTCGTGCGGGTTGACGTAGGTGGCCGCCCAGGCGTCGAAGGCCTCGTGGTACCGGGACTCCAGGTACGGCCGGTAGTCGAGGAGGTCGGCGCCGGCATGGCAGTCGGCGGAGATGACCGTGTAGCGGTCGGACGCGGGGTCGTGCACGCGGTCGTTCACGGGGTCACTCCCAGGGTCGGGAAGTCGTGGTCGGTGAGCCAGTGGCGGCCCGTCTCGCGGGAGCGGGCCCAGGAGTTCTCGACGGCCGACTGGTCGGCCGGCTGGCCGAGTTCGGCGGGGGTGGGGCCGATGCGGCGGGCCAGCGGGGCCAGCGCGGCGGTGTCGAAGCCGAAGACCTCGGCGGCGGACAGGCCCAGCATGCGGCGGGTCTCGGCGACCGGGATGTCGTGAAAGGTCTTCTTCAGCCAGGCGCGGGTGTCGGGCCAGGTGCCCTCGGGGTGCGGGAAGTCGCTGCCCCACAGGATGTTGCCGACGCCGATCTCGTAGCGCTGGGCCAGTTCGCGGCGCTTGGTGTTGGTGGCGCAGACGAAGACCTGGCGGTCCAGGTATTCATGCGGGGGGCGTTTGAGGGCGGCGAACGGCGAGAGCTTCTTGCCACCATGGGCGCCCAGGTAGAGGCGGTCCATGAACCACAGGAGGTTGGGCAGCCACCAGCAGCCGGATTCGGCGACGCCGAACTTCAGGCCGGGGTGGCGCTCGAAGACGCCGGACCACAGCAGGAACCACAGGGGGCGGGCCGGCCACCAGGTGACCTCGGAGACGTAGATGCCGAGGTGGTCGCCGTACTCGTGGCGGGGTGCGGCCCCGGAGTGGGTGAGAACCGGCATCGCGCATGCGGCGGCCGCGGCCCAGACCGGGTCGTAACGGCGGTCGTGGTACGGCGCGTTGTCGACCCACATGGACGGGATCATCAGCGCCCCCAGGCCGGACTCCTTGGCGCGGTGGATCTCGGCGACGACCTTCTCGGGGGCGGCCGTGATGGGCAGCAGGGCGACGCCGCAGTGCCGTTCGGGGTGCTGGGAGACGAAGTCGGCGAGCCAGCGGTTGTGCGCCTGGGCGCCCGCCATGCCGAGGTCGGGGTCGTGGTCGCCGGAGAGGCCCAGGCCCACCCCGAAGGGGGCGGCGGTACCGCTGTCGACGGCGTCCGCGTCCGGGAAGACGACCTCCGCCGCCACGCCGTCGCCGTCGAGTTCCTTCAGGCGCTGCGCGGCGTCCCAGCCGCCGCGCAGTCCTTCGGCGTTGTCGGCGAACCACTTGGCGGCGAAGGCGTCGTTACGGACGCCGAGGCGGGTGGCCTCGGCGCGACGGGCGCCGCGCTCGCCGAGGAAGTCGTCGAAGGCACGGTGGAAGCGGGCATCGAGGTAGGGCCGGTACTCCTCGGTGGGCAGCCCGGCGTGGCAGTCGGAGGAGATGATCAGGTACGGGGCCTCCTGGCCCCGGTCGGCGCGTTCCGTCATGGACGGCTCCTAGTCCAGGATGAAGCTCTCGAGATACGAGGGGGCGGCGCGGTCGAGCATCGACCGCGACCTGGCGCGGATCTGGGCGTCGGTGTGTGCGCTGGGCGGCAGCATCCAGAAGCGGCCGGCCCGGATGCCGTCCACGACCTGCTCGGCGACGTCCTCGACCGGGGTGAAGGCGATCTCCTGCCCGGCCTCCTTCATCGCCGCCTCCCACTGGGCCAGGCTGCGGTACGGCGTGCGGCGCGGGCGGGACTTGGCGTACCGCTCGGGCCGGTTGCGGTGCGACTCCCACAGGCCGGTGCGGAGCATGTGCGGACCGGGGAAGAGCACCGAGGCGCCGATGGGGGCGCCCGCCGCCCTGAGGTGGGCGTAGAGCGATTCGGTCAGGGTCACCACGGCCGCCTTGGTGACGGCGTAGACGGAGGCGGTGGGCAGCGGCGCGATGCCGCCGTCCGTCGAGGAGGTGTTGACGACATGGCCGTCCTCGCCCGCCGCCAGCATCCGCGGCAGGAAGCACTGCACGCCGTGGAAGACGCCCCAGACGTTGACCTCGAACGCCCATTTCCAGTCGTTGGGCTCGTGCTCCCACATCCGGCCCTCGGCGCCGGAGCCCACGCCCGCGTTGTTGCACAGCAGATGGACCACGCCGAAGGTGTCGTACGCGGCGTCGGCGAGAGCGGCGACCTCCTCGCGTACGCCGACGTCCACGGTGCGCGCCAGCACCTCGGCGCCGTCCGCGACCAGCTCGTCGGCGGCGGCCCGCAGCGGCGCCTCCTCCACGTCCGCGAGGACGACCCGCAGGCCCTCCGCGGCGAAGCGGCGCGCCATGGCCAGGCCGATGCCGCCGGCGGCACCCGTGACGACCGCGACCTGTCCCGCGCGCAGCCGCATCAGACGCTCCCCTCGGGCGGCCCGTCGAGGATCTGCTGCGGGTCGTCGTAGCGCTGGTGGATGTACGGGAGCAGGGCCCGGGCGCTGACCCGCTCGGCGACCCGGCCCGTCTGGTCGGTGGTCTTCTCGCCGAGGGTGAGCTCGACCAGGGTGCGCACGGGGAGGTCGGCGACGGGGTCGTACATCGATTCGCGCAGGACCACATCGCCGGTGATCCGCTCCAGCTTGCGGACCTTCTCGTTGCGTACGCAGTGCACCAGTACGGGGTCGGCGTCGAAGCCCGAACCGTCCACGGCGGGAAGGAACTTGAAGTAGAAGTCCGTCTTGCGCGTCGGCTCCGGGAGCGGGAGCGGGGCGCTGACCGCGCCGCGGACCTCGACGAAGGCGATGCCGTGCCGGGCGAGCGCGGCGCGGACGACCGGGCCGTCGCGCTCGACGGTGACCTCGCCCAGTTTCTTGGGCTCGCCGAAGACCTCGCGGCCGCCGATCAGGGCCCGCTCGTGGGTCATCGGCATGACCAGCGGGTACCAGCCCTCGACGCCCCGGTGCGCGGCCGCCACCGCGACCGAGCCCGCGCCCAGGGGGTAGCCGGGCAGGTCGACGGCGGAGATGGTGACCCGGACCAGGGGGCGGCCGGTGGGCTCCAGCGGCGGCGGCAGGACCGCCGCGACCGCGTCCGGGTCGCTCTCCCAGACGGCCACCACCCCGGTGGACCAGATGTCGGGAAGCTTTGAGCTCGCCGTGCGCGCGGCGGCGATCTCCACCTTGGTGCGCGCTCCGTAGCGTATGCGTGCCATGTCGTACCGCCCTTCGTCGTGGGTGACTTACGGGGGTCGTGCCAGGCGCCTGTAACACTGTTACACCCGGCGGAGCGAAGGGTAAAGAGCCTTGCGCACAAGGGAGTTGCGGGGGTAGGTGGAGGGCATGACACGTACCGCGCTGACCGGCGAAGAGGTTCTGACGGCGGCCGCCCGGCTGGTGCGGGCGCACGGCCCCGGGGCGCTGACCATGCGCCGGCTCGCCACGGAACTGGGCACCGCCGTCACTTCCATCTACTGGCACGTCGGCAACCGCGAGTCACTGCTGGACGCCCTGGTGGAGCGCACCGTCCGGGAGATGGGCGACATCCGCCCCGCCGGGCACACCCCGCACGCCCGTATCGTCTCGGTGGCCCGCGCGCTGCGTACCGCGCTGCGCGAACGCCCGCATCTGATCGCGATGGTGCACGAACGCGGGCTGACGGAGCGGATGTTCCTGCCCGCGCAGCAGGCCCTGGTCCACGAGGCACACGCCGCGGGGTTGCGCGGACAGCTCGCGGCCGAGGCGGTGCGGGCGGTGCAGTTCCAGGTCGTCGGCTTCGTCCTGATCGAGCGCAACCGGGAACGCTCACCGGAGCAGCACCCCAGCGAGGGCGAGCTGTGGGACTCCCCCGCCGCCGGGCACGATCCCGCGCTGGCCCGCGCGCTGGCCGGACCGGCCGACGCCGAGCGGCTGTTCCTCGTCTCGCTGGATGCGCTGGTGAAGTCGCTGCTGGCGCCGGGGGATCCGGGCCGGCCGGCCTCGGGGAACGGCCGGCCGTCGCGCTCACCGGCGTCCTAGACGGACCGCGCCTGCCGGAGACCCGGATCCGCCGGACGGCGGGCACGCCCTCGCCGGACGGCGGGCACGCCCTCACCGGCCCGCTGCGCGCCGCCCTCGGCCGTCACCTCATCGAGCGGTACGCCGATCCCGGCCGGGTCACTCTCCGGGGCCTCTCGGCAGGGCGCGCCGCCGCGGCCCGCACCGACGTGGCGGTGCTGCGCCGCGCGGCCCGCGGTTCCCCGGACACCGACCGCAAGGAACCGGACAACTCTCGCGAGCCGGACGGGTCCGACGAGGCGGCCGGGACGCCGCACCGCCTCCCTCCGGGGCCGGCTGACGGTGTCTCGGGGCTGCGCCGGACCGCCGCGGGTGGCCGGTTGCCGCCCTGGGGACCGGCACGGAGAAGGGCCCGGAGGCGCCGGGTCCGGACGACGGCGGTTCGGTGGCTGTCAGTGGCGGCCCGTATCCTCAGTGACCATGCTCGAAGACCGCATGGCAGCAGCTCCCTCGATCGCGCCGAAGATCGGGCAGCAGCCGGGCCCGCAGACGCTGCCGGATCCCTGGCCGGACGGGTATCCCCAGGGGTACGCGGTGGTCGACGTGGAGACCACCGGCCTGGCCCGCGACGACCGGATCATCTCCGCCGCGGTGTACCAACTCGACGCACGGGGCGAGGTCCAGGACCACTGGTACACCCTCGTCAATCCGCAGCGGGACCCGGGCCCGGTCTGGATCCACGGCCTCACCAGCGACGTGCTGGCCGACGCGCCGCTCTTCCCGGACATCGTCCCGGAGCTGTCGCGGCGCCTCGCGGACCGCGTGCTGGTCGCGCACAACGCCATGTTCGACTGGTCGATGATCGCCCGGGAGTACGCCCGCGCCCGGGCGACCGCCCCGGTGCGCCAGCGGCTGTGCACCATCGCGCTCTCCAAGGAGCTGCGGCTGCCGCTGCCCAACCACAAGCTGGAGTCCCTCGCGGCCCATTACGGCGTCGTGCAGGAGCGCGCCCACCATGCCCTGGACGACGCCCGGGTGCTGGCCGAGGCGTTCCGGCCCGGTCTGCGCCGGGCCGCGCGGGAGAAGCTGCGGCTGCCGCTGCTGGCCTGCCAGCCGCTGACGGAGTGGTCGGACGCTCCCCCGCAAGCGGGAGGTACCCCCACCGCGCCCCGGCCGCAGTCCTCGGCATCGTCCTACCGCCCCACCTCCTGGCGGCCGTCCCGTAAGCGCCCCGCGTGCCCGTACCCCAACCCGGGGCGCTATGCGGCGGGCGGCCGGCTGGTCCAGGGGATGCGGGTGGCGTTCTCCGGGGACACCTCCGTGGACCGCGAGCTGCTGGAGGACCGGGCGACCGAGGCCGGGCTGCACGTCGCCACGAGCCTGTCCCGGCTGACCAGCCTGCTGGTGACCAACGACCCCGACGCGCAGACCGCCAAGACCGTCAAGGCCGCCCAGTTCGGCACGGTCGTGGTCGACGAGGCGGCATTCATGCAGCTGCTGCAGGATGTGGAAGAGGCGGCACAGGCGTAACGGATGCAACGGGCGGAGGGCCGCCCCGCGGACCGGGGCCTGTCCGGGTGAAGCCCGGCCAACACACCCGTCGGCGCCTCGCCCCGTACGGGCCCCGCCCGCACCCTGTGGCGCATGGCACGTTGTGAAGTCTGCGGAAACGAATACGGCATGACGTTCGAGGTGCACGCGCAGGGCGCGGTGCATGTCTTCGACTGCTTCTCCTGCGCCATTCACCGCATGGCGCCGATCTGCGAGCACTGCCGGTGCCAGATCATCGGCCAGGGCGTCGAGGTCGAGGGGCACTTCTACTGCGGGGCGCACTGCGCCCGCTCGGAGGGGAAGGTGGGCATCGTCGACAGAGTCTGAGCCCGGCCCTCGCGCGCGGCCCGGATCCCGGCCGCCGCACCACCGAGCGGCCCGCGGCCTCCGGCAGGACCCCCTGACCGGGGGCCGCCGCACGCCAGGTACGGTCGTTGCCGTGTACCGCTTCCTGTTGTCCCGGCAGTGGGTGATCCTCACCCTCGTAGGTCTCGCGCTGATCCCCGTCATGATCGAGCTGGGCTTCTGGCAGCTGCACCGCCATGAGCACAAGGTGGCACAGAACGCGCTGATCGCCGACAACCTGGCCGCCAGGCCGGTCCCGGTCACCGAGCTGTCCGCCCCCGGACGGACGGTCCCGCACCACGAGATGTGGCGCCGGGTCACCGCCACCGGCACCTACGACACCGCGCACGAGGTCGTGGTCCGCCAGCGCACCGCCGCCGACGAGCAGAGCATCGGCTACTACGTCCTGACCCCGCTCGAACTCGACGGCGGCAAGGACGTCCTGGTCAACCGCGGCTGGATCTCGGCCGGCAACGACCTCACCAAGTTCCCCGACGTCCCGGCCGCCCCCCGGGGCAGGATCACCGTCACCGGCCGGATCATGGCCGACGAGACCACCGCGGAAAGCGGCATCAAGGACACCAGGGGACTGCCGCCCCGCCAGGTCATGCTGATCAACAGCGCAAAGATGGGGAAGCGGCTGCCGCGGCCGGTGCTCGGCGGCTATATCGAGCAGACCGCGCCCGGGAAGTCCGGCGGCAAGCCCGAGCTGGTCCCCGAGCCGGACCACGACAGCATCGGCCCGCACATGGCCTATGCCATCCAGTGGTGGCTGTTCGCGGCGGCGGTCCCGGTCGGCTGGGTCATCCTGGTGCGCCGTGAGCGCCGCGACCGCGCGGAGGCGGCGGCCAAGGAGGCCGAGGAGGCGGCGAAGGTTCCCGGGGAGCCGGACGAGCCCGGCAGGCCCGAGGAGCCGGGGCAGAAGACCGGGCCGGTAGCCCGGACAGCCGTCGGCACCGAGTAGCGACGGCGCCGGACGGGAAAGCGTCCGGGGGTGCACTCACATCAGCCACATATCGAGGACTATGCGCTCATCGGCGATCTGCAGACCGCCGCCCTGGTCGGCCGCGACGGCTCGATCGACTGGCTGTGCCTGCCGCGGTTCGACTCCGGCGCCTGCTTCGCCGCACTCCTCGGCGGCAAGGACAACGGCCACTGGGGACTGTCCCCCACCGCGCCCGATGCCCGCGCCGAGCGCTCCTACCGCGGCGACTCGCTCGTCCTGGACACCGTCTGGGAGACCCCCGACGGCTCCGTACGGGTCACCGACTTCATGCCGCAGCGCGACCGCGCGCCCGATGTCGTACGGATCGTCGAGGGCCTCCGCGGCAGCGTCACGATGCGCAGTGTGCTGCGGCTGCGGTTCGACTACGGGCGGGTGGTTCCCTGGGTGCGCGCCGCCGAGGGCAGCCGGGTCGCGATCGCCGGTCCGGACTCGGTGTGGCTGCGCTCCCCCGACCAAGGCACCACCTACGGCAAGGACTTCAGCACCCGCACCGACGTCACCGTCGCGGCGGGCGAACGCGCCGCTTTCGTGCTGACCTGGCACCCCTCCCAGGAACCCCGCCCCGACCGGATCGACCCGTTCCAGGCGCTCGACACCACCCTCGACGACTGGCACGAGTGGTCCGCGCGCTGCCGCTACGACGGCCCGCACCGCGACGCGGTGATCCGCTCCCTGATCACCCTCAAGGCCCTCATCTACGCACCCACCGGCGGCATCGTCGCCGCCCCCACCACCTCGCTCCCCGAGGAGCTGGGCGGCGTCCGCAACTGGGACTACCGCTACTGCTGGCTGCGCGACGCCAGCCTCACACTGAACTCCCTGCTCGCCGCCGGATACCTGGACGAGGCCAACGCCTGGCGGGACTGGCTGCTGCGCGCGGTGGCGGGCTCCCCGGACGACCTGCAGATCATGTACGGCCTGGCGGGCGAACGGCGGCTGCCGGAGTCCGAGCTCCCCTGGCTGGCCGGGTATGCCGGATCCGTGCCCGTACGGATCGGCAACGCCGCCGTCACACAGCGCCAGCTCGATGTCTACGGGGAAGTCCTGGACTCCTTCCACATCGGCCGTCGGGCCGGCATGGAGTCCGAGACGCACGCCTGGAGCATCCAGCGCGCCCTGGTGGACTACCTCGAGTCCACCTGGCGCGACCCCGACGAGGGAGTGTGGGAGATCCGCGGGCCGCGCCGGCACTTCGTCCACTCCAAGGTCATGGCCTGGGTCGCCGTGGACCGCGCCGTACGGGCGCTGGAGGCCGACCCCAAGCTGGGCGGGGACCTCGTCCGCTGGCGGGCGATGCGCGACGACGTGCACCGCGAGGTCTGCGAGCGGGGCTACGACGCGGAGCGCGGCACCTTCACCCAGTACTACGGCTCCACCGAACTCGACGCGGCGACGCTGCTGATCCCCCGCGTCGGCTTCCTCCCCGCCGACGACCCGCGGGTGACCGGGACCGTCGACGCCGTGCGCCGGGAGCTCTCGCACAACGGTCTGGTACGGCGTTACAGCACCGACAGCGGCGCCCGTATCGACGGACTGCCCGGCGGCGAGGGCACCTTCCTGGTCTGCTCCTTCTGGCTCGCCGACGCGCTGGAGCTGACCGGCCGCAGCCAGGAGGCACACGCCCTGTTCGAGCGGCTGCTGGCGCTGCGCAACGACGTCGGTCTGCTCTCCGAGGAGTACGATCCGGCGGCCCGGCGCCAGCTCGGCAACTTCCCGCAGGCCTTCAGCCACATCGGCCTGGTGGGGACCGCCTTCGGGCTGTTCGGGTGGACGAAGGCAGACTAGGGCCCATGGATCTTGGACTTACCGACCGGACGTACATCGTCACCGGAGCCACCCGCGGCCTCGGCTTCGCCACCGCCCGCGAGCTGGTCGCCGACGGCGCCGCCGTGGTGATCACCGGACGCACCGAGGAGGCCGCGAGCGCGGCGGCCGCCTCACTGGGCGAGCGGGCCCTGGGCGTCGCCGCCGACAACGCCGACCCCGAGGCCCCCGCCCGGCTGGTCGCCGCCGCCCGCGAACGCTTCGGCCGCCTCGACGGCGTCCTGATCAGCGTCGGCGGCCCGGCCCCCGGCACGGCGGCCGACAACACCGACGAACAGTGGCGGACCGCCTTCGAGTCGGTCTTCCTGGGCGCCGTACGCCTCGCCCGCACCGCCGCCGCCGAACTCGACGAAGGCGGCGTCATCGGCTTCGTCCTGTCCGGCTCCGTGTACGAGCCGATCGGCGGCCTGACCATCTCCAACGGCCTGCGCCCGGGGCTGGCCGGCTTCGCCAAGTCCCTCGCCGACGAGCTGGGCCCGCGCGGCATCCGCGTCATCGGCGTCCTGCCCGGCCGCATCGCCACCGACCGCATGACCCAGCTCGACGCCCTCTCCGGCGACCCCGAGGGCAGCCGCGCCCGCAACGCGGCGTCGATCCCACTGGGCCGCTACGGCACGCCAGAGGAATTCGGCCGGACGGCGGCGTTCCTGCTCTCGCCGGCGGCGTCGTACGTCACCGGGGTGATGGTGCCGGTGGACGGCGGGGCGCGGCACGGGTTCTGACCCTGCGGCGGGGCGCGGCGCGGGCGGGGCGGCTAACTGACCCGCTCCGGCCGGTGCCGCACCCCGCGCAGCCGCACCTCCGCCGGCAGCCGCTCCAGCCCCGCCGAGCCGCGCGCATGCGCCACCGCCTCGTCCGCGAAGCGCAGCACGACCGTGCCGGGGTCGGCGTGCGGGGCGAGCGCCAGGACGGCGCGTACCCGCGGTTGCGTACGGCGTCCGGTCAGGAGCACGGCAGCCCCCTCCACGCCCTCCAGCGCCTCCGTCTCGGCCGCCAGCACGGCCTCCAGCGCCCGGCCGCGCAGCAGCGCGCCCTCGCCGTCCCCGCTGTCGACGAGGACCTCCGGCAGGCGGTGCCGGCGGAGCTGGGTCACCAGCCACCACAGCGACAGCAGGACGAGCACCGCCAGGACGGCGATGACGACGGGCCACCACCAGCCGCGGTCCGTCCACCGGGTGCGGCTCCCCCGGGGCAGCAGGACCTCGCCGGGGCTCGTCCAGGGCCAGCCGCCGGGCAGCCCGATATGCCATTTCGCGGGCAGGTCGAGCCCGCCCATCAGCACCGCTGCGCCGGCCCCCAGCAGCACCGCACCGGCCAGGCCCAGCAGCACCCGGTTGGTGCCTCTGCGTACCGTGCGCATCGCTTGCGCTCACCTCTTCCTCGGGCGCCGGACATCGACGATCAGATGCAGTCCATGGGCCAGCCCCAGCTGTTCGAGACCGGCGCCGAGCGCCGTGTCGAGATCGCCGCGGACCTCGTCCAGCTCGCGGAAGTGCGCGAAGGCCCGCGCCCTGGCCTTACGGCGGCCGACCCTCATCCGTACGGACTGCACCCCGGCGACCTCCATCGCGCGGTCGCGCAGCACCAGGGCCGCGGCCGAACGGTCCAGGCGGGCCCGGACACCGGGGGCGACGGGGCGCATCGGCAGCACCGCGCGCAGGCCGGGCGTGAGGGCCAGCACCAGCAGCCAGATCCCGATCAGCACCGCGGCCGCCGCGGCGCCCAGCACCCAGGGACTGTCCAGGTGACGGGTGGCCAGCTGATGGGCGAGCCAGACGCGCCAGGTCATCGCGGGGCGGCCGGCCCGCACCGCGGCCACGTCGTACAGCAGCAGGCCCAGGGCGCCGAGCAGCACCAGGGCGACCAGCGCGGCCGGTACCCGCCGGGCCGACCAGGGGCGCCGGGAGCGGCCGCCGGCGCCGTGGTGCGGATCCGCCCCGGTCGATGCGGACTCCTGCGATCCGTCGCCGCCGCCCGGCCGCTTCTCGAGCGTGGGCAGCTGTCCGGTGCCCGGCAGATCCGCGTCGTCGCCGCTCATCGCACCCTTCCCCGGTCCCCGCCGTCCAGCAGCGGGGAGCGCAGACGCTCCACCTCCACCGCGACCGCCGGCACCTCCATGTTCGCCAACGCCCTTACCCGATCGGTCACTTGACGACGCACCGCACCGCACTGCGCGCCGATGTCGCAGGGATAGCCCAGTTCGACGGCGACCCGCACCCGGGCCTCGCCGAAGTGCTGCCGGGCGTCGCGCCGGTGGACGGTGACCGTCGCATGGGCGTCGGTCGGTGCGGTCGGGTCCGTCTCGCGCAGCGCCTCGCGCGCCGCCTGGGCGGCGATCTTCGCCACCACCCGGTCCGCGATTCTGGTCGCGCCCCGCTCACCCGCCGGTACGGCAGGGACAGCGGCGGCCGGCACCGTCGCCACCCGGGCTCACCGCCGCCGGCTGTCGCGGTCGCCGGTCCGCGTACGGAAGAAATCGCCGGGTTCCAGTTCCCCGTCCAGGAATTTGCCCGCCACGAACCCGATGGCGCCCAGCGCCGCCACCAGGACGAACGCCCCGAACCCGCCGAAGTATCCGGCGAAGCCCAGCGCCATGCCGGCCAGAAGGCCGACCACGGCCATGCTCATCGTGCGCTCCTTCGCTGCCACTCCGGTCGGGTCCCGCTACCGCGCGGACCCGTTACTGAATCCGCGGCTCCGATTGTTCCTCTTCGTCCACCTCGTCGGGCAGCTTGACATCGCTCACCGCGATATTGACCTCGACGACCTCCAGGCTCGTCATCCGTTCGACGGCGGAGACGACGTTCTCCCGGACGGCACGGGCGACGTCGGCGATGGAGACGCCGTAATCGACCACGATCTCCAGGTCCAGCGCGGTCTGCACCTCGCCGACCTCGGCCTTCACCCCGCGGGTCGCGGAGGACCTGCCGCCGCCGGGCACCCGCTCCCGGACGGCCCCCAGGGTCCGCGCGAAGCCGCTGCCCATGGCGTGGACGCCCACGACATCGCGGGCCGCCAGCCCGGCGATCTTCTCCACGACGCCGTCGGCGATGGTGGTGCGCCCTCGGGACGCGGGGTCGCCGCCGCCGCGCTGGAGCGGCGACTTCGCACCGTCCGACATCTGCTGGCTCTCGCTCATCGCCGTTTGCCCCTTTCGGAGGGGATCGGGGGGTCGGGAGGTTCGGAGGAACGGGGCGGGGAAGCGGTCCCATACGTTCCGATTCCCACACTAGGTCGGGTTTTCCCCATATGCGCCGGTATACGGCAACGGAGTGCTCCATCCGGCCTCGTGCGCCGCACCACCGGGCCGCACCGGTCCGACTGCGGCAGGCTGGGGGCACCGTCCGGGACAAGGAGTGAGTGACGACTGTGATGGCCGTGAACCCGTTGGCGTCGGCCGTACGGCATCAGCTCGACATCGGCCGGGTGCTGCCCCTGGGCGGGCCCGCGGACGGGTCGTGGATCACCGAGCGGGCGGCCGTCGCCGCGCTGCGGGCGGCCGTCGGCGCGCCGGCCGGCGCGCGGCTCGGCGCCCTGCGGCTGGCCGTCGCGGACCCCGGCGGCACACCGGAACCGGCCGTGCCGCCGCCCCCGAGCGCGCTGCCGCCGGGCCCGCTGCGCCTCACCGCGGACTTCGCCGCGCCCGCCGACCGCCCGCTGCCCGACACCGCGGACCGGCTGCGCGCGGCCCTGCTGGAGGCGTCGGACCGGGAGCTGGGCCTGGTGGTGGGCCCGGTGGACCTACGCGTCAGCGGACTTCTGGAGGCGGCCGGGCTGCCCGCGGCACCCGCGCCCCCGGAGACCGGCGGCGCATCGGCCGGCCGTACCGAATCCCCGCAGGACGGACCGGAGCGGATCGCCGCCGTCGCCCGGGGCGTCCCGGGCGTCGCCCGCCTCGCCCCCGCGCTCGGCGGCCGCGCCCGCCCCGTCCGGCTCCACGACGGCCACGCCCTCATCCAGCTGGCGACCGCGCCCGGTCATCGCGCGCTGGACGTCGCGCGGGCGGTACGCGCGGCGGTGGCGGCCGCCCCGCCCGCCCCGGAATCGGTCGCCGTGCTGGTCACCGCCGTCGGGACCCACGCATGAGCGCCCGGCCGGCGGGCGTCCGAAGACATCCGCCGACCGGGCGCCGGTATGGCGTACCGCTGCCGGGGCTACTCCCCCAGCCCGGCGAGATCGCGCAGCCGGCGCGCCTGGGCGGCCCGCTCCGCGGTGCGCTGTTCCTCGTACGTGCGGCCCGCGGCGCCGGCCAGCAGGGCCTTGGTCTCGATGACGGCGTCCCGCGGCGCGGCGACGAGCGCGGCCGCCAGGTCGGCCACCGCACCGTCGAGTTCGTCGTTGGGCACCACCAGGTTGGCCAGGCCCACCCGCTCGGCCTCCGCGGCGTGCACAAAGCGCCCGGTGGCGCAGATCTCCAGCGCACGGGCGTAGCCCACCAGCCCGACCAGCGGATGCGTACCGGTCAGGTCCGGCACCAGACCCAGGCTGGTCTCCCGCATGGCGAACTGCACGTCCTCGGCGACGACCCGCAGATCGCAGGCCAGGGCGAGCTGGAAGCCCGCGCCGATCGCATGCCCCTGCACGGCGGCGATCGACACCAGATCCGTACGCCGCCACCAGGTGAACGCCTCCTGGTACTCGGCAATCACGGCATCCAGTTCGCTGTCCGCACCGCGCGCCAGATCGAGGAACGACGGCTCACCGTCGAACCCCTCCGGCGTGAACGCCTGCCGGTCGAGACCCGCGGAGAAGGACCTGCCCTCGCCACGGAGCACCACGATCCGTACATTTCCCGGCAGCAGCGAACCCGCCTCGGCCAGCGCCCGCCACATGGCCGGCGACTGCGCATTGCGCTTGGCCGCATTGGCGAGGGTCACCGTGGCGATGGTGTCGTCCACGGTGAGCCGCACACCGTCTTTGTCGAGCAGAGTCATCGAGCGCCTCCGGGTCAGCCGACCGCACCTGCGTGCGTAAGTGACTGAACGGTAACCTCCCGGCCGACTGCTCGGCCGACCGGGGGGAGAACCGTTGCTACCCGGAGTCGCGGGCGTCAGGCCGAAGCGGCCTTCTTGCCCCTGGTGGCTCCGCCTCGACCGCGCAGGATCACACCGGATTCGCTGAGCATCCGGTGCACGAATCCATAGGAGCGACCGGTTTCCTCGGCCAGCGCCCGGATACTCGCTCCGGAGTCATATTTCTTCTTCAGGTCTGCCGCGAGCTTCTCGCGCGCGGCGCCGGTCACCCGGCTGCCCTTCTTCAGAGTCTCGGCCACCCGTGCCTCCTCGTGGGAAGTGCGCTCTGGACTCTCATGATCACCCCTCCCCGGCTTCCTGGCCACCCATTCCGCAAGGTCGGTACGACATGAATTGCCGCCGGATGCGCCGCCGACCCGCCCGGAATTACGTATTCCGCCCGCTCGGCGGGCCACCCGTGCGCCGAATTCTCCGAAAAGTGGCAGGTCAGGGGGAGTGCCAGGGGATACGTCCGAAAAGGTGACGGCCGGGCCCGTCGGGGCCCGGCCGTACCGCGCAGACTCGCCGATGTACGAGCCGTTCTCACGCAGATGATGGATCACGCGTAGGCCGAATGATCCAGACCGCATGATCCATACGGCCGCGTCCCTGCGGTCAGGGGGGTCAGGCCAGCGCGACCAGGTCCGCGTAGTCCTGGCCCCACAGGTCCTCCACGCCGTCGGGCAGCAGGATGATCCGCTCCGGCTGCAGGGCGTCCACCGCGCCCTCGTCGTGCGTCACCAGGACCACCGCGCCGGTGAAGGTGTGCAGCGCGCCGAGGATCTCCTCGCGGCTGGCCGGGTCGAGGTTGTTGGTGGGCTCGTCGAGGAGCAGGACGTTGGCCGAGGAGACCACCAGCGTGGCCAGGGCGAGGCGGGTCTTCTCGCCGCCGGAGAGGACGCCGGCCGGCTTGTCCACGTCGTCGCCGGAGAAAAGGAAGGAGCCCAGCGTCTTGCGGATGGCGACCAGGTCCATGTCCGGGGCGGCGGAGCGCATGTTCTCCAGGACCGTACGGTCCGGGTCCAGCGTCTCGTGCTCCTGGGCGTAGTAGCCCAGCTTGAGGCCGTGGCCGGGGCGGACCTCACCGGTGTCCGGCTGCTCGACGCCGGCCAGCAGCCGCAGCAGGGTGGTCTTGCCGGCGCCGTTGAGGCCCAGGATGACGACCCGGGAGCCCTTGTCGATCGCCAGGTCGACGTCGGTGAAGATCTCCAGGGAACCGTAGGACTTCGACAGACCCTCGGCCGTGAGCGGGGTCTTGCCGCACGGCGCCGGGTCCGGGAAGCGCAGCTTGGCGACCTTGTCGGAGGCGCGTACCGCCTCCAGGCCGGCCAGCAGCTTGTCGGCGCGCTTGGCCATGTTCTGCGCGGCGACGGTCTTGGTGGCCTTCGCGCGCATCTTGTCGGCCTGGGAGTTGAGCGCCGCGGCCTTCTTCTCGGCGTTGGCGCGCTCGCGCTTGCGGCGCTTCTCGTCGGCCTCGCGCTGCTGCTGGTAGAGCTTCCAGCCCATGTTGTAGATGTCGATCCCCGACCGGTTGGCGTCGAGGTAGAACACCTTGTTCACGACGGTCTCGACCAGGTCGACATCGTGGGAGATCACGATGAAGCCGCCGCGGTAGGTCTTGAGGTAGTCGCGCAGCCAGACGATGGAGTCGGCGTCGAGGTGGTTGGTCGGCTCGTCGAGGAGCAGGGTGTCGGAGTCCGAGAAGAGGATCCGGGCCAGCTCGACGCGCCGGCGCTGACCGCCGGAGAGCGTATGGAGGGGCTGGTTGAGGATGCGGTCGGGCAGGCCGAGGCTGGCGGCGATGGTCGCGGCCTCCGCCTCGGCGGCGTACCCGCCCTTGGTGAGGAACTCGGTCTCCAGGCGCTCGTACTTCTTCATCGCCTTTTCGCGGGTGGCGCCCTTGCCGTTGGCCATCCGGTCCTCGTTCTCGCGCATCTTGCGCAGCACGGAGTCCAGATCGCGGGCGGACAGGATGCGGTCGCGGGCGAGCACGTCCATGTCACCGGTGCGCGGGTCCTGCGGCAGATAGCCGACCTGACCGGAGCGGGTGACCGTGCCGGCGGCGGGGATGCCCTCGCCGGCCAGCACCTTGGTGAGGGTGGTCTTGCCGGCACCGTTGCGGCCGACCAGGCCGATGCGGTCGCCCTTGGCGATGCGGAAGGAAGCGGACTCGATGAGGATTCGGGCGCCGGCGCGCAGCTCAAGGCCGGAGGCGGTGATCACGGAAAAAACTCCAGGGCAGGAAGACGGCGGGTTGGACGGACGGTCCGAGAGCGGTCAGCGCCGTCTAATGAACCCAAAGGAGAACTGCCATACAGGCAGTCTAACGGTGTTGTGCAACCGCTTTTTCCCTCCTTTGGAATCCGCTGGTCAGGGCCGGTTTCCACGGCATTGTCGGACCCCGCTGCAAGACTGTGATCCAGGTCTCACGCACGGGTGGCGAAGTGACGGGAACGACAGGGACGGTGACGGCGATGACGAGCTCGACGGCGGGTGCGCCCACGATGTATCCGGCAGTGCTCTACCGCGACGCCCAGGCCGCGATCCGGCTGTTGACGGAGGCGTTCGGGTTCACGCAAGAGGCGGTGTACGAGGGCGAGGGCGGCACGGTGGTGCATGCCGAGCTGTCGTACGGCAACGGGCGGGTGATGCTGGGGTCCAAGGGGCACGGCGGGGCCTTCGACGAGGCGATGGGCGATGCGGGGCCGACCGGCGTGTATGTCGTGGTCGAGGACACCGACACGCACTACGCGCGGGCCCGGGCGGCGGGCGTGGAGATCCTGATGCCGCCCACGGACCAGGACCACGGCTCGCGCGACTACATGGCGCGGGACGGCGAGGGCAACGTCTGGAGCTTCGGGACGTATGTGCCGGGCGCCTCCTCATGAGGCGCCCGGCGCATCCGCCGCCCGGCTTACGCGCCGCCCGTGTGCACCTGGAAGGCCGCGCGGCGCACGGCCTTGGCGAGCGCCGGGTCGGGGTGCGCCGCGGCCAGGGCGACCAGCACCTGGACGGTGCGGGGGTGGCCGACGGCGCGTACCTCCGCCAGCAGGCGGGGCACCGAGCCCTGGACCGCCGAGTCGAGGTGCCGGACCAGGAGTTGGGTCTCGCCGTGGTCGGCGACGGCCGCCGCGGTGTCCACCCACAGCCAGGTCGACTCCTCGCGGGTGAGCACATCGGGCGCGGTCTCCGGGTCGCCGCCCTCGTGCTCGACCAGCCAGAGCAGGGCGTAGGGGCGCAGCGCCGGCTCGTCGGCGGCGGCGCGGACGGCCGGTTCGGCGGGGGCGCCGACGGCGCGCAACGCCTCGAACGCCAGGCCACGCAGCAGCGCGTCCTCGCCGCGGGCCACGGTCAGCAGTTCCTCGACGGCGGCGCCGATTGCGCGGGCCGCGAGCCAGGCGCGGTATTCGGTGCGGGCCGGGCCCGGGGTGAGCCGGGCGCAGCCGCGCAGCATCGCCTCGGCGGACTGCTCGATATGGCCGGCCGGGCTCTGCGCGGCGACACAGATCCGCTCCAGCTTGACCCACACCGACCAGTTGCCCAGCGGCGTCAGCTGCGCCTCGTCGCTGTCGTAGGAATCCTCGTACGCACCGTCGTGGGCCTCGCCCGGCGCGCCGCCCGGCGGGACCATCGCGCCCACCGTCGTCAGTGCGCCCAGCGCCCAGTTCAGGAGCGCGGCGAGCGAGGCCCCCGCGGCGTCGTTCACCGCGCCTCCGGCGCCGGCGGCGTCGGCCGGGTCCTGTCCGTAGGGGACCTCGCAGCGTTCGGTGCGCAGCTCGGCGACGCGCTGTTCGAGCATGTCCAGAAGGACGGGCAGGCGTACGGGCCCGGCCGACAGATACAGCAGCGAGAGCAATTGCGGTACGGCCTCGACGACTTCGGCGACGATGGCGGGGCCGGCGCCGGACGGGGCCGGGCGGGCCAGCGACCAGGCGTCGAAGAGGGCGACCCAGCCGCGCAGTGCGGCGGTGTCGTCGCGGTCCCAGGCGCGCAGCCGCCAGCCGGGCCGGGCGACGCCCCCGTGCAGTTCGATGAGGCCGGCGAGCCGGGCGCGGTCCCAGTCGGCGCGGACCTGGTGCGGTGTCAGCCGCAGGTCCGCGGCGGCGCGTTCCACGGCGGCGTCCGGCAGCGCTCCGTCGGGGCCGGCCCGCAGGCCGGTGCCGGTGGCGCCGGGGCCGTCGGCCCAGCGGGCGAGCCGGGCCGCGCCGGCCAGGACGGCGCGGGCCTGCCGGGCCAGTTCCGCCGGCGCGGGCGTGCCCGCGGGCGGGCGGGGTGCCGGGCGGGCGGTCCGGGTGCTCACCGCCCGGCGGGCGGCCGCAATCGGTTGACCGGAGACGAGTCGGAGCCGGGAGTCGCGCGGAGTACGGGACGTCACAGGAGCAGTGTTGCCGCTGACGGCCCGAAAGCCCAATCGGAACCCGGCTTGCGGTCTTCGGGGGCCGCGCCACCTCGCCGCCCCATCCCTGATGTGGGGAGTTGTCCCCCCGTATGCCTGCCGGTCACCGGCGGGGCGGGGCCGGGGGCGGGGTCACATCAGAGGGGTGAGGAAGCGGCGCAGGGCCTCTTCGTAGCGGGGCGGGTCGGCGTTCCACATCGCGGCGTGCGGGGCGTGCGGGACGGACTGAAGCGTGATCAGGTCCCCGCGGCGGGCGGCGAAGGAGCGGGAGGCGGCCCAGGGGGCGATGGTGTCGTCCGGGCCGTGGAAGATGAGGGTGGGGACGGCCAGCGCGGCCGGGTCGGCGGCGTCGGCGGGGCGGTGCACGGGCAGCCCGGTGATGCCTTCTGCGGCGCGGACGACCAGCGGGAGCAGGGCGCGCGGGATCCCCCGGGCGGCGGCCAGCGCGCGGACCGTGGCGTGCCGGTCGAGGACCGGGGAGTCCAGGATGAGGCCGCTGATCCGGTCGCGCAGCGCGGAGTGGCCGGCGGCGCGCAGCGCCATGGTGGCGCCGGTGGACCAGCCGTAGAGGACGACGTCGTGGGCGCCGTAGCGGATCGCGTAGCGGATGGCGGCGTCCAGGTCGCGCCATTCGGCGTCGCCGAGGTGGTTGATGCCGTCGGCGGTGGACGGGGCGCCGAGGTCGTTGCGGTAGGCGATGTCGAGGACCGGGAGGCGGTGGCGGCGCAGGAACGGCATGACGACCATGGGGTGTTCGCGGGTGGTGCCCAGGCCGTGCGCGGTGATGACCCAGGTGTCGCGGACGCCGGGGAGGAACCACGCGGGCAGGGGGCCCAGCTCGCCGGGAACGTCGACGTCGGCGCTCTCGGCGCCCAGGGTGTCGCGGGGGTTGCCGATGTGCACCTGCGGGGTCAGCCGCATCCGCAGGCCCGGCCGCAGGGTGCCGTGGGTGACGCGGGTGAGGCGGCGGACGACCGTGTCGGGGGCGTGCGGGGTGCCGTGGACGACGGGGCCGATCTCGGCGTGGCAGCCGGAGCCGGTGAGGCCGTAGATGCCGGGCCGCAGGGAGACGAAACTGCGGGTCAGAGAGATCAGATCGTCGGTGACGGAGTGAACGGTGAGACGGGAGTCGCCGGGCAGGGGGAGATCGGGGGACGGTTTCAGGGCAACATCGCCGGCATACCGGCCGACCGCCACGGCGGCCGCCCCGGCGCCGAGCACGGTCATGGTGGCCACGGCCGCCGCAGTACCCCTTCGCATCTTCCCAGTGTGCAAAGGGAGACCGGGTGCGGCCAGCGGGGCGGGAGCGGGCGGGTGACGGCGGCGGTGCCGCGGTGTCGCGGGGTACGGCCGCGGGCGAGGGACCGGCGGGTCAGTCCCGCTGGCCGTAACCGCCGAGCTTGTCCCGGGCCGCCTCGAGCTCGGCCGGCGACAGCAGGCTGGGCGTATGTCCCGGCAGGGAGCTCGCGGTGAGCCAGACCCGGCACATCCACTCCAGCTGGGCGGTGCGGTCCAGGGCCTGGTCGAGGCTGTCGCCGTAGGCCATGGTGCCGTGGTTGCGGAGGAGGCAGCCGGTGCGGTCGCGCAGCGCGTCGAGCATGTTCGCGGCGAGCTCGTCGGTGCCGTAGAGGGCGTACGGGGCCACCCGGACCGGGCCGCCGAGGGCGGCGGCCATGTAGTGGATCGGCGGGAGCTCGGTGACGAGGGTGGAGACGGCGGTGGCGTACGGGGCGTGGGTGTGCACGACGGCGGTGGCCGTGGTGGCGCGGTAGACCGCCAGGTGCATGGGGAGTTCGCTGGTGGGACGCAGCGAGCCGAGGATCTGGCCGCCGTCGAGACCGACGGCGGTGGTGTCGCCGGGGCCGAGCCGGTCGTAGGGGACGCCGGTGGGCGTGACCAGGATCAGGTCCTTGATGCGGCAGGAGACATTGCCGGAGGTGCCGACGACCAGGCCGTCGGCGACGGTGCGGCGGGCGGTGGCGACCAGTTCGCTCCAGGCTTCGGCGATGCGGTCGGGGTGGTCCTTCGTCGGGCGGGCGGTGGTGCCGTGCATGGTGTCCTCCGGCGCGGTGGCGGCAGTACTGCGGATGGGGGGACCGTGTGCGCGCCACCGTACGGGCGGGCGGGGCACGGTACGGCACGGGCACGCCTGTCCGATATCCGCCATTTGGTGATTCAGGTGCAGTTAGTGGTGATTGGCCGATGTTCGACCGTCTTATGTTGGTCGACCCCTAACGTCGGGCATGAGTTGCCGGGATGCGGCACGTGAGCAGTGACACGAGCAGCACGTGAGCGATCCCGATCAGCAATCCCGAGGGGACCCATGCACGACCACCCGCCGCTCCTCCCCCGCCCCCGGCGCCACCTCATAGCCAGGGCCGCCGCCACCGGCAAACCCCCCGACACGGGTGGGCCGCCGGGTGATCGGGACCGCCGGAACGGGTCGGCGGCCCAGCTCAGGAAGTTTGCCAACGGGTGATGCGGAAGTGACATCGGAGACACCTCCGCTTGAACCGTGCGGTGGTGTCACTACCGAGCCCCTTGCAGTTCACTTTCCGTTCACCCACCCTCCGTACGGTCCCAGCGACACTGACCTTCGAACTGATTGCCTGGGTGAATGGAACACATCACGCTTCTCATCGGGATCGTGATCGTCACGGCCTTGGTGTTCGACTTTACGAACGGCTTCCACGACACGGCCAATGCAATGGCCACCACCATCTCCACCGGCGCCTTGCGACCCAAGACCGCGGTGGCGATGTCGGCAGTGCTCAACCTCGTCGGTGCCTTCCTGTCCGTGGAGGTGGCGAAGACCATCTCCGGGGGGATCATCGACGAGAGCGCCGGCATCAGACCTGAAGTGATCTTCGCCGGTCTGGTCGGCGCGATCGTCTGGAACCTGCTGACCTGGCTCGCGGGCCTGCCCTCCAGTTCCTCCCACGCCCTCTTCGGCGGTCTGATCGGCGCGACGCTGGTGTCCGTGGGCACCGGCGGGGTGCACGGCGGCGCCGTGGTGATGAAGGTCCTCATCCCGGCAGTGGCCGCGCCGATCGTCGCGGGTCTGGCCGCGATGGCCGCGACCCGGCTCACCTACCGGCTGACCCGCCACCGCCACGAGGCCGACACCGCCAAGGGCTACCGCGCGGGCCAGATCGCCTCCGCCGCCCTGGTCTCGCTCGCCCACGGCACCAACGATGCGCAGAAGACGATGGGCGTGATAACGCTCGCGCTGATCACCGGCGGGGTCGTCGCCCCGCACGCCGACCCGCCGCTGTGGGTCATCGCCTCCGCGGGCATGGCCATCGCGCTCGGCACGTACCTGGGCGGCTGGCGGATCATCCGCACGATGGGCAAGGGCATCACCGACATCCAGCCGCCGCAGGGCTTCGCCGCCCAGACCGGCGCGGCGGCCACCATCCTGGCCTCCTCGCACCTCGGCTTCGCGCTCTCCACCACCCAGGTCTGCTCCGGTTCCGTGATGGGTTCGGGCCTGGGCCGCAAGGGCGGCGTGGTGCGCTGGTCGACGGCCGGCCGGATGGTCCTGGCCTGGGGGCTGACGCTGCCGGCGGCCGGTCTGGTCGCGGCGGGCGCCGCGTTCCTGGCGAAGCAGGGCAGCTGGGGCGTGGCGGCGGTCGCCGTCCTCGGTCTCGCTGTCTGCGGCGCGATCTGGGCCGCCTCCCGGCGCAAGCCCATCGACCACACCAATGTCAACGACGGCCCGGCCGCGGAGCCGGTGGGCGTGGTGACCGCCGCGCTGCAGACCGTCGCGCCTCCGCCGGCGGGCCAGGTGACCCCGCCGGCCACCGAGCCGGACGCCTCCGAAGCGCCGTCCCCGGCGGCCGCGGACGCCCCCGCGGCCCCGCCCGCCGCACGCAAGAAGAAGACCGCGACGGCCGCCCGCTAGCGCGACCTCCCGCAACGGACACGGAAACACAAGGACAGGGAACGCAATGAGCATCGACTGGGCAGCTCTCGGCCAGGTCTTCGGCGTCACGCTCGCGGTGACGGTAGGGATCGTGGGCCTGTTCACCGTCGGCATCGTGGGTACGTCCCGCACGCCGGGCCGGCCGGGCGACACGGCCACGGCCACCGCGCCCGGCGCCGGGGCGCGGGCCGGGGCAGTGACCGCCTTCGCCCTGTGCGCGGCGGCGGTGGCGTACGGCATCTACCTGATCGTCGCCGCCTGAGAGCGGGACGACGGCGCTCACCGGCGACACGGATGAGGCGCTCAGCGGCCGCGGGGATCCCCTCGTCCGCTGAGCGCCTCATCCGCTTCCTTGGCCAGTTCGTCCGCGATGGCGGTGCCGCCCCGACTGCCCAGGTATTCGGAGACCCGGATCTGCACCACCTTGCTGAAGGTCTGGTAGTGCGCGCTGCGCGGGCGCGGTTCGGCCGCCCGTAGGGCCGCGTACAGCGTGCGGGTGTACGGCGGCTCCTGGCCGGGCTGCGGCGCCGGCGGCCCGCTGGCGCCCCGCTCGCCGCGCTCGGCGTCCCCGGGCGGCAGCGGGCAGGACGGCGCGTCCGCGCCCTCCCGGTACGCGGAATCGCGGGTCGCGGCGAATCCCCGCTCCAGCAGACAGCGCTCGCTGCTCCGGCCGGTCAGCGCCTCGATGAGCGCCCGGGCCCCCTCGGGCCGGGTGCTGTGCGCGGAGATCGCGAGATTCTGCCCGCCCAGGACGGACATCCGTTTGCCGTCGACGGCGCGGGCCGGCAGCTCGGCGACCCTGAACTGACGGCCGGGCGTGAGCTTCTCGGCGACCGAGGCGTATTCGACCGGCCAGTTGCGCATGAACAGCGCCCGGCCGTCGGCGAACCAGCGGCGGCTCTCGGTCTCGTCCATCGTGGTGGCCTCGTGCGGCATGATCGAGTCGAGCCGGAGCTTGAGGTCGGCGACGCCCTGCTGGAGCGAGCCGACCTGCTCGCCCTTGGTGAAGCTGGTGGCGTCCGGGTCACCGCCGTTGGCCCAGGCCGACTCCAGGGCGTTGACGGTCAGCCCTTCGTACGGCCGCAGCTGGGCGACCATGCCGTACATCCTGGGCGGTTTCCGCCCGCCGTCGGCCTCCTTCGCGGCCTTGCGGTTGTAGGCGCCCGCGACCTGGTCGGCCCAGTCCTTCAGCTGCCCCCAGTTGGCGGGGGGACCGTCGTGCCCGTAGTCGTGCAGGATGTCGCTGCGGTAATAGAGCAGCCCGGCGTCGGTGTTGAAGGGCACACCCCACACCTTGCCGTCGTACTCCGTCGTCTTGACCACGCTGTCGAGGAAGTCGCCGTCCAGGCTCGCGCCCCAGGGCCGGATCACGCCCGCCTCGGCGAACTCCGCGGTCCAGGCCACATCGATGTTGAGCACGTCATAGCCGCCGTTGCCCGACTGTCCCGCCGCCAGCAGCTGGCTGCGCTGGCCGTCGGCGGTGTCCGGGAGCTTGACGATCCGTACCGTGCGGTGGGTGCGCTTCTCGAAGGCGTCGATCAGGTCCTGGCGGACGCCGGAGCTGCTGAGGTCGCTGCCGGTGGCCAGCACGATCGCGCCCTTCTCGGGGCCGGGTCCGACTCCGGAGGTGCAGCCGCTCGCGGCGACCAGCAGGGTCAGACAGGCCAGCGCGGCGGTCATCGGGGTGCGGGGAGCGGTCATCGGTCCCCCTTCGCGGCGGTCCCGATGGAGGCGACGAAACCGGCGAGCTGATCCGGCGCCCCCGGTCCCCCGGACACGCAGCGGCCCTTGGAGGCGGCCGCCAGCCACTGGAGGGCGACGGCGTCGCAGCCGGACCGGCCCATCGCCAGGGTCAGGACCGGCACATCCGGTCCGCTCTTCAGGAGCGCGGTGAGCGTCCTGTCCACGCCCGCGGCGCGCTGCGCTCCGGCGCCGTCGTCCTGGTCGAGGACGAGCACGATGGCGTTGTTGGTGCCCTTGGCCGTCTTCATCGCCCGTACGGCGGCGGTCAGCGCCTCCTCCATGGCGGCGCCGTGGTCGACCAGGCCGCCGCCCGCGATCCGCTCCAGCGCGGCCTTGCCCCGGGCCGGGTCGGCGCTGCCGAGCCGGACGAGCTCGTCCACGGCGTTGCGGTCGTCGGGGTGTGCGGGGTCCGGGAAGGTCCACAGCCCGTACGTGTGGTGGGCGCCGGCCATCTCCACGGCCCGGCTCGCCGCGCTGACGGCGATCGGCAGTCTGCCGCCGTCCGCCATGGAGGTGGAGGCGTCCATCAGGATCAGCAACTGGCTGGACTTCTGCGCCTTGTTGTAGCTGTCGAGCACCTTGGACACCTGGTCCGAGCCCGCGGTGAAGGGGATGACGGGGGCGTGCGGATCGGTCTCCGCGCGGCTGGTGAGCAGCGGCGAACCGAGTGCCGGCTGCGGCATCGCGCCGTCCTTTCCGGGCACTCCGCGGTAGCCCTGCGCGGTGATGGCGGGCTGCCCGCCTCCCGGGTCGCGCAGCCACTCGGCGAACCGGCCGACCGCGGCCCGCCGGGCGGTGGCGTCCGCGGCGCCGCGCCAGTCGACCCGGATCAGGGGGTGGTCGAGGGCCGGGACGTTCCTGGGGTAGTAGGCGGTGTAGCGGTCGCCGGGGGCGAGCGGGTCGGGCAGGGTCGGGCAACTGCCGATGGCGCGGCCGAGGTTGAAGTCGGCGAGGGCCTTCTCGGAGACCAGCGGTGCGGACTTCGCGGCGGCGCCGGAGCCGGCCCCGGCGTCACCGGAGCCGTTCCGGCCGGGGCGCAGCGAGCACAGGAGCTCGGTGCTGCCCGCGTACTGGCTGCCCGGGGCGGAGAGCCGGCTCTCGGCGTTGTCGGCGAGCGTCGGATCGGGGCCGGCCGTGTCCGAGGAGCCGATGGCGGAGCCGTCGGCGGCGAGGTAGAGGCCGACGGTGTGCAGCAGGCCGGTGCCGGACAGGACGGGGCTGGGCCGCAGGAGTTTGAGGTTGCGGTGCTGTGCGTCGGTGCCGGTGAGCAGGTCCCGCCAGGAGGCGCTGCCCCGTTCGACGTCGTCCAGCTGCTTCTTCGACGGGATGCCGACGACCAGCGGGGTGTAGGCGACCGGGCCGGTGTCGTGCAGTGTCGCCGGGGAGCCGGTCGCGGGCATCCGGCGGCGGACCTCGTCGTAGTCGGCGGTGGACTCGGGGATCCACAGGTCGGGCTGCGGGCCCGGCCGGTAGAGGGGGTCGACGCCCTTGCCGTCCGGCCCGCCCTTGCCGGTGCCCTGCGCCTCGCCCTGCCAGCGGTCGGCGGCGGCGAAGCCCTGGCCGACCTGGTCCTTGGCGGCGGAGTAGACGGTGATCTGGGCGCGCCGGCAGCCGTCGGGGTAGTCGCCCTCGCCGTCCAGGGGGCGGGTGTCGGCCGCGGACATCTCGTAGTCGAAGGCGGCGCGGCGCAGCGCGGGTTCGGCCTCCGGGGCGGTGAGCAGCCGCAGTTCGAGGGCGGGCGGGCAGGCCGGGGCCTCGCCGGGGAGGTTCAGCAGGACGACGCCCCCGGTGGCCGGTACGAAGATGATCGCGAGGACGAGGAGGAGCCTGGGCCAGTGCCGGAGGTAGGCGTTGAGCCAGCGGCGTAAGCGGATGCGCAGCGGGGTGCGGGGCCGGTCGCCGGAGGTGGCGAAGGAGAGGATGACGTCGTCGGTGGTGTTCTGCTTGGCCGAGCGGGGCTTCCAGACGTCGCCCATCGGGGTCCGCTCGCCGACCACCTCCCGGCGCAGCGCCTGGACGAGATCGTCGAACGCGACGAAGCGCTTGCCCGGTATGCCGCGTTCGAGGATCCGCACCACGGCGCGGGTGAAGACGCTGCCGCCGGCCGGTTCGTCGCCGCTGAAGATACGGCGGTTGGGCTGCGCGGCCATCAGCAGCGACATGGGCTTGCGGCAGCGGTGGAAGGCCTCGCCCGCGTTTCCGGCGTAGCAGCACTCCAGGATGATCACTATCCGGTCGGCCCGCGCGTTGTCCAGGTAGCGCAGCACCACGTCCGCCCAGGAGACGGTCTTGTGGCGCCGTTCCGACGTCCCGACCATCAGCTGCAGATCGCCGCCGTCGGGGCCGACCCGGCCATGGCCGGAGAAGTACACCAGCAGCAGTCCGCGCGCCTCGCTCGTGACGACGTCCAGTTCCTGCTGGACCTCCCACGGCTCCTGGGTCCGGCAGATGCGGACCTCGTCCTCGGTGAACAGGTCGGTGCCGGCGTCGGTCAGGACGCTCTTGAGTTTCTCGGCGTTGTCCTTCACCGCGGGCAGCGGGCGCAGGTTCTTGTAGTCGCTGACGCAGATCAGCAGCGCCCGGTTGACCTTGCCCCGTGCGTCGTATTCGGGCATCCGCCTCAGTCCTCGGCGGTGCTGCCGCCCCCGGCGCCGCCGAGCTCGCGCAGATCGCCGTCCCGCTCGCCGACCGCGACGGAGGGCCGCTCGCCGTCGGCGCGTTCCTCCCTGCGCCGGCGCAGCCATTCCTGGAGGGCGATGGTCAGGCTCTTGGTGACCTCCGCGGCGACCGCGCCGACGACGACCAGGATCAGGTCGTCGACCCCGACGGCCATATCCGCGGGGCCGGGCTCCGCCACGCCCTCGCTCTCCCCCGCGGGCCGGGAACGCCGCGCCCAGTCGTGCTGCCGCCGGGTCAGCCACGGCTCCCGCTCCAGCCACGCCTTGAGGTGCGCGGTGTCCTGCTCCGCATCGTCCGTGCCCGTGATCCTGATGCGGATCTCCTGCTGCGTCTGTCGACCGCTCTCGTCGCGGTCGGCGCTGTCCGACATCCCCCGGCCCCCTTCCGGCGGGCCCCATTGCCCACCGTGCACCAGATAGTGACGCGCGATCAGGCCCAGGGGCAACCGTCGGTGACGTACCGACCACCCTGTGGCCCGCGCCACACCCCCTGCCACAGGGCTGCTTCGCAGGTCAAGGGTGAGTTGACGGGCATTCGCGGGGCGTGGTGGACTGCCCGGGCCATTCGGCGACAGATGAGGAAGACCGGTGAGAATCCGGCGCGGTCCCGCCACTGTCACCGGGGAGCGCTCCTCCAGCAACGGCCACGGTCCGCCGCACGGATGCCCGCAGGGGCCGCCGCGTACGGGCTGGAAGGCCGGGGGAAGCGCCGATCCGGGAGCCAGGAGACTCTCGTCGCCGTCACGTCGAGCCAGGGCGCGGACCCTGAGTGAGGACATATCGCCATGCCCGGCCGCCATTCGAGATGCCCGCGCCCAGCCGTCACCGTGTGCCTTCGAGGCCTGACGGCGGCCTGATCCGATGCGCGGCGAACACGCGGGATATGCGTGCGGCGCGGCCCTCGGCTTTCTCGGTGACCTGATCGCGGCCGATCCCCGGCGCGGCCATCCGGTGGCCGCCTTCGGCCGTGCCGCGGGCGCACTCGAGCGCCGGCTGTGGCGCGACCACCGTGGATACGGGGCGGCGCACGCCGTGGTGTGCGCGGGCGGCGCGGCGGCCGGTGCCGCCCTCCTTCAGCGCGCCCTGGGCGGCCGGGCCCCGGCGCGGGTCGCCCTGACCGCGGCCACCGTCTGGGCGGTGCTCGGCGGCACCTCGCTCGGCCGGGAGGCGCGGGCCGTCGGCGGCGCGCTGGCGGCGGGTGACCTGGAGGTGGCGCGCGAGCGGCTGCCGCATCTGTGCGGCCGCGATCCGCAGGCGCTGGACGGGCCGGGGATGGCCCGCGCGGTGGTGGAGTCGGTCGCCGAGAACACCTCGGACGCGGTGGTGGGCGCCCTGGTGTGGGGCGCGCTGGGCGGAGTGCCCGGCCTGGTGGCGTTCCGTGCGGTGAACACCCTGGATGCGATGGTCGGCCACAAATCGCCGCGCTACCGGCGGTTCGGCTGGGCGGCGGCCCGGCTCGACGACGTGGCCGGCTGGCCCGGGTCCCGGCTGACCGCCGCGCTGACCGTCCTGGCGGGCCCCGACCGGCGCGGCGCGCTGCGGGCGTGGCGGGCGGACGGCGGCGCGCATCCGAGCCCCAACGCGGGCCCGGTGGAGGCCTCGTTCGCGGGCGCGCTCGGCGTCCGGCTGGGCGGCACGCTGGCGTACGGCGGACGGGTCGAGCACCGCCCGGTGCTCAACGGTCCGGCGCCGCCGCCCGGCACAGAGGACATCGAGCGGGCGGTGCGGCTCTCGCGCCGGGTGAGTGTGCTGGCGCTGGCGACGACGGTCGCGGGACGGCTGGCGGTCGGCGTGGTACGGCGCAGGAACGAGAGTGGGAGGAAGCCCCGGTGAACGGGCGGTTGAGGGGATCCGGCACGGCGGTCGGCGGCGGCCTGCTGGTGGCCGGCACGACGTCCGACGCGGGCAAGAGCGTGGTGACGGCGGGCATCTGCCGCTGGCTGGCCCGGCAGGGCGTCAAGGTCGCCCCGTTCAAGGCGCAGAACATGTCCCTGAACTCCTTCGTGACGCGCGAGGGGGCGGAGATCGGGCGGGCGCAGGCGATGCAGGCGGCCGCGGCGCGGGTGGAGCCGACCGCGCTGATGAACCCCGTACTGCTCAAGCCGGGCAGCGACCGCAGCAGTCAGGTGGTGCTGCTAGGCAAGCCGGTGGGGGAGCTCAGCGCGCGGGGGTACCACGCGGGGCGCCAGGAGCAGTTGCTGGGCACGGTGACCGACTGCCTGGCCGAGCTGCGCCGGACCCACGACGCGGTGATCTGCGAGGGCGCCGGCAGCCCCGCCGAGATCAATCTGCGCCGCACCGACATCGTGAACATGGGGATCGCGCGGGCGGCCCGGATCCCGGTGGTGATCGTCGGCGACATCGACCGCGGCGGTGTCTTCGCGTCGTTCTTCGGGACCACGGCGTTGCTGTCCAAGGAGGATCAGGAGCTGGTGGCGGGGTATCTCGTCAACAAGTTCCGGGGCGATGTGACGCTGCTGGAGCCCGGGTTGGAGATGATGAAGCAGCTGAGCGGGCGGCCGGCGCTGGGCGTGCTGCCGTACGCGCACGGGCTCGGCATCGACGAGGAGGACGGGCTGCGGGTCTCGCTGCGCGGCGCGGTGCGCGAGTCGGTGGTCGCTCCGCCGGTCGGCGCGGATGTGCTGCGGGTGGCGGTGTGTGCCGTACCGCTGATGTCCAACTTCACCGATGTGGACGCGCTGGCGGCCGAACCGGGCGTGGTGGTGCGCTTCGTGGACCGCGCCGAGGAGCTGGCGGACGCGGACCTGGTGGTGCTGCCCGGGACGCGCGGCACCGTCCGGGCGCTGGCGTGGCTGCGCGAGCGCGGGCTGGCCGCCGCGATCGCCCGGCGGGCCGCCGAGGGGCGCCCGGTACTGGGCATCTGCGGCGGCTTCCAGATGCTGGGCGAGCGCATCGAGGACGAGGTCGAGTCGAAGGCGGGCACGGTCGAGGGGCTGGGCCTGCTGCCGGTACGGGTGCGGTTCGCGCCGGAGAAGACGCTCGCGCGGCCGGTCGGCGAGGCGCTCGGCGAGCCGGTGGAGGGGTACGAGATCCACCATGGCGTGGCCGAAGTGACCGGCGGCGAGGAGGCGTTCCTGGACGGCTGCCGGGTCGGCTCCGTGTGGGGCACCCACTGGCACGGCTCGCTGGAGAGCGACGGCTTCCGGCGGGCGTTCCTGCGCCGGGTCGCGGCCGACGCGGGCCGGGCGTTCGTACCGGCCCCGGACACCAGCTTCGGCGCGCTGCGCGAGGAGCAGCTGGACCGGCTCGGCGATCTGATCGAGGAGCATGCGGACACCGAGGCACTGCTGCGGCTGATCGAGGACGGGGTGCCGGCGGGGCTGCCGTTCGTACCTCCGGGGGCGCCGCGCCCCGTTGACGCGTCCGACCAGAGCAATTCCCTTGAAGGGGGTACCCGTTAATGGCGTCGGTCTCCTACCCGTTCACCGCTGTCGTCGGCATGGACGACATGCGGTTGGGCCTGCTGCTGAACGCGATCTCCCCCGCCATCGGCGGGGTGCTCGTCCGGGGTGAGAAGGGCACCGCCAAGTCGACGATGGTGCGCGGGCTGACGGCGCTGATGCCCGGTGTCGACGTCGTCACCGGCTGCCGCTTCGCCTGCGCACCCCAGGCGCCCGACCCGGGCTGCCCCGACGGCCCCCATGAGGCGGGTTCCTCCGAGGACCGCCCGACGCGGATGGTCGAACTGCCCGTCGGCGCCTCCGAGGACCGGCTGGTGGGCGCGCTCGACATCGAGCGGGCGCTGTCGGAGGGCGTGAAGGCCTTCGAGCCCGGCCTGCTGGCCGATGCGCACCGCGGGGTGCTCTACGTCGACGAGGTCAACCTCCTGCACGACCATCTGGTCGACCTCCTCCTGGACGCCGCCGCCATGGGCGCCTCCTACGTGGAGCGCGAGGGCGTCTCCGTACGGCATGCGTCCCGCTTCCTGCTCGTCGGCACCATGAACCCCGAAGAGGGCGAACTGCGGCCGCAGCTGCTGGACCGCTTCGGGCTGACCGTGGAGGTCGCGGCCTCCAGGGAGCCGGAGCAGCGGGTGGAGGTCGTGCGGCGCAGGCTGGCGTTCGACGACGATCCGGCCGCCTTCGCGGAGCGCTGGGCGGACGAGGAGGCGGCGCTGCGGGAGCGGATCGTCGCGGCCCGGGGCCTGCTGCCGTCCGTCCGGCTCGGTGAGGCGGCGCTGCAGCAGATCGCCGCGACCTGCGCCGCGTTCGAGGTGGACGGCATGCGCGCGGACATCGTGATGGCCCGGACCGCGACGGCGCTGGCGGCGTGGGCGGGGCGCACGGAGGTGCTGTCGGAGGATGTGCGGCAGGCCGCGCTGCTGGCGCTGCCGCACCGCAGGCGCCGCAATCCGTTCGACGCGCCCGGTCTGGACGAGGACAAGCTGGACGAGACGCTGGAGGAGTTCGGCGGGGCGGACGGCGAGGACGACCCGGAGCCGGAGGGGCCGGACGACGGGCCCGAGGGTCCCGGCGGCGGGCCGGACGGGCCCGGCTCCGGCGGGGTGCCGCCCCAGGACGGCGACCGGCCCGAGCAGACGCCGCCCGCCGGCCCCGAGGCGGACGGCGGCGACGACCCGGCGCCCGTCCCCGAGCAGCGGCCGGACGAGGCCGAGCAGCCCGCCGCCGGAGCCGGTGCCCAACAGGCCGCCGTCGGCGCCGCCGAGCCGTTCCGCACCCGCCGGCTGGACGTGCCGGGCCTGGGTGAGGGCGCCGACGGCCGGCGCTCGCGGGCCCGTACCGCCCATGGCCGTACCACCGGCGCCCGGCGCCCCCGGGGTGCCCTCGGCAAGCTGCACCTGGCGGCGACCGTGCAGGCCGCGGCGCCGCATCAGCGGGCGCGCGGGCGCAGCGGGCCGGGGCTGGTGGTGCGCCGGGACGATCTGCGCGAGGCGGTGCGCGAGGGGCGGGAGGGGAATCTGGTCCTGTTCGTCGTGGACGCCTCCGGTTCGATGGCGGCGCGCAAGCGGATGAGTGCGGTCAAGGGCGCGGTGCTGTCGCTGCTGCTGGACGCCTACCAGCGGCGCGACAAGATCGGCATGATCACCTTCCGGGGGAAGGGCGCCGAGCTGGCGCTGCCCCCGACGTCGTCGGTGGAGGCGGGCGCGGCGCGGCTGGAGCAGCTGCCGACGGGGGGCCGTACGCCGCTGTCGGAGGGGCTGCTGCGGGCCCATGAGGTGCTGCGGGTGGAGCGGATGCGCGATGCCGCGCGCCGGCCGCTGGTGGTGGTCGTGACGGACGGGCGGGCGACCGGCGGGCCGGAGCCGCTGGTACGGGCCCGCCGGGCCGCCGGGCTGCTGGCCGCCGACGGCACCGCTTCGGTGGTCGTGGACTGCGAGGCGGGCCCGGTCCGGCTGGGCCTGGCCGGTGAGCTGGCCACGGCGCTGCAGGGCACCGCCGTCACCCTCGACGAACTGCGCGCGGACAACGTCTCCGCGCTCGTACGGACCGCGCAGGGCAGGCCCGTTCACCCCAACAGGAAGGCCGCGTAATGCCGCAGGGACAGCCGTCCGTCGTACCGAACGACGGGCTCACCACCCGCCAGCGCCGCAACCGTCCGCTGGTCTTCGTCCACACCGGCCAGGGCAAGGGCAAGTCCACCGCCGCCTTCGGGCTGGCGCTGCGGGCATGGAACCAGGGCTGGCCGGTCGGTGTTTTCCAGTTCGTGAAGTCGGCGAAGTGGAAGGTCGGGGAGGAGCGGGCGCTGAAGGTGCTCGGCGCCTCCGGCGAGGGCGGCAGCGTCGCCTGGCACAAGATGGGCGAGGGCTGGTCCTGGGTGCAGCGCGACATCGCCTCGAGCGAGGACGCGGCGCGCGAGGGCTGGGAGCAGGTCAAGCGGGATCTGGCGGCGGAGACGTACAAGCTGCTGGTGCTGGACGAGTTCGCCTATCCGCTGAAGTGGGGGTGGATCGACACCGAGGAGGTGGTGTCGGTGCTGCGCGACCGCCCCGGTACCCAGCATGTGGTCATCACCGGGCGCAACGCCCCGCAGCCGCTGCTGGACTTCGCGGATCTGGTGACGGACATGACGAAGGTCAAGCATCCGATGGACGCGGGCCAGAAGGGCCAGCGGGGCATCGAATGGTGAGAACGGTGAGCGTGCGATGAGTGTGGGTGCCGTCCCCCGGCTGGTGATCGCCGCGCCGTCCTCGGGCGCGGGGAAGACGACGGTGGCCACGGGCCTGATGGCGGCGTTCGCCGAGTCGGGCCTTGCGGTCTCGCCGCACAAGGTGGGCCCCGACTACATCGACCCGGGCTACCACTCCCTGGCCACCGGCCGTCCCGGCCGCAACCTGGACGCCTATCTGTGCGGCGTGGACCGGATCGCACCGCTGTTCCTGCACGGCGCGGCGGGCGCGGACCTGGCGATCGTCGAGGGCGTGATGGGGCTGTTCGACGGCGCGTCCGGAAGGGGCGAGCTGTCCTCGACGGCGCAGGTGGCGAAGGTGCTGCGGGCGCCGGTGGTGCTGGTGGTGGACGCCTCGTCGCAGTCGCGGTCGGTGGCCGCCCTGGTGCACGGCTTCGCGTCGTGGGATCCGGAGGTACGGCTCGCCGGGGTGATCCTCAACAAGGTCGGCTCGGACCGCCATGAGGAGCTGCTGCGCGAGGCGATGGACTCCTCCGGGGTGCCGGTGCTGGGCGCGCTGCGGCGTACCCCCACGGCCCGTACGCCCTCCCGGCATCTTGGCCTGGTGCCGGTCGCCGAACGCCGGGCCGAGGCGGTGGAGTCGGTGGGGGAGCTGGCCGCGCGGGTGCGCGAGGGCTGCGATCTCGAGGCGCTGCTGGCGCTGGCGCGCGCGGTGCCGACGCTGCCGGACACACCCTGGGATCCGGCCGCGGAGGTGCGGACCGGGGCGCGCGCGACGGGCGGCGGGCGGCCGCTGATCGCCGTCGCGGGCGGCGCCGCCTTCACCTTCTCGTACGCCGAGCACGCCGAGCTGCTGACCGCCGCGGGCGCCGAGGTGGCCCCGTTCGACCCGCTGCGGGACGAGCAACTGCCGCCCGGTACACAGGGGTTGGTGATCGGCGGCGGTTTCCCCGAGATGTACGCGCCGGATCTGTCGGCGAACGCCCCGCTGCGCGCGGCGGTGGCCGCGCTGGCCGCCTCCGGGGCGCCGGTCTCCGCCGAGTGCGCGGGCCTGCTGTATCTGTCCCGGTCCATAGACGGACTGCCGATGTGCGGAGTGCTGCCCGCCGACGCCCGGATGACGGAGCGGCTCACGCTCGGCTACCGGGAGGCGGTGGCGCTGGAGGACAACGCCCTGGCCGTGGCCGGGACGCGGGTGCGCGGCCACGAATTCCACCGCACGGTCCTGGAGCCGGGCGCGGGCGCCTCCCCGGCGTGGGGTCTGACGCATCCCGAGCGGCGGGTGGAGGGCTTTGTGAGCGGCGGGGTGCACGCCTCGTATCTCCATGTGCACTGGGCGGCGGAGCCGTCGCTGGCCGACCGGCTGGCCGGGAGCGCGGCGCGGAGCGCGGCGGAGCCGGACGCCGCGCCATGACGGCAGGCGGCGCGGTGACGGTCCCCAGCGCGGCGCTCGGCCGCCGCGCGCCCGCCGCTGCCGGTCCGTGGCCGATATGAGCGGCCCGACGGCCGACGGTGCCGGCGGGGCAGGTGCGCCGCTGGTCGTCGGCGTGGGAGCGAGCCGCGGCGTCCCGGTGTCGGAGGTCCTGGACCTGCTCACGGCCACGCTCGCGGCGGCGGGGTGCACGGGCCGGCCGGTCGCGGCGCTGGCGACGGTGTCGGCCAGGGCGGCGGAGCCGGGGCTGATCGGGGCGGCGCGGCGGCTCGGGGTGCCGCTGCGGTCGTACCCGGCGGCGGCACTGGCCGCCGTACGGGTGCCGGATCCGTCCCCTTTCGCGGCGGCCGCCGTCGGGACGCCGAGCGTCGCCGAGGCGGCCGCGCTGCTGGCCGCCGGGCCGGGCGCCGAACTGCTCTCCGGCAAGCGCAAGTCGGCGCCGACGGGGCGGCCGGCCCGGGCGACCTGTGCGCTCGCGGCGGCGGCAGTAACACGGTGCGGTGCAGTTACCGCTGGTAGGGAGGGAGCGCCCGCCGCCCCCGCGCCCGGTGCCGATATCGTCATGTCCTCCCCCAACCCGCCCCGCCATGGCCGGGATCGGCGGACGACGGGCATCGGCGACAAGGCGCCCGACAGCGAGACCACCGGTACCAAGGAGACCTAGTGACCACCCCTCCCGCACTGCTCATCGCCGGTCACGGCACCCGTGACGAAGGCGGGGCCGAGGCCTTGCGCGCGCTGGTGCGCGTGCTCGGCGAGCGGCACCCGGAAGTGCCCGTCGCCGGCGGGTTCTTCGGCGCGGCGGCGTCGCCGCTGCCACTGGGCGGCGCTGTCGACGGGCTCGTCGAGCGGGGCGTGACCCACCTCGCCGCCGTACCGCTGCTGCTGGCCCCGACCGGGCCGGTGGCGCAGACGCTGCCCGCCGCGCTGGAGGAGGCCGCCGGGCGCCACCCCGGGCTCGGCTACACCTGCGGCGCCGAGCTGGGCCCGCATCCCAAGCTGCTCGACGTGCTGGAGCGGCGGCTGGACGAGGTCCTGGGCGGCGGCGCCCGGCGGCCCGAGGACCGGGCCCGTACGACGGTGCTGCTGGTGGGGCGCGGGTCGGCCGACCCCTACGCCAACGCCGAGGCGGTACGGGCCGCGCGGCTGCTGTGGGAGGGGCGCGGTTTCGCGGGGGTGGAGACGGCGTTCGTGACGCAGGCGGCGCCCGACGTCCCGGCCGGACTCGACCGGTGCCGGGTGCTGGCCTCGTTGGCGCCCGGGACCCGCGGCAAGGGCCGGATCGTGGTCCTGCCGTACTTCTTCTTCCCCAGCGGCCTGCTGGAGCGGCTGCGGATGCAGACCGAGGGCTGGGCCGCGGTGCACCCCGGCACGGAGGTGCTGGGCGCCGGGGTGATCGGCACTCCGGCCGAGGTGGCCGAGGTGGTCATGGAGCGCTACCGCGAGACGGTGGCGGGCGGCGCGCCGAGCGGGCACCGGGCGGTGGCGGAGGACGCCCGGAGCCTCGACGGCGCACAGCGGCGGACGGCCACCGACGGCGAGCAGGACGAGCGGAGCCGGGACGCGCATGCGGGCGCCCGCTGACACCGGGGCCGGGGCGCCCCGCGAGCCCGATCTGCGGCATCACGGCGATGCCGAGGTACGGGGCGCGGACGGCGGGCCGGCGGACCTGACGGATCTGGCGGTCAACGTCCGGGCGGGCACTCCCCCGGCCTGGCTGAAGGCCGAGATCACCGCGTCGCTGGACGGCCTCGCCGCGTATCCCGACGGCCGGGCGGCGCGCCGGGCGGTCGCCGAGCGACACGGCCTGCCGACGGAACGGGTGCTGCTGACCTCGGGCGCCGCGGAGGCCTTCGTCCTGCTCGCGCGCGCCGTGGCGACCGTCCGGCCGGTCGTGGTGCACCCGCAGTTCACCGAGCCCGAGGCCGCTCTGCGGGACGCCGGGCACAGCGTGCAGCGGGTGCTGCTGAGCGAGCGGGACGGCTTCCGGCTGGACCCGGGCGCGGTCCCCGAGGACGCCGACCTCGTCATCGTCGGCAACCCCACCAATCCGACCTCCGTCCTGCACCCCGCCGAGTCCCTGGCCGAGCTGGCGCGTCCCGGCCGGACGCTGGTCGTCGACGAGGCGTTCATGGACGCGGTGCCCGGGGAGCGGGCGTCGCTGGCCGGACGGCGGGATCTGCCGGGCCTGGTGGTGCTGCGCAGCCTCACCAAGACCTGGGGGCTGGCGGGGCTGCGGATCGGCTATGTGCTGGCCGCCCCCGAAACCGTCGCCGCCCTGGAACGGGCGCAGCCGCTGTGGCCGGTCTCCGGTCCGGCGCTGGCCGCGGCCGAGGCCTGCTGTACGCCGAAGGCACTGGCGGAGGCGGCCGAGGCGGCCGAGGAGATCGCCCGGGACCGGGCCCATCTGCTGGCCCGGCTGGGCGAGTTCGCCGCGGTGCGGGCGGTCGGGCCGGCCGAGGGGTCCTTCGTGCTGATCCGGCTGCCGGACGCGGCGGCGGTACGGGCCGGGCTGCGGGCGCGTGGTTTCGCGGTGCGCCGGGGGGACACCTTCCCGGGGCTGGGCCCGGACTGGCTGCGGCTCGCGGTCCGGGACCGGGCCACCACGGACCGGTTCGTGGCGGCGCTGGCCGCGGTGCTCGCCGCGTCCTAGGCCGGCCGGGGCCCCCGTCGCACCACGCTTCGACGAGGCCCCCGGCGAGGGCCGGGGCACACCGTGCGGGCGTGCCCCGGCCGTACCCGCGCCCGGCGCCCCCACGGCACCGGCGCGGGTGGGGCGCCTCCCATGCCGTTCAGGCAATACGGGAGGGTCCGTCAGCCGCGACCGCCCTGCGCGGTGCGGCGCCGGCGCGCGAAACCGAGCGTCCCGGCACCCGCGCCGACCAGCAGGGCGGCGCCGCCGACGAGATACGGGGTGGCCGAACTGCCGCCGGTCTCGGCGAGGTTCTGGGTGCTGGGGCCGGAGCCGGGGTGGGTGTCGACCTGAGTGCCGCCGGTGGACCCGCCGCCCGACTGACCGCCGGACTGACCGCCGGACTGGCCACCCGACTGACCGCCCGACTGACCGCCGTCGCTCTGGCCGCCGTCGCTCTGGCCGCCGGTCGTTCCGCCGGAGCCGCCCGGGTGGGGCGGCTTGCCGTGCGGCGTCGTGCAGGTCGCCTCGGCGAGCGTGACCCGTCCCCGGACATCGGCGACGTTCAGCTTCAGCGGGTTGACCGCGACCTTCAGTTCCAGCGCGGTCGCCGCCGCGCTCCTGCCCGTCACGCTCCGCCGCGACAGATCGAGCCGCACCTCGCCCACGCCCGGCACCTTGACGTCCGTCGTCCCGCCCGCGCGCAGCGTGACCTTCTTGCCCAGGACCAGGACGCTGCCCAGCACATTCGACTCGGCCCGCGGCCGCTGCCCCACGGCGCACACCGCCCGCGAGGTGACCTGTTGGACCTCTACCAGGGACAGTGCCCCCAGGCCGGGGACGTGCACCTTCGCGTGCACGACGTTCGCGTACCCCTCGGCCTTGCGCCGGTCGGCACTCGCCCGCGCGGTGGCGACGTCCGCGCGCAGCACGCTGAACGGCCGGCCCTGGTTGATGCCGTCCAGATCGACGGTGAGCGCCGTCTTGTCGGCGGCGGCCGGTGCATGCACCTCGTTGAGGACGGCGTGCAGCGGCACATCGAGCGCCTTGTTCAGCAGCCCGACGTCCAGGCCGGTACGGAGCACGACCGCGCCGGACGTGCCGCTGCCTCCGGTCGCGTACGCGGGTGCGGCACCCGTCAGGACGGCGGGACCGGCCGTGAGGGCGGCGGCGACGAAGGTCGCGGCGAGCCGTCGGGGCATGCCGAAGGAGCTGGTGGAACTGGTGGACACGTGAGTGGAACCCCCACAAGAGAAATGGAGCCGCCGGCCGCGCCAATGGGGGACATCACGCGGGCCGACGACCTCGACCCGCACATCGTGTACGCACCAAGGGTGAACGGGCAGTCACGCGGGGCGAGTTCACCTAAATGGGTGGTTTCCGCGTCTTCATTCGATTCCCGTGACTCATCGGACCATCCGCGCCCCAGCCGCACCACCGCACGGGCGACCCGGATCACCCCCGAGCCCTCCGGCGAGGCAGGAGAGAACGCGGCCGGTGCGGCCCGACGGCGCCAAGCGGCGCCGGAGGCGGCGCCGTCACGGCCGGACCCCGAAAATTACTTGAACGAGCGATCCAGATTGGATAGCCTCACGGCATGGGCAGGACCAAGGAATTCGATCCGGACGCGGCACTCAGGTCGGCGATGGAGCTGTTCTGGCGACAGGGCTACGAGGCCACCTCGATACAAGACCTGGTCGACCACCTCGGCCTGGGGCGGGGCAGCATCTACGGCGCCTTCGGAGGCAAGCGCGAGCTGTACCTCATGGCCGTGGACCGCTACGCCGAGGACACCCGGGAGGCGCTCCTGAGGCGCCTTTCGAGCCCGGGCTCCGCGCTCGATGCGGTCCGCGGCCTGGTGCGCGACTACGCCGGGATGGCACGCGAGGACGCCGACCGCAAGGGCTGCCTGATGACCAACACGGCGGTCGAGCTGCCGGCCGACGAGGGGGCGGCCCGCCGGGTGGTCTCGACGCTGGAGACCATGGAGACCGCGCTCACGGGAGCGCTGATGCGCGCCCGGGCGGAGGGTGAACTCCCCGCGGAGAAGAACCCCGCCGCCCTGGCCCGCTGCCTGGTGACCCTCCTCCAGGGCATCCGCGTAGTGGGCAAGACCGCGGTTCACGGACGCTTCCTCGACGACACCGTGGAGCAGGCCCTGACCATGCTGGAGTGACCCGGCCTCCCGGCCCGCTCCGCACACTTCGCACCCCCCTGCCACCCAGGGGGCCCACTCCACCCACCTCGCCCTGCCCTGCCCTGCCCTGCCCTGCCCATTTTCTGGACCGAACGTTAAAGAAAAAGGATGATGATGAGCGCCGTACCACCCGTTCCCACCGACGCCGAACTGGCCGCCTCGCTGCGGGGGGACTTCACCAGCGCCTGCGCCGACGTCAACGGCATCCGCCTGCACCACGTCACCGGTGGGCGGGGCGAACCGCTGGTACTGCTCGGCGGCTGGCCGCAGACCTGGTGGCAGTTCCGCAAGGTCCTGCCGGAACTCGCCCTCCGGTACCGGGTGACGGCCGTGGACCTGCGCGGCATGGGCGGCTCCGCCAAGCCCGGGTCCGGCTACGACAAGAAGACGATGGCGCGCGACATCCGCGAGCTGATCCGGCACCTCGGGCACGCGTCCGCGTTCGTCGCCGGTCATGACATCGGCGCATCGGTCGCCTACCACCTGGCGGCCAACCATCCCGAGGCGGTTCGGAGTCTGGTCACCCTGGACATCGGCATTCCGGACGCTTCATGGCTGGACATCGGCATGCTGCCGGGCTCGGACGAACAGACGGCGGCGCTCACGCAGGGCCGCGGCGGCTACCCCTGGTGGTTCGCGTTCAACCAGCTCCACGGCCTCCCGGAGCGACTGCTCGCCGGCCGCTTCCGGTCCCTGATCGACTGGCTGTACGGCCATATGCTCGTGAACCAGGAGTCGGTCGACGAACAGGCGCGGCAGATCTACGCCCATGCCTACGACTCCCCCGACGCCATCCGCGCCGGCAACGCCTGGTACCAGACGATGCGTCAGGACATCGCGGATGTCGCCACCTACGCACCGGTGACGGTTCCCGTCCTGACCCTGGCCGGCGAGTCCTCCTACCCGTCGCTGCGCGAACAGATGGGACCGGACAAGGGCGCCGACATCCGGGTGCGGGAGGTGAAGGGCAGCGGCCACTACCTCCCCGAGGAACGGCCGGACGTGGTGGTGCGGGAGCTCATCGGCTTCTTCGGCGGGTCCGTGTCCGGGAGCCGGTAGTCCGCAGCCGGTAGCCCGAAGGCGCGACCCGGCACGGCCTGCGCAGGAGTCCGGTGGCGGGGGCAGCGGCGGAGACCGGGAAGACGCCGGCCGGCGTCCGGCATCCGGAATTCATTGTCCCGTACATGAAGACGACCGCTAGGGTGCCGCCGTGTCGACCGAGCAGACGAATCCAGCGCCCCCGCAGCCCTCCGCACCACCCGGCGATCTCCCCGCCTCCGACCGGGCGGCCCGCCGGGCGGTCACCCTCTTCCCGCTTCTGGTGATCGCCGCCGGGGCCGTGGGCCTGCTGTGGCCCGCGCACTTCACCGGGTGGGCGCCCGGCGTGCCGTGGCTGCTGGGGGTGGTGATGTTCTCGATGGGGCTGACGCTGACCCCGCCGGACTTCACCGCGGTGGCCAAACGGCCGTGGGCGGTGGCGCTGGGCCTGGTCGCGCATTACGTGATCATGCCGGGGCTGGGGTGGCTGATCGCGACCGCCCTGCACCTGCCGCCGCAGCTGGCCGCCGGAGTGATCCTGGTCGGCTGCGCGCCCAGCGGGACCGCGTCCAATGTGGTGACGTTCCTGGCCCGCGGCGATGTGGCGCTCTCCGTGTCGGTGGCGACGGTGTCCACGGTGCTCGCGCCGCTCATCACGCCCCCGCTGACGCTGCTGCTCGCCGGGCAGTTCCTGGACGTGGACGCCGGGGTGATGGTGACCGACATCCTCAAGACGGTGCTGCTGCCGGTGATCGCCGGGCTGGTCGTACGGGTCGTCGCGGGGCGGTTCGTCGACCAGGCGCTGAGGGCGCTGCCGTGGGTCTCGGCGCTGACCATCGCGGTGATCGTGCTGGTGGTGGTGTCCGGGAGCGCGGCGGCGATCAAGGATGCGGCGGCGCTGGTACTGCTCGCTGTGGTGCTGCACAACGGGCTCGGGCTGGCGCTCGGCTACGCCTCCGGCAAGCTGGCGCGGCTGGGCACTCCGGCCAGCCGTGCGATGGCCTTCGAGGTCGGCATGCAGAACTCCGGCCTGGCCGCGTCGCTGGCCACCGCGCACTTCAGCCCGGCGGCGGCGCTGCCCGCGGCGGTCTTCTCCGTGTGGCACAACGTGTCGGGCGCGGTGGTGGCCGCCTTCATGGCCCGCTCGGCGCGCCGCGACGGGGCGGCGGGCGCACCCTAGGGGACGGGCGAACGGATCCCGTAGGGGATGCGAGTCCCCCCTGCGGGGCCACAGCCAGCGGGGGCGGGGCAATATTCCCGATTCCTGTGGGACACCGGGCAGGACCGGCCCCGGAACCAGGGGCCCGCCCCCGGGACCCGGGACCTGAACCCGGCCCCGACCAGCCTTCCCTCAGCCGATGACCCGCCCCCGCAGCACCACCAGTCGCGGGGCCGCCAGTACGCGGACGTCGGCGCGGGGGTCCGTCTCGTATACGACGAGGTCCGCCGGTGCGCCCTCGGTGAGGCCGGGGCGGCCGAGCCAGTCGCGGGCGCCCCAGGTGGTGGCGGAGAGGGCGGCTTCGGCGGGCAGGCCGGCCTTCATCAGCTCGGCGACCTCGTCGGCGACCAGGCCGTGCGGGAGCGAGCCGCCGGCGTCGGTGCCGGCGTAGATCGGGACGCCGGCGTCGTAGGCCGCCCGGACGGTGTCGTAGCGGCAGGCGTGCAGGCGGCGCATATGGTCGGCCCACCGGGGGAACTTCTTTTCGCCGCCGTCCGCGAGCAGCGGGAAGGTGGCGATGTTGACGAGGGTGGGGACGATGGCGACGCCGCGCTCGGCGAAGAGGGGGATGGTGTCCTCGGTGAGCCCGGTGGCGTGCTCGATGCAGTCGATACCGGCCTCGACCAGCGGGGCGAGGGTCTCCTCCGCGAAGCAGTGGGCGGTGACGCGGGCGCCGAGACGGTGCGCCTCGGCGATGGCCGCCTCGACCGCGCCGCGCGGCCAGCAGGCCGCCAGGTCGCCGGTGGAGCGGTCGATCCAGTCGCCGACGAGCTTGACCCAGCCGTCGCCGCGCCGGGCCTCCTCGGCGACGTAGGCGACCAGGTCCTCGGGCTCGATCTCGTGCGCGTAGTTGCGGATGTAGCGCCTGGTACGGGCGATGTGGCGGCCGGCGCGGATGATCCGCGGCAGGTCCTCCCGGTCGTCGATCCAGCGGGTGTCGGAGGGTGACCCTGCGTCGCGGATCAGCAGCGTTCCGGCATCACGGTCGGTGAGCGCCTGCTTCTCGCTGGTCTCGGCGTCCACCGGACCGTGCGCGTCGAGACCGACATGGCAGTGGGCGTCGACCAGGCCCGGCAGCACCCAGCCCCCGACCGTGGTGACCTCCCGCATCCCCTTGGGCCGTTCGAACGTCACCCGGCCGCCGAGAACCCACAGCTCATCGCGCACGTCGTCCGGCCCGACCAGGACCCTCCCCTTGAGGTGCAGCGCCGCACCTTCGCTCATGGACGTCATAACGGCACTGTAGGCCGCCCGGCCCCGGGCCTGGGCCCCGGCGGCCGAGCGCCCGTCCAGGCCCTTCCGCGGCGGCCGCGGCGCCGTATTCCGCCGGTGGAATCCCGGAAACCCGGGCGACTACCCCGATTTCCTTCCCGTACGCCTTGGAACCGGCCTTCGGGTTGCGAATTCCCAATTCTTCAGAAGCGCAGCTTCCCGTATTCTTCTGCCCGCTTTTCCACGCCTCAAACGCCAAGGTTTCGCTAGCGACAAGTATCAGAATTCGGACGCATCTCAAGGGCGTTACGGAGCTGTGACCGACTACACAGGGTGCCCGTTTCACCCCAAACTTCCGGGGCGAAGCGGGACATTCCGCGACCGAATCGCGCGCTCGGGCGCACCCGCGCGATAACACAATCACATCGTCCATGTAACCCCTGCCCGCGATGCAATTTCCCTTTTCCCTCGGTAAATTTAATTCCCATGACCGCCGCACAAGCAGACCATGCAGGTGCCCGAAGCGATATCAGAGAATTGCCGGAGGGCTTCAAGCTCGACTCCCCACGTATGGAGGACGGAGCCGCGATCTGGCGTATCGCCCGCGACTCCAGGACTCTGGACCTCAACTCCTCCTACAGCTACCTGCTGTGGTGTCGGGACTTCGCCGCCACCTCCGTCGTCGCCCGCGACGACGAGGGCGAGCCGGCGGCCTTCGTCACCGGCTACATCCGCCCCGAGCGCCCGGAGACCCTCGTCGTCTGGCAGGTCGCCGTCGACGACGCGCACCGTGGCCAGGGGCTGGCGGCCGCACTTCTGGACGGGCTGACCACCCGCGCCGTACGTGAACTGGGCATTCGTCACGTCGAGACCACCATCACCCCGGACAACGCCGCCTCCATGCGGCTGTTCGCGTCCTTCGCCGAGCGCCACGGAACCGGCCTCAAGCGCGAGGTGCTCTTCGACGCCGGGCTCTTCCCCGAGCAGGGCCACGAGCCGGAGGTGCTGCACCTCATCGGCCCGTTCGGCCCGCCACCAGGGCTCCGGGGCTGACGACCCCGCAGGCGCGGCCCCGTCTGCCGCGCCCCCGTACGGCACGCGGGACCGGCATCCGCACGGTGACCCCCCGTGGCACCGCGTGACGCCGCCCCGTCCCCCACAGACTTCGACCTTCTTTCGCCACTCATCTCCCAGGAGCATGCTGTGACCATCACCCAGCCCGATCTGAGCGTCTTCGAGACCGTGGAGTCGGAGGTCCGCAGCTACTGCCGCGGCTGGCCGACCGTGTTCGACCGTGCGCAGGGCAGCCGGATGACCGACGAGGACGGCCACTCCTACCTCGACTTCTTCGCCGGCGCCGGATCGCTCAACTACGGCCACAACAACCCGGTCCTCAAACGCGCCCTGATCGACTACATCGAGCGGGACGGCGTCACCCACGGCCTGGACATGTCGACGACGGCCAAGCGGGCGTTCCTGGAGTCGTTCCAGAACATCATCCTGCGGCCGCGTGACCTGCCCTACAAGGTCATGTTCCCGGGCCCGACGGGCACCAACGCGGTCGAGGCCGCGCTGAAACTGGCCCGCAAGGTCAAGGGCCGCGAGTCGATCGTGTCCTTCACCAACGCCTTCCACGGCATGTCGCTGGGGTCGCTGGCGGTCACCGGCAACGCGTTCAAGCGGGCCGGCGCCGGTATCCCGCTGGTGCACGGCACGCCCATGCCGTTCGACAACTACCTCGACGGCGCCTACCCGGACTTCCTGTGGTTCGAGCGGCTGCTGGAGGACCAGGGCTCGGGTCTGAACCAGCCCGCCGCGGTGATCGTCGAGACGGTCCAGGGCGAGGGCGGCATCAACGTCGCCCGCGCCGAATGGCTGCGCGGCCTGGCGGACCTGTGCAAGCGGCGCGACATGCTGCTCATCGTGGACGACATCCAGATGGGCTGCGGCCGTACCGGTGCCTTCTTCTCCTTCGAGGAGGCGGGCATCGTGCCGGACATCGTCACCGTCTCGAAGTCCATCAGCGGTTACGGCCTGCCGCTGGCGCTCACCCTGTTCAAGCCCGAGCTGGACATCTGGGAGCCGGGCGAGCACAACGGCACCTTCCGCGGCAACAACCCGGCCTTCGTCACCGCCGCCGCCGCGCTCGACACGTACTGGGCCGACGGGCAGATGGAGAAGCAGACGCTGGCCCGCGGTGAGATCGTCGAGGCGCATCTGAAGGCCATCGTCGAGGAGCACCCCACCGCCATCGCCGAGTACCGCGGCCGCGGTCTGGTGTGGGGTCTGGAGTGCGTCGACAAGAGCCTCGCGGGCAGGATCGCGGCGCGCGCCTTCGAGCTGGGTCTGCTGATCGAGACCTCCGGCCCGGAGAGCGAGGTCGTCAAGCTGCTTCCGGCTCTGACGACCACTCCCGAGGAGCTGGACGAGGGTCTTCGCACCCTCGCCCGCGCGGTCCGCGACTGCGCCTGACCGACCCCGGACCGGCCGGACCACCCGGCCGGTCCAACGCTGCTTCACGTTTCACAGAAAGGCACCGAGCACCGTGATCGTCCGATCCTTCAAGGACATCGAAGGCACCGACCGCCACGTCAAGGCCAAGTCCGGCACGTGGGAGAGCAAGCGCATCATCCTCGCCAAGGAGCGCGTCGGCTTCTCCCTGCACGAGACCACGCTGTACGCGGGAACCGAGACGTCGATGTGGTACGCGAACCACATCGAGGCCGTACTGTGCGTAGAGGGTGAGGCCGAACTCACCAACGACGAGACCGGCGAGAAGCACCTGATCACGCCGGGCACGATGTACCTGCTCGACGGCCACGAGAAGCACACGATGCGGATCAAGAAGGACTTCCGCTGCGTGTGCGTCTTCAACCCTCCGGTCACCGGCCGGGAGGACCACGACGAGAACGGCGTCTACCCGCTGCTCACCGAGCCCGAGGCCGAGCCCGAGACGGTCTGAGACCGACCCGGCCGGCGTCACCGTCTGCCCCGTCCGGCAGCCGAGGAGGCACGCAACACCCGCACGGAACGAAAGCACGTACGAGAGGAGAGGAAGGCAACACCATGACCACCGCACCCGAGCGCATCGCCGACCTGTACCCGACCCGTGGGACCGCCGAGGTCATCACCCCGCGGAAGGACCCGGTGGTGTGGTCGCAGCCCGGAGCGGCCGGCCCCTTCGAGCCGTCCGAGCTGAGCGACTTCGAACGCGATGGCTTCTTCGCCATCGGTGAACTGCTCACCGCGGAGGAAGTCGCGGTGTACCGCGCCGAGCTCGACCGGCTCGTCCACGACCCGGCGATGCGCGCCGACCCGCGCTCCATCGTCGAGAAGAAGTCGGGGAGCGTCCGGTCGGTCTTCGAGGTGCACAAGATCAGCGAGGTGTTCGCCGAGCTGGTCTCCGATCCGCGCGTGGTGGGCCGCGCGCGGCAGATCCTGGGGTCGGACGTCTATGTCCACCAGTCGCGGATCAATGTGAAGCCCGGTTTCGGTGCGTCGGGCTTCTACTGGCACTCGGACTTCGAGACATGGCACGCCGAGGACGGTCTGGCGAACATGCGCACGGTGTCCGTCTCCATCGCGCTGACGGAGAACTACGCCACCAACGGCGGCCTGATGATCATGCCCGGGTCGCATCACCGCTTCGTGGGCTGTGAGGGCGCGACGCCGAAGGACAACTACAAGCGGTCGCTGCAGATGCAGGACGCGGGCATCCCGTCGGACGAGGTGCTGACGACGATGGCCGACCGGCACGGCATCCGCCTCTTCACCGGCAAGCCCGGCTCGGCGACGTGGTTCGACTGCAACGCCATGCACGGCTCGGGCGACAACATCACGCCGTACCCGCGCAGCAATGTCTTCATCGTGTTCAACAGCGTGGAGAACGAAGCGGTGGAGCCCTTCGGGGCGCCGGTCCGGCGTCCGGAGTACATCGGGGCCCGTGACTTCACCCCCGTGAAATAACCGGGAGACGGCCGGAGGGCAGTGGGGAGACGGCCGGCGACCGGCCGGTACGGAGACGGGTGGCGCGGCCGCCGCACAGCAGGGTCTGTGCGGCGGCCGCGCCGTTGCGTCGGGCTGTCGCGCCGTCAGGCCCGGTCCAGTGCCGGGTAGTCGAGGTAGCCGGTGTCGTCGCCGCCGTAGAAGCTGGACCGGTCGGGGGTGTTGAACGGGCCGCCGAGCGCGAGCCGCCGGGGCAGGTCGGGGTTGGCCAGGAACTGCCGCCCGAAGGCGAGCAGATCGGCGCTGCCGTCCTCGATCAGACCGAGGTCCTCGGCGGAGGTGGGGCGGCCGTCGTTGGCGGGGTTGAGGACGAAGGTGCCGGTGAAGTGCTTGCGCAGCCGGGTCAGCAGGTCGCGGTCCGGGACGTCGCAGATGTGCAGGTAGGCCAGGCCGAGCGGTTCGACGGCCCGGAGCAGGGCGGTGTAGAGCGGCTCGGGGGCGGGCTCGTCGATGCCGTTGAAGGGGTTGCCGGGCGACAGCCGCAGGCCCGTGCGGTGCGCGCCCACGGCCTCGGCCACCGCCCGGGTCACCTCCACCGCGAACCGGATCCGGCCTTCGGTGCCGCCGCCCCAGGCGTCGGTGCGCCGGTTGCTGTTGGGGGCCAGGAACTGGTGCACCAGATAGCCGTTGGCGCCGTGGATCTCCACGCCGTCGAAGCCGGCCTCGACGGCGTTGCGGGCGGCGGCCGCGAACTCCTCGACGGTGGTGCGGATCTCGGCGTCGGTCAGCTCGTGCGGCGTGACGCAGTCCTCCATACCGTCCTCGGTGAAGACCTGGCAGTCGGCGGCCACCGGGGAGGGCCCCACCGGTATCAGGCCGTCCGGCAGGAGCACCGGGTGGCCGATCCGGCCGCCGTGCCACAGCTGGGCGAAGATCCGCCCGCCCGCCTCGTGCACGGCGTCGGTCACCCGGCGCCAGCCGGCGACCTGCTCGGCGGTGTGCAGCCCCGGGGTGAAGGGGTATCCCTGGCCGACGACGGTGGTCTGGGTGGCTTCGGTGACGATCAGTCCGGCGGTGGCGCGCTGGGCGTAGTAGGTGACCATCGAGTCGGTCGGCACCCCGCCGCCCTCGGTGGCGCGGTTGCGGGTCATCGGCGCCATGACGATGCGGTTGGCGAGCGGGGTGCCGGCGAGGTCTACGGGATCGAACGCGGTGGTCACTGAGGGCCTCTCAACTGCTGTTCGGGACATGGGACATGATCACGGGGATCACCTGCCATGATCGTTGGCACTTGGTTCAGCGCCGCGCCGGGCCCCCGCATTCCCGCCCGGGCCCCGCTTCACCCGGATGCGCCGCCGGGCCCGATCAGCTCCAGCAGCCGGTCGACGTCGTCGGTGGAGTTGTAGAGGTGGAAGGCGGCGCGCAGCAGGCCCCCGCGCACCGAGATCCGTACGCCCGCCTCGGCCAGCCGTCCCTCCGCGTCCGCCAGGCCCGGGGTGGAGACGATCGCGGAGCCGGGTGCCGGGCGGGGCAGCAGGCCGCGGGCGGCCAGCCCCGCGCGGTAGTGGTCGGCGAGCGCGGTGTTGTGGGCGTGGACCGCGGCCACGCCCAGTTCCTCGATCAGCGCCAGCGACCGCTCGGCTCCGGTGTAGGAGAGGTGGGCGTGCGGTTCGTCGAACCGGCGGGCGGTGGCGGCCGGCCGGCGTATCGGGCCGTAGTTCGCCTCGTCGAGGTCCTCGCCGGCCACCCAGCCCGCGTGCAGCGGCCGCGGCCAGTCCGCGCCGTCCGGCGCCGCGTCGCCGCCGAACGTCATGAACGTCGTACCGCGCGGGCACAGCAGCCACTTGAAGGCGCCGCAGACCAGGAAGTCGTAGTCGGCGGCGCGCAGCGGCAGCCAGCCGGCGGCCTGGGTGGCATCGAGATACGTCCGGGCGCCGTGGGCGCGCGCGGCGTCCCGTACGGCCGCCAGGTCCGCGATCCGCCCGTCCAGCGACTGCACCGCGCTGAACGCGACCAGCGCGGTCCCCGGCCGCACCTCCTCGGCCAGCGCCTCCAGCGGCACCGTGCGCAGCTCGATCCCCGGGTGCACGGCGAGCGGATTGACCAGGGAGCTGAAGTCGCCCTCGGGGACCAGGACTTCGGAGCCCGGCGGCAGCGAGGCGGCGACGAACGCGGACTGCACCGCCACCGAGCTGCCGATGGAGACCCGTTCCTCGGGGACGTCCAGCAGCCGGGCGAAGGCCGCGCGGGAGGCGGTGGCCGGCCCGAAGTAGTCGCGGCCCATCGTGCCGTAGGAGGCGGATTCCTCGATGGCCGCGCGCAGCGCGGCGGCGCTGCGGCGCGGGAGCAGTCCGCTCGAAGCGGTGTTGAGATAGGTCGTCTCGGGCGCGAATTCCGCCCCGCCCAGTGGCGCATGTCGCTGCATGCCCCCACTGTGCGGGACGGGTCCGCGGCCCGTCCACGGCATTGCCGTGTCGCTCAGCTGCCGGGGAGCGCGCAGCCGTCGTCCCCGCAGACCTCCCCGTCGCCGGCCGGCAGGACCTGTACGGCGGCGCTCTCCTCGTGGGCGCGCTCCAGCGCCTGCCGGAAGACCTCGGCGGGCTGGCCGCCGGAGATGCCGTACCGGCGGTCGATGACGAAGAAGGGGACGCCGGTGGCGCCCAGCTCCGCCGCCTCCCGCTCGTCGGCGCGCACCTCCTGGGCGTACGCCTCGGGGTCGGCCAGCACCCGGGCGGCCTCGTCGGCGGGCAGCCCCGCCGCGACGGCCGTTTCGCTGAGCACGGCGGGGTCGGCGAGGTTGCGGGCCTCGGCGAAGTTGGCGTGGTACAGGGCGCCGAGCAGCGCGTCCTGGACGCCGTGCGCCTTCGCGAGGTGCAGCAGGCGGTGCAGGTCGAAGGTGTTGCCGTGGATCCGGTCGGAGCGGTAGGCGAGCCCCTCCCCCGCCGCCGCGTCCGCCACCCGGGCCTCCATGGCCTCGGCCTGCTCGCGGCTGACGCCGTACTTCGCGGCCAGCATGTCGAGCACGGGGACGTCCGTGGCGGCCGGCGCGTTCGGGTCCAGCTCGAAGGAGCGGTGGACCACCTCGACGTCATGGCTGCCGTATTGCTGCGCGAACGCGGCGAGCCCGGCCTCGAAGCGGGCCTTGCCGATGTAGCACCAGGGGCAGGCGATGTCGGACCAGATCTCGACGCGCATGGGGTATTGCATTCCTCGTTGTCGGTGGGGGCTGTGCCTTGTGGGTGGACGCCGGTACAACCTGCGCGGCCGCCGGGCTATTCCCTGGGTACGGTCCGGGCATGAGCACCCCAGGGAATGCGGCCGGGTTCTGGGAGACCACCGGAGCGGCCAAGACGTTCACCCATCCGCTCGATGCGGCGCTGCTCGCGGAGTTCGTGCCGGTGACGGCGCGGGTGCTGGACTACGGCTGCGGCTACGGGCGGCTGACCGCCGAGCTGTCCGGGCTCGGGTACCGCTCGGTGCGCGGGGTGGACTTCTCGGCGGCGCTGGTCGAGCGGGGGCGGCGGGAGCATCCGGGGGCGGATCTGCTGCGGTGGGCGGGGTTCCCGTTGCCGTTCGCGGACGGGGCGTTCGATGCGGCGCTGCTGTTCGCGGTGCTCACGTGTGTGCCGAAGGACGCGGATCAGGCGGAGATCGTGCGGGAGCTGGGCCGGCTGGTGCGGCCCGGCGGGGTGCTGTATCTGAGCGATGTGCCGTTGCAGAGCGATCCGCTCAACCGGGAGCGGTACGAGCGCTTCGCCGGGCGGTACGGCACCTACGGGGTCTTCGAGACGCCCGACGGCGGGGTGTTCCGGCACCATCCGCCGGAGTGGCTGCGGGGGCTGGTGCGTGCGGCGGGGTTCACGGTGGTGCGCGAGCGCCAGGACACGGTGGGCACCGTGGACGGCCGCGCCGTCGGACGACTGCAGTTCATGGCGCGGCGGGAGCGGCCAGCGGCAGCGTCAGAGTGAGGTGGGTGGCGTCGGGGGCGGGGCGGCGCCCGGGGTCGGGCCGCCAGCCCAGGCCGGTGTAGAAGGCGCGGGCCCGGTGGTTGTGCCACAGGACGTCCAGGACCGCCCGGGAGCAGCCGGCCGCGTGCCAGGCGTGCAGGCAGGCGGCGTGCAGGGCGCGGCCGACGCCGGTGCCCCAGTGGCGGGGGTCGACATGCAGCTGGTGGAGCGTGACGGTGGCGGGCGCCGCGGCGGCTCCGGTGGGGGTGCGGTGGCGGTAGGAGGCGGCGCCGACGACGGTGTCCTGCCGTACGGCGCAGAGCGCGGGCGTGTCGTCGCGGTCCAGGGTGCGGCCCCAGGCGGCGAGCCCGCGGGCGTGCTCGGCGGGGGTGTCGAAGGGCGCGTCCGGGAAGCGGCTGTGCTGGTACGCGGCGCGGGCGGCGGCGTGCAGGCGGGCGATCGCCTCCAGGTCCGCGGGGGTGGCGGAGCGGACCTGGAGGGATGCCGTGCGGCCGGCGGAGCACACGGTCCCTACCCGCCCTCGGGGCGGCCGTCGACGCGGCGCGGGAGGCCGAGCGGGTTGTCGTCGCGCAGCTCGGGCGGGAGCAGGGCGGGCGGGGTGTCCTGGTAGGCGACCGGGCGCAGCCATCGTTCGACGGCGGTGCCGCCCACCGAGGTGGAGGTGGAGGTGGTCGCCGGGTAGGGGCCGCCGTGATGCTGGGCGGGGGCGACCGCGACGCCGGTCGGCCAGCCGTTGACGACCACGCGTCCGGCGAGCGGGGTGACCTCGGAGAGCAGCCGGGCGCCGTACCCCGCGTCGTCCGTCCCGGCGCTCTCCGCGTCGCCGAGCTGGAGGGTGGCGGAGAGGTTGCCGGGGAGCCGGGCGAGGACGGCGCCGATCTCGGCGTCGTCGGCGTAGCGGGCGACGACGGTGACCGGGCCGAAGCACTCCTCCAGGAGGACGTCGTGCGGCCCCTCCTCGGTGAGGTGGGCCGCGGGGACGGTGAGGAAGCCGGCGCTGACCGTGTGCGTGCCGCCCGCCCCCGGGGTCACCGGAGCCTGGACGCCGGGGAGTTCGGCCCGGCTGCGGACGCCGTCGAGGAACGCCTCCCGCATCCGGTGGTCCAGCAGCACCCCCGCCTCGGTGTCGCTGACGGCGTCGGTCAGCGAGGTCAGCAGCCGGTCCCCGGCCTCACCCTCGGGCGCCAGGACCAGGCCGGGCTTGACGCAGAACTGGCCGGTGCCGAGCGTCATCGATCCGGCGAGCCCGGCGCCGATCGCCTCGGCGCGCTCCGCGGCCGCGGCCTCGGTGATCACCACGGGGTTGAGGCTGCCCAGCTCGCCGTGGAAGGGGATGGGCTGCGGGCGGGCCGCGGCCGCGTCGTACAGGGCGCGGCCGCCGCGTACCGAGCCGGTGAAGCCCGCGGCGGTGATCAGCGGATGGCGCACCAGGTCGAGGCCGGCCTGGAAGCCGTGGACCAGGCCCACCACGCCCTCGGGCAGGCCGACGTCGGCGGCGGCGCGGCGCAGCAGCGCGGCGCACAGCTCGGAGGTGGCGGGGTGGTCGGGGTGCGCCTTGACGACGACGGGGCAGCCGGCCGCCAGGGCGCTGGCGGTGTCGCCGCCGGGGACGGAGAAGGCGAGCGGGAAGTTGGAGGCGGAGTAGACCGCGACCACCCCCAGCGGGATCTTGTAGCGGCGCAGGTCGGGGCGCGGCGGGGTGAGGGCGGGGTCGGCGTGGTCGATCAGTACGTCGAGGAACGCGCCGTCGGCCACGACGTCCGCGAACGCCCGCAGCTGGTAGGTGGTGCGGCCCAGCTCGCCGGTGAGCCGGCCGGGGCCGAGCGCGGTCTCCGCGTCGGCGGCCTCGATGACCGCCTCGCCCGCCTCGTCGAGCAGATCGGCGGCGCGGCGCAGCAGCGCGGCGCGCACCTGGCGTCCGGCGAGCGCGACGCGGGTGTCGTGCGCGGCCCGTACGGTCCGGTCCACCTCGGCCGCTGTGGCTTCCACCGCAACCTGTTCACGCCGCTTCCCGGTTCGGGGGTCGACACTCCAGACTGGTGCTGCTGCCGCTGTTGCCACCGTGCATTCCTCCTGGGCGAAGACTTGCCGCACCCTGGACGTCGTTCGATATGCTGAACGTCGTCCCAGATGGTGAATAGCTGGGACTCTATGGCGGTCCGAACAGAGGGGTCAAGGGCGATGTCAGCTGCCGATACCGGGGGATCTCAGGTCAAGTCCGCGGTGCGGACGGTGGAGTTGCTGGAGTACTTCGCGGGCCGCCCCGGTATGCACAGCCTGGCCGCCGTCCAGGAAGCCGTCGGCTACCCCAAGTCCAGCCTCTACATGCTGCTGCGCACCCTGGTCGACCTGGGCTGGGTCGAGACCGACGCGACGGGCACCCGCTACGGCATCGGCGTCCGCGCCCTGCTGGTCGGTACGTCGTACATCGACGGCGACGAGGTGGTGGCCGCCGCCCGCCCCACGCTGGACCGGCTCTCGGACGACACCACCGAGACCATCCACCTCGCCCGCCTGGACGGCACCAACGTCGTCTACCTCGCCACCCGCCAGTCGCAGCACTATCTGCGCCCCTTCACCCGGGTCGGCCGCCGGCTGCCCGCGCACTCCACCTCCCTGGGCAAGGCGCTGCTCGCCACCTACACCGACGACCAGGTCCGCGGGATGCTGCCGCCGACCCTGGACGCGCTGACCGAGCACACCATCACCGACCGCGAGGCCCTGATCGAGGAGCTGCACGCGGTCCGCGAACAGGGCTATGCGGTGGACCGCGAGGAGAACACCCTCGGCCTGCGCTGCTTCGGCCTCGCGATCCCCTACCGCACCCCGGCCCGGGACGCCATCAGCTGCTCGGTGCCGGTGGCCCGGCTGACCCCGGACCACGAGCAGATGATCAAGGACATGCTGTTCGACGCCCGCGACCGGCTGACGCTGGCGACCCGCCGCCTCTGACTGAGGTATCGGGCGGTCCTCCCCCGTACGGCGGAGGCGGATCGTCGGCGGCGCCGAGGCGGGCGGGGCGCGGCGCCGGAAGGCTGGTCACCATGACCACTCGGACCACCCGCCGTACCTCGGCCACCCCGACTCCCGCCCCGCGCAGGGCCGTTCGCGCCGCGCTGCGGGCGATCACCCTCGCCGCCTGCGTCCCGTACCTCTCCCTCAAGATCGCCTGGATCGCGGGCGGCCGCATCGGCATCCCCCAGGGCAGCGCGCTGCGCAGGGACGGCAACTCCCTGATGGCGCTGAACGGGCTCACCCTGCTGATGGACGGCGCGGTGATCCTGCTGGCGTTTCTGCTCACCCGGCCCTGGGGGCGACGGGTGCCGTCCTGGCTGCTGGCGCTGCCGATGTGGTGCGCGACCGGGCTGCTGGCCCCGATCGTCGCGGCGTTCCCGGTCCAGACGCTGGGCGCCGCGCTGCACGGCTCGAAGGTCACCGACGACGGCGCCGCCGCGCTGCTCGACCCCTGGGTGTGGACCCTCGTCTACTCCGGCTTCATCGTCCAGGCCCTGTCCCTGGGCACCCTCTTCGTCCTGTACGCCAGGGAACGCTGGGGCCGCCTGTGGCGCGGCCGGACCGGGGACCTGCCCGCCGGCCCCACCCGGTCCGCGCGCCGGCTGACCGCGGGCGCGGCAATCGCCCTGGCCCTGCTCCCCGCCGCGATGCATCTGCTGTGGGCCGCCGGCGGCACGGCCGGTCTCGGCCCCGAACGGGCCGCGGCGCAGGGCTTCGACGCCCGGGTGAACGACGCCTCGTACGTCCTGTTCTCCGTGCTCACGATGGCCGGTGTGCTGATGCTCGGTTACGGGCGCGGGCGCCGGGTCCCCGTCCTCGTACCGCTGGCCGCCGCCTGGACCGGCTCGGGCGCGCTGGCCTGCTGGGGCGGCTGGCTGCTGCTGACCACGCTGAACTGCACGGCGGGTGACCCGAAGCTGCCCACCCCGCCGATGAACCTGACCTACGCTGTGCAGATGATCACCGGGATATTGGTGGCCGCCGCCGGGGCTCACTTCTTCGCGGAGCGCCGGGCCGAGGCCGAGCCCGAGGCCGCGCGGTGCGACTGAACCGACGGCGGCGGAACGGACAGCGGCAAAACGGTCCCCGACGGCACGTACTGCGCTGGGTCCATCTGGTGATCGGCGGCGCAAGCCTGATGCCGTACTTCCTGGTGACGTCGGTCCTCGTGGCGTTGGTCATGGACGGCGCCGACCCGTACCGCGACGTGGTGACCCAGTTCCTCGCGTTCGGTGCCGCGCTGCCCCTCGCCTGGCTGGCCGCGCTGGCCTTCGCGCCGGCCCGGCCGATGGCGGCGAGCGCCGTACGGACGTTCTGCGGTGTGCCGGGGGAGCTGCTGGCCGACCGGCCGGGGTACTCGTGGGCCGCCCGGCGGCGCACCGCGCTGTGGTTCCTGGTGCACCAGGCGGCCGGCGCGATCGTGAGCGGGATGTCGCTGGCCGCGCCGCCGGCCGCGGTGGCGCTGATGGTGCTGCCGTTCTCGGCGGCGCTGCGGCGCGGCTTCCCGGCGTGGCAGCGGGCCGCCCCCGGGATGCTCGGCCCGCTCGCCGGGCTGGCGCTCATGGCCCTGGTGATCGGCACGGCCTGGGGAGCCGGGAAGCTGCTGGCCCGTCTGGCGCCGGTGCTGCTGGGCCCCACGCCCGCCGACCGGCTGGCCGCCGCCGAGCGCCGGGCCGCCGATCTGGCGTCCCGCAACCGGCTGGCCCGCGAGCTGCACGACTCGGTGGGCCATGCGCTCAGCGCCGTCACCCTCCAGGCCGCCGCGGCCCGCCGGGTGCTGGACGCGGACCCGGAGTTCGCCCGCCAGGCGCTGGCCGCCATCGAGGAGACCACCCGCGATGCGGTCGCCGAACTGGACACCGTGCTGGGGCTGTTGCGCGAGGAGGACGGCGCCCGGCCGACCTCTCCGGCGCCCACCCTGGACGGCCTGAACGCCCTCCTGGACCGCACCCGCGCGGCGGGCCTGGGCATCGAGGCGACGGTCGAGGGAAACGTCGCGGGGCTGCCGCCGATGGTCTCGCGGGAGGCCTACCGGATCGTGCAGGAAGGGCTGAGCAATGCGCTGCGGCACGCCGGACCGGTGGCCGTGACGCTGCAACTGTGCGTGAACGAACGGGAGTTGAGACTGACGATGGAGAATCCGGTGGCTGCGGCCGGACCGGCGGACCGCACCGGCGGCGGACGGGGGCTGCGCGGGATCGGCGAGCGGGCCCGGCTGCTGGGCGGCGAAGCGACGGCCGCCGCCCACGAAGGCGTATGGCGGCTGACGGCCGGCCTCCCGATCGCGGGAGCGGCACGGTGAGCGGGGGCGCGGACACGCCCCCGCTGCGCATCTTCCTCGCCGACGACGAGCGGATGGTGCGTACGGCGCTGCGCGCGATCCTGGGCGCCGAGGACGACATGGAGGTGGTCGGGGAGGCCGCGACCGGTGCGGAGGCGGTGCCGCTGATCCGTGAACTGCGCCCCGACATCGTCCTGATGGACGTCCGGATGCCGGAGATCGACGGGATCCGGGCGACCGAGCAGGTGCTGGCGGGGATGCCGGAGCCGCCGCGCGTCATCGTGGTGACGACCTTCGAGAACGATGCGTATGTGTACGACGCGCTGCGGGCCGGGGCCAGCGGGTTCCTGCTCAAGCGGTCCGGGGCGGACGAGCTCGTGGGGGCCGTTCGGATGGTGGCGCGCAGCGATTCGCTGCTGTTCCCGGCCGCGGTCCGGGCGCTGGCCGCCCGGCACGCCGGGGAAAAGGCGGCCGGCGATGCGGCGCGGGAGCTGCGGGCCCGGCTCTCGGACCGGGAGCGGGCGGTGCTGCGGCTGATGACGGCGGGGCTGACCAACGCCGAGATCGCGAGCCGGCTGGGCGTCGGCCCGGCCACCGTCAAGACGCATGTGGCGGGGGTGCTGGCCAAGCTCGGCGTGCGGGACCGGACCCAGGCGGTGATCGCGGCGTACGAATGCGGATTCGTGCGGCCGGGGTGACCGCTCGGCGCCACGGCCGCCACCCCCGGGTGATGCCGTTCACCCATTCGTCCCGGCCGGGCAGGCCCGGCCGCCGCCGTACCGATTAGCTCGGGGGTCAAGAGGCGCGGACCTCCTCCCCCGCGGCACAACGGCGTGCCGCAGGCCGCGCCTCGTGGAGGTCCGCGCCATGCGATCCCTGCGCTCCCCTCGGCCGCTCACCGGTGCCGCGCTCTGCGCCGCCGCACTCGCCCTCGCCGCGCCCGCGGCGTCCGCCGGCGACTTCGGCGAGGTCGAGGCCTCGCCGCAGCCGGCCAGGGCGGGCTCCAGCGTGTCGCTGACCACCAGGGACTGCGGGCACAGCCGGTCGGCGACCGTGGACGCCGGCGCGCTGGGCGGGGGCACCGCCACGCTGCGCCCCGGCGGGGACGGGGGTGCGCTGGTCGGCGAGTTCCACGTCAGGCCGGACACCCGGCCCGGCAACTACGGCATCGCCGGCACATGCGCCGACGGCAAGGACCTCACCGGCACGGTCAGCGCCGGCACGGTCGGCGCACAGGGCCGCCCGATGCCCAGAGGCGCGGTGCGCACCGGCGTCGGCCCCACGGCCGAGGGCGCCGACGCCACCGAGATCCTGGCCGGTACGGGCCTGATGCTGGCGGCCGCCGCCGGGGGCACATGGGTGCTGCGGCGGCGTCACGGGGGCGGGTGGAGCGGTAGGCGGCCGGGGTGACCTGCTGGACGCCGAGGCCGGCGATGCGTTCCGCGGTCCCGAGGTCGCCGATCATGTCCCAGGAGCGGAGGGCGGGCGGCGGCGCTGCGCCTCATGCCCCCGGCGCGGCCGACGCCAGGACCAGCCCGTGGTCGATCAGCGCGGCGAGCCGTTCGACATGCGCCGGGGACGGTTCGCTCAGCGGCGGCCGGACCTCGCCGACGTCCGCGCCGCGCAGCCGTACCCCGGCCTTGACCAGCGAAACGGCATAGCCGCGGCCCTGGTTGCGCAGTTCGACCAGCGGCCGGTAGAAGCCGTCCAGCAGCCGGGCGACGGTGTCGTGGTCGCCGGTGGCCAGCGCCCGGTGGAAGGCGAGGGCGATCTCGGGGGCGAAGGCGAAGACGGCGGAGGAGTAGCGGTGCACGCCCAGGCCCAGGTAGGCGGGACCGGTGAGTTCGGCGGTGGGCAGGCCGTTGAAGTAGAGGAACTCCTCGTCGGGGGCCTCGGTGCGGACCGCGCAGATGATGCGCTGGAGGAGGTCGAGGTCGCCGAGGCCGTCCTTGAGGCCGACGATGCCCGGCGTGCGGGCCAGGGCGACGACGGTGGCGGGCTCGAAGACGGCGTTGTCACGCTGGTAGACGATGACGGGCAGGGGGGTGGCGGCGGCGAGTTCGCGGTAGTGCCGCAGCAGTCCCTGCTGTCCGGCGACGACGAGGTAGGGCGGCATGGCGAGCAGCCCGTCGGCACCCGCTTCCTCGGCGAGGCGGGCGAAGCGGACGGCGAGCGCGGTGCCGTAGCCCGCTCCGGCGATCACCGGGACGCGGCCGGCGGCCTCCTCGACCGCCGCGGCGACGCACTCGGCGAATTCCTCCGGGGTCAGCGCATGGAACTCGCCGGTGCCGCAGCAGGCGAAGACGGCGGCCGCACCCGCCTCGATCCCGTCGCGCACATGGGCGCGGAACGCCTCCGGGGCCACCGTGCCGTCCGGCGCGTACGCGGTCACGGGAAAGAACAGCAGCCCGTCGAGACGGTCGGCGAGCTGCGGGGACCTCCCGGCTGCGGCTGGAGGAGGATGTGCGGTCACGGGCTCTCCCTGGCAAGTCGAGGCGTCTGCCGTGCACGTTCATGACTGACGTCCACACTTATGAACATCCGCTACGCTAGAGCAGCCCCTCGCACCGGTCAAGACCCCACAACTACCCCCCGGCAAGCGGATTTACCAGGTTGGTCAAGCGTCTTGACCGGCCCCTGTGCGACTTCTAGCGTTTCCACGCATATGAATTCGGTCCACCCATGCAGCCCTGTAGCGCAGCGGAGGAGTTCCCGCCCATGACCGCACCCCGCACCGTTCTGCTCACCGGCGCCGCCGGCGGCCTCGGCACCCTGATGCGCGAGCTGCTGCCCCCGTACGGCTATGCGCTCCGGCTCTTCGACCAGCGGCCCGTCGAGGGCGCACCGGACGCCGTCACCGCGGAACTGGCCGATACGCAGGCGCTGCGGGAGGCCGTACGGGGCGTCGACGCCGTCGTGCATCTCGCGGGCATCTCACTGGAGGCCCCGTTCGAGAAGATCCTGCGGGCCAACATCGAAGGCACCTACCACCTCTACGAGGCGGCGCGCGAGGCGGGCGTCCGCCGCATCGTCTTCGCCTCCAGCAACCATGCCGTCGGCTTCACCCCGCGCCCCGAGGACGGCTCGGGTGCGATCCCCGTGGACACCCCCCGCCGGCCCGACACCTACTACGGCCTGTCCAAGGGCTTCGGCGAGGACCTCGCCTCCCTCTACCGGGACCTGCACGGCATCGAGACCGTCTCCGTCCGCATCGGCTCCTGCCTCCCCGAACCCGTCACGGTGCGCATGCTGTCGACGTGGCTGAGCCCGGCCGACTGCGCGCGGCTGCTGCACGCCGCGCTCACCGCCCCCGACATCGGCCACACCGTCGTCTACGGCTCCTCCGCCAACACCCGCCTGTGGTGGGACCTTTCCACCGCCCGCGCGCTCGGCTACGTACCGCAGGACGACTCCGAGCCGTACGCCGCCGAGCTGATCGCCGCCCAGGGGGAACTCGACCCCCGCAACCCCGAACACGCACACCTCGGCGGCGCCTTCTGCACCGACCCGCCCCGGTGGCCGCACTGAACGTGGCCCGCGCCACGCCACGGAACCCGCGCCGTCCCGGCCGCGTCCTCGTCTGTGTACCAACCCTCCCGGCAGGAACGAGGAACACATCATGGGCATCGTCACCTGGCTCGTACTGGGCCTGATCGCGGGCGTCATCGCCAAGGTCCTGCTGCCGGGGCGGGACCCGGGCGGCCTGGTCGGCACGACCCTGATCGGCATCGCCGGCTCCTTCATCGGCGGCTGGCTGTCCACAAAGATCCTGCACCGCCCGATCCCGAAGGACATCGGCGAACCCTCCATGTGGATCGCCTCGATCGCCGGGGCCCTGGTCCTGCTGATCGCCTACCGGCTGCTCTTCGGCAACTCCCGCGAGCGGCACTGACGGGGACGGCCCGGCCGGCGGTTACGGGCCGACGGGTAATGGAACCGCAAAGGGCGACCGATCGTTACCTCTGACATGACCGCTATGACTCCTGGCTCGAATCTCCCCCTCACCGCCACGCGGGTGGCAGTGGACGTCACCGCCCCCGCACAGCTGGATGTGTCGGGCCTGCTGCTCACCGCCAACGGCAAGGTGCGCTCCGACGACGACTTCGTCTTCTACAACCAGCCCAACGGCCCCGGCGTGACCCACACCGCGGCGGCCGGCGGCAGCGGCGACACCATCACCGTGGACACCGCCGCGGTGCCCGAGGGCATCGAGAAGATCGTGGTCACCGCGAGCCTGGACGCGCCCGGCGCGACCTTCGCCGGCACCGAACCGACCGCCACGGTCCGCAGCGCCGACGACGGCAGCGTGATCGCCTCCTTCACCCCGCCGCAGCTGGGCTCCGAGACCGCCCTGGTGGTCGTCGAGGTCTACCGCCGCAACGGCGTCTGGAAGGTGCGCGCGGTCGGCCAGGGCTACGCCAACGGGCTCGCCGGGATCGCCACCGACTTCGGCGTCAGCGTGGAGGAACCGGCGGCGCCCGCCGCCGCACCGCAGACGCCGCCCGCGCCCCCGGCCGCCCCCGCCCCGGCGCAGGCCGCCGCTCCCCCGACCCCGCCCGCTCCCCCGGCGCCGGGCCCGGCCGCCCCGGCCACCGGCAAGATCAACCTCGACAAGGGCCGGGTCAGCCTCCAGAAGAACCAGACCGTCTCCCTGGTCAAGGGCGGTCAGCCGCTGCTCAGCTCCGTCTCGATGGGCCTGGGCTGGGAGCCCGCCTTCCGCGGCAAGAACATCGACCTGGACGCCTCCGTCATCGCCTACGGCCCCGACCGCAAGAAGATCGACAACTGCTTCTTCGGCAAGCTGATGATCCTGGGCGGGGCGGTCCAGCACTCCGGCGACAACCTCACCGGCGACGGCTCCGGCGACGACGAGGTCATCACCGTCCACCTGGGCGGCCTCCCTCCGGAGGTCACCGGCCTGGTCTTCACGGTGAACTCCTTCTCCGGCCAGAAGTTCTCGGACGTCGCCAAGGCCTACTGCCGGCTGAGCGACTCCGGCACCGGCGAGGAGCTGGTCCGCTTCGACCTCACCCACGCCGAACCCCGTACGGGCGTGATGATGGCGAAGCTGATCCGCCAGTTCACCGGCGAGTGGGAAATGACGGCGATGGGCGAGTTCGTCGACGCCCGCACGGTACGCGGCATGGTCAAGCCGGGAGCCGCGGCGCTGTAGGGATCCGCAGGTCGCGGTCATCGGCACCACCAGGGAGGGCCCGCAGCAACCGGCTGCGGGCCCTCCCGCGTCCTCCGCCGGTCACCCGGGCAGCTGCGGCCCCCGTCGCGGGGCGGGCGACCCGGCGCGCGCCCGCAACGGCCGAACCGGACGCAGCGCGCCCGCGGTCCGGGGCCGAGAATGGTGTCGTCCGCATCCGCCGGGCCGTATCGGCCGGGCCCACTTCCCTTCACCGTCCGCAGGCGCCCAGGATTCCCCCCGCGAGGAGCATGCGATGGCGCAGCAGCCGTCCCCGGCCGGCGACACCGGCAGCACGCCAGACCTCTCTCACCCGGACGGCCCGGCGCACCCGGACCTCCCCGACCGGGTCGCCACGGTCTACGGCGACCACGATCTGAGCACCGTGCCCGCCTTCGCCGGCGGCTTCATCAACTTCGGCTACTGGGCATGGCTGCCGGACCGCGCGGACGGGCCGCTGAGCGAGGCCGACCGGGTCCGCAGCGAGGAGGATCTCTACCGCCTGGTGCTGGGCGGCTTCGAGCGGACGCGGGGGCGCAGCGCCCTGGAGGTCGGCTGCGGGCGCGGCCTGGGCTGCGCGCTGGCGCTGCGGGAGTTCGGGCTGGGGCCGGTGACCGGCCTGGACGTGCACCCGGACCAGATCGCCCGCGCCCGCGCCACGCACGCGGACCTGCTGGCCGGGCCCCCGGACGGCCCCGCCCGGCTGGACTTCGTCCAGGGCAGCGCCCACCGCATCCCGCTGCCCGCCGCGAGCATCGACTGCCTCTACTCCGTCGAGGCGGCCCAGCACTTCCGTGACCTGGCGGGCTTCGCCCGGGAGGCCGCGCGGGTGCTGCGCCCGGACGGCCGCCTGGCGCTGACGACGTTCTTCGCCCGCATGCCGGAGGCCGCCCGCGCGCTGCCCGATCTGCTGCCCCCGTACGCCGACGGCCTGGACGTCCCGTACGTGATCGACGACGTGGCCGGGATGCTGGCCGCGGCCGGGCTGCGGGACGTCCGGGTGCGGGCGATCGGCGAGCAGGTCTGGGAGCCGTACGACCGCTTCATGGCGCAGCGGCCGGAGCTGCGCGACGAATGGCCCCGGCGCTATCTGACGGCGTACCGGACCGGCCTGCTGGACTACTACGTCCTCACGGCCGCGGCACCGGACTCCCTCAGCGCTGGCGCCGGATCCGCTTCCACGGCCCGGTGATCGCCAGCATGATCCCCGGCTCCTGGATGTTGGCGAACAGCGTCCGCCCGTCCGGCGAGAAGACCGGCCCGGTGAACTCGCTGAACTCGGGCTTGTCGGCCGTGCCGATGTTGAGTTCGTTGCGCGCGACGGGATACGTACGGCCGTCCTCGGTCGCCCCGAACAGATGCTGGACGCCCTCGCCGTCCTCGGCGATGATCAGCCCGCCGTAGGGCGAGACGCTGATGTTGTCGGGACCGTCGAACGCGCCGTCCTTGTCCGGGTCCGGGTTGACGCCGAAGCGCACCTTCAGCGTCAGCGTCCGGCGCCGCGGGTCGTAGAACCACACCTGCCCGTCGTGCTGGACCGGGCTCTCCTCACGGGCGAACGAGGAGACGACGTACGTGCCGCCGTCCGCCCACCACATGCCCTCCAGCTTGCGGGCACGGGTGATCTCGCCCTCGGCGAACTGGTTGCGCACCGAGACGGTGCGGGCGTCGCGGTCGGGGACCTCGATCCAGTCGACGCCGTAGACCGTGCCGACCTTGGTGGCGCGCGAGAGATCGTCGACGTACCGGCCGCCGGAGTCGAAGCACTTGGGCGCCGCCAGCACACCGGCGTCGTCGGCCAGCGTCCGCAGCTTGCCGCGGCCGTGCTCGAAGCCCTTCGGCGGGGTCCAGCGGTAGAGCAGGCCGTTGGGCCCGGAGGCGTCCTCGGTCAGGTAGAGGTGGCCGCGCCGGGGGTCGACGACCACGGCCTCGTGGGCGTAGCGGCCCAGCGCCTTGACGGGCTTCGGATCGCGGCCGGCCTTCCGGTCGTGGGGGTCGACCTCGAAGACATAGCCGTGGTCCTTGGTCATGCCGTGCCGGCCGGCCTTGTCCTCGTTCTCCTCGCAGGTCAGCCAGGTGCCCCAAGGGGTGGTTCCGCCCGCGCAGTTGGTGGACGTGCCGGCGATGCCGACCCACTCGCCGACCGGGGTGCCGTCCTTGGCGACCTCGACGACGGTGCAGCCGCCGGCCGCCGCCGGGTCGTAGACCAGGCCGTCGGCGAGCGGCACCGGGTGCGGCCAGTCGGCGCGCGGGCCCTTGAGCTCGTGGTTGTTGACGAGCAGGGTGGTGCCGCGGTGGCCGGCGAAGGTGCCGGTGCCGTCGTGGTTGGAGGGGGTGGACTCGCCGCTCTCGAGCGTGGTCACACCGGTCCGGGTGATGATGCGGTACGAGAATCCGGCGGGCAGCGCGAGGATGCCGTCCGGGTCCGGGAGCAGCGGGCCGTAGCCGAAGGCGTGGCCGTCCGCGTGGCCGTCGGGCCCGGCGTCCGGGGCCTCCTCCCCGATGGCGCCGGGCGCGGTGGCCAGCACGCCGACGCTGCCGGCCAGCGCCACCGAGGCGCCGGTGAGGGCGGAGCGCTTGGCGAAGTTTCTCCGGGTGAGCGGCATAGTCATCTCCTGGACGGCCGGTTTCTTCCCCTGGGTCTGCGCCGCACACGCTCTCGTGCGCCGTCGAACTCCAGTTGAACGCGGCCCTACGTCCAGGAAGCGGTTGCCCTTCGCACGCGACGGCGGGCGGCCGGTCCGGCCGCCCGCCGCGCGCACCGAGGCATCCGCCGGCTCAGCCCGTCCGCCGGGACCGCGCCTTGAAGGCGGCCTTGCGGGCCTCCTTGGCGGCCTTCTTGTCCGGGTGCAGCCGGCCCATGGCCTCCAGGACATCGGCGGTGGCCGGGTGGTCGACCCGCCAGGCGGTGTCGAAGAACCCGCTGTGCTGCTCGGTCAGGCTCTGGACGAGGTCCCGCAGCTCGGCCGCCGTCTCGTCGTCCGCGCCGTCCAGCTGCGCCGCGATGGTGTCCACCGTCAGCCAGAAGATCATGTCCTGGGACGGCTCGGGGATGCCGGGCAGGGCACGCTCGGCGAGCCAGACCCGGGCCAGGCCGCCCAGCTGCCGGTCGTCGAGGACCTCGCGCAGCGCGGCCTCGGCGTCCGGGGTGACCAGGGAGAGGGTCTGCTGGGCGGCGAGCCGGCGCAGCGGGGCGCGCTCGTCGTCTCCGCGGGCGGCGGCCAGCAGATCGCGGGAGGCGTCGAGGGGGGTACGGGCGGCGAGCCACAGCTCGGACTCGGCCTGGGCGAGCGGCTCGGGGTAGCCGGGCAGCGCGTCCAGGAGGACGTCGGCACCCTTGTCGGTGAGGTCGCCGACGGCCGGGGCGTGGACGCCGGCGTCCAGCATCCGGGCGCGGACGGCGTAGACGCCGAGCGGGGTGAGGCGGACCATGCCGTAGCGGGAGACGTCCTCGTCGGTGAGCGGTTCGGCGGCGCTGACCGTCTCGCCCTGCTCGTCCAGCTCCTCGATCAGCGCCTCGTCGACGGGCTGGTAGGCGACCAGCCCGATCGGCTCCAGCACCCGGAACTGGTCGTCCAGGCGCATCATCGCCTCGGAGACCTCTTCGAGGACGTCGTCGGTGGGCTCGTCCATGTCGTCCGGGACGATCATGGAGGCGGCCAGTGCGGGCAGCGGAACGTCCTGGTCGGGGCGCTCGCTCACGGCGGTGAGCAGATAGAGGTTGCCGAGGATGCCGTCCAGCAGCTCGGCCTCCTCCTCCGGGTTCCAGTCGATCGCGTCCAGGTCCAGTTCGCCGCCCTCGGCGATCTGGTCGGCGATGTCGGAGAGGTCGGGGGCGGCCGCGTCGGCGAGCACCGTCTCCATGCCCTGGAGCCAGATGTCGAGGATGTCGTGCGGGCTGCCGGAGGTGAGCAGGCGCAGCTCCTCGCCCGGGGTGGCGGTGCCGATCGCGGCGTCGTCGTCGCCGTCCTCCCCCTCGGGGACCTCCGCGATCTCCACCAGTCCGGTGTCCACCGCCAGCTGCCAGGCCTCGGCGGTGTACGCGGCCCCGTCCTCGTCGTCCGTCAGGCCCAGGTGCTCGGTGGCGGCCCCCAGCGCCTCTTCGAGGATCTCGCCGCCCGCGCCGACGGGCACGCCCCGCTCGGCCCAGCGGGCGAGCTTGGCGGCGCGGGCCATCAGCGGGGCGCCGAGCGCCTCCCGGGCCAGCTCCGCTTCGGAGTGCAGCCGCACCGGCGGCAGAGTGGGGCGGTCTGCGGACATCTGGGGCTCAGCTCCTCGGAGGGGACTACGGGCTCGTGCGACGCCCAAGCGTAGACGGAATGTGCCGCATCTCGGGCGGTTCACCCCCTCGTACGCTCCCGTCCACCGGGAGAACCTTGACAACTTCCTTACCCAGACCGGAGATTGACGCGCGTAGCGTACGAGCGCCGGTCCCGCTCGGCACGCTCTGTTGCTGCTCACCCCCCATACCCCCCTTTCTTCCGGAGGCACAGCATGCCGTCCCCTCGTTCGCTTCGCAGGCCGGCCGCCGTCGGCGTGGTGGTCGTGGCCGCCCTGACCGGCGGACTGATCACCGCCACCCAGTCCGCCCATGCGGCGGGCACGCGGATCCATGACATCCAGGGCAGCACCCGAATATCCCCGCTCGCCGGGAAGCAGGTCAGCGAGGTGCCGGGCACGGTCACCGCGGTCCGCTCCTTCGGCTCGTCACGCGGCTTCTGGGTGCAGGACCCCCACCCGGACAGGAACGAGGCGACCAGCGAGGCCGTCTTCGTCTTCACCGGCAAGGAGACCCCGAAGGTCTCCGTGGGCGACGCGATCACCTTCGCCGGTACGGTCAGCGAGTACTACCCCGGCGGCAAGGACGCCGGCCTCCAGTCCGTCACCGAGATCACCGACGCCACCTGGAAGGTCACCGCCTCCCGGACCCCGCTGCCGGCCGCCTTCAAGCTCAACCCGGCCTCGGTGCCCAACCGTTACGCCCCCGACGCGGGCGGCAAGAGCATCGAGTCGCGCACGCTGAAGCCCGCCTCGTACGCGCTGGACCGCTATGAGTCCCTGGAGGGTATGCGGGTCTCGCTCGGCAGCTCCCCGGTCGTCGGCGCGACCAACACCCACAACGAGCTGTGGGTGACCGCGGAGCCGGGCCACAACCGCACGGCCCGCGGCGGCACGCTCTACGGCTCGTACGCGGACCCCAACGGCGGCCGGATCAAGGTGCAGTCGCTCATCCCGTTCGCGCAGCGGCCGTTCCCGGTGGCCGATGTCGGCGACGAGCTGACCGGCACCACCGCCGGGCCGCTGGACTACGACAACTTCGGCGGCTACACGCTCCAGGCCACCGAGCTGGGCAAGGTCACCGACCACGGCCCGGCGCCGGAGACCACCCGCAAGCAGAAGTCCGACGAGCTGGCCGTGGCCACGTACAACGTCGAGAACCTCTCCCCCACCACCCCGCAGGCCAAGTTCGACCGGCTGGCGAAGGCGCTGGTGACCAATCTGTCGGCACCCGATGTGGTCGCGCTGGAGGAGGTCCAGGACGACAACGGCGCCACCGACGACGGCACCGTCACCGCCGGGACCACGCTGAAGAAGCTCACCGACGCGATCAAGGCGGCGGGCGGCCCGGCGTACGAGTGGCGCCAGATCGACCCGCAGAACGACCAGGACGGCGGCGAGCCCGGCGGCAACATCCGCAATGTGTTCCTGTTCAACCCCGCGCGGGTGGCGTTCACCGACGTCAAGGGCGGCGACGCCACCACGCCGGTGAAGGTCGTCGACGACCACGGCAAGGCCGGACTGTCCGCCTCGCCGGGCCGGATCGCGCCCACCGACCAGGCATGGAAGACCAGCCGCAAGCCGCTGGTCGGGCAGTTCTCGCTCAAGGCCCGGCCGGGCAGCCGGGTGTTCGTGATCGCCAACCACTTCAACTCCAAGGGCGGCGACCAGGGCCTGGACAGCCGCTTCCAGCCGCCGGCCCGCAGCTCGGAGACCCAGCGCACCGCACAGGCAAAGCTGGTCAACGCGTTCGTCAAGGACCTGCTGGCCAAGGACTCCAAGGCCAAGGTGGTGGTCGCCGGTGACCTCAACGACTACCAGTTCTCGGCCGCGCTGAAGAACCTGACCGGCGGCGGGGTGCTCACCGACCTGGTGGGCAAGCTGCCGAAGGCCGAGCGCTACGGCTACGTCTACCAGGGCAACTCCCAGGTCCTGGACCACATGCTCACCACCAAGGCGCTGGCCCGGACGGACTACGACATCGTCCACATCAACGCCGAGTACGCCGACCAGGCCAGCGACCACGATCCGCAGGTGCTGCGCGTCAAGCCGTAGGTCACCGGCTGTCACCGTCCGTCACTCCGTCGCCCCGGTCCGGGCGCCGATCGCCGACCGGGGTGCGCTACTGGGCCGGTAAGCACCGTTTCGGCTCGAAGAGCTCAGCGAGCCCAGCGAGCCCAGTAAGGGAGTCACCATGGCGAAGGCGCAGAACCGCAAGCCGGGCAAGGACCGCGCCCCGGAGCGGCGCACCGGCCGCGAGCGGGACCAGAGCATGCCGGAGGAGTCGGCCGCCGAGCGGACCCAGGACCTCAAGCTCCCCTCGCGGGAGGCCTGACGGACGGGTGAGGGCCCCGACGGCCGGACGGCCGCCGCACCGTGGGGTGCGGCGGCCGTCTTCCGTTGCCCGGGTGCTCAGTGACCCTGGTGCGGCGGGTAGGGGGCGGGGGGCGGGCCGAAGCCGCCGGGCGCGCCCTGTCCGGGGGGCACGGGCCCGGCCTGTCCGTAGGGCGCGGCCTGTCCGTACGGTGCGGCCTGTCCGTAGGGCGCAGGCTGTCCGTACGTGGCGCCCTGCCCGTACGGGGCGCCCTGCGGCAGCCGACCGCCCTCGTCGCCCTCGGGCTCCCGCTCGTCCTCGTCCGGCACCAGGTCCCGCACCAGCAGCGTCGCCCCCGCCACCGCGCCCGGCATCAGCACCACCGCGATGAACGGGATCAGGAACAGCAGCACGATCGGGGTGCCGAAGCCGACGGCCAGCGCCTTGCGGCCGCGCAGCAGCCGCAGCCGCTCGGTGACCGGGACGTCGCGGCGCTGCATCGCCACCGAGGTCAGCTCGACGGCGAGGAAGAATCCGTTGACGCAGAAGCCGATCACCGGGATCACGGTCTGGCCGATGAACGGCACGAACCCGAGCGCGAACAGCAGGATCCCGAACCCGGCGGCCCGCAGCAGCACATGGACGCTGTCGCGCAGTGCGATCCAGATCTCCTGCCACATCGGCCGGTCCGGGCCCGGCGGGCAGTGCCCCTCGCTCTTTTCGACCTGCTCCGACAGCGACTCGTAGAAGGGGTCGCCGATCACCAGCGTGACGGCGGTGAAGGTCAGCACGGACAGCATCAGCGCACCCGCGAACAGCAACGCGACGAAGAGCCCGCGCAGCAGGCCCTGCCAGGGCGAGCCCCAGCCGTCGGCGAACGGCGTCGCCCAGGCGGCGATGTCGCCGGACCAGAGGGCGAGCACGGTGAGCACTGCGCCGTACAGCACCAGGGTGATCAGCGCGGGGATCAGCCCGAACCCCCACCACCGGCCGTGGCCGGCGACCCAGCGCTGCCCTCTGCCCAGATACCGTATCCCCGCTACAAGATCACGCATACGGCACAGCCTAACGGCGTCCGGCGGGGCGTTCGCACGCCCGTGCCGGATGGTTACGCAGGCGTGCCCGGCCCTTCACACCGCGCCGCCCCGGGCCCTCACGCCTCGCCGGCCAGCCGCCCCAACTGCCCCTGGAGCCGATCGAGTCGGGCCTGCATCGCGGTCGCCTCGGCGGCGGGCCCGGGGACGCGGCGGGCGGCCGGGCGCCCGCCCGCCGCGCCGTCGGCCCGTGCCTCCCGGTGGCCGGGCACCACCCGCAGCCGGCCGCCGCCGATCCGCACGAAGTCCTCGAAGCTCACCTCGCCGCGCCCGGCCGCACAGCCCTTGCAGGCCCCGGCCAGCGCCCGCCACCCGGTCCGCCCCCAGCCCGCGTCGACGAAGACCTCCGGCGGCAGCCCGCAGCCGCACGGCCCGATGCGCGCCACCCGTACCCGCTGGCGCGCATAGCGCATCCCGCGCTCGAAGCGGATGTACGCGCCGAGCACCGTGACCTCCAGGATCGCCGCCCGGCGGTGCGCGCCCACCCGGGCCAGGGCCTGCGCCGCGGCGAGCGTGTGCAGACAGTAGAAGCCGCAGTCGCAGCGCAGGGCCGGGCAGCGGTGCCGCCGGCCGTACATGCAGCGCGCCTCGTCGAGCACGCCGTAGGGCTGCGCCCCGCCGATCGAGACCCCGGCGAACCCGATCCGGCCGCAGTCCTCGGACAGCACCGGGTTGGCGAGCTTGTATCCCTGGGGCGGCTCGGCCGGGCGCTCCCTCGGCAGCCGCAGCCTCATCGGGCGGCCAGCGCGCCGGCGAAGCGCGCGCCCGGGTCCCCGGTCCCGCCGACCGTCACCTCGTCCAGCGGCTCGACGGCCGCCCATGCCCCGGCCCCCCACTCCTCGGCCAGCGGCTCGCCGGCCTGTGGTTCTGCTTCCTCCGCGATGCCGACAGCGAGCGGTTTGCCCAGCCTCATGCCGCCTCCCGGCGCGGTTGGTGAACACCGTCCCCGCCATGGTGGCCCACCCCGGCCCCCTTGGCACCAGCGCAAAGCGGCCGCCGTCCCCGCGCCCGGAGCAGGCGCCGTTCCGCGCCCGCGCAGGCATCGGGCACCGCCGCGGACATGCCGACGGCCCGGCGGGTCTTCCCACCGGGCCGTCGGGCGATGCGGCGTCAGTTGTGGCTGTGCAGGATCTCGTTCAGACCGCCCCAGACCGCCTTGTTCGGACGGGCCTCGACGGTGCCGGTGGTGGAGTTGCGGCGGAAGAGGATGTTGTCGGCGCCGGAGAGCTCCAGCGCCTTGACGATCTGGCCGTCGGGCAGCGTGACGCGGGTGCCCGCGGTCACGTACAGACCGGCCTCGACCACGCACTCGTCGCCCAGCGCGATACCGATACCGGACTCCGCGCCGAGCAGGCAGCGCTCGCCGATCGAGATGATCTGCTTGCCGCCGCCGGACAGGGTGCCCATGGTGGAGGCGCCACCGCCGATGTCGGTGCCGTCGCCGATGAGGACGCCCGCGCTGATCCGGCCCTCGACCATGGAGGTGCCCAGCGTCCCGGCGTTGAAGTTGACGAAGCCCTCGTGCATGACGGTGGTGCCGGCCGCGAGGTGGGCGCCCAGCCGCACCCGGTCGGCGTCGCCGATGCGCACGCCGGTGGGCGCCACGTAGTCGGTCATCCGCGGGAACTTGTCGATGCTGGTGACCATCAGGTGCAGTCCCTCGGCGCGGGCGTTGAGCCGCACCGACTCCACCTGGTCGACGGCCACCGGGCCGAGCGAGGTCCAGGCGACGTTCGCCAGCAGGCCGAACATGCCCTCCAGGCTCTGCCCGTGCGGCTTGACCAGCCGGTGGCTGAGGAGGTGCAGGCGCAGGTAGACGTCGTGCGCATCCAGCGGCTTGTCGTCGAGCGAGGTGATGACCGTACGGACGGCCACGACCTCCACGTCACGGACCGGGTCGGGACCGATCGCCTTGAGGACGGCGGCGCCCAGCAGATCCTTGGCGCGCTCGTCCTCCAGCCGCTCGGTGCCGGCCGGACCGAAGTCCTCGGCGGGCGCAGCGACCAGCTCGGGCGCCGGGAACCAGGTGTCGAGAACGGTGCCGTCGGAGGCGACGGTGGCGAGCCCGGCGGCGACAGCGCCGGTCGTAGGGGAAGCGGAAGAAGCAGCATCGGTCATGCTCGAAACCTAACCGGAGCGCCCCCGCTCAGGCGAACCGGTCTCAGCGATCGGGCCCCGGCCGTAGGGTCGCACCAACCGCTTCGTAGGGCCCTACGAGCCGCGGCCGCCGCGGCCCGGGTCCAGCACCCCGGCCAGTCCGGCGCGCAGCGCGTCCGGATCGAAGGGCTGTCCGGTGAGCAGATGCTGGAGCACCAGCCCGTCGGCGACGGCCACCACGGCCCGCGCCGTCGCGAGGTCGCCGATCCGCTGCCCGAGCAGCTGCGCCATCTCGTTCAGGCAGGCGGCCGCGATGGGCCGCACCGCCGTATGCCGCAGCGCCGCCAGATACAGCTCGTACACCAGCTCCGTCTGTGCCCGGTCCCCTCCCAGGACGTCCGCCACATAGCGCGCGACCTCCTCGGTGAGCGGCACCGCCGGATCGATGCTCGCCACCCATCGCGCGAAGTCGGCCATCCACTCCTCGTCGACCTGCTCCAGCGCCGCGACCAGCAGATCGTCCAGGGTCCGGAAGTGGTACGTGGTCGAGCCCAGCGGCACATCCGCGGCGGCGGCCACCGCCCGGTGGCTGAGCCCGGCGATGCCCCGCTCGCCGACCACGCGGATCGCCGCATCGATGATCCGCTGCCGCCTGTCGGGGTCGTAGCGCCGCGCCATCAGTGCGCACCGTCCAGGTTCAGGGCCACGACCCCCGCGATGACCAGCAGCACCCCGAAGATCTTCAGCGCGCTGGTGCTCTCCCCGAGGAACGCCATGCCGATCGCCGCGATCACGGCCGTCCCGGCCCCGGACCAGATCGCATACGCGGTCCCGATGCTCATCGTCTTCAGCGTCTGCGCCAGCAGCGCGAAGGCGATGAGGTACCCCACCACCGTGCCCACCGACGGCCAGAGCCTGCTGAACCCGTCGCTGTACTTCATCGCGGTGGTCGCGAGTATCTCGGACAGGATCGCGGTGCCGAGCGTGACATAGACCATGCGTACGAGCGTACACAACGTTGTGTACGTGCGTACACAGCGACGGCGTGACGCCCACAACGGCGATACGGCCGTGCCCGCCAGAGTTTCCTGGCGGGCACGGCCGTATCGCGCCGATCGCTGCGGGGGATCTCGTCAGACGTTGAAGCCGAGCGCGCGCAGCTGCTCGCGGCCGTCGTCGGTGATCTTGTCGGGGCCCCACGGGGGCATCCAGACCCAGTTGATCTTCAGCTCGTTGACGATGCCTTCGGTGGCCGACTTCGCCTGGTCCTCGATGACGTCGGTCAGCGGACAGGCCGCGGAGGTCAGCGTCATGTCGAGGGTGGCGATGTTGGCGTCATCGATGTGGATGCCGTAGATCAGGCCGAGATTGACGACATCGATGCCCAGCTCGGGGTCGACGACGTCGTACAGCGCCTCGCGGACCTCTTCCTCCGAGGCCGGCTTGGTGGTCGTTTCCGTCATGCGGTCTTCGCCTCCTCGGAGAGGGCCTTGGCCGTGGCGTCCTTCCAGGCCATCCAGCTGAGCAGCGCGCACTTCACACGCGCCGGGTACTTGGAGACACCGGCGAACGCGACCGCGTCCTCCAGCACCTCCTCCATGGCGTCATCCGGCTCCAGCTTGCCCTTGGACTGCATCAGCTCCAGGAACGTCTCCTGGATCTTCTGCGCCTCACCGAGCTGCTTGCCGACCAGGAGGTCGTTGAGGACGGACGCGGAGGCCTGGCTGATGGAGCAGCCCTGCCCCTCGTACGACACATCTTCAATCCTCGCGCCGTCCAGCCGCACGCGCAGGGTGATCTCGTCGCCGCAGGTCGGGTTGGTGTGGTGCACCTCGGCGTCGCCGTCGCGAAGACCGCGCCCGTGCGGGTGCTTGTAGTGGTCCAGGATGACGTCCTGGTACATGGAATCCAGCTTCACGACTCAGTCAGTCCTCGTCCTCATCCGAAGAAGTTACGGACGTGCTCAAGCCCCTCGACCAAGGCGTCGACCTCGGCCGGGGTGGAGTACAGGTAGAACGACGCTCGCGTGGTCGCAGGAATTCCGTAGCGCAGGCAGACCGGACGCGCGCAGTGGTGACCCACCCGGACCGCGATGCCCTGCTCGTCCAGCACCTGGCCGACGTCGTGCGGGTGGATGTCGCCGAGCGTGAAGGAGATCGTCGCGCCGCGCTCCTCGGCCGTGCTGGGGCCGATGATGCGCAGGTCGGGGACCTCCAGCAGCCGCTTGACGGCGTACTCGGTGATCGCGTGCTCATGCTCGGCGATCTTGTCCATGCCGATCGCGGTGAGGTAGTCCACGGCCGCGCCGAGGCCGACGGCCTGGGCGATCGGGGGCGTACCGGCCTCGAACTTGTGCGGCGCGGGCGCATAGGTCGAGGAGTGCATCGAGACGGTCTCGATCATCTCGCCGCCGCCGAGGAACGGCGGGAGGTCCTCCAGCAGTTCCTGGCGGCCCCACAGGACGCCGATGCCGGTCGGGCCGCACATCTTGTGGCCGGTGAAGGCGACGAAGTCGGCCTGCAGCGCCTGGACGTCCAGCACCATGTGCGGGGCGGCCTGCGAGGCGTCGATGCAGACCAGCGCGCCCACCTCCTGGGCGCGACGGATGATCGTCTCGACCGGGTTGATGGTGCCCATGATGTTGGAGACCAGCGTGAAGGAGACGATCTTCGTCTGCTCCGTGATGATCTCGTCGATGTTGGACAGGTCGAGGCGGCCGTCGTCGGTGATGCCGAACCACTTCAGCTTCGCGCCGGTGCGCTGCGAGAGCAGCTGCCACGGGACGATGTTGGAGTGGTGCTCCATCTCCGTGATGACGATCTCGGTCTCGCGGTCCACGCGGTAGGGCTCATCGGCCCAGCCGAGCATGTTGGCCACGAGGTTGAGCGACTCCGAGGCGTTCTTGGTGAAGATCACCTCGTCGCGGCTCGGGGCGTTGATGAAGGCCGCGACCTTGTCGCGGGCGCCTTCGTACAGCGCCGTGGCCTCCTCGGCGAGCACATGCACGCCGCGGTGGACGTTGGCGTTGTGACGTTCGTAGTAGGCGTTCAGGGCATCGAGGACCTGGCGCGGCTTCTGGGACGTCGCGGCGTTGTCCAGGTACACGATCTTCTTCCCGTCGTGGACCTGACGGTCCAGAAGGGGGAAGTCCTTACGGATCGCCTCTGTGTCGAGGAGGCCCGGCAGCTGTGTCACGCGGTTGCGCCACCCTTCGTGTAAGCCTCGTAGCCCTCGGCCTCCAGCTTGTCGGCGAGCTCGGCGCCACCGGACTCGGCGATGCGGCCGTTCGCGAACACATGGACGTGGTCGGGCTTGATGTAGCGCAGGATGCGCGTGTAGTGAGTGATCAGCAGGGTGCCGACCTGGCCGGTCTCGCGGACGCGGTTGACGCCCTCGGAGACGGTGCGCAGCGCGTCGACGTCCAGGCCGGAGTCGGTCTCGTCGAGGATCGCGATGGCCGGCTTGAGCAGCTCCAGCTGGAGGATCTCGTGGCGCTTCTTCTCACCGCCGGAGAAGCCCTCGTTGACGTTGCGCTCGGCGAACGCGGGGTCCATCTGGAGACGCTCCATGGCCTCCTTGACCTCCTTGACCCACAGCCGCAGCTTGGGGGCCTCGCCGCGGATCGCGGTCGCGGAGGTGCGCAGGAAGTTGGAGACGGAGACACCGGGGACCTCGACCGGGTACTGCATGGCGAGGAAGACGCCGGCCCGGGCGCGCTCGTCGACGGACATCTCCAGGACGTCCTCGCCGTCGAGGGTGACGGTGCCGCCGGTGATCGTGTACTTGGGGTGACCCGCCAGGGAGTAGGCGAGAGTCGACTTGCCGGAGCCGTTGGGGCCCATGATGGCGTGCGTCTCGCCCTGCTTCACGGTCAGGTCGACGCCCTTCAGGATCTCGCGCGGGCCGTTCTCGGCGTCGACGGAGACGTGCAGGTCGTGGATCTCAAGCGTTGCCATGGGGAACTCAGGACTCCTGGGTGACGGAGACGAGCACGTCGTCCCCTTCGATCTTTACGGGGTATACGGGGACGGGGCGCGTCGCGGGAAGGCCGCTCGGCTTGCCGGTGCGCAGGTCGAAGCTCGAGCCGTGCAGCCAGCACTCGATCGAGCAGTCCTCGACCTCGCCCTCCGAGAGGGAGACGTTCGCATGCGAGCAGATGTCGTTGATCGCGAACACCTCGCCCTCGGTGCGGACCAGGGAGACCGGCGTGCCGTCGATCTCCACCCTCTTGGGGGTGTCCTCCTCCAGCTCGCTGAGCGCCGCTGCGCGTACGTAGCTCATACCGCGGACGCTTCCAGCTCGGCCTCGATCTTGCTCATCAGGCGCTCTTCGACGTCCGGGAGACCGATCTGCTGGACCAGCTCGGCGAAGAAGCCGCGGACGACCAGTCGGCGGGCCTCGTCGGCCGGGATGCCGCGGGCCATCAGGTAGAACAGCTGCTCGTCGTCGAAGCGGCCGGTCGCCGAGGCGTGGCCGGCGCCGACGATCTCGCCGGTCTCGATCTCGAGGTTCGGCACCGAGTCGACCCGCGCGCCGTCGGTCAGGACGAGGTTGCGGTTGAGCTCGTAGGTGTCCGTGCCGGTGGCGGAGGCCTGGATCAGGACGTCGCCGATCCACACCGCGTGCGCGTCCTGGCCCTGCAGCGCGCCCTTGTACGTCACGTGGGAGCGGCAGTTGGGCGCCTCGTGGTCGACCATGAGGCGGTGCTCCTGGTGCTGCCCCCGCTCGGTGAAGTACAGGCCGTAGAGCTCGGCCTCGCCGCCGGGGCCCGCGTAGTTGATGCGCGGGTGCAGGCGGACGAGGTCGCCGCCGAAGGTGACGACCACGGACTTGAAGGAGGCGTCCCGGCCGACCAGGGCGTTGTGCTGCCCGACGTGGACGGCCGTGTCGTCCCAGTCCTGGACCGAGACGACGGTCAGCTTGGCGCCGTCGCCGAGGAGGTAGTCGACGTTGGCGGCGAGCACCGCGTCACCGGTGTGGTCGATGACGACGACCGCCTCGGCGAACGCGCCGAGCTCGATGACCTGGTGGCCGAAGGCCGTGCCGCCCTCGCCGTGCACGGTGATCCGGATCGGCTCGGACAGCACGGTCTCCTTGGGGACCGTGACGACCGAGGCCTTCTCGAAGGAGCTGTACGCCTGCGCCGCGACCCGGTCCACGGGGGTGCCGGCCTTGCCGACCCGCGGGTCGGCGCGGTCGACCAGCTCGTGGGTGACGCCCTCGGGCGCGGTGATGTCGATCTTCAGGTCCGGACCGCCGGCCGCGGCGGAGCCGTCGTGCAGGCCCTTCAGACGCGCGAGGGGCGTGAAGCGCCACTCCTCCTCGCGGCCGTGCGGCACCGGGAAGTCCGCCACGTCGTAGGACGGCGGGGCGCTCATCCGAGTGGCGACGGTGGACTCCGCGGCCACCGCGATGGAGCCGGTGGTCGTGGAACCCGCCGGGATGTTCTGAGCCTCAGCCATGGCTGTCGTCGTGCTCGCTTTCTGCAATCAGGGAAGTCGGTCGCTGCCGGAGGTGCGGGCCGTCAGCCGACCGCGCCTTCCATCTGCAGCTCGATCAGCCGGTTGAGCTCCAGGGCGTACTCCATCGGCAGCTCACGGGCGATCGGCTCGACAAAGCCGCGCACGATCATCGCCATGGCCTCGAACTCCGTCAGGCCGCGGGCCATCAGGTAGAAGAGCTGGTCCTCGCTGACCTTGGAGACGGTCGCCTCGTGGCCCATCGACACGTCGTCCTCGCGGACATCGACGTAGGGGTAGGTGTCCGAGCGGGAGATGGTGTCCACCAGCAGCGCGTCGCACAGCACGTTGGACTTGGAGCCCGCGGCGCCCTCGCCGATCTCGACCAGACCGCGGTAGGACGTGCGGCCGCCGCCACGCGCCACCGACTTCGAGACGATGTTGGAGGAGGTGTTCGGCGCCATGTGGACCATCTTGGAGCCGGCGTCCTGGTGCTGGCCCTCGCCCGCGAAGGCGATGGACAGGGTCTCGCCCTTGGCGTGCTCGCCCATCAGGTAGACGGCCGGGTACTTCATCGTCACCTTGGAGCCGAGGTTGCCGTCGACCCACTCCATGGTCGCGCCCTCGTAGGCGACGGCGCGCTTGGTGACCAGGTTGTAGACGTTGTTCGACCAGTTCTGGATGGTCGTGTAGCGGCAGCGGCCGCCCTTCTTGACGATGATCTCCACGACCGCGGAGTGCAGCGAGTCCGACTTGTAGATCGGCGCCGTGCAGCCCTCGACGTAGTGGACGTAGGCGTCCTCGTCGACGATGATCAGCGTCCGCTCGAACTGGCCCATGTTCTCGGTGTTGATCCGGAAGTAGGCCTGCAGCGGGATGTCGACGTGGACACCCTTGGGGACGTAGATGAACGAGCCGCCGGACCACACCGCGGTGTTCAGCGACGCGAACTTGTTGTCGCCGACCGGGATGACCGTGCCGAAGTACTCCTGGAAGAGCTCCGGGTGCTCCTTGAGCGCGGTGTCGGTGTCCAGGAAGATGACGCCCTGCTCCTCCAGGTCCTCGCGGATCTGGTGGTAGACGACCTCGGACTCGTACTGCGCGGCGACACCGGCGACCAGGCGCTGCTTCTCCGCCTCGGGGATGCCGAGCTTGTCGTAGGTGTTCTTGATGTCCTCGGGCAGGTCCTCCCAGGAGGCGGCCTGCTGCTCGGTGGAGCGGACGAAGTACTTGATGTTGTCGAAGTCGATGCCCGACAGGTCCGAGCCCCAGTTCGGCATGGGCTTCTTGTCGAACAGCTTCAGACCCTTGAGGCGGAGCTTGAGCATCCACTCCGGCTCGTTCTTCTTCCCCGAGATGTCGCGGACGACGGCCTCGGAAAGACCGCGCTTGGCGGAGGCGCCGGCCACGTCGGAGTCGGCCCAGCCGTATTCGTACTTGCCCAGGCCCTCGAGCTCAGGGTGAGCAGTCTCCGTGGGGAGCGTCATGCGGGGTTCCTCCCGGCCGTGCTTGCAGATGCTGTGGTGGTCTTTGTGGTGCGCTCACCGCTGCGGTGAGCCGCCTTGCCGGCCCCGGCCTTCGGGATGAAGGTCGTACACACTCCGTCGCCGTGGGCGATGGTGGCAAGACGCTGTACGTGCGTCCCGAGCAAACGGGAGAAGACCTCGGTCTCCGCCTCGCACAGCTGCGGGTACTGCTCGGCGACATGGGCGACCGGGCAATGGTGCTGGCAGAGCTGTTCACCGAGCTGAGGGTTGGGCGCGCTGCGGGCCGTAGCAGCGTACCCGTCCGCGGTCAATGCCTCGGCAAGGGCCCGGGTACGAGCCTCCGGCTCGGCGGCCTCGACGGCCTCGCGGTAGCCCTTGGCCTGGGCCGCGAGCCGCGCGCGGGCGAACGCCGCGACCGCCGCCTCGCCCATGGCGCCGCCGCCCGCGGACTGCGCGATCCAGCGCAGCGCGTCCGAGGCCAGCTGGTCGTAGGCCTGGTCGAAGGCGTCCCGGCCGCAGTCGGTGAGGGCGAAGGCCTTGGCGGGGCGGCCGCGGCCGCGCGCGCCGTAGACCCGCTTCTCACGGGGCTCGACGACACCCTCGGCGGCCAGTGCGTCCAGATGGCGGCGGACCGCCGCCTGGGTGAGCTCCAGGCGCAGCGCCAGCTCGGCCGCGGTGGACGGGCCGTGGTCGAGGATGGAGCGGGCGACGCGGTTGCGGGTGCCCTGCTGCTCGTCGTGTGCCGACGGGGCGGGATGAGCGGGCCGCGGGACCGGGGAGGCCTCGGGCGCGGCCGGGGCCGGCCCGGCGGTCGGCTCGACCGCGGGTCCTCCCTGATCCTCGCTCGGGTTTTTCACAACGCCATTGTTGCGTAATTCCTCAGAGCGATTCAACCCATGTCCGGATGACGGACTGGTGGTCTCCGTCACTTAGGGTCACCTATCTTCCGGTCCGGCCGTGGCTGAACCCGAGCCCCCGCGCACCGGCACCCGGCGCCCGCTCCGTAAACTGCCCGCCATGCGAAGCGAGCCTGCCGTCGAGGTCGTCGGCCTGGTCAAGCGATACGGGACCAAGACCGCCGTCGACGGGCTCGATCTGACCGTCGCGCGCGGCGCGGTGACCGCCGTGCTCGGCCCCAACGGCGCCGGCAAGACCACCACCGTGGAAACCTGCGAGGGATACCGCCGTCCGGACGAGGGCACGGTCCGCGTCCTGGGCCTGGACCCCGTCGCCGAGGCCGCCGCGCTGCGCCCCCGGATCGGCGTCATGCTCCAGTCCGGCGGGGTCTATCCGGGCGCCCGCGCCGAGGAAATGCTGCGGCACACCGCCACCCTGCACGCCCATCCCCTCGACGTCGGCACGCTCATCGACCGGCTCGGCCTGGGCAGCTGCGGCCGTACGCCCTACCGGCGGCTGTCCGGCGGCCAGCAGCAGCGGCTCGCGCTGGCGATGGCCGTCGTCGGCCGCCCCGAGCTGGTCTTCCTCGACGAGCCCACCGCCGGCCTCGATCCGCAGGCCCGGCACGCCACCTGGGACCTCGTCCGGGAACTGCGCACCGACGGCGTGAGCACCGTCCTGACCACCCACTTCATGGACGAGGCCGAGCAGCTCGCCGACGATGTCGCGATCATCGACGGCGGCCGGGTCATCGCCCAGGGCAGCCCGGACGAGCTGTGCCGGGGCGGCGCGGAGAACAGCCTGCGCTTCACCGGCCGGCCGGGCCTCGACGTCGCCTCCCTGCTCAAGGCGCTACCCGCCGACAGCGCCGCCACCGAACCGACCCCGGGCACCTACCGCGTCAACGGCAAGGTCGACCCCCAGCTCCTGGCCACCGTCGCCTCCTGGTGCGCACAGAACGGCGTCATGCCCGACGCGATAGCCGTCGAACGGCACACCCTGGAGGACGTATTCCTGGAGCTGACCGGCAAGGAGCTGCGCGTATGACCGCCACCGAGGCCGCCACGGGCACCGCCGCCGGCACGTTCACCCCGCGCCCCGGCGCCGCGCCGCTGCCCCGGATGATCCGCGCGCAGGCCGCCCTGGAAACCAGGATGCTGCTGCGCAACGGCGAGCAGCTGCTGCTCACGGTCGTCATCCCCACCCTCCTGCTGGTGCTCTTCTCCGCCGTCGACATCGTCGACACGGGTGCGGGCAGCGCCGTCGACTTCCTGGCGCCCGGCGTCCTCGCCCTCGCCGTGCTGTCCACCGCCTTCACCGGCCAGGCCATCGCCACCGGCTTCGAGCGGCGCTACGGGGTGCTCAAGCGGCTCGGCGCCTCGCCGCTGCCGCGCTGGGGGCTGATGGCCGCCAAGACCTGCGCGGTACTGGTCACCGAGGTGTTCCAGGTGGCGCTGCTGACGGCGGTCGCCTTCGCCCTGGACTGGTCCCCGCACGGCAACCTGCCGGCGGTCGTCCTGCTGCTCCTGGCGGGCACCGCGGCGTTCTCCGGCCTCGGCCTGCTGATGGCCGGCACGCTCAAGGCGGAGGCCACGCTCGCCGCCGCCAACCTGGTCTTCCTGCTGCTCCTGGTGGGCGGCGGCGTCATCGTCCCGCTGACGAAGTTCCCGGAGGCGGCGCAGACGGTGCTCGGGCTGCTGCCGGTCTCGGCCCTCTCGGACGGCCTGCGGGCCGTCCTCCAGCACGGCGCGGGGCTCCCGCTGGCCGACCTCGGGATCCTCGCCGTATGGGCCGTGCTCGGGCTCGGCGCGGCGGCCAGGTTCTTCCGCTGGGAGTGAGCGCCCGCAGCTCCCGGGAGGACATGGCGGGACCCCTCGTGAAAGTTTGCACAAGCCGCCGCCTACGATGGCACCCGTGCCGAACACGCTGAATCCCCTTGAGCTGATCGCCCGCCACTGGCAGCCGTCCGCGCGCTTCGTGCGGCGGGCCGCGCTGGCGACCGTCGTCATGGCCGTCATCATCGTCGTGACGGGAGGCGCGGTCCGGCTCAGCCAGTCCGGGCTGGGCTGCTCGACCTGGCCCAAGTGCACCCCGGACAGCCTGACGCCGACCGCGGCGATGGGCATCAACGGCATCATCGAATTCAGCAACCGCATGCTGACGTATGTGCTGTGCGCGTTCGTCGGCCTGTTCATCATCGCCGCGCGCGCCCGGCATCCCCGGCGCCGCTCGCTCACCCGGCTCGGCTGGGCGCAGTTCTGGCTCGTCATGAGCAACGCCGTCATCGGCGGCATCACGGTCCTGTCCGGCCTGAACCCGTACATCGTCGGCTCGCACTTCCTCGCGGCCACGGCCCTGCTCACGGTCGCCGTACTGAGCTGGAAGCGGGCGAGCGAGGGTGACGAGGAACCGCGTGACGTGGTCGCCCGCCCGGTGCGGCAGCTGGCCTGGCTGCTGGTCGCGGCGACCGCCGCGCTCACCGTCATCGGCACGGTGGTCACCGGCACGGGCCCGCACGCGGGCGACGCCAAGAAGGTCCACCGCATCCCGCTGGACTGGCAGGAGATCACCCAGCTGCACGTCGACTTCGTCTACATCGTGGTCGGGCTGAGCGTCGCGCTGTGGTTCACCCTGCGGGCCGTCAAGGCTCCGGCGGCGGCGCGCCGCATGGTCCTGGAACTGTTCGCCTGCATCGCTCTGCAGGGCGTCATCGGCTACGTCCAGTACTTCATGGGCCTGCCCGAACTCGTCATCGGGTTCCACATGCTCGGCTCGGCCCTGGTGTGGATCTGTGTGCTGCGGGTGGCTCTGGGGCTCCGCGACCGCGGTCCGCTCCAGGAGGACGAGCCCGACGGGCCCGCCCCCGCCGACGCGCACGAGGCGCTCGATCCTCAGCCGGCCGCGGCGTCCAGCCGGTAGACCCGCCGCGCCGTCCCGGCGCCGACCATCTCGGTGATCCGCCGCCCGTCCTCCGGGCCGCACATCCCCTCCTCGGTCCACTCCGCCACGACCCGCTCCATGGCGCGCAGGAACAACCGCGCCCCGGTGACGTACAGCTCGGGCAGCCCCCGGGCCCCCGAGGAGAACAGCAGCTTGCCGAACGGCGCCTGGCCGAGGGTCTCCTCGGGGCTCGGGCCCGCGTCCGCGTAGACATGGGCGTGCACCGCGGCCAGCTGCGCCGTCCGCCGGTGGTGCGGCGCCCCGGGGAGCAGCACGACGTCCGCGCCGATTCCGGTCGTGGCCCGCAGGAAGCCCGCCAGCGGCCGGGGATCGGGGCAGTGCAGTTGCACGGGCAGCCCGGTGGCCATCGCGCTCCACAGCAGATGCCGTACGAGCGCCGGCTCGCCGAGTCGCCCCCCGGGGCGGCGGCCGCGCAGCCAGCGGTCCGCGGCGCGCCGGACCTCGCCGGCCTCCGGGGCGTGGCCGTCGCAGTAGGTGGCGCCGGAGGCGAAGGCGGTGGCGTGCTGGGCCGCGGCGTAGAGGGCCTCGGCGGTGTAGCCGATGAAGGAGTCGACGCTGCCCGAGGTGTCGGCGACCTGTTCGGCGAGCGACTCCAGGCGGACGACCTCATGGGCACGGGCCTCGGCGGCGGCGGCCAGCTCGGCGGCCGAGGTCAGCCCGCTGGGGGCGCCGGCCTCCAGCAGGAACGTGTCGATGCCGGCGCCGCGCAGCAGCATCCGGCCGGCGAGGAAAGCGCCGACCTCGCGCCTGCGGGCCAGATAGCGGGCGGGCGGGCAGTGCGGCTCCAGGCCGAGCAGCGGGGGGCACCAGCGGCGTACCGCGAGACCGGTCCAGCTGTCGAAGTAGCTGGTGCCCGCGGGGGCCGGGCCATGGGCGCCGACCGCCGCGGCCAGGTGGGTCTCGAAGGAGCCGAGGCCGAGTTCGCCGTGCAGCGCGCCATGGCTGTGCTGATCGATGAGCGGGGGAAGTCCGTCCATCCGGTCCTCCTACCCAAGAGCCCGCCGGGCGCGAACGAGGCGTCGCGTCCGGTGGGCCTAACGGGCGAGGAGGTGGTGAGGTAGCGGGCTCCGCTTCCGGCGTGCGCCCCGGCGCGCGCCGCCCCGGCGGCCGTCAGACGTTGGCCGGGCCGCCCAGCTGTATGCCCGCCATCCGGGACCACTCGTAGCGGCCGGTGCGGACCTTGGCGGCGAGCTCGCCGTCGAAGTCGTCCTGGAGCGCGAGGCCGGACCGCTCCGCGGCGGCCTTGGCGGTGTCGAAGGTGTCCGCGACGAGGTTTCCCCACGCGCCGTCGGCACCGACCAGGGCGATGCGGGTGCGGCCGCGGCCGATGTGTGCGAGCTGGCCCTCGGCGCTGCCGCCGTGCGCTGCGGCGAAGGCGCGGATCTGCTTGGCGAGCCGGGCCGCCCGCTTGCCGGCCTTGCCCTCGACCGCCGTCGCGGCCTGCCCGTCCGCCTGCTCGTCCGCCTGCTGGGTGTCTGCCATGAACAGCATGCTACCCGCCGGTAATCACCTGAGGAAGAGGCAGCCGGCGGGTAGGCGCGGTGGCGGTCAGCGCAGGAAGGGATCGATGGCGACGGCCACGAACAGCAGCGAGACATAGGTGATGGACCAGTGGAAGAGCCGCATCTCCTTGAGTTTGGCTCCGGTGATCCCGGCCTTGGCGCGGGCCTGCAGGCCGTGCGCCTCCTTGAGCCAGAAGCCGCCGCAGACGAGCGCGACCGCGGTGTAGAACCAGCCGGTGTAGCCCAGGGGCTGGAGCAGCAGCGAGACGGCGACCATCACCCAGCTGTAGGCGACGATCTGGCGGGCCACCACCTTGTTCCCGGCGATGACCGGGAGCATCGGCACGCCGACCCGCTCGTAGTCGTCCTTCACCTTCATCGACAGCGGCCAGTAATGCGGCGGCGTCCAGAAGAAAATGACGAGGAACAGGATCAGCGCGGCCCAGGAGACCGAATTCGTCACCGAGGACCAGCCGATGAAGACCGGCATACAGCCCGCGATTCCGCCCCAGACAATGTTCTGTGCGGTGCGCCGCTTGAGGATCATCGTGTAAACGACGACATAGAAAAGCAGGGCCCCGAGGGACAGCATCGCGGACAGCGGGTTGACGAGGAACCAGAACCAGGCGGTGGAGCCGACCGCGAGGGTGGTCGCGAAGACCAGGCACTCGCGCGGCGAGACCATGCCCGTGACCAGCGGCCGCTGCGCGGTACGGTCCATCAGCGCGTCGATGTCGCGGTCGATGTACATGTTGAAGGCGCCCGCGCCGCCGGCGGAGAGATAACCGCCGATACAGGTCGCCAGGACCAGCCACAGATCGGGTACACCCTTGGCCGCAAGGAACATCACCGGCACGGTGGTCATCAACAGCAATTCGATGACGCGCGGCTTGGTCAGCGCGATGAATGCCTTGACGCGGGGCCCGAACGGCCGCTTTCCGGGACTCCCGGGAACCTGAGAGAGCGCCCCCGCAGGACGGGATTCGACGGCCGTCACGCACACCCCTGGAAGTAACGTCAGCGGCCTTTGCCGCAGAGATAAGGCCCGCAAGCCCGACCGGCCGGGAAGAGACGGCAAAGCTTGCGCTTACCACGCCACTTTAGACGTTGGGGAGAGAGCGATCTTCGCGGGGGTGGTGTCGTGTTGGGCGCCGCCCCCTGCCGTGGGGGCACGGGCTTTCCCGGGGCGGTCGCCGGGCGTTCAGGAGGCGAACGGCACCGCCGACCGGCAGTCTGGTCGTATGCCCGACACTTCCGGGCCGGGAACACCCGATGTCCTGACTTGGTTGCACAAAGCGACGGGGTCCCGTGCCACCACCCACCGACTGAGCACCGAAGACGCCGACTGAGCACCGGCTGAGCGCCGAAAACACCGACTGAGCGTCGAAAAGGCGCGCGCACCGGCGGGGGTAGGCTCGGCACCGCCGGAGGGCAACCGTTCCCGGCGTTCGACATGTGGAGAGGAGCCCTGACTCAGGGTGAGCACCAAGCCGACCACCACAGATTTCGAGTGGACCGATCTGGACCAGCGGGCGGTGGACACCGTCCGCGTCCTGGCCATGGATTCCGTGCAGAAGGTCGGTAACGGCCATCCGGGTACGGCCATGAGCCTGGCGCCCGCCGCCTATGTTCTCTTCCAGAAGCTGATGCAGCACGACCCGGCGGACGCGGACTGGACCGGCCGCGACCGGTTCGTCCTCTCCGCGGGCCACTCCAGCCTGACCCTCTACATCCAGCTCTACCTGGCCGGCTACGGCCTGGAGCTGGACGACCTGAAGGCTTTCCGCACCTGGGGCTCGAAGACCCCCGGTCACCCGGAGTACGGCCACACCACCGGCGTGGAGACCACCACCGGCCCGCTGGGCCAGGGTGTCGCCAACGCCGTGGGCATGGCCATGGCATCCCGCTACGAGCGCGGTCTGTTCGACCCCGACGCGGCGCCGGGCACCTCTCCCTTCGACCACACCATCTGGGCCATCGCCGGCGACGGCTGCCTCCAGGAGGGCATCTCCGCCGAGGCCTCCTCCCTGGCCGGCCACCAGAAGCTCGGCAACCTCGTCCTGCTGTGGGACGACAACCACATCTCCATCGAGGGCGACACCGAGACCGCGGTCTCCGAGGACACCCTCAAGCGCTACGAGGCCTACGGCTGGCACGTCCAGCGGGTCGAGCAGCTGCCCAACGGTGACCTGGACCCGGCCGGTCTGGCCAGGGCCCTCGAGGCCGCCAAGGCCGAGACCGGGCGCCCGTCCTTCATCGCGGCCCGTTCGATCATCGCCTGGCCGGCCCCCAACGCCCAGAACACCGAGGCCGCGCACGGCTCGGCGCTGGGCGACGAGGAGGTCGCGGCCACCAAGCGCGTCCTGGGCTTCGACCCCGAGAAGTCCTTCGAGGTCTCCGACGAGGTGCTCGCGCACACCCGCGCCGCCCTGGACCGCGGCCGCGACGCCAAGAAGGAGTGGGAGAAGTCGTTCGCCGCCTGGCGTACGGCCAACCCGGAGCGCGCCGCCGAGTTCGACCGGATCGCCGCGACCGAGCTCCCCGACGGCTGGGAGGACCACCTCCCGGCGTTCGAGACCGGCAAGTCGGTCGCCACCCGTGCCGCCTCCGGCAAGGTGCTGCAGGCGCTCGGCGCGGTCATCCCCGAGCTGTGGGGCGGCTCCGCGGACCTCGCGGGCTCGAACAACACCACGATCGACAAGACCTCGTCGTTCCTTCCCGAGGGCAACCCGCTGCCGGGCGCCGACCCGTACGGCCGCACGATCCACTTCGGCATCCGCGAGCACTCCATGGCCGCGGAGATGAACGGCATCGCGCTGCACGGCAACACCCGCATCTACGGCGGCACCTTCCTGGTGTTCTCCGACTACATGCGCAACGCCGTCCGGCTGTCCGCGCTGATGCACCTGCCGGTGACGTACGTGTGGACGCACGACTCCATCGGTCTGGGCGAGGACGGCCCGACCCACCAGCCCATCGAGCACCTGGCCTCGCTGCGCGCCATCCCGGGCCTGAACGTCGTCCGCCCGGCCGACGCCAACGAGACCGCTCTCGCATGGCGCGAGATCCTCAAGCGCTACACGAAGAAGTTCGGCGTGGGGGCCCCGCACGGCCTCGCGCTGACCCGTCAGGGCGTGCCGACGTACCCGGCCAACGAGGACGCTGCCAAGGGCGGTTACGTCCTGTTCGAGGCGGAGGGCGGCAAGCCCGAGGTCGTCCTGATCGGTACCGGCTCCGAGGTGCAGCTCGCCGTCGAGGCGCGCGAGCAGCTGCAGGCCGCGGGCGTCCCCACCCGGGTGGTGTCGATGCCGTCGGTCGAGTGGTTCGAGGAGCAGGACCAGGCGTACCGCGACAGCGTGCTGCCGCCGTCCGTCAAGGCCCGTGTCGCCGTCGAAGCCGGCATCGGCCTGACCTGGCACCGCTACGTCGGTGACGCCGGGCGCATCGTCTCGCTGGAGCACTTCGGTGCCTCGGCCGACGGCAAGGTCCTCTTCCGCGAGTTCGGCTTCACCGCCGACGCGGTGGCGGCCGCCGCCCGGGAATCACTTGACGCGGCTGCGCGCTGACGCCCGTATACGACAAGTAGGAGATGCTGAAACCCATGACAGACGCACTCAAGCGCCTCTCCGACGAAGGCGTCGCGATCTGGCTGGACGACCTGTCGCGCCAGCGCATCACGTCCGGCAACCTCGCCGAGCTGATCGACCAGCAGCACGTCGTCGGCGTCACGACCAACCCGTCGATCTTCCAGAAGGCGATCTCGGACGGCCACGGCTACGACCAGCAGGTCGCCGACCTGGCGGCCCGCAAGGTCACCGTCGAGGAAGCCATCCGCATGATCACGACGGCGGACGTCCGTGACGCCGCCGACATCCTGCGGCCGGTCTTCGACGCCACCGGCGGCCAGGACGGCCGGGTCTCCATCGAGGTCGACCCGCGCCTGGCCCACAACACCACGGCGACCATCGCCGAGGCCAAGCAGCTGGCCTGGCTGGTGGACCGCCCCAACACGCTGATCAAGATCCCGGCCACCAAGGCGGGTCTGCCGGCCATCACCGAGGTCATCGGCCTGGGCATCAGCGTCAACGTCACGCTGATCTTCTCGCTGGAGCGCTACCGCGAGGTGATGGACGCCTACCTGGCGGGCCTGGAGAAGGCCAAGGCCGCGGGCCTGGACCTGTCCCTGATCCGTTCGGTCGCCTCGTTCTTCGTCTCCCGCGTGGACACCGAGATCGACAAGCGCCTGGAGGTCATCGGCACGGACGAGGCCAAGGCCCTCAAGGGCAAGGCCGCGCTGGCCAACGCCCGCCTGGCCTACCAGGCCTACGAGGAGGTCTTCTCCTCGGACCGCTGGTCGGCGCTCGACAAGGCCGGCGCCAACAAGCAGCGTCCGCTGTGGGCCTCGACCGGCGTCAAGGACCCGGCCTTCAAGGACACCCTGTACGTCGACGAGCTGGTCGCCCCGGGCACGGTCAACACCATGCCGGAGGCCACCCTCGAGGCCACCGCCGACCACGGCCAGATCACGGGTGACACCGTGCGCGGCCAGTACGCGCAGGCCAAGGCCGACCTCGACGCGGTAGCGAAGCTGGGGGTCTCGTACGACGAGGTCGTGCAGCTCCTGGAGGACGAGGGCGTCGACAAGTTCGAGACGTCCTGGAACGACCTGCTCAAGTCCACGGAGGCGGAGCTCAAGCGCCTCGCTCCCTCGGAGGGCTGATCTCCCTTGTCCAGCAGCAATCCGCTGCGTGACGCACTGGACCGACGGCTCCCGCGTATCGCGGGGCCGTCGGGCCTGGTGATTTTCGGCGTCACGGGCGATTTGTCCCGTAAAAAGCTGATGCCTGCCGTGTACGACCTGGCCAACCGCGGACTGCTCCCGCCGGGCTTCTCACTCATCGGGTTCGCCCGCCGCGAGTGGGAGAACGAGGACTTCGCGCAGGAGGTCTACGAGGCGGTCAAGCAGCATTCGCGCACGCCGTTCCGCGAGGAGGTCTGGCAGCAGCTGGTCCAGGGCTGCCGCTTCGTCCAGGGCAACTTCGACGACGACGAGGCCTTCGAGACGCTCAAGGCGACGATAGAGGAGCTGGACAAGGCCCAGGGGACCGGCGGCAACTTCGCCTTCTATCTCTCGGTACCGCCGAAGTTCTTCCCCAAGGTCGTCCAGCAGCTCAAGAAGCACGGCCTGGCCGACCAGAAGGAGGACTCCTGGCGCCGCGCGGTCATCGAGAAGCCCTTCGGGCACAACCTCGAGAGCGCCCAGGAGCTCAACCGCATCGTCCACGAGGTCTTCCCGCCCAACGAGGTCTTCCGGATCGACCACTACCTGGGCAAGGAAACGGTCCAGAACATCCTGGCGCTGCGCTTCGCCAACACGATGTTCGAGCCGCTGTGGAACCGCAGTTACGTCGACCACGTCCAGATCACGATGGCCGAGGACATCGGCATCGGCGGCCGGGCCGGCTACTACGACGGCATCGGCGCGGCCCGCGACGTCATCCAGAACCACCTCCTCCAGCTGCTCGCGCTGACCGCCATGGAGGAGCCCGCCTCCTTCGAGGCGGACGCGCTGGTCGCGGAGAAGACCAAGGTGCTGGGCGCCGTACGGCTGCCCAAGGACCTCGGCAGGGAGACCGTGCGCGCGCAGTACGCGGCGGGCTGGCAGGGCGGCGAGAAGGCCGTCGGCTATCTCCAGGAAGACGGCATCGACCCCAAGTCGAAGACCGACACCTACGCGGCCATCAAGCTGCAGGTGGACAACCGCCGTTGGGCGGGTGTGCCGTTCTACCTGCGCACCGGCAAGCGGCTGGGCCGCCGGGTCACCGAGATCGCGGTGGTCTTCCAGCGCGCCCCGCACTCCCCCTTCGACCAGACGGCGACGGAGGAGCTGGGCCAGAACGCCCTGGTCATCCGCGTGCAGCCGGACGAGGGCGTGACCGTGCGGTTCGGCTCCAAGGTGCCGGGCACCTCGATGGAGGTCCGGGACGTCTCGATGGACTTCGCCTATGGCGAGTCCTTCACGGAGTCCAGCCCCGAGGCGTACGAGCGGCTGATCCTGGACGTTCTCCTGGGCGACGCCAACCTCTTCCCGCGCCTGGAGGAGGTCGAGCAGTCCTGGCGGATCCTCGACCCGATCGAGGAGTACTGGGACAGGCACGGCAAGCCCGCGCAGTACCCGGCGGGCACCTGGGGCCCGACCGAGGCGGACGAAATGCTCGCACGAGACGGACGGAGCTGGCGTCGGCCATGAAGATCGATCTGACGGAAACCACGGCCAGCAAGATCAACAAGGCGCTGGTGGAGGGCCGTCGCGCCGTCGGCACCCCGGCCATCGGCATGGTGCTCACCCTCGTCATCGTCACCGACGAGGAGAACGCCTACGACGCCCTGAAGGCGGCCAACGACGCCTCGCGCGAGCACCCCTCGCGCACCCTGGTCGTCATCAAGCGGGTCAGCCGGTCGCCGCGCGACCGCGCCAAGGCCCGGCTGGACGCCGAGGTCCGGGTCGGCACGGACGCGGGCACCGGCGAAACGGTCGTGCTGCGGCTGTACGGCGAGGCCATCGACCACGCCCAGTCCGTGGTGCTGCCGCTGCTGCTGCCGGACGCCCCGGTAGTGGTCTGGTGGGCGGTCAACGCCCCGGTCGACCCCGCCAAGGACCCGCTCGGCGCGCTGGCGCAGCGCCGCGTCACCGACGCCTACACCGCCGAGCAGCCCATCGCGGAACTGACCAAGCGCGCCGACACGTACACCCCCGGCGACACCGACCTGTCCTGGACCCGCATCACGCCCTGGCGTTCGATGCTGGCGGCGGCGCTGGACCAGATGCCGTGCACGGTCACCTCGGCCGTGGTCGAGGGCGAGGAGTTCAACCCGAGCGGCGAACTGCTCGCCATGTGGCTCGCCGGCAGGCTGGACGTCCCGGTCCGGCGCACCCTGTCGGCCGGTCCCGGTCTGACGGCGGTCCGTCTGGAGTCCACCTGCGGCCCGATCGTGCTGGACCGCCCGGACGGCTCGCTGGCCACCCTCTCGATGCGCGGCCAGCCGGACCGTGCGGTGGCGCTCAAGCGGCGGGAGACCTCCGAGCTGCTCGCCGAGGAGCTGCGCCGGCTCGACCCGGACGACATCTATGCCGCCGCGCTGAAGTACGGCGTGGACCGGCTCGGTGACGCGGATTCCCAGCCCGCGGAGCCGGCGGCCGGAGGGAGCGCCCCGGAAGGGGCCGCGGCGAAGAAGGCGCCCGCCAAGCCCGCCAAGAAGGCGGCCGCGAAGTGAGCGCACCGCAGGTTGTCGTCCACCGCGACAAGGACCTGATGGCGAAGGCCGCGGCGGCCCGGCTGATCACGAAGATCGTGGACGCCCAGGCCGCCCGCGGCTCCGCCTCGGTGGTCCTGACCGGCGGCCGCAACGGCAACGGGCTGCTCGCGGCGCTCGCCGAGGCGCCCGCCCGGGACGCGGTGGACTGGCACCGGCTGGACCTGTGGTGGGGCGACGAGCGGTTCCTGCCGGAGGGGGACCCGGAGCGCAACGACACCCAGGCGCGCGAGGCGCTGCTGAACAGCGTTCCGCTGGACCCGGCCCGGGTGCATCCGATGGCCGCCTCCGACGGCCCGCTGGGCAATGACGCCGATGCCGCCGCCGAGGCCTATGCGGCCGAACTCGCCGCCGCGGCGGGCCCCGAGGACCACGGCCCGGTGCCGTCCTTCGACGTCCTGCTCCTGGGCGTCGGCCCGGACACCCATGTCGCCTCGCTCTTCCCCGAGCTGCCCGGCGTCTACGAGCAGGAACGGACGGTGGTCGGGGTGCACGGCGCGCCCAAGCCGCCGCCCACCCGCGTCTCGCTGACCCTGCCCGCGATCCGCGCGGCCCGGGAGGTCTGGCTGCTGGCGGCCGGCGAGGACAAGGCCAATGCCGCGGCCATCGCCCTCTCCGATGCCGGAGAGGTGCAGGCCCCGGCGGCGGGCGCCCGTGGCCGCAGCCGCACGCTGTGGCTGCTGGACGAGGCGGCGGCGTCCCAGCTGCCGCGCGATCTGTATCCGCCGGCCTCGGCCTGACGCCGCGTACGACGACGAAGGCCCCATGCCCTGCAGGGCATGGGGCCTTCGTCGCGCCCGTTCAGGCGCAGCGCGCAGGATGCTCGCTCAGCCGGACGCCCAGGAAGCGGCGCAGCCGGTGGATCTCGTACAGGGCGATGCAGGTGACCAGCACCGGCGCCCCGAGGATGAAGAGCACCCCGAACGTCAGCCCGAGGCCGTGCAGATCACCCGTCACCAGGTCCGGCACCGCCATCAGCCAGGAGGTGACGGTCGCGAGGACCGGCGGAAGCGCGCGGTGGATGACCGCCGTGCCGAAGAAGTTGCTGTTGATCCGGATCCCCGCGGCGCCGACGAACCACAGCAGCCACAGGACCAGCGGGGTGGTCGGCAGGGAGTGGCCCACGCCCGTCATGAGGAGCAGCGTCAGCACCGCCGCCCCGACGAAGGTCAGCAGCAGCCGCAGCGGGCCGAACAGCCGCTGCCGCAACGGCCGCAGGGGGCCGCCGCGCCGCCAGACCAGCAGCATCACCCCCACCGTCAGAGGGGCGATGAGCAGCAGGACGAAGCAGGCGATGACCAGATGCTCCAGCGCCCGGGTGAGGCTGAAGTCCCGTACGACGAAGGTGTAGACGCCGCTCACAACGATCATCCCGGCAATCACGCGGAGCCGCTTGAGCCCCTCCACCGCCGGATCGTCCGCCGCCGGTATCCAGTCCGGCTGGAACACCCGCCAGGCGGCGCGATGCGGCCACAGCAGGCTCATCCCCGAGCGTATGTCTCCGCCGCCCCGCACTCCGGCCATCGCCGTCTCCCCCGAACGCATCCGTACTCAAGATCGTCCGGGGGATCCTATGCGACGCCTGCGACGGCCGGTCAGCGCCCGCGCAGCTCCCGGTACTTGGCGACCAGGCGCGCCGTGGACGCATCCAGCCCCGGCACCTCGGCGCCCTCCGTCAGCGCGGGCTCCACCCGCTTGGCGAGCACCTTGCCCAGCTCCACGCCCCACTGGTCGAAGGAGTCGATGTTCCAGACGGCGCCCTGGACGAACACCTTGTGCTCATAGAGCGCGATCAGCTGGCCCAGCACGGACGGGCTGAGCTCCTTGGCCAGGATCGTGGTGGTGGGGTGGTTGCCCTTGAAGGTCTTGTGCGGCACCAGTTCCTCGGCCACCCCCTCGGCACGCACCTCCTCGGGCGTCTTGCCGAACGCGAGGGCCTGCCCCTGCGCGAAGAGGTTGGCCATCAGCAGGTCGTGCTGGGCGACCAGGCCCGGCTGCAGATCGGCGACCGGCTCCGCGAAGCCGATGAAGTCGGCCGGGATCATCTTCGTGCCCTGGTGGAGCAGTTGGTAGTAGGCGTGCTGGCCGTTCGTACCGGGCGTGCCCCAGACGACGGGACCGGTCTGCCAGCCGACCGGACGGCCGTCGCGGTCCACCGACTTGCCGTTGGACTCCATGTCCAGCTGCTGGAGGTAGGCGGTGAACCGGGAGAGATAGTGGCTGTAGGGCAGCACCGCATGCGACTGGGCGTCGAAGAAGTTGCCGTACCAGATGCCCAGCAGGCCCAGCAGCAGCGGGACGTTCTCCTGCGGCGGGGCGGTGCGGAAGTGCTCGTCGACGAGATGGAAACCGGCCAGCATCTCCCGGAAGTGCTCCGGGCCGATCGCGATCATCAGCGAGAGGCCGATCGCCGAGTCGAACGAGTAGCGGCCGCCGACCCAGTCCCAGAACTCGAACATGTTGTCCGTGTTGATGCCGAACTCCGCCACCTTCTCGGCGTTGGTCGACAGCGCCACGAAGTGCTTGGCGACCGCGCCCTGATCGGCGCGCAGCCCCGCCAGCAGCCAGTCACGGGCCGACGTGGCGTTGGTGACGGTCTCGATGGTGGTGAAGGTCTTGGACGCGACGATGAACAGCGTCTCGGCCGGGTCCAGGTCCCGTACCGCCTCGTGCAGATCGGCGCCGTCCACATTGGACACGAAGCGGAACTGCATGTCCCGGTGGGTATAGGCGCGCAGCGCCTCGTACGCCATCGCCGGGCCCAGGTCCGAGCCGCCGATACCGATGTTGACGACCGTCTTGATACGGCGGCCGGTGTGGCCCTTCCAGTCGCCGGAGCGGACCCGGTCGGCGAAGGTGGCCATCTTCGTCAGGACGGACTGGACCCGGGGGACGACGTTCTCACCGTCGCTCTTGACGACCGCCGAGCCGGGCGCGCGCAGCGCGGTGTGCAGCACGGAACGCCGCTCGGTGATGTTGATCTTCTCGCCGCGGAACATCGCGTCCCGCAGCTCGGCAACTCCCGTCGCCTCGGCCAGTTCGCCCAGCAACCGCAGCGTCTCGTCGGTGACCAGGTGCTTGGAGTAGTCCAGGTGCAGATCACCGACCTGGAGGGTGTAGCGCTCGGCGCGGGCCGGGTCGCGGTCGAACAGCTCGCGCAGATGCACCTCCCCCAACTGCTCGCGGTGCTTGCTCAACGCGGTCCACTCAGGCATCTGGTCGAGCCTGCTGCGGCTTTCTGCGTTCATCTCGGACATCAGCCTTCTTCGTCTCGTACCGGCACCCCGCCGGCTCCCAACCTAATTGATCAGGGCGCGGTATGAGGCATCTGTCCGCCGGTGAACGGGGGGCTGTCGGCAGCCTTGCGCACGGGTACCGGCGAGAGCGCCCGGCGTCGCCGAACGGGCCGCTGGCCGCGCATTTCTGCACGAACGGCCCGGCCGGAGGGCGGTCGTCCCTCCGGCCGGGCCGGACATCACACGTGCTGGGGCCTCAGATCTCGCCGCGGAGCTTGGCCAGCGCCTCCGCGAGAATCGCCTCACCGTCGGCGTCGCTGCGGCGCTCCCGGACGTAGGCGAGGTGGGTCTTGTACGGCTCGGTGCGCGGCGGGTCCGGCGGGCTGTCCCGGTCCTTGCCGGCCGGGAAACCACAGCGCGGGCAGTCCCAGGTGTCCGGCACCTGTGCGTCACCGGCGAAGCTGGGCTGCGTCTCGTGCCCGTTGGAGCACCAGAAGGAGATGCGGGTGCGCGGCGCGGACTCACCGCGCTCGGCCTCCCCCATCGGCCCCGCTCCGACCCGACTTCCTCGGATCGCGTTGCCACTTGCCACGGTCGTAACTCCCTGCGTAATGGTGCTGCAGCATTTCTCACAGCAGCTGCGCTGCGGGCGCTCCAGTCTATGTAAGGCCCAACGCGCGTCCAGTGACAGGAGTTACACCCCGTCCAAGGACGCCGCCCTCATGATAGGCCGCGCCTTCGACGGTATGTCAGTTGCCGAGCTTCATCAGAATGCCGAGGACCACAATGCACGCGAACCACAGCAGGCCGACCACGATGGTGATGCGGTCGAGGTTCCGCTCGGCGACCGAGGAGCCACCGACCGAGGACTGCATGCCGCCGCCGAACATGTCGGACAGGCCGCCGCCCTTTCCCTTGTGCATGAGCACCAGCATCATCAGCAGCAGGCTGAAGACGATGAGGGCGATCGAGAACCCGATGACCACGGCTGGACCAACTCTCTGGGACTGGTTGAAATGGTGCGGGGCCGGGTGGCGCACGCAACGCCGGACCCGGCCCCGACAGGGTACGACGGGCCGGGCCCGTCGTCATAGCTGCTACTGGTCGCGGAAGCGGACGATCTTCACGAATTCGTCCGCGTCCAGCGCCGCGCCGCCGATCAGCGCGCCGTCGACATCCGGCTGCGCCATGATCGCCGCGACATTGCCGGACTTGACCGAGCCGCCGTACTGGATGCGGACCTTGTCGGCCAGCTCCTGGCTGTAGAGCTCGGCGAGGCGGCCGCGGATCGCACCGCAGACCTCCTGCGCGTCCTCGGGAGTGGCGACCTCGCCGGTGCCGATGGCCCACACCGGCTCGTAGGCGATCACGATGGTCTCGGCCTGCTCGGCCGGGACGTCCTTCAGGCCGCCGTCGAGCTGGGCGAGGGTGTGCGCGACCTGGTTGCCCGCCTTGCGGACGTCCAGGCCCTCGCCGACGCACAGGATCGGGGTGAGGCCGTGCTTGAAAGCCGCCTTGACCTTGGCGTTGCAGATCTCTTCGTTCTCGCCGTGGTACTGGCGGCGCTCGCTGTGGCCGATGGCCACGTAGGTGCACTTGAGCTTGGCCAGCATCGGGCCGGAGATCTCACCGGTGTAGGCACCGGAGTCGTGCGCCGAGAGGTCCTGGGCACCGTACTTGATCTTGAGCTTGTCACCGTCGACCAGCGTCTGCACCGACCGCAGGTCGGTGAACGGGGGCAGGACGGCGACCTCTACGGCGTCGAAGTCCTTGTCGGTGAGCGCAAAGGCGAGCTTCTGGACATGGGCGATGGCCTCGAGGTGGTTGAGGTTCATCTTCCAGTTGCCCGCCATCAGCGGAGTGCGGTCAGTCACGTTGTTCAGTCCTCCAGTGCGGCGAGGCCGGGGAGCGTCTTGCCCTCGAGGTATTCGAGGCTGGCGCCGCCGCCGGTCGAGATATGGCCGAAAGCATTCTCGTCGAAGCCCAGCAGCCGGACCGCGGCGGCGCTGTCGCCACCGCCCACGACCGTGAAGGCGTCCGAGTCCAGCAGCCCCTGCGCGACGGCCTTGGTGCCGTTCGCGTAGTCGGGGTGCTCGAAGACACCCATCGGGCCGTTCCAGAAGACCGTGCCCGCGTCGGCGAGCTTCGCGGCGTAGAGCTCGCGGGTCTTCGGGCCGATGTCCAGGCCCTCCTTGTCGGCCGGAATGGCGTCCGCGGCGACGAGTTCGGGGTTGGCCGGAGCCTTGGTCTTCAGGTCCGGGAAATCGGCCGAAACCAGGACGTCGACGGGGAGGACGAACTCCACGCCGCGCTTCTCGGCCCGCGCCAGGTACTCCAGGCAGGCCGGGACCTGGTCCTCCTGCAGCAGCGAGATGCCCACCTCGTGGCCCTTGGCCTTGAGGAAGGTGTACGCCATGCCGCCGCCGACCAGGATGCGGTCGGCCTTCTCGATCAGCTGGTCGATGACGGCGAGCTTGTCGGAGACCTTGGCGCCGCCGAGCGCGACGACGTAGGGGCGCTGGACATCCTCGGTGAGCTTCTTCAGGACGCCGACCTCGGTGGCGATCAGGTCGCCGGCGGCGTGCGGAAGGCGCTCGGGCAGGTCGTAGACGGAGGCGTGCTTGCGGTGCACGGCGCCGAAGCCGTCGCCCACGTACAGCTCCGCCAGGGCGGCGAGCTGGTCGGCGAAGGCGCCGCGCTCGGCGTCGTCCTTGCTGGTCTCGCCCGCGTTGAAGCGGAGGTTCTCCAGCACGGCCACCCGGCCGTCGGCCAGGTCCGCGGTCACGGACTTGGCGGACTCACCGACCGTGTCGGTGGCGAACGCCACGTCCTGCCCGAGGATCTCGCCCAGCCGCTCGGCCGCGGGAGCCAGCGAGAACGCCGGGTCCGGGGCGCCCTTGGGACGGCCCAGGTGGGAGGCGACGATCACCCGGGCGCCGAGCTCGGCGAGCTTGGCGATCGTCGGAGCGACGGCGCGGATCCGGCCGTCGTCGGTGATGGTGGCGCCGTCCAGCGGCACATTCAGATCGGCGCGGACAAAGACCCGCTTGCCCGCGACGCCTTCGGTGGCGAGGTCGTCGATCGTCTTCATGCGGAAAGACTCCGTTGCGTAGGTCGGTCACGGGACGGGGCCCGTACGACGCATCATCGCGCCGCACGAGCCCCGTCCTCACATCTCGGGTGCCTCGGGTGTCAACCAGAGATCAGAGCTGGCCGCCGACGAAGGTGGTCAGGTCCACCAGGCGGTTGGAGTAGCCCCACTCGTTGTCGTACCAGCCGACGACCTTGACCTGCTTGCCCTGCGACATGGTCAGCTGGGAGTCGAAGGTGCAGGAGGCCGGGAAGTTCACGATGTCCGAGGAGACGATCGGGTCCTCGGTGTACTCGAGGATGCCCTTGAGCTGGCCCTCGGCGGCCTTCTGGAAGGCGGTGTTGATCTCGTCCTTGGTGACCTCGCGGTCGAGCTCCAGGACCAGGTCGGTGACCGAGCCGGTGGGGACGGGCACGCGCATCGCGATGCCGTCCAGCTTGCCCTTGAGCTGCGGGAGGACCAGGGCGGTGGCCTTGGCGGCACCGGTCGAGGTCGGGATGATGTTCTCCGCGGCGGCGCGGGCGCGGCGCAGGTCGCTGTGCGGGAAGTCCAGGATGCGCTGGTCGTTGGTGTACGCGTGGACCGTGGTCATCATGCCCTTGACGATGCCGAAGTTCTCGTCGAGAACCTTCGCCATCGGCGCCACACAGTTGGTGGTGCAGGACGCGTTGGAGATGACGTGGTGGCTGGCCGCGTCGTACTTGTCCTGGTTGACGCCCATCACGATCGTGATGTCCTCGTCCTTGGCGGGCGCGGAGATCAGGACCTTCTTGGCGCCGGCCGCGATGTGCTTCTCGGCGTCGGCCTTCTTGGTGAAGATGCCGGTCGACTCGATGACGATGTCGGCGCCGAGCTCCGCCCAGGGGAGCTTCGCCGGGTCGCGCTCGGCCATCGTCTTGAAGGTCTGGCTGCCGACCGTGATGGTGTCGTCGGTGTGGCTGACGTCCTGCTTCAGACGACCCAGGATGGTGTCGTACTTCAGCAGGTGGACCAGGGTGGCGTTGTCGGTCAGGTCGTTGACACCGACGATCTCGATGTCCGCACCCTGCTCCAGGAGCGCGCGGAAGTAGTTACGACCAATGCGGCCGAATCCGTTGATGCCTACGCGGATCGTCACGAACCGATCTCCTCGTTGGTACGCCGGCGCAGATACCGGCGAGCTGTATGGGATGTCCCCGACCGCCTCCGACCCTACCCCCAAAGAGAGACGTACGTGACATTGACAAAAGCGCTTTCGACCCCTCAAACGAGCGCTCCCGGCCACCCTCTTGCGCATGCGTCCGCGCCCGCCCCGACGGCACCCTTTCGGGAGTGACGCCGGGGGGCGAAGAGGACGCCGGCGGCGTACGGACCGTCAGCCGACCATGCCCTCGGCGAGTTCCTCGGAGAGGTTCGACTCCGTGCCGGGGATGCCCAGATCCTGGGCGCGCTTGTCGGCCATCGCCAGCAGGCGGCGGATCCGGCCGGCGACGGCGTCCTTGGTCAGCGGCGGGTCGGCGAGGGCGCCCAGCTCCTCCAGGGAGGCCTGCTTGTGCTCCATGCGCAGCCGGCCGGCCGCCGCGAGGTGCTCGGGGACCTCCTCGCCGAGGATCTCCAGGGCCCGCTGGACCCGGGCACCGGCGGCGACCGCGGCGCGCGCCGAGCGGCGGAGGTTGGCGTCGTCGAAGTTGGCGAGACGGTTGGCGGTGGCCCGGACCTCGCGGCGCATCCGCCGCTCCTCCCACGCCAGCACCGACTCGTGGGCACCCAGCCGCGTCAGCAGCGCGCCGATCGCATCACCGTCACGGACGACGACGCGGTCCACCCCGCGCACCTCGCGGGCCTTGGCGCCGATGCCCAGCCGACGGGCCGCACCGACCAGCGCCAGCGCCGCCTCGGGCCCGGGACAGGTCACCTCCAGGGACGAGGAGCGGCCGGGCTCGGTGAGCGAGCCATGGGCCAGGAAGGCGCCCCGCCAGGCCGCCTCGGCGTCGCAGGTCGCACCCGAGACCACCTGCGGGGGCAGCCCCCGGATCGGGCGGCCGCGGCCGTCGACCAGGCCCGTCTGCCGCGCCAGCTGGTCGCCCCCGGCCACCACCCGTACGACATAGCGGCTGCCGCGCCGCAGCCCGCCGGGGGCCATCACCACCAGGTCGGAGGAGTGCCCGAAGATCTCCAGGATGTCCTTGCGCAGCCGCCGGGCGGCGATGCCCGTGTCCAGCTCCGCCTCGATCACAATGCGGCCGCTGACCAGGTGCAGACCACCCGCGAACCGCAGGATCGACGAGACCTCCGACTTCCGGCAGCAGGTCCGGGTGACGGGGAGCCGGGAGATTTCGTCCTTCACCGCAGCCGTCATCGCCATGGGCCGATCCTTCCATGCATCCGAAAAATACGGTCGTACGCGGCTGCCAGCAGCTCCGGGTCGTGCCGGTCGGGGGGCGGCCCGGCACTTGACCGGGCGTCGTCTCCTTGTGCGGCGACCTCGGCCAGCTCGACCTCGCTGCCCACCAGCTGCTTGGCGGCAACCGTCAGACCTTCGATGTCGGGCACGGCGGCCTTGTCGGCCAGCACCACGTCGAAGGCGAGTTTAGGGGCGTGTCGGGCCAAAACCTCCAAATGACGCTGCGGTGAGAAGCCATCGGTTTCGCCCGGCTGCGGAGCGAGGTTGAGCGAAAGGACCTTTCGGGCCTTGGTCTCCTCCAGGGCCTCGCGCAACTCCGGCACCAGCAGATGCGGAATGACGGACGAGAACCAGGAGCCGGGACCCAGCACCACCCAGTCGGCATCGCGCACCGCGGCGACCGCCTCGGGCACCGCCGGCGGATCCTCGGGGAGCACATGGACGGACTGCACCTCACCGCGGGTGAGCGCGACGGTGGCCTGCCCGCGGACCGTGGTGACCTCGTCCGGGCGGGCCAGGTCATGACCCCTGACCTGGGCCTGGAGCTCCAGGGGCACCGCCGACATGGGCAGCACCCGGCCCTGCGCGCCGAGCAGCCTGCCGACCAGGTCGAGCGCCTGGACATGATCGCCCAGCTGCTCCCACAGGGCGACGATCAGCAGATTGCCCACCGCATGGTCGTGCAGCTCGCCCTCGGACTGGAAACGGTGCTGGATCACCCGGGCCCAGGTCTGGCCCCACTCGTCGTCGCCGCACAGCGCGGCCAGCGCCTTGCGCAGATCGCCGGGCGGCAGCACCCCCAGCTCGTCGCGCAACCGGCCGCTGGAGCCGCCGTCGTCGGCGACGGTGACCACGGCCGTCAGATCGCCGGTGATCCGGCGCAGCGCGGCCAGCGAGGCGGACAGGCCCATGCCGCCGCCGAGCGCCACCACCTTGGGGGTGGCGCCCTTCTTGGCCGTACGGCCACCGGGGACGAACCTGCGGACCCGGCGCAACCGCGGCGTACGGCCGGTCATTCGCGCCCCATGTCCCGGTGGACGACGACCGTCTCGACCCCTTCGGTCACCAGACGGCGGGCCAGCTTCTCGGACATCGCGACGCTGCGGTGCTTACCGCCCGTGCAGCCGACGGCGATCGTCACATAGCGCTTGCCCTCGCGGCGGTAGCCCTCGGCGACGATGCGCAGCAGCTCGGCGTAGCCGTCCAGGAACTCCTTGGAACCGGGCTGGTTGAAGACATAGTCGGAGACCTCTTCGTTCAGGCCGGTGAAGGGGCGCAGCTCCGGGACCCAGTGCGGGTTGGGGATGAAACGGCAGTCGATGACCATGTCGGCGTCGACCGGCAGGCCGTACTTGAAGCCGAAGGACATGACCGTGGCCCGCAGCTCGGGGGCCTCCTCGCCCGCGAACTGGGCGTCCAGCTTGGCGCGCAGCTCATGGACGTTGAGGCTGGAGGTGTCGATGACCAGGTCGGCGTCGCCGCGCAGCTCGCGCAGCAGATCGCGCTCGGCGGCGATGCCGTCGACGATCCGGCCGTCGCCCTGGAGGGGATGCGGGCGGCGCACCGACTCGAAGCGGCGCACCAGGGCCTCGTCGGAGGACTCCAGGAAGACGATGCGGCGCTTGACGTTCTGCGCGTCGAGGGTGGCCAGGGACTCCTTGAGATTGGCGAAGAAGCGGCGGCCGCGGACATCGACGACCACGGCGATCTTGGCGACATTGCCCTGGGAACGGGCACCCAGCTCGACCATCGGCGGGATCAGCTCGGGCGGAATGTTGTCGACGACGAACCAGCCCAGATCCTCCAGGCACTTGGCTGCCGTGCTCCGGCCCGCCCCCGACATGCCGGAAATGATCACCAGCTCGGGGATGGCGGCGCTCTCGCCCTGGTCGGTCGTGCCCGTACTCACCTGCGCACCGTCTCTCTCGGTTTCCTGCGTTTCGTGCTCTGTGCTCATCGGTCCTGCCCCCGTTCTGCTGGCAACGCGGCCGAGGGGGCCCCGTCATCCTCAATGATCTCTCCTGTGGCGGTGTTCACCGCGGGGGCGGACGGTGCCGCCCCGGCCAGCGCCGCCGCGACCGTCTCGGCCGTCTTGCGGCCGACGCCCGGAACCTCGCAGATCTCGTCGATGGTGGCGGCCCGCAGCTTCTTGAGCGAACCGAAATGCTTGAGAAGCGCCTGACGGCGGGTGTCGCCCAGTCCCGCGACGGCGTCGAGCGGCGAGGACTTCAGCCGCTTGGTGCGCTTGCTGCGCTGGTAGGTGATGGCGAAGCGGTGCGCCTCGTCACGGACGCGCTGGAGGAGGTAGAGGCCCTCGCTGCTGCGCGGCAGCACGACGGGATCGTCGTCATCGGGCAGCCAGACCTCCTCCAGGCGCTTGGCCAGGCCGCAGACGGCGACATCGTCGATGCCCAGCTCGTCCAGAGCGCGGCGGGCGGCCGCCACCTGGGGGGCACCGCCGTCGACGACCACCAGCTGCGGCGGATAGGCGAACCGCTTGGGGCGGCCGTCCTCGTCGGTGGGGCGGCCGGCCATGACATCCGGCGCGCCGTCGTCCTCCACCGGGGCGTCGGCGGACGGCTCCTCCGTCCACTCCCCCGACTTCTGCTTCTCCTGGAGATAGCGCTTGAAGCGGCGGCCGATCACCTCGTGCATGGACCGGACATCGTCCTGGCCCTCGAAGGTCTTGATCTGGAAGCGGCGGTATTCGCTCTTCCGGGCGAGACCGTCCTCGAAAACCACCATGGAAGCGACGACGTCCTCGCCCTGGAGGTGGGAGATGTCGAAGCACTCGATGCGCAGCGGGACCGCGTCCAGGTCGAGGGCCCGGGCGATCTCCTCCAGCGCACGGGAGCGGGTCGTCAGGTCCGAGGCGCGCTTGGTCTTGTGCAGACCCAGCGCCTGCTGGGCGTTGCGCTGGACCGTGGCCATCAGGTCCTTCTTGTCGCCGCGCTGCGGAATACGCAGCGAGACCAGGGAACCACGCCGGGCGGCGAGCCACTCCTGGACCGGCTCCACCGGGTCGGGCAGCGCCGGGACCAGGACCTCCTTGGGGACGGCATCGCCCCGCTCCTCGCCGTACAGCTGCTGGAGGGCAAGCTCGACGAGACCGGCGGTGGTGACGGCCTCCACCTTGTCGGTGACCCAGCCGCGCTGGCCGCGCACCCGGCCGCCGCGGACGTGGAAGATCTGGACGGCGGCCTCGAGTTCGTCCTCGGCGACGGCGATCAGATCGGCGTCGGTGGCGTCCGCGAGCACCACCGCGCTCTTCTCCATCGCCCGCCTGAGCGCGCCTATGTCGTCCCGCAGCCGGGCGGCACGCTCGTACTCCATCTCCTCCGCCGCGTCCTGCATCCGCCGCTCCAGGCGGCGGATGTACGCGCCCGTACGGCCGGCCATGAAGTCGCAGAATTCCTCCGCGAGTTCGCGGTGGTCCTCGGCGGAGATCCGGCCGACGCAGGGCGCCGAGCACTTGCCGATGTAGCCCAGCAGGCAGGGGCGGCCGATCTGGGCGGAGCGCTTGAAGACCCCGGCGGAGCACGTGCGTACGGGGAAGACCCGCAGCATCAGATCGACGGTCTCGCGGATGGCCCAGGCATGGGCGTACGGACCGAAATAGCGCACGCCCTTCTTCTTGGCGCCGCGCATCACCTGGACCCGCGGGAACTCCTCGCCGAGAGTCACCGCGAGATACGGATAGCTCTTGTCGTCGCGGTACTTGACGTTGAAGCGGGGGTCGAACTCCTTGATCCAGCTGTACTCGAGCTGGAGCGCCTCGACCTCGGTGGAGACGACGGTCCACTCCACCGAGGCGGCGGTGGTGACCATCGTGCGGGTACGCGGATGAAGTCCGGCCAGGTCCTGGAAATAGTTGGCCAGACGCTGGCGCAGGCTCTTCGCCTTGCCGACGTAGATGACCCGGCCGTGGTCGTCGCGGAACTTATAGACCCCCGGCGAGTCGGGGATCTGTCCCGGCTTGGGTCGGTAGCTGCTGGGGTCTGCCATGACCACCACCCTACTGACCGCCACTGACAATCACGGTCGGCGGAGCGATCCGGGGCGATACGGAGCGATACGGAGCGATCCGGGGCAGGGGCGGGGCTCGCGGCGGGGGGCGGGGACGATACACAGGCGCGGGGTGGGGGCGATACACGGGCGCGGGGCAAGGGTCCGCGGGCGCGGGGCGGGGCGATCCTCGGCCCCTTCGCCGGGCCCCTGCCCCCACCCCCCGTCACCCTGCCCTCCCCCCTTCGGGGGGAGGGCAGGGTGGGGGCGGGGGAGGGTGTGTGGGTGGGGTGGGGGGCGGAAGCCGCGCCTCCGTCAGCCCCTGCGCCGCCTCCTGAGCGCCACGGCGCCGCAGAGCCCGAGCGCCAGCAGGGCGGCGGCGCCCGCGACGGTCGAGGTGGCGGTGACCGGGATGCCGGCGTCCGCGAGCGCACCGGCCCGGGCGGGCTCCTCGCGGGCGCTCGCCTTCGCGGGCGTGTCCTCCCGCGCGGCGGCCCCCGGCCCGTACCCCCCGGCCTCGCCGCGCTTGTCGTACGCGGACCCGGGGAGCTTGTCCCCGTACGCCTTCGCCACCCGCTTCCGGTAGGCGGCGACGGTGCTGCCGTGCGCGCCGACGGCCTTCCTGGCGTCCGGGTCCAGCGGCTCGATCCGGTCGCCGCGCTGCACGTACCAGGCGTCGGTCTGCGGCTCCTGGAAGACCGTCCCGGTCCGGCCCCCGGCAGCCGCGTAACGGGTCTCGTCGTCCCCGCTGGCGATATTGACGACCTTCCAGGCGTCGCCCCGCCGCACCGTCCACACCGAGGCCGTCCGCCCGTCGGCGGCGACCGCCTTGCTGGCGAGGAACTCCAGGCGGGCGACGGGGGCGTTGGCCTTGCCGCGGACGAAGTCCGGGGACAGGAGGTAGACCGGGACGGTGCCGCCCTCGATGTGCACCCTGCCCGGGGCGGCGGCGCGGGCTCCACCGGGCTCGCGGGCGAAGAACCGGGCGAGAGTGTCCAGGGTCGCGGGCGCGGCGGCCGCTTCGTGGGCGGCGGCGACGGCGGCGCGGGGCGGTGCCTCGGGGGCCGCGGGGGCCTCGGCGGCCCGTGCGGCGTACGGGGCGGAGCCGATGAGGGCGGCGGCGAACGTTGCGGTGGCGGCGGCGCGAAGGGCAGCGCGCGAGGTGCGCTTCGGCATGAGCTCAGGCTCCTATCCGGTAGAGGGAGTGCGTCCAGGAGAAGGAGCTGCCGTTCACGTAGTAGTCGTAGTCGCCCCAGTTGTAGCGGCTGTTGGAGGCCCAGGGGTCGCCCCAGTAGACCCAGTTGTCGGCCGTGTCGAAGCCGTAGACGACGTGCATATGGCCGCCGCCGGAGGACCACTCGATGCGGGTTTCGATGGGCCGGTTGGCGTTGATCTCGCTCTGCACGGTGCTGTAGCGGAGATAGCCGGTCACGTATGAGCCAGAGTTGATGCCCATCCAGTCGAATGCGTTCTGGACATTGCCGAGCGTGGCCTGGTTGTTGGGGCAGGCCGTGTTCTGCTGGCGGCCGAAGGCGGCGTTGCAGAACTGGTTCTGGCTGTAGTTCCGGCCGTACCAGGCCGCGATGGTGTTGCCGGAGCCGGCCCAGCACCAGTTGGTCTTCTCCTGGGCCTGCATCGCTATGTCGAGACGGTTGGCGGCAGCCGCTTTCCTGGTGGTGGCGGCGTGCGCCGGGGGCGTGGCCGCCGAGGCGGTCGCGCCGGGGAGTGCGGTGAGCGCCGTGAAAGCGGCGACGGCGAGCGCTGCTGCCGACAGCCGTCTACGTCGCGCACGAGGCGCAAGGGGAGCACGGGTCATGGCGTTCCTCCCGGTGAGGGGGGTGAGGGGGTGAGAGGAGCGCATCCGGATGCTGCTGTGGAGCATCGGGTGTTGTCGGACGCAGGTCAACACGCTTCAATGCGAGGTGACATGGGGGTGTGAACGAACGGGCCCGGATGTGAACGACCGGTGCCCGGTGTACTGCGGTGAACAGGCACTCAGCGCGCGTGACGTGCGAGCCGGTTGTGAACGTTCACCTGCGCGCCGGAGGAATTGAGGCAATGGCACAGAACACTCCCGAATCGGCCGAGCTGGCGCAGCTGCTGCGGACCGGCCCGTTCCATCTGGCGCTGCGCAGCGCGCTGACCGCCCGCGGCCTCGCCCTGACCCGCGTCCAGCACAAGCTCGCCCAGCGCGGCATCAAGGTCGGGGTGACCAGCCTGAGCTACTGGCAGCAGGGCGCCCGGCGGCCGCAGCGCCCCGAGTCGCTGCGGGCGGTGCGCGCCCTGGAGGAGGTCCTGGAGCTGCCCGCGCAGTCGCTGCACCGCCTCCTGGTCCCCGAAGGAGGCGCCCGCCCCGAGGCCGAACGCCCCGCCGCGCGCTCGTACCGCTCCCTGGTGGCGCCCGCCGGCGCGCTGCACCAGCTGTTCGCCGAGCTGGAGACCCCCGCGGACGGCGGGCTGCACACCGTCAGCCATCACGAACGGGTGCTGATCGGGCCGCGCCGCGAGCTGAGCGCCCGCGAATCGCTGCAGGTCGTCCGCGCCCACCGGGACGGCGTCGACCGCTATGTCGCCATCCACCGGGGTGATACGGGGTGCGATCCGTCCCGGGTACGGGTGCGGGCGGCGGAGAACTGCCGGCTGGGCCGGGTGCGCGGGGACGCGAAGACCGGGGTGGTGGTCGCCGAGCTGCTCTTCGACGCCCGGCTGCGGGCCGGTGACACCCATGTCTTCGGGTATCTCTTCGAGGACGGCAGCGGCGGCACCAGCGCCGAGTACGTACGGGGCTTCAGCTTCGCGGGCGGCCAGTACGTCCTCCAGGTGCGCTTCGACGAGGCGGCGCTGCCGGTGCGCTGCCGCCGCTTCGCGCAGGTCTCGGCGGGCGCCCCGCGCAGCGCCCAGCGGGAGCTGACGCTCGGCGGCCGGCACCACTCCGTCCACCTCGTCGAGCAGGGCGTACGGCCCGGGATACTGGGGATCGGCTGGGACTGGGGGTGAGCCCCCGGGGCGACGGTGCGCCTCAGGGGGGCGATGCACCCGAGGGGCCGATGCGCTTCAGCCCGCTATCAGCTTGCCGTCCTTGACCTTGACCGGGACCTCCTCCAGAGGGCGGGTCGCCGGGCCCTCGGCCACCTTGCCGGTGGCCACCTCGAAGTGACTGCCGTGCAGCGGGCAGACGGCCTGGTCCTTCTCGATCTTGTTCAGGATCGCGCCCATGTGCGTGCACACGGTGCTGAAGCACTTGAACTCGCCCTTGGCGGGCTGCGAGACCAGCATCCGCTGCTTGCCGTAGAGCTTGGCACCGCCGACCGGCACGTCCGAGGCCGGGCCCAGCTCGACCGCGGCGTCCGAGCCCGGCCGGGTGCCCGACTCCTCCCCCGCGCCACAGGCGGCGGCTCCGAAGCACGCGACGCCCGCGAGCGCGGCCCCGCGCAGCACGGTCCGGCGGGCGGGGGACTGGCTCATGGCTGCTCCAAGGGGGATCTACGGGTCAGAGGCCGGCGGTCCCCGACGATACCGGGGCAGGCTGTTCCGCTTCGGCGCGGGCCTCGCCCCCCCCGCAGCGGCTCCTGCTCGATCTCCCCTCGGCTGCGCCCCCGTCGTCCCGGGCAGCAGCCGCCGGGCGAAAGGGAGCGCGGGCGGGAGCGCCGTAGCGGCGAAGGACAGCGGGCTGTCCGGGTTGCCCGGTCCGGTGACCGCGAGAGCGCGCATCGGCGCCTCCGCACGACGTCGTGCGGGTTCGATGCGCAGGGAGGGCAGGGCACACGTAAACGCTTGCGCAAGCGCTTACGCTTGGCCTCGGGTGCTCGTACTGTGGTGGACTTCGCGGGACGGCGGCCAGGGGGGCCGCCATGGGGCCGGGCCGTGAGGGCGCGGCGGGCCCGGGGAGGAAGAACCGGATGACAACGATGGTGGATGTGGCACGGCGCGCGGGGGTCTCCGTCGCCACGGTCTCGCACGTGCTGAACGGGACCCGCCCGGTACGCCCCGACACCCGTGCCGCGGTGCTCGGCGCCATCGACGAGCTGGGCTACACCCACAACACCCTCGCCCGTTCCCTGGTCACCGCCCGCACCCGCTCCATCGGCCTCGCGGTCTCCGCGATCAGCAACCCGTACTTCACCGAGATCCTCCAGGGCGTCGAGGCCGGCGCCCTGGAGGCCGGCTACAGCCTGCTGATCGCCGATCCGCACGACGACCCGCGGCACGAGCGCAAGGTCGTCCAGCTGCTGCACGAGCGGCGGGTGGACGGCATGATCGTCGCGCCGTCCGCGGAGCCCGCGGAGATGGTCGGCTATCTGGACCGCCGCAAGGTCCCCACCGTCTTCCTCGACCGGCTGGTCGAGGACGACGGCGACGGTGACGGCGATGACCGGGCGGGGCGCGGGCGGTCCGGCCGCGACCAGGTGTGCGCCGAGAACACCGGCCCGGTACGGCAGCTCGTCGAGCATCTGGCCGACCTGGGCCACACCCGGATCGGCCTGGTGGCCGGGCTGCCCGGACTGAGTACGACCACCGAGCGCGTCCGGGGCTATCGCGAGGGGCTGCGCGGCCGGGGGCTGGAGTTCGCGCCCGAACTGCTGGCCGGCGGCAACTCCGAGGCGGCGGGTGCCCAGGACGCCACCGGGCATCTGCTCGCCGCCCCCGAGCCGCCCACCGCGATCATCACCGCCAACAACGCCATGACCATCGGCGCGCTGCGGGCGCTGCGCGAGCGCGGTCTGGAGGTGCCCCGCGATATCGCGCTGGCCTGCTTCGACGACTTCTCCTGGGCCGATCTGTTCGCGCCCCGGCTGACCGCGATCGCGCAGCCCGGCAAGGAGATCGGGGCCGCGGCGGTCCGGCTGCTGCTGGAGCGCCTGGAGGAGCCGGACCGCCCGCCCCGCACCGTCCGCCTGCCCTGCACCTTTGTGCACCGTACGTCGTGCGGCTGCCCCGAGGCCGCACCGCCGGCCGTCCCCCCTGCCGCCCGGGAAAGGAACCGCACCCCGTGATCGTCGTCGCCGGCGAGGCGCTGATCGACCTCGTCCCCAGCCCCCAGGACGCTTCCGGGAACGGCCGGTTGCCCGCGCTGCTCCCCCGGCGCGGCGGCGGTCCGTACAACACCGCGGTCGCCCTGGGGCGGCTGGGCTCGGCCACCGCGTTCTGCTCGCGGGTCTCGACCGACACCTTCGGCGAGGCGCTGCTGGAGGGGCTGCGGGCCGACGGCGTGGACACCTCCCTGGTGCAGCGCGGCGACGAGCCGACCACGCTCGCGGTGGCGGACATCAGCCCGGACGGCTCGGCCGGATACGGCTTCTACGCGGGCGGCACCGCCGACCGGCTCTTCGCCCTGCCGCCCGCGCTGCCGGACACGACCCGTGCGCTCTCGCTGGGCACCTGCTCGCTGGTCCTGGAGCCGGGGGCGAGCGCGTACGAGGCCCTGCTGCGGCGGGAGGCCGGGCGGGGGGTGTGCACGGCGCTCGACCCCAATATCCGGCCCGGTCTGATCCCGGACGCGGACGCCTACCGGGCCCGCTTCCGGTCCTGGCTGCCCTGTCTGACCCTGCTGAAGCTGTCGGAGGAGGACGCGGAGTGGCTGGCGGACGGGCCGGACCGGCCGGACGGGGCCCGGGACGCGGCCGCGGCCGTGGCCCGGGGATGGCTGGGCCACGGCCCCGCGGCGATCGTGATCACCCGGGGCGGCGACGGACTGACGGTGCTGACGCCGGGCGGCGGCGAGGTCGGCGTGCCCGGCCGCCGGGTCGACGTGGTCGACACCATCGGCGCGGGCGACACGGTCAATGCGGCCCTGCTGCACCGGCTGGACGCCCATGACGCCCTCTCCCGCGAACGCATCGCCGCGCTCGGCCCCGAGGACTGGCGCGACATCCTCGGCTTCGCCGCCCGCGCCGCCGCCGTCACCTGCTCCCGCGCGGGCGCGGAACCGCCGTACGCCGCCGAGCTCGCCTGAGGCGCGCCGACGGGCGCGGGACGGACGTACGGGCCCACTGCCGGGCCCGTACGTCCGCCCCACCCGGCGTCAGGAGAGCCGGCGGGCCTTCGCCGCCGCCTTCTTGGCCACCGTCTTCTTCGCCGCGGCCGTCTTGGCGGCGTTGACCTTGGTCGAATTCGCCTTGGTCACCGCCTTCTTCGCCGCCGCCTTCTTCGCCTGCCGCGGCACCGTCGCGGCATCGCTGACCCGGTCGCCGAGGATGTCCCGCAGGAACTTGCCGGTGTGGCTGGCCGGGATCGAGGCGATCTCCTCCGGCGTGCCCTCGGCGACGACCAGCCCGCCGCCGTTGCCGCCCTCGGGGCCCATGTCGATGACCCAGTCCGCCGTCTTGATCACATCGAGGTTGTGCTCGATGACGATCACGGAGTTGCCCTTCTCGACCAGCCCGGACAGCACCGTGATCAGCTTGCTGATGTCCTCGAAGTGCAGACCGGTGGTCGGCTCGTCCAGGACGTAGACCGTACGGCCCGTCGAACGCTTCTGGAGCTCGCTCGCCAGCTTCACCCGCTGCGCCTCGCCACCGGAGAGGGTCGGCGCGGACTGGCCGAGGCGGACATAGCCCAGGCCGACCTCGTGCAGGGTCTTCAGATGCCGGGAGATGGTCGGCACCGCCTCGAAGAAGTCCAGTGCCTCCTCGATGGGCATGTCCAGCACCTCGGCGATGGACTTGCCCTTGTAGTGCACCTCCAGCGTCTCGCGGTTGTAGCGCGCGCCGTGGCAGACCTCGCACGGAACGTACACATCCGGCAGGAAGTTCATCTCGATCTTGATCGTGCCGTCGCCCGAGCAGTTCTCGCAGCGGCCGCCCTTGACGTTGAAGGAGAAGCGCCCCGGCAGATAGCCGCGGACCTTGGCCTCCATCGTCTCCGCGAACAGCTTGCGGACGTGGTCGAAGACGCCGGTGTACGTCGCCGGGTTGGAGCGCGGCGTACGGCCGATCGGCGACTGGTCGACATGGACGACCTTGTCGACGAGGTCGTCGCCGTCGACCCGGGTGTGCCGCCCGGGGACCGACTTGGCGCCGTTCAGCTCGCGCGCCAGGTGGGTGTAGAGGATGTCGTTGACCAGCGTCGACTTGCCGGAGCCGGAAACGCCGGTGACGGCGGTCAGCACCCCGAGCGGGAAGGAGACGTCGATGTCCTGGAGGTTGTTCTCCTTCGCGCCGTGCACCGTCAGCTGTCGGCCCGGGTCGGTGGGCCGGCGGAGGTCGGGCGTCGCGATGGCGCGCTTTCCGGACAGATACTGCCCGGTGATGGACTCCTTGTTGGTCAGCAGCTGCTTGAGCGGGCCGCTGTGCACGACCTTGCCGCCGTGCTCACCGGCGCCGGGGCCGATGTCGACGACCCAGTCGGAGGTCTTGATGGTGTCCTCGTCGTGCTCCACCACGATCAGGGTGTTGCCGAGGTCGCGCAGCCGTACCAGGGTCTCGATCAGCCGGTGGTTGTCGCGCTGGTGCAGGCCGATCGAGGGCTCGTCCAGGACGTAGAGCACGCCCACCAGGCCGGAGCCGATCTGGGTGGCGAGGCGGATGCGCTGGGCCTCGCCGCCGGAGAGGGTGCCCGCCGCGCGGTTCAGCGAGAGGTAGTCCAGGCCGACGTCGACCAGGAACTTCAGCCGCTCGTTGACCTCCTTGAGGACCCGCTCGGCGATCTTCTTCTCGCGGGCGTTGAGCTTCATCTCCCGCAGGAAGTCGGCGCAGTCGCTGATCGACATGGCCGCGACCTCGGCGATGGAGCGCTCCTGCACGGTGACGGCGAGCACGATCGGCTTGAGTCGAGTGCCCTCACAGGTCGGGCAGGGCACCTCGCGCATATAGCCCTCGAAGCGCTCCCGGCTGCTGTCGCTCTCGGCCTCGCTGTGCCGCCGCTTGATGAACGGCAGGGCTCCCTCGAAGGGCGTGGTGTAGGCGCGCTGGCGGCCGTAGCGGTTGCGGTAGCGGACCTCGATCTGGGTCTTGTGGCCGTACAGCAGGGCCTTCTTGGCGCGGGCCGGCAGCCCGGCCCAGGGGATGTCCGTACGGAATCCGAGGGCGTCCGCCAGCGCGTCGACCAGGCGGCCGAAGTACTCCTTGGTGTGACCGCCGGACCAGGGGTGGATGGCGCCCTCGTCGAGGGAGCGCTCCTCGTCCGGGATGATCAGCTCGGGGTCGACCTCCATGCGGGTGCCGATGCCGGTGCAGTCCGGGCAGGCGCCGAAGGGCGAGTTGAAGGAGAAGGACCGCGGCTCCAGCTCCTCGAAGGAGAGGTCGTCGTGGGCGCAGTACAGATGCTCGGAGTACATCCGCTCGCGCTGCGGGTCGTCGGGGTCGAGATCGACGAAGTCGAGGATGACCATGCCGCCGGACAGGCCCAGGGCGGTCTCGACGGAGTCGGTCAGCCGCCGCTTGGCGCTCTCCTTGACGGTGAGGCGGTCGACGACCACCTCGATGGTGTGCTTCTCCTGCTTCTTCAGCTTCGGCGGCTCGGAGAGCTGGACGGTCTCGCCGTCGACGCGGGCACGGCTGTAGCCCTTGGTCTGGAGGTCGGCGAAGAGGTCGACGAACTCGCCCTTGCGCTCGCGGACCAGCGGCGAGAGCACCTGGAAGCGGCTGCCCTCGGGCAGCTCGAGGACCTTGTCGACGATGGCCTGCGGCGACTGCCGGGCGATCGGCCGCCCGCACTCGGGGCAGTGCGGCTTGCCGATCCGGGCGAAGAGGAGGCGGAGGTAGTCGTAGACCTCGGTGATCGTGCCGACCGTGGAGCGGGGGTTGCGGGACGTCGACTTCTGGTCGATCGAAACCGCGGGGGACAGGCCCTCGATGAAGTCCACATCGGGCTTGTCCATCTGCCCGAGGAACTGCCGGGCGTAGGAGGAGAGCGACTCGACATAGCGCCGCTGCCCCTCGGCGAAGATCGTGTCGAAGGCGAGCGAGGACTTGCCCGACCCGGAGAGCCCCGTGAAGACGATGAGGGAGTCGCGGGGGAGGTCGAGCGAGACGTTGCGGAGGTTGTGCTCGCGAGCGCCACGGACGATGAGACGGTCGGCCACGCCGGTCGGCACCTTTCTTGGAGAGGGGCGGGAACCGCGGCTCTGCGTCCGCCGCTCGGTGTCCGAGCAGAGGCGGCGGAGCGGAGCGGAGCCCCCGCCCCAGGGTATGGGGACCGCCGCGGCACTGTCTTTGTGATGCCATAACGAGCCTATAGCACGTGCATTCGATTTACGGTACGCGCAAGCTCTCTTCACCCAAACGTGTGGCGGCCCCACAACCTTCCCGCCCCGCCGACCAGCCATGACGCCATTCGGTGGCCGCCGCGACCCCGTCAGTTCCCGCCCGGCACCCCGCCCGGCAGCGCCCGCTCCAGCGCATCGAAGGCCCGCCGCAGCACCTCTTCCTGCCCGACCGCCACCTCTGCGGCCGGCTCGCCCGCCAGCTGCCGGCCCGCGGCGTCGTTGTGGGCCGCCCGGATCCCGGCGATGATCAGCGCCGCGGCCAGCCGGGAGTCGCCACCGGGGCACCCCGGGTCCCCGCCCGCGGCCTCGGCCAGCAGTCCGGCCAACAGGTTCTCGATCTCCTCGACCGCCTCGCGCGCCCGCGCCCGCAGCGCCGGCGAGTCCAGCACCGTACGCCAGAAATGCTCGAACCCCTCCCCCACCCCGCCCAGCGGATGGCGCTGCGCCAGCAGCTCCAGGTTCAGCCGGCGCAGCGCGGCCAGCGGCGTCTCGCCCACCCCGCGGTCCCGTACGGCCCGGGTGATCAGCTCGTGCGCCTCCGGGATCCGGTCGAGGAAGAGGTCCTCCTTCCGCGGGAAGTAGTTGAAGACGGTCATCGCGGACACCTCGGCGGCGCGGGCGACCTCGGCGACCGTGACGTTGTCGAAGCCGCGCTCGACGAAGAGCAGCGTCGCCTCGCCGGAGATCCGCTGCCGGGTCCGCAGCTTCTTGCGCTCGCGCAGCGTCAGCCGCCCGTCCTCTTCGGCGCGCCCGCCTTCCTCGCGGCCCTCGCGCTCCTTTTTCGCCATGCCCGGGATCTTAGGCGCCACCGAGGCATTAATTTTTACCCGCCACAAATTTTTAGTGACTATAGTTTCGCGTCATGAGCCATGACGCAGACGTAGTAGTGGCAGGGGGCGGCCCGGTGGGGCTGATGCTCGCCTGCGAACTCGCACTGGCGGACGTAACGGTCGTCGTCCTGGAGCGACTGACCGAGGTGGATACGACGATCAAGGCCGGGGCGATCAACTCCCCCAGCGCGGAAGCCCTTTACCGGCGCGGGATGCTGCCCGACCTGATGGAGGTGCAGCGCGCCGCCTTCGAGAAGTTCAGCTCGTTCATGCGGCAGCGGCAGGCCGCCGGCGCCTCCCAGGTGAAGCCGCCGCCGAAGTTCGCCGGCCACTTCGCGGGGATCATGCTGCGCGGCGACCTCCTGGACGAGTCGGACCCGGCCTTCGGACAGAGCGGCCCGGCCGGCGACCTCGGCCTGATACCCCAGGAAGCCCTGGAGCGGCTGCTCGCCGCCCGCGCCGCCGAGCTGGGCGTCGAGCTGCGCCGCGGGGTGACCCTCACCGGCTTCGACGCCGGCGAGGAGGACGTACACGTCCACACCTCCAACGGCTCGCTGCGCACCGGCTGGCTGGTGGGCTGCGACGGCGGCCGCAGCACGGTCCGCCGGCTCGCCGATTTCCCGTTCCCCGGTACGGATCCCGAGATCACCGGCCACCAGGCCCTCGTCGAGCTGACCGGCGCCGAGTCCCTGGGCGTCGGCTGGAACTCGACCGGGACCGGGACGTATGTGCACGGCCCGATGCCCGGCCGGATCCTGACCGTGGAGTTCGACGGACCTCCCGCGGACCGCAACGCGCCCGTCACCGCCGAGGAACTGCAGACCTCCCTGCGCCGCGTCTCCGGCGTCCAGGACGTCGCGATCACCAAGGTCCTCTCGGCCACCCGCTTCACGGACAACGCCCGCCAGGTGCCCGACTACCGCTCGGGGCGGGTACTGCTGGCCGGTGACGCGGCGCATGTGCACTCGCCGTTCGGCGGGCAGGGCCTCAACCTCGGCCTCGGCGATGCGACGAACCTGGGCTGGAAGCTGGCCGCCACGATCAAGGGCTGGGCACCGGAGGGGCTGCTCGACACCTACACCGCCGAGCGGCATCCCCTCGGCGCCTGGGTGCTGGAGTGGACCCGGGCCCAGGTGGCGCTGATGCGGCCGGAATCGCATACGCTCGCGCTGCGCAAGGTGATCGCGGAGCTGACCGGCACGGTCGAGGCCACCACCTTCTTCGCCAAGAAGATCTCCGGCGTCGGGCAGCGCTACGACCTGCCGGGCGGCCATCCGCTGACCGGCGCCAGCGCGCCCGACCTGGAGCTGTCCGACGGCACCCGGCTCGCCGAACATCTGCGCGGCGGCCGGGCCCTGTTGTTCGACCTCGCGGACGACGCCGAGCTCCGTGAGCGCACCGCCGGGTACGGCGACCGGGTACGGGTGCACACGGCCGGCTGCCCGCAGCGGCCCGGCCTCGCCGGCCTGCTGGTGCGCCCGGACGGCTGCACCGCCTGGGCGGCCGACGCCGGGGACGCTCCGGCCGGCCTCGACGCCGCGCTGCGCCGGTGGTTCGGAACGCCCGACGGGACGGCGGTCTGAGGACGGCACCCCGAAGCGGGACGGCAGGTTCCGGCCTGCCGCCCGCCCCTGCTCCCCCACCCGCGTACGCCCCCGACGGTGTCGGCCGACTCCCCAACTCGGCCCGGTGGCGCTACTTTCGGAGCATGACCACCACCCAGACGGACTTCCCGCGCGACGCATCCGCCGTCCGCGAGGCCACCGACCGGCTCCTGGTCTCGGCCGGCAAACTGGACGACGAGGCGATCGCCGAACCGTCCCTGCTCCCCGGCTGGACCCGCGGCCATGTCCTCGCCCATCTCGCGCGCAACGCGGACGCCCTGGGCAACCTCCTGACCTGGGCGCGTACGGACGTGCGTACGCCCATGTACGCGAGCGACACGGCCCGCGACGCCGACATCGAACGGGACGCCGACCGCTCGCTGGCCGACCACCTGGAGGACCTTCGGGAGAGCTCCGCCCGCTTCGATGCGGCGGCCCGGGCGCTGCCGGAGGACCGCCGGGCGTACGAGGTCGAGATGCGCAACGGCGTCGTCGAGCGCGCCGACCGCCTGGCGCTGCGCCGGCTGGCCGAACTCGAGCTGCACCACCTCGACCTCGGCGTCGGCTACACCCTCGACCAGCTGCTGCCCTCGTTCGTCGACGGCTACCTGGACCTCCTGACCGCGGTGAAATTCGCCGGGCACCCGGATCTGCCCGCCCTGGAGCTGGTGACCGGCGACGGCCGCCGCCGGCGCACCGGGCGTACGGACGCCGGGGCCGCGCCGCTGGTGGTGACGGGGTCCGCGGCGCAACTGGTCGGCTGGCTGACCGGCCGCGCCGACGGCTCCGGACTCGATGTCCCGGGCTCCGCCCTGCCCGCCGTTCCGCCGCTCTAGAGTGGCCTTATGGCCTACAGCGGAGCAGTGAAGGTCGGCGGACCGGCCGACGTGCACGAGCTGACCGACCTGATGATCTCGAAGGTCGCGGTCGGTCCGATGAACAACAACGCCTATCTGCTGCGGTGCCGCGCCACCGACGAGCAGCTGCTGATCGACGCGGCGGCCGATCCGCACACGCTGCTCGCGCTGATCGGCGACAGCGGCATCGCCTCCGTGGTGACCACGCACCGGCACGGTGACCACTGGGGCGCGCTGCGCGAGGTGGTCGATGCGACGGGCGCGCGGACGTACGCGGGGCGGTACGACGCCGAGGGCATTCCGGTCCCCACGGACGTCCCGGTCGAGGACGGCGACACCCTCACCGTCGGGCGCGTCGAACTGACCGCGCGCCACCTGGTCGGCCACACCCCGGGCAGCATCGCCCTGGTCTACGACGACCCGCACGGCGCCCCGCATCTGTTCACCGGGGACTGCCTCTTCCCCGGCGGCGTCGGCAACACCTGGGGCGACGCCAAGAACTTCGCCAGCCTGATCGAGGGCGTACGGACCAAGCTCTTCGACCGGCTGCCCGATGAGACCTGGGTCTATCCGGGCCACGGCGACGACACCACGCTCGGCGCCGAGCGGCCGCATCTGGCCGAGTGGCGCGAGCGCGGCTGGTAGCCGTTCGCCGTCGCGGCCGGTGACCTTGTAGCCGTACGGGGTCACGGGCCGCGGCGCCGTCAGGCGTGGATGTCGTCCTTGGCCTTCGCCTCGGCCGCCGCCTGCTTCTTCGAGGCGCGAAGGCTGGTGATCGTCGTGACGACGAGGACCGCGCAGATGACGCCCAGCGAGAGCGGGATGCCGATCTCCGGAACGGGCACCCCGGACTCGTGCAGCGCGTGCAGCACCAGCTTCACCCCGATGAACCCGAGGATCACCGACAGGCCGTACGAGAGGTGGACCAGCTTCTTGAGCAGCCCGCCGATCAGGAAGTACAGCTGCCGCAGGCCCATCAGGGCGAAGGCGTTGGCGGTGAAGACGATGTACGGGTCCTGGGTGAGACCGAAGATCGCCGGGATGGAGTCCAGTGCGAACAGGACATCGGTGGTGCCGATCGCCAGCATGACGATCAGCATCGGCGTCATCAGCCGCCTGCCGTTCTCGACGACGAACAGCTTGGTGCCGTGGTACTTGTCGGTCGACGGGAAGCGCTTCTCGACCATCTTGAGGAAGCGGTTCTCCTCGAACTCCTCGTCCTCCTCCTCGGCGCGCGCCTCCTTGATGAGCTTCCACCCGGTCCAGATGAGGAACGCGCCGAAGATGTAGAACACCCAGGAGAAGTTGGCGATGATCGCGGCGCCGGCCCCGATGAAGCCGGCGCGCAGCACCAGCGCGATCAGCACGCCGACCATCAGCACCCGCTGCTGGTAGATCGTCGGGACCGCGAACTTCGCCATGATCAGCACGAAGACGAAGAGGTTGTCGACGCTCAGGGACTTCTCGGTGATGAAGCCCGCGAAGAACTCACCGGCGGGCGCGGTGCCGCCGAAGATCAGCAGCCCGAGGCCGAACAGCGCGGCAAGCGCGATCCAGACACCGGTCCAGATTCCGGCCTCCTTGAGGGAGACCTCGTGCGGTTTGCGGCCGCCGATGAAGAAATCGGCGGCGATCAGGGCGCACAGACCAAGAATGGTCAGCGCCCACAGGGTCAGGGAAACGTCCACTGCTCCTCCGGCAGAGTCGTACGGCACTCACAGCGTCGTCGCTGCCGGAGGTCTCTTCCACCCGGGACCGCGCCGCTGGCGGTCGCAGTGCCGGGCCGACGCCCCGGGATCTCGTCACACTCGCAATCCGTGATGACGGGTACGTCGTAGCAGGGATAGCAGGAATACTCCCCTCCGCCCTGAAAGAGTAAAGGAAGACCAAGGAAGAGTAAAGGGAAGGGTAAAACTCCAGGTCAGGGGCTAGATGTCAGGAGGCGGGGACGCCCGATGGCGGGACGTCGGGCGTCAGTGGCGGTGTGCGGGACGGGCCTGGGCGAGGCGGCCGAGGACCTGGCGCAGGACCTGGCTGCCCCTGGGCGCGAGCGACGGCTCGTACGTCCAGGCGTGCCCGACCCAGGGGTCGGCGAGATGGGCGTCGGGCACCGGCGTGATGCGCAGCAGGGACCGCCACAGCGGGTCCAGGATCGGGCCGTACTCCTGGGCCTGGGCGCGGTCGGCGACCATCAGCAGATGCACCCCGACCGCCGGGCCCTCGTCGGCCAGATAGCGCAACCGGGTGACGGCCCGGTCGTCGAAGCCGTGCGGGAAGTCGTGCACGATCACCAGCTGTTCGGCGATGTCGACGTCCGGCGGCAGGGAATCCGCGGCGCGGTTGCGCACCGCCATCTGGACGAGATCCACCCGCCGGGTCAGCGCCTCCAGGGTCGCGGCCACCCCCTGGGCGCCGGGGGCCGGGGGCTCGCGCAGCGCGCCGGTCTCCAGCAGCGGGGCGAGCGCGGGCACCGCCGTACCGCCGGGGTCGATGACCTGGACGGCGAGGTCTCCGGCCGGATGGACGGCCAGCAGCCGGGCGGCGACCGCGACGGCGGCGTCCAGGGCGAGGCGGCGCAGCTCGGCCTCGTCCGGCGGCCCGTCGGTGAGCGCGCTGCCCAGCTCCCGGCGGGGGTACTCGCGCTCGAGGTCCAGGGCGGGGGCGTAGCCGGCCGGTCCGCTGTCGATCCACAGCCCGCGCTCCAGGGGGAGGCGCACGAGCATGGGGATGCGCAGGTCCAGGACCTCCGGGAGGTGCAGATCGCCCAGGCGGAAGGCCATCGGGGGCTCCAGCGGGACGTGATAGCCCTGCCATACGGGGCTGTCCCAGCGGGCGTAGGCGGGCGGCAGCGCCGGCTCGACGACGTCCGATTCGGCGGCGAGCTGGGCGAGGTCGCGGTCGAGGGCCTCGCGGGCCTGGGCCACCAGGGCGGCGTGCTTGTCGCGGGCGGTGGCGCGGGCGACGTCGGCGGCCGCGCCCATGCGGCTGCGCGGGTCGGCGAGGGCCTTGTCGAGTTCCTGCTCCAGGCGGGACGCGGCGAAGTCGCAGGCGCTGCGGTAGGCCGCCACCGAGCGGGCCAGGTCCTCGAACATGCCCCAGACCTGGTTGTAGAGCCGCTCGTCCATGCTCCACCCGGCGGCGTCACCGGCCTCCGGGGCCGGCGGGGCGTCCGACGCGGCCGGGGCGGCGGGGACCGCGGGGGCCGGGGCGGTACGCCGCTGGGGATGGCGGTAGTCGATGGGGCCGTCGCCGGGTGCGGAGGCGGTGGGAGCCGCCGGTGCCGCACCGGGCTGTTCGGCGCGGCCGGCCGCCACCGATGGGGGTGCCCCCTGCTCGAGCGAAGCCGAGAGCTTGGGGGACGGCACCGCGCGGGCCTGGCCCAGGCTGACCGCCTCCTCGATCTCCGCGGCCAGCTCGGCCGCCTGCGGCAGCCCCTGGTCGCGCAGCATGGCCACCAGGCCGTCGGCGTAGCCCTGGCCGACCGCGCGCACCTTCCAGGCGCCCTGTCTGCGGTACAGCTCCACCGCGACGACGGCGGCCTCGGCGCCCAGGCCGGTGATGGTGTACCCGGCGAGCGGGCCGCCGTCGAGGCCGGTGATGGCCACGCGGGGTGCGGCGGCCGCGCCGAAGCCGGCCGGCGAGCCGGCCCCGGCGGGCAGCGCGAGCAGCACGCTGACCCGGTGGACGGCCTCCGGCAGCGCGTCGAGGTCGACCGCGACACGGTGCTCGGACGCCGCCTGGCGGGGCACCTCGATGCCCGGGCGGCGGGGCGCTCCCGGATGGGCCACCGCCTCGACGCCCGACAGCGTGCCCCGCTCATCGCCGAGCGTGACCCCGGCGATGACGGGCCCGCCCGCGGTGATGCGGATCTCCACACGGGTCCGGTCCAGCGGATGGTTCTGCCCACGGACCAGCTCGGCCGTCATCGGTGTGTTCCCCCTGCTTGGCGTACGTCCCGGGCCGGGCGCCGGGCGCGGTGCCCGGGGTGCGGCGGCGCGGCCCGGTGCGCGCTGCCGCTGCGGTGCGGTGGTTACAGGTGCGGCAGCATCGCGGGCACCAGGTCCTGGAAGGTGCGACCGCTGGAGGGCTCACCGATGGCGGTCATCGCCCAGCCGCTGCCCGCGCGGTGCACCTTGGACATGACCTGCGCGGTGTACTGGCCGCCGCCCGTGAGGGTGTAGCGGGCCAGCTCCTGGCCGTTGGTCTCGTCGACCAGCCGGCAGAAGGCGTCCTGGACCTCGGCGAAGGTCTGGCCGGTGAAGGAGTTGACGGTGAACACGATCTGGTCGATGTGCACCGGAATCCGCGCGAGGTCGACGAGGATCGCCTCGTCGTCGCCGCCCTGGCCGGCGCCGCCGACCCGGTTGTCGCCGGTGTGCCGCACCGAACCGTCGTCGCTGACGAGGTGCTGGAAGAACACGACGTCGACGGGCTTCTTGTCGGCGAACAGCACCGCCGAGGCGTCGAGGTCGATCTCGTTGGTGCGCCGTCCGAACAGGCCACGGCGCGGCGCCGAGCGCCAGCCCAGCCCCATCCGCACCGCGGTCAGGGTGCCTCCGTCGGACTTCTGCAGGCTGATGCCCTGCCCCTTGGACAAATTGACCGACACGCGCCGTCCCCTCTCCGTACTTCTCCGCCCGCTTTTCCGGCGGTGCCTTCGACCCTACGCACGACGACGGGGCAAGGGCCTCCGCGCCCCGCGTTTTGTGGCGTTTCTGCAACACACCCGGAGCGGGGAGGCCCCCTGCTCCGGACGTGTGGCGACGCCGCTCACTTCACGCCGGCCTCCTTCATCTGGCGCAGTTCCTTCTTCAGTTCGCCGACCTCGTCGCGGAGCCGGGCCGCGACCTCGAACTGCAGCTCGGCCGCGGCGGCCCGCATCCGCTCGGTCATCTCCTCGATGAGCTCGGCCAGTTCGGCGGCCGGGCGGTCCGTCACGGCCACCCCGCCCTTGCCGCCCTTGCCCTTCGCGCCGAGGGAGGGCACCGGGGCCGCCGCCTTGCCGCCCTTGCCGCCCGCGCCCTCGGACGGCTTGCGGTAGGCCGTGCCGAGCAGTTCCTGGGTGTCGATCTCCTCCCGCGCGATGGTCGCCACGATGTCGCCGATCTTCTTCCGCAGCGGCTGCGGGTCGATGCCGTTCTTCTTGTTGTACGCGAGCTGCTTCTCCCGGCGGCGGTTGGTCTCGTCGATGGCCTTCTCCATCGCCGCGGTGATCTTGTCGGCGTACATGTGGACCTGGCCGGAGACGTTGCGGGCGGCGCGTCCGATCGTCTGGATCAGCGCGGAGCCGGAGCGCAGGAAGCCCTCCTTGTCGGCGTCCAGAATGGCCACCAGCGACACCTCGGGCAGGTCGAGGCCCTCGCGCAACAGGTTGATGCCCACCAGGACGTCGAACTCGCCGGACCGCAGCTCGCGCAGCAGCTCCACGCGCCGCAGGGTGTCCACGTCGCTGTGCAGATAGCGGACCTGGATACCGAGCTCCAGGAAGTAGTCCGTGAGGTCCTCGGCCATCTTCTTGGTCAGGGTGGTGACCAGGACGCGCTCGTCCTTCTCCGTCCGCGCGCGGATCTCGTGCACCAGGTCGTCGATCTGCCCGTCGGTGGGCTTGACGACCACCTCCGGGTCGACCAGGCCGGTCGGGCGGATGATCTGCTCCACGAAGCCGTCGCCGCGCGCGAGTTCGTACTTGCCCGGGGTCGCGGACAGATAGACGGTCTGGCCGATGCGCCCGAGGAACTCTTCCCACTTCAGCGGCCTGTTGTCCATGGCGGACGGCAGCCGGAAGCCGTGCTCGACCAGGGTGCGCTTGCGGGAGGCGTCGCCCTCGTACATCGCGCCGATCTGCGGGACGGTGACATGCGACTCGTCGATGACCAGGAGGAAGTCGTCCGGGAAGTAGTCGATGAGGGTGTTGGGCGCGGAGCCGGGCTCGCGGTCGTCCATGTGCATCGAGTAGTTCTCGATGCCCGAGCAGGAGCCGATCTGCCGCATCATCTCGATGTCGTAGGTGGTGCGCATCCGCAGCCGCTGGGCCTCCAGCAGCTTGTTCTGCTTCTCCAGGGTGGCCAGGCGCTCGGCCAGCTCGGTCTCGATCCCGGCGATGGCCTTCTCCATGCGCTCGGGGCCGGCGATGTAATGGCTGGCCGGGAAGATGTACAGCGACCGGTCGTCGCTGATCACCTCGCCGGTGAGCGGGTGGAGCGTGGAGAGCGCCTCGATCTCGTCGCCGAACATCTCGATCCGGACGGCCAGCTCCTCGTAGACCGGGAAGATCTCGATGGTGTCGCCGCGGACCCGGAACGTGCCGCGGGTGAAGGCGACGTCGTTGCGGGTGTACTGGATGTCGACGAAGCGGCGCAGCAGCTGGTCGCGGTCGATTTCGTCGCCGACCTTCAGGGGCACCATCCGGTCGACGTACTCCTGCGGCGTACCCAGGCCGTAAATGCAGGACACCGAGGCGACCACGATGACGTCCCGCCGCGTGAGCAGCGAATTCGTCGCGGAGTGGCGCAGGCGTTCGACCTCCTCGTTGATGGAGGAGTCCTTCTCGATGTACGTATCGGACTGCGGGACGTACGCCTCGGGCTGGTAGTAGTCGTAGTAGGAGACGAAGTACTCGACGGCGTTGTTGGGGAGCAGCTCGCGGAATTCGTTGGCGAGCTGCGCCGCGAGGGTTTTGTTGGGCGCCATGACGAGCGTCGGGCGCTGCAGCTTCTCGATCATCCACGCGGTGGTCGCCGATTTGCCGGTGCCTGTCGCACCCAGCAGGACGACATCCTTCTCACCGCCGCGGATGCGCCGCTCCAGCTCGGCGATGGCCGCCGGCTGGTCGCCATTGGGCTGGTAGGGGCTGACGACCTCGAAGGGCGCCACCGTGCGTTCGATCTTTGATACGGGCCGCATGGGATCCACCGTACGACCCGCCACTGACAACCGGCGTGGCAAACGCTCCGACCAGCAGATTCGCGCGAATGGCCGCCGCCCGTCGCGGGCCCTCGGCGGCCCGCTCGCGGAGCCCCGCCGCAGCGGTCACCGCCGCGGGCCGGCCGGGGCCGTGGCCCGCTCGGGCGGGTCTGACCTCGTGGGTCCGCTGCGGGGCCGGGTGCGGCGGCCGTCATCGGGGTGGTGCCGGGGCGGGTCTCCGGGGGCAAAACCGGTCACAAGCGCTACGGGTGACGAGGCGTCGGTCGAGATGCGCGGATGCCGAGGCTCCGGCAAGTTGGACGGCGTCGGGCGCACGTCTGCTGCACGGCGGTTACGGGCATCCTGCAACTACGTCGCTCACACGGAACACGGGCCATTTCGCCTTCATTTCCCGGCCATCTTCCGACTACCTACCGCTACGGCCCGGCTGCGAGCCTCCGCTCGTATGACCGGTGCACGTCACTCCAGGTCAGTTCACGTCCCCGACGTCACGAGGAGTCCGTATGCGTATTCGTCCCGTCGCCACCGTTGTCGCCGGTGCGCTCATGGGTCTGTCCACGCTCATCGTCTCCGGCACCACCGCGCAGGCCGCGACCACCGGGCACGGCACAGTGACCATCGCCCACCGCGGCGCCCCGACACACGCCCCCGAGAACACCCTGGCCTCCATCGACGCGGCCCACCGGCTCGGCGACGTCTGGGTCGAGAACGACGTCCAGCGCACCAAGGACGGCGAGCTGGTCATCCTGCACGACAACTCGCTGGCCCGGACCACCAACGTCGAGCAGGTCTTCCCCGACCGGAAGCCCTGGAACGTCAAGGACTTCACCCTCAACGAGATCGAGAAGCTGGACGCGGGCAGCTGGTTCAGTCCGAAGTTCGAGGGTGAGCGGGTGCCCACGCTCGAGGACTACATGGACGAGGTCGAGGACAACGGCCAAAAGCTCCTGCTGGAGCTCAAGTCGCCGGAGCTCTACCCCGGCATCGAGCTGCAGACCCTGATGCAGCTGCGCCACCAGGGCTGGCTGGACAGGAACCACGTCAAGCGCCGGCTGGTCGTCCAGAGCTTCAACGCCGACTCCATCAAGACCGTCCACAGCATCCGGCCGGACGTCAAAACGGGCTTCCTCGGCAATCCGTCGGTCGCCGACCTCCCCACGTACGCGGAGTTCTGCGACCAGATCAACCCCAACTACACGACGGTCACGCCCGGCTACGTCAACGCCGTGCACGGGCTGCAGGGCCCGCACGGGCGCCGACTGCAGCTCTACACCTGGACCGTCGACGACGGCACGAAGGCGGTCGGCCTCGCCCGGACGGGTGTCGACGGCATCATCAGCAACAAGGCCGACGAGATCCGCGAGGCGCTGGAGACCAGCGACGACTGAGCGCGCCCCTGCCGGACGACGGGCGGGGCGCGGGAGCAGCACCGGAGCCCGGCCCCGCCCGCACCCGGCCCCCGGCACCCTGCGTCCGATGCCCTGCCCCGGCGCGCTTCCCGGCTTCCTCCCCCGGCGCTCGTTCCGCGGCGCCCGTTCCCCGGCGCGATGTCAGTGGCGGGTCCTACTCTGATCACGTGACGCATTACGAGCAGACCGCGCAGGGGACAGGTCCGGCGACGCCGCCGGGACCGGAGCCGGGCGCGGACCGCACCGCCCGCCGCGACTGGGCCTGGACGCGGCGGGAGACCCCCATCGGACCGCTGCTGCTCGCCGCGACCCGCGAGGGCCTGGTCCAGGTGGTCTTCCATGCCGACGAGCGGACCAGCCGCCGTGCGCTGACCCGACTGGAGCAGTACTTCGGCGGACCGCCGCTCCCCGGGATACCCCACCTCGAGACGGCCGGCGCCGAGCTCGCCGCCTATTTCTCCGGCGAGCTGCGGTCCTTCTCGGTCCCCCTGGACTGGTCGCTGTCGTCCGGCTTCAACGCCCGGGTCCTGCACGCCCTGGCCGACGGGGTCCCCTACGGCAGCGTCGTCGGCTATCAGGACCTCGCCGACCGGGTCGGGGAGCCGGGTGCCGCCCGCGCGGTGGGCGCGGCGATGGGCTCCAACCCGCTCCCGGTCGTCGTGCCCTGCCATCGGGTCGTCGCCAGCGACGGCGGTATCGGCGGCTTCGGCGGCGGCCTGGAGACCAAACGGCTGCTGCTGGCGCTGGAGGGCGTCCTGCCCGCACCGCTGTTCTGACCGTGTCCCGTTTTCCCCAGCCGGTGTCCGGCTCCTGTGAAGGGCAGTGCCATGTCCCGTCAGATCGCTCTGCTCCGCGGCATCAACGTCGGGGGCCACAACCGCTTCCCCAAGGCGCAACAGCTGGAGCTGGCGCAGGCCCTGGGCTTCCAGGACGTCTCCGTCCTGCTGCAGACGGGCAATATCGTCTTCGCCACCCCGGAGACACCGCCGGCGGAGACGGCCCGGATGATCCACGACCGGATCGCCGCCGATCTGGGCCTGACGGTGCCGGTCGTCGTCCGGACCCGGGACGAGCTGGCCGCCGTCGTCGCCGCGAATCCGTTTCCGCAGGCCACAGCGGAGCCCAAGAGCCTGCATGTCACCTTCTTGTCGGCGGCGCCGGCCGACACCTCCCGGCTGGACGCGCTCGATGCGGCCGCGTTCGCGCCCGACCACTTCCGGCTGACCGGGCGCGAACTGTATCTGTGGTGCCCGAACGGCATCGGCCGCTCCAAGCTCGCCGATGCGGTGGGCCGCGCCCCGCTCGGGGTGACGGCCACCTCGCGTAACTGGAACACCGTCACCAAGCTGCTGGCCCTGGCGGACGCCTGACCGCTCCCGGTGTACGGTGCCGGGCCGTCAGCGCCAGCCGTAGCGTTCCCGCAGCCGGTTGACGACCAGGTTGAAGCGGCCCCGGTCCAGTGCGCAGGCCTCGCGCCGCATCCCGGCCGGGTGCACCCGCAGCACCCGGTCCACCGCCACCCAGGAGTCGCGGCCCGCGCGGTCCCAGGGGCCGACGCCGATGGCGACCCAGTCCCGGTCGTTGTTGTGCCGCTTGCTGGAGAGCTGCACGGCCAGCAACGTGCCGGCGCTCTCGCGGGCGACGACGAGGACGGGCCGGTCCTTGCCGCGGCCGTCGTTCTCCTCGTAGGGCACCCAGGTCCACACGATCTCCCCGGGGTCCGGGTCGCCGTCGTGGTCGGGCGCGTAGGACGTCTTGACGGTGCCGACGGAGCGCGGCAGCGCTTCCACGGTCGCGGTGGGGCCCTCGCGGCCGGGCAGCGGCGTGGCGTCGTCGGATGCGGGAGGCGTGGATGACGTGGTCATGACCTCACGCTATCCGCCCTCGTCGGAGGGGTTGCGGGCGGTCCCCCGCCCGCGCTCGAGGACCGATTGTCAGTGGTGGGTCGTACGGTTTTCAGCAGCGGGGGACGGTCGTCGGGACCGTCCGGGGAGGGAGTTCGCCATGTCCGGGACCACGACGTATATGGAGCTGTCCCAAGAGGGCGGCGGCGCCCACAAGTTCTACGAGGTGACGGTTTCCGGCACGGTCGTCTCGGTGCGCTACGGCCGGATCGGGGCGGCCGGCCAGCAGCAGTCCTCGGCGTTCCCGACGCACGAGAAGGCGCAGGCCGCGGCCGCCAGGAAGATCGGCGAAAAGGTCCGCAAGGGGTACGCCCCCGCCGTCCAGGGACAGCGCGTCGCCCGGCCGGTGACGCGGCGCCAGGTCGCCTCCGCGCCGTCGACGGCGCGCGCGGTCGCGCCGGTGCTGTGGCGGTTCCGCACGGGCGCCGCCACGTTCGGCATCCATATCGCCGAGGACCGCTGCTGGGTGGGAAACCAGAACGGCGATGTCCACACCCTCGGACACGACGGCGAGGTGCTCGCCCGCTATCAGCTCCCCGACGGCGTCAAGTGCCTGGTGGCGGACGACTTCTGGATCTACGCCGGCTGCGACGACGGCAAGGTCTACGACCTGTCCTCGAAGCTGCCGTTCGCCGCCTACGACATCGCGCCCGACGTCGACATCTTCTGGCTGGACATCCGCGAGGGCATCCTCAACGTCGCGGACCGCAGCGGCGGCCTGACCGTCATCGACCACGAGGACGAGTACCAGTGGTCGCGGCGCAGTCCGGGCGAGCACGCCTGGATGGTGCGGCGCGACGAGCACGCCGTCTACCACGGCCATCGCCAGGGCGTCACCGCCTACCGCGCCGACGGCAGCGGCGAGTTGTGGCACGCCCCGACCAAGGGCGCGGTGCTGTTCGGCTGGCAGGAGGACCGTGCGGTGTACGCCGGCACCGACAAGCGCGTCGTCCAGCGGCTGGCGAAGGCCACCGGCGCGGTGGAGGCCACCTACGGCTGCGACACGGTCGTCTACTCCTGCGCCACCGCCCTCGACGGCCGCTATGTCTTCGCCGGGGACTCGGCCTCCTCGGTGTACTGCTTCGCCGCCGACGGCACCCGCCTGTGGAAGCTGGGCACGGGCGGCGGCTCGGCGCTGTCGATGCAGTATCTGGACGAGAAGCTGTACATGGTGACCACCGACGGCTCCCTGGTGTGTGTGGACGCGAGCGACGCGGCGATCGCCGCCGCCCGGTCGGGCACGGTCCCGGTCGCCCGGGACATCAAGTCGGCCGCCGCGCTGCCCACTTACACCCCGTCCGCCACGGTGCAGACGGTGGCGTCCGCCGGGGCCTCCGGGATCGTGGTGGAGTGCATCCAGGAGGGCGGCCGGCTGCGGGTCCATGTGGTCTCCGAGGGCTATGAACCGTCCTGGAACGTCCAGTTCCCCCGCCATATACGCCGTCCCGGGATGCGCTATGTCGTCGAGGACCTGTCGCCTGCCTCGGGCGGTTTCTACCGCGTCCGCGGCGAGATCCGGCAGCTCGTCTGACGGCCCCGGGCGCGGGGCCTGCTCCGGGCGCTCCGGCGACGCTCAGCCGAGCCCGCTCCAGGCCGGCCGGCGGGGATCGTCGGCCCGTACGACGACATCGGCCGCCTCCTCCGGCCGCGTCTCGTCCTCGTAGCGGGCGAACGCGGGCAGCGTCCAGCGCCGGTCCGGCGGCGTACGGCGGGCGAGCGCGGCGGGCGACAGCTTCAGGTGCACCGTGAGATCGAAGGGAAACCAGTGTCCGAGCAGCAGCGGTCCGTGCAGCACCAGGACGCCGCCGGGCGGGAGTTCCACGTATCCGCTGCGGGTGGCGCGGTCCGCCACGGGATCCCACAGGTCCGGAAGCACCCGTCCGGTGCCGCCCGGGTCCAGCGGCTGGAACACCTCGCGCCACAGGGCCCGCCGGTCGAACCACTCGTCGTAAAAGGCCTCGGGGTCCTCGCGGCCGTACTCCAGCCGCAGGGAGGCGGGGCGCAGAAAGCCGAAGGTGCCGGCCTTGTGCACCGCCCGCCCCCGGATCCGCAGCGCCTCGGCGAGCCGCCCGGCCAGCTCGCCCGGCGAGGACAACGGCGCCCCCTGCTCGCGCGCAGCCGGGAGCAGGGGGGCCGGAGCCCCGTCGACCGCGATGCGCAGCCAGGGGCTCCCGTCCGTCGCCGTCATCGCGGCGATGTGGTCGGCGAGGGCGTCGGTCAGCCGTTCCCAGGTGATCGCTTCGAGCCGCACCCTGTCATTGTGCCCGGCTGCCGGAGAGGAGCCCCGCCGGGTCCGCGCGGCGCCGGGCGGTCCGGTGGGGAGCCGGGGGTGGGACCGCCGGAGAGGGTGCCGTCCGTGGTTCCTTGTTGCCGAGGTTCAGGCCTCGTCCGCGGACGGGCGGGCGGCTCCGTGGCGGCTGAGTTCGGCCGCCGCCTCCTTCGTCGCCTCGATGGCGCTCTCGGGCGGCTGCGGCATCGCCTGCTTGGGCTTGAGGAGCAGGACCGAGCCCATGATGGAGCCGTCCCACATGATCGGCGCCGCGCAGGAATTCCAGCCCGCCATGCACTCCTCGTACCCGAGCGCATGGCCGAGGTCGCGGACCTCCGCCAGGGACGCCAGCAGCGCGTCGTTGTCCCGGAAGACACCGGGCCCCGCCTGGTCGGGGACGGGCTCGGCCAGCACCCGCTGCTGGAGCACCCGGGGCAGGTAGGCGAGGATCGTGCGGCCGGAAGCGCCGGTGCGCAGCGAGCGGGTCACCGACAGCACATCGCGGGGCGTCATCCCCAGCTCGGCGAGGTCGGAGTCGCCGACGGCCATGTCGACGCACTGCCGCTGCGCGCCGGAGAACGGCGCCACCATGTAGAGGAACGCCAGCCCGCCGTCGGTGGCCTCACGCAGCGCGCGCAGCGCCGTTTGCGTGGCGTCGCCGTCGAGGCGGTGGTCGAGGGCGGTGAAGGCCAGTTGGGCGGCGGACGTGCGCAGCCGGTAGAGGCCGCGGTCCACACGTTCGAAGATGCTCTGGTAGATACCGGACTGCAGGATGCGGTAGACGACGGAGTCGTCCAGGCCGGTGAATTCGGCTATCTCCCCCGGTCCATGGGCGTATCCGCCGAGTTCGGCGAAGGCCGTCTGGACGAGGAAGACCCGCTCGGCATGGCCGGATCCCGACGTCCGCGCGCCCGCGGCCGCAGCACCCTTGGGGGCCTGGCCCGGGTTCTTGGCGCGGCCCGGGCGGCGCTGCGCCACGGCCGCGGTGCCCTCCCCCGAGCTCCCGGCTGCGCTCGAGCAGGGGGTACCCCCGTCGGAGGAGGTGGCGGCGGCCGAAGCCGCGGCTCCCGGCGCTGTGGTGCTGTTGCCCATCGTGTGCTCTCTCCCCTGGCAGTGATCCGCGCCCGAAGGCGCACGGCATATGTGGTGCGAGCCGGCACCCCCGTCGCTCGCGGCCCTCTGTGCTGCCCCGGGCGGACGGCTCCGGGATGCCCTCCCGAAGCCGTTGTGCCCGTCCTGCGCCCTCGGCTACCGGGCGACGTCCAGGGCGAGTTTCCCGGTCGGGGTGCGCGCGGCCAGATCGTGATGCGCGCGCGCCGCCTCACCGAGGGCGTAGGTCGCGCCGAGCAGCGGCTTGAGCCGGCCGTCGGCCACCGCGTCGAACAGGGCACGCATGGAGGTCGGCAGGGCGGTGCGGTCGGCGTAGAGCTGCGGGAGCCAGAAGCCCGAGACCGTGAGGGACCGCTCCATCAGCTCCCGGGTCGGCACGCTCGCCAGTTCGCCGCCGGCGAAGCCGTACGCCGCGAGCCGGCCGCGCGGGGCGACGGCGGCGAGGGTCGCCGCGAAGGTGGCACCGCCGGTCATCTCCAGCGCGGCCTGCACCGGGCCGCCGGCCGCCGCCACGATGCGTTCGGTCAGATCGTCCGCCGTGGAGTCGACCACCGCATGGGCGCCCAGCTCCGCCGCCACCTTGCGCTTGGCCTCCGATCCGGCGAGGGCGACGACCTTGGCGCCGGCGTGCACGGCAAGCTGGACGGCCAGCGAGCCGACGCCGCCGGCCGCGGCCGGGACGACGACGGTCTCGCCCTCGGTGATGCGCAGCGCGGTGAAGAGCAGATGCCAGGCGCTGTTGCCCTGGAGGGCCAGCGCGATGGCCTGTTCGTCGGTGATGTCGTCGGGCACGTCCCAGGTGACGCGGCGGTGCAGCAGCGTCCGCTCGGCGTATCCGCCGCCCCGGGTCAGCCCGACGACGCGCCGGCCGCCGTCCACGGTGCCCACGACCTCGTTGCCGGGTATGTAGGGCAGTTCGACGGGCGCGAGGTAGGAGTCCCCGCGGACATGCACGTCCGCGTAGTTGACGCCGGCCAGGGTCACCTCGACCAGGGAGTGGCCGCCGCGGGGCGCGGGTTCGGGCACGTCCTCCAGCCGCAGCACGTCCGGGCCGCCGAATTCTCGCATCACAATCGCGCGCACGACTCTCCCTCGGGTTCTCAGGTGCGGTGCCCGCACAGGGTAGGCACGGCGCCCGCGGACCCGCCCTCACCCGATCAATTCGCGCCAACCATCCGGCCTTTCGCGCGCCGTCTCTCCGCGTCCGGCGACACATATCCGGCGGCTTTCTCGCGAGGTGAGAAAGCAGTGAGATGTTTTCCGCCCCTTAGGGCGATTTGCAATAGATCTACCCAACAGTACGCGCGGGGTGGCTCCTACGCGCCCTTCGTTTTCTTCCGGCTACCGGAAGAGATCTCCGCCGCCTACGATCCGGAACTGTGTCCGCCGTCGACCGGATGTGACGGCCACGCCCCCAGGGGCGGCGCGCGTTCCGCGAGGCAGTCGCGTCGGCCCACCCCACCCGGTGAGACGGGCGGGTGGCGGCGGGTGCGGCCCTGCGTGCGAGGGGGCGGGCACGGCCTGAGGGGGAATCATGATGGGGAAATCGGGGGGCGGCAGGCCGGCGTTCGCGCCGGCCTGCCGGGACCTTCAAAGGGCACAGCCGCTGCCGTCCGCGCCACTGCGCCTCCTGCGGTCCGCCTCCGCTTCTCTGCCCGCCTCACTGACGGCCTCGATCGCGGCCGCCACCGACGCTGTCATCGCTGCCGCGCGCCGGCACTCCCGCGTGAATGCGGCACCGCCCTTTCTGGACGCGACCCGCTACCGCAGGGGAACCACGCGCCCCCGCCGAGAAAGGCACTGCCCATGAACGCGTCGAGCAGTACGAGCACCACCGGGCTCCAGTTCACCCACCCGTATCTCGCCGTGGTATTGGGCGGCGGCTTCACGGGGATGCTGGCCGCCGCGGCGCTGTCCGAACACGCCGATGTCGTCATCGTCGAGCGGGACCGGCTGCCGCGTACCCGCGCCCTGCCCACGGACCTTCCGCAGGCCCGGCACGCGCATCTGCTGTCGGCGGACGGCGCCCGGTCCGTGGACGAGCTGCTGCCCGGCGTCGTCGAAGGGTGGCTGGCCGAGGGGGCCCGCCTCATGCCGCTGCCGTCCGGCCCCGCACCCCAGGGCTGGTTACCCCGCCGGCCCGCGCAGTGCGTGATCGCCTGTTCCCGCGACCTGCTCGACAGGGTCGTCCGCGAGCAGGTCCCGGCCCTCGAGGGCATCGGCGTCCTCGACGGCACGGAAGCCGAGGAGCTGACCGGGACGGCGGAGCACATCACCGGGGTACGCGTCCGGGACACCGTCACCGGCAGGGCCCGCCGCCTGGACGCCGATCTCGTCGTCGACGCCACCGGGCGCGGCTCCACCACACCCGGCCGGCTGGCCGCACTGGGCCTGCCCGCCGTGCGCGAAGAGCTCGCCGACCACGGCATCGTCTGCGCCACCCGGATCTTCCGCGCACCGCCCGGCAAGGAGAACTGCCCGGTGCTCACCGACCGTTCGGCCCCGGAGGACCACCAGGGCCCCGGGCGGACGGCGACGCTGGTCCCCATCGAGGACGGCCGCTGGCTGGTCACCCTCACCGGCGCCGGAGCCGACCGGCCGTCCGAACACGCCGACCGGTTCGTGTCGTTCGCCCGCCGCATACCCCACTCCGCCATCGGCGACCTGATAGCCGACGCCGAGCCGCTGAGCGAGGTCCGCGTCTCCCGCGACTCCGCCAGCAGGCTGCGGCACTACGCACGTCTGCGGTGCTGGCCCACGGGTTTCGTCGCCCTGGGCGGCGCGGTCGCCGCGTTCACCCCCGATTACGGTCAGGGCCTGTCCATCGCCGCGCACAGCGCCCTTGCCCTGCGGGACGCGCTGCGCCGGCGCGGGCTGGACGAACCGGCCCTCGCCCGCAGCGTGCAGCAGTCCCTCGCGCGCATCGCCCAGGCGCCCTGGACACCGGCCACCGGCCAGGCGCGCCCCACCGCCCCCACCGGGCAGCGGCCGTCCGCGGCCGGCCGGTTCGTACGCGGCGCCGTCAACGGCGTGCTCGGCTCCGCCATCGGCCGTTCCCCGGTCCGCCGTGCCTACGTCGACGTGATGCCGTCCGCTCCCACGGCCCGCTCCACGCGCCCGGCCGTCCCGGTACCCGTGTCGGCGACCGCGGCCGGCCGGCGCAAACCGGCGGAGCGCTGACGGGCCGGCCCTCCCCCGTAGGGAAAATCCGTTCGCCCGGCGCCCGGCCATCGATCACAGTGGTGGCGGGGTGCCGCACCGCGCGGCACCGCGAACCGGAGAGCCACGGTGCAACTGCCGTGCACAGGAACGGGGAACGGGCATGTCGACGCTGCGCGTCACGGTCGAGCAGGTGACGATCCATGAGCATCCCGACGCCGATGCGCTGGAGCTCGCCCAGGTGGGGCTGTACCGCGCCGTCGTCGCCAAGGGGGTCTACCGCACCGGTGACTTCGCCCTGTACATCCCCGAACAGGCCGTGCTGCCCCAGGAGCTGGTGGCCGAGCTGGGGCTGACCGGCAAGCTCGCCGGTTCCGCCGCCGACCGGGTCAAGGCGATCCGGCTGCGCGGCGAGCTGTCGCAGGGCATCGTGTGCCGGCCCAGGGCGCTTCAGGGCAGGGACCTGGCGCGTGCGGGTGCGGAGGGCACGGATTTCGCGGCGGAGCTGGGGATCGCGAAATGGGTGCCTCCGGTGCCGATTTCGATGGGCGGCGAGGCCGAGCCGGCGCCCGATCTGCTGCCGTGGGTCGACATCGAGAACCTCAAGCGCTATCCGGAGGTGTTCACCGAGGGCGAGCCGGTGGCCGTCACGGAGAAGGTGCACGGCACGGCGTGCTGCCTGACGTACCGCGCCGGGGACGACCGCGTCCAGGTGACGTCCAAGGGGCTGGGCGCGCAGCGGCTGGCCCTGGTGGAGGACTCGAAGAACCTGTACTGGCGGGCGGTGCGCGCCCATCGCACGGCCCATGTCGCGGCGGAGCTGGCCGCGGAGCTGGGGGCTTCGCGGGTCGGCGTCTTCGGCGAGGTGTACGGCGACGGCGTACAGGATCTGGGGTACGGCGCGGACAGCCGCCGGGAGGAGCCCGCGTACGCCGTGTTCGACGTCTCTGTGGAGATCGACGGACAGGTGCGCTGGCTGGCGCCGGAGGAGCTGACCGAGGTGCTGGACGGTCGGCTGCCGCTGGTCCCGACGCTGTTCACGGGAGCGTACGACGCGCAGCGGGTGATGGAGCTGGCGGAGGGGCGCGAGACGCTGTCCGGGCGGGCGGTGCACGTCCGCGAGGGCGTGGTCGTCCGTCCGCTGGCCGACCGCTACAGCGCGGTGCTGGGCGGCCGCGCCATCGCCAAGGTGGTCAGCGGCGCGTATCTCACGCGCAAGGGCGGCACGGAGTACGAGTAGCCGCGGGCCCGTCCGCCGGGCCGACCGGCCCGCGGGTCAGGCGTCGCCGGCCTCCGCCAGGAGGCGTTGGGCGAGGACCAGAGGGGCGCCGGGATCGCGGGTCGGCGCCGGGGCCGTGGTCCGGTGCGTGGGCGGGCGTTCGACCGTCGTCGCGCCGGTGTCGGATTCCAGGGCGGGGGCGTAGCCCGCCGCGCGCAGGGCCTCCAGGGTGGCGGCCGGGGGACGGCCGCTGACCAGGACGGTCGGCGCGATGGCCCGCAGCCCCAGCTCGCGCAGGCCGCGGTGGGCGGCGAGTTCCGTCACGAGGGTTTCGTCGTCGGAGCGGATGCAGCAGGCGGCGGGCAGCACGCGCATCCGGCCGTGAATGCGGGCGGTGTCCTGGACGAGGTAGCCGAGCGGCTGCGGCAGGCCGCCGGTCGCCGAGGCGGCCTTGAGGTCGGCGAGGAGGGTCCCCGCGCTGCGGCCGGCGTCCAGGGCGCGGCGTACGGAGGCGGGGGTGAAGCGCCAGGTGACGGCCTGGCCTTCGGATTCGCGGTCGGCGGCCGCGTCGAGCAGTCCGTCTAGGGCGGGGGCGGGGCGGCCGGTGACGACGGCGGTCAGATCGGCCTGGAAGTGGGCCCGTTCGAGGAGCGGCGGCAGCAGGTCCCGCAACGGCTCGCCGAGGGAGTGCGGACCGGCGAGAAGGGCCCGGCCCAGGGGCGTGAGCGTGCCGTGGGCACTCAGGCCGAGGAACGCGGCCTCCCGGAGGGTGTGGGCGGCGCGGTCCTCGGCCAGCGGCTGTGCGGTGACGGCGAGCGGGCGGTGCCAGTCGGCGGCGGCGAGGAGGTTCGGCAGCGGGGGGTGTTCGGTGGGCGCCGGCAGGGGTGCCCCGGCGCCGAGGGGGGCGGTGTCCAGCGCGGCCAGGAGGGCGTGCCGCAGGGCGGGGGCGTGCCGGTCGTGGCCCCGTAGGAGCGCGGTGGGGGTCTCGCCGAAGGGGGTGTGGGTGGGGACGGCCCACAGGGCGGACCAGGCGGCCAGTACGGGGGCGAGGCGCTCGCCCGGTGGGCGGCCCAGCCAGTCGTCGTAGGCGCCGGTGGGCAGCGCGGTGATGCCCGCCGGGGTGCGGGTCAGCGCGATCAGGTCGGCGGCGAGGGCGAGGTCGAGCAGGAGCCGGGTGTGCGGTTCGTCGGCGCCGGCGGCCTTGGCCAGCCGCTTGATCTCGCGGAGCGTCAGGCCACCGGACTTGCGCAGCGCGGCGGGCTGCGTCGCCAGGGAGGCGAGGAGGCGCTCCAGAGTGGCGGCGAGGGTCGCCGCGGCGGCCCGCGACGCATCGAGCAGGGAGTCTTCGGTGACCGCGACGGCGGGGCCGGGGCCGGCCTCCGGGGCGGGCTGCGGGGCGTGCGCGGCGAAGGGGCCGAGGTCGTGGGCGGCCAGGAGCTGCGGGGTACGCGGCGGGACGACGACCGTGCCGTCCTCGGCCGGCGCGGCCAGACCGTCGTCGTACAGGGCGTGCAGGGCGGTCTCGGCGGCCGTGCGCGCGGGGCCCGGTCCGGCGGCCCCGAGCTGCGCGTACACCTCCTCGGGCGGGACGGGTTCGCTGGCCAGGTGGGCGAAGGACAGCCGGTGCGCCATCAGGGACTGGTAGTCGGCGCCCGGGGCCGGGGCGACCGGGCGGGGGGCGGCACGCGCAGCCCGCTCCTGGCTGATCCGGGCCGTGGCGGCGAGCACCTGCAACCGGGGGTGGTCGAGGTGGATCACCAGCTGGTGGAGGGTTTCGTACGACCACAATGCGCTTGCCAGTCCGCGCAGTTGCGTGGGGGCGGGGCGGCGGGCGAGCGGCTCGGCGTGCCGGGTCAGCAGCGCGGCGAGCTGCTCGGGGGTGCGCCGGGCGAGGGATCGGGTGAGTGTGTCGAGGCCTTCCACGGCGTTGAGATTAGTCATCGCGCGAGGAGAGCGGTCAGGGCGCCCACGGGGTCGCGGTCGGCGGGCCCGGTGGGCCACCAGTCCTCGGCGCCGGGCTCGGATTCGTACGGGTACCAGCGGTTGTCGTGGCCGAAGCGCAGCTGGATGCCGCGCTCGGGGTCGGTGAGGTGGTTGTGGCGCGGGCGCAGGGGCGGAAGGTCCGCGGCGAGCAGGGCGCTGCGGGCCCGGTCGAAGTCGCCGGCCGGGGGGTCCCAGGGGGTGTCGAGGAGGGTGAGTCCTTCGGCACCGCCCTGCCGCCAGGCGGCCACGGAGCGGGCCACCTCCGTCGGGGTACGGCCGGTGGCGGCGGCGAGGTCGCGGTAGAGGGCCCGGGTGGCGGAGGTCAGCCCGGCGGTGGGGTGGGCGGTGGCCGCCAGGCGGACGGCGTCCTCCCATGGGGGCAGCTCCGGGAAGGGGCCGCGGACGGGCCGCCGTTCCTCGCCGGAACCGGGGGCTCCGGCGGCTCCGGCGGCTCCGGTGGCTCCGGTGGCGGATACGAAGGCGTGGGCGCGGGCCGCGGCGTCGGCGGCCAGGAATTCCAGGGCGGCCGGGTCGAAGGGCAGACCGTCGGCATCGGGGAGCGCCGGGGGCCGGCCGGGGTGGGAGGGCACCGGCAGGGGTGGCGGGAGCGGCGGCCGGAGACGGTCGGCGAGGGCGTCCCGGGCGAGCACCCCGCGAGGCGTGGCGGGCGCCGCCGCCCCGGGGGCGACGGGGGCTGCGGGGACCGGCGCGGGGGCGGCGGCACGGCCCTCGTGGGCGGAGCGGCCGGCATGGCGGCGGGAGAGCTCATCGAGGAGCTCCCGTTCGCCGCGGCCGCGCATCAGCAGCAGGACGAAGGGGTCCGCGTCCAGGAGGCGGGCCACCTGGAAGCAGAGCGCGGCGGCGTGTTTGCAGGGCCGCCCGTGATCGGGGCACGAGCAGCGGGGGACGAGGTCGCCCGGCACCGGCAGGAGGGGTACCTCCCCCTCGGCGAGTGCGGCGGGCAGCTTCTTGGCGAGCAGGGCGGCGAGCTGCGCGGGCTCCGCGGCGATCGCGTCGAGCAGGCCGTCCCACTCCTGGTCGGAGAGGGTCCGCAGGCGGATTTCGGCGCTGTAGGGGCGGGGTCTGCTGCCCCGTACGGTGGCGAGGATCCGGCCCGGTGTGACGTTGATGGTGTCGACATGGCCGTCGCGCGCGTACGTCCGGCCGCGGGCGAGCCGGGCGGTGTCGAGGGCGGCGGTCTCCAGTGCGTCCAGCCAGGCGCTGCCCCACCAGGATTCGGCGAACAGTCCCCGGGCGCCGGTGCGGGCCGACAGCGGCGGGAACGTCCGCGAGCGGTCCGCGCGCGCCATCCGGTCGGCCGCGGCGGCCCGCCCGGATGCCACGGATCGCGCCCGGAAAGGGGAGACGCTCATACGGACCTCCTCAGGGAGACGAGATCGGCCAGCTCGGTGTCGGACAGCTCGGTCAGCGCGGTCTCGCCACCGGAGAGCACCGCGTCGGCGAGTGCCCGCTTGGCGGTGAGGAGCTGGGCGATGTTGTCCTCGACGGTGCCCTCGGTGATCAGCCTGTGCACCTGGACCGGCTGGGTCTGGCCGATGCGGTAGGCGCGGTCGGTGGCCTGCTCCTCGACCGCAGGATTCCACCAGCGGTCGTAGTGGACGACATGCGCGGCGCGGGTGAGGTTGAGGCCGGTGCCGGCCGCCTTGAGGGACAGCAGAAAGACAGGGGCGTGGCCCGACTGGAACCGGTCGACCATCTTCTCCCGCTCGGCCACCGGGGTGCCGCCGTGCAGCAGCTGGGTGGGGATGCCGCGGTTGCCCAGGTGCCGTTCCAGCAGCCGGGCCATCCCCACGTACTGGGTGAAGACCAAGGTGGCGCCGCCCTCGGCCAGGATCGTGTCCAGGAGTTCGTCGAGCAGTTCCAGCTTCCCGGAGCGGGCGGCCAGGCCCGGCGCGGCCTCCTTGAGGTACTGCGCGGGGTGGTTGCAGATCTGCTTGAGGGCCGTGAGCAGCTTCATCACCAGGCCGCGCCGGGCGATGCCTTCGGCTGCCCCGATCCGGGCGAGGGCCTCGCGGACGACGGCCTGGTACAGCGCCGCCTGTTCGCGCCCCAGCGCCACCGGATGGTCCGTCTCAGTCTTCGGCGGGAGCTCGGGGGCGATGCCGGGGTCGGACTTCTTGCGGCGCAGGATGAACGGTCGCACCAGCCTCGCCAGCCGCTGCGCCGCCTCCGGGTCCTCCCCGCCCTCGACCTCACGGGCATGCAGCGCGCGGAACGTCTTGAGGGACCCCAGGAGCCCCGGCGTCGTCCAGTCCAGGAGGGCCCACAGTTCGGAGAGGTTGTTCTCCACCGGAGTGCCGGTGAGGGCGATCCGGGCCGGTGCCTTGATGGAGCGCAGCGCCTTGGCCGTCGACGAACGCGGATTCTTCACATGCTGCGCCTCGTCGGCGACGACCCAGGCCCAGCGGTGGGCGGCAAGTCGGTCGGCGCTGCTGCGCATCGTCCCGTAGGTCGTCAGGACGAAGCCGCCGTCCAGGCCGTCCAGGCTGCGGCCGGTGCCGTGGAAGCGGCGTACGGGCGTGCCGGGGGCGAAGCGTTCGATCTCGCGCTGCCAGTTGCCCAGGAGGGAGGCGGGACAGACTACGAGCACGGGCGCTCGGGGCCGTCGGTGCAGGTGGAGCGCGATGACGGTGATGGTCTTGCCCAGGCCCATGTCGTCGGCGAGGCAGCCGCCGAGGCCGATCGACGTCATGGTGTCGAGCCAGGCCATACCCCGTAGCTGATAGTCGCGCAGGGTCGCCCGCAGTCCGGGCGGCTGGGGCAGCGGCGGCGCCGGGGTGGTGAGGCGCCCGCGCAGCGCCGCGAGGGCCCCCAGGGGCACCACTTCGACCTCTTCGCCGTCCACCTCCGCGGTGCCGCCCAGTGTCGCGGCGAGGGCGTCGACCGGGTCCAGATAGCCCAGTTCGCGCTTGCGGGCCTTGCGGACGAGGGCGGGGTCGACCAGGACCCACTGGTCGCGCAGCCGGACGACGGGGCGGTGGGCCTCGGCGAGGGCATCCATCTCCGCCTCGCTCAGCGGCTCGCCGTCCATCGCCACCTGCCAGCGGAACTGCAGCAGTTCATCGGTGTCGAAGAAGCCGAAGCCGTCCGCGGCGGAACCGGGTGCCGGGCGCAGCACCGCCGCGGCGGTCAGCCCGCGGGCCAGCTCCTTGGGCCAGTGGACGGCCACCCCGGCGGCGCCCAGCCGTGGCGTGGCCGGGCCCAGGAGGTCGTACAACTCGTCCTCGCTGAGCGGGAGTACGTCGGGAACCGGCCGCTCCAGGAGGCGGGTGAGCGGTTCCCAGACGCGGGCCGCCCGCCGCAGCGCCAGGAGGGTGTCGACGCGGGAGCGCGGCCCGAAGTGGTCGGGGCCCTCGCCCTCCCACAGCTGACGGGCGTCGGCCACCAGGGTCGGGTCGGTGAGACTGTGCACCTGCAGGACGGCGGCCGCCGCGCTGCGCTCTTCGGCGTCGTTCCCGCCGTCCGCCCCGATGTCGAAGATCTTGTGCGACGGCAGGTCGAGGCGCAGCGAGAGCCGTACGCCGGCGTCGATGCCGGCCGCCGCCTCGGCGGCCCACTCGCGGGCGCCGGGCAGATACTGCGGCGCGCTCGCCGCGAACGGGGCGCCGGCCACCAGCTCGGCCGCGGGGGTGCGGGGCAGGACGTCAGCGATCGCATCCACGAAGAGCCGGACGAGCGCCGCCGGTTCGGGCACCCGGAGCGGGCGGCTGCCGGGGACCGGGACCGCATACGCCTCGCCGGGCATGGCCGCGGCGATGGCCCGCAGGTGTGCGATGTCGTCGGGGTCCAGGGGACCGGCGCGCCAGGCGTCGGTGTCCTCGTCGGTCAGTCCGGGCAGCAGCCTGCCGCGCGCGGCGAGATGCAGGGCGTGCAGCGTGGCCGCGCCCCAGCACGCGGCGGCCGGATGGGCGCCCGGGTCGTGCCGGGCCCGGACCAGCAGCGGCACCGCCTCGGCCAGCGGAAGCAGCACCGCAGGAACCGTACGGCTGCGGGCCCCGTTGCCGTGACGCCGGGCAACGGTCAGTTCCGAGGGCTCACCGGCCCCCTCCTCCGGCGTGTCCGCCACGCCCCGCCCCGCTCCTCCGTCCGGCAGCGGGCCGCCGTCGGGCCGCCACAGGGCGATCTTCCCGGCGCGCGGCGGCCGGGCGGGCAGGAAGGTCACGGCGCAGCGGGCCAGGTCGGCACCGCCTCCGGCGCCTGCGCCCGGCGTCCCCGGCACCGGCCCCGCGGACGCCGGGACGTCCGCCCAAGGCGCCGCGCCGCTCGCCGCTTCCGTCTCCCACCGCCTCGCCATGCCCTGCCGTCCTCTCGCCCTGTCGCCCTGCTGCTCAATCGTTCCGCGCCCGCCGCGGGCGCCTTCCCGTCCGGCCCCGGCCGGCTCGCTTCCACCCGCCCGACCCACCCGATGCCGATGTGCCGCCCACGCCCTTCGCTCCCCCGCGAGGGGCCGGTCGCCGACGGTGGTTCCGGACTGTCACGCGCTGCGGCCCCGGCAGCAATTCGATGGAATCACACGGCACTGACAACGCGGCCCTCCCCGCGTCCCCCGCGCTTCCCTCGCAGGTCGACGGCGTCGCGCAGGGCCGGTGCCGCACGACGGCAGCGCCGCCGGGCCGCATCGGGACCGAAGTTTTCCACAGGCCACGAAACCCCTCCCCGCACCGCCGCGAAAGCGGCTACAGTGCGTTACATCGTCACTCACAGTAACGTAACCACCACATCGAGGAGCCCTCATGCGCACCCCCACACCCGAGCAGTCCGCCGCGGCCGAGGCCTTCCGGACCGGCGCGCACCTCGTCATGCAGGCCGGTGCCGGCACGGGCAAGACGACGACCCTCGCGATGCTTGCGCATGCCGCCCAACGGCAGGGGCGCCTCGGCCGATATATCGCCTTCAACAGAGCCATCGCGCGCGACGCCGCCAGAACGTTCCCCGCCGAAGTGGCCTGCGGAACCGCCCACTCCCTCGCCTACACCGCGGTCGGCAGGAACTACCAGGCCCGGATGAACGCCCCCCGGCAGGCGGGATGGAGAACGGGCGCGGCCCTCGGCATCGACGAAGGCGTCTCGGTGCGCCTCGGCGCACGCAAGGTCGACAACAAGGCGCTCTCCTACTCGGCCCTGCGCACGGTCACCCGTTTCTGCCAGTCGGCCGACAAAGACCTCGCGCGCCACCACGTCCCGCCGCTGCGCGGCGCCGCCTCGCCGACCCTGCACGATCAGCTCGCCGATCTCGTCCTGCCGTACGCCCGCAAGGCCTGGGCCGATCTTCAGCATCGGGACCGCGGCGTGGTCCGCTTCGAACACGACCATTACCTCAAGATGTGGGCGCTGCAAGAACCCGTGATCCGGGCGGATTTCCTGCTCCTCGACGAAGCCCAGGACACCAACCCCGTCGTCGAGCAGGTCTTCTCCGCCCAGCGCGACCACGCCCAGCTGGTACTGGTCGGCGACTCGGCCCAGGCTGTCTACGGCTGGCGAGGGGCACGCGACGTCATGACGGGATTCGACGGCGAACAGCTCACCCTCACCCGCTCCTTCCGCTTCGGCCCGGCCTTGGCGGCGGAGGCCAACCGCTGGCTGACGATCATCGGCGCACCCATCCGGCTCACAGGATCACCCCAGCTGGAGACGGAGCTGGCAAGGGTTCCCACCCCGGAGGCGATCCTGTGCCGGTCGAATGTCGGCGCCATGGTGGAGGTGATACGGCAGCTGGAGGCGGACCGCAGGGTCTCGCTCGCCGGCGGCGGCGCGGCGCTGAGCGCACTGGCGCGGGCCGCGCACGACCTCGAGGCGGGCCGACGGACGACGCACCCCGAGCTGATGCTCTTCGAGTCCTGGTCGGAACTGCGCGAGTACGCGGAGTACGACCCGGCCGGACGGGATCTGCTTCCGCTGGTCGAAGTCGTCGACGAGCACGGAACGGCGGCCCTCCTGCGTGCCCTGCACCGGCTCTCGCCCGAGGACTCCTCGGAGGTCACGGTGTCCACCGCGCACCGGGCCAAGGGGCGGGAGTGGGCGAGTGTGCGCATCGCGGACGATTTCACGGGCCCCGATGATCTCGACGATCACGGAGCGGACGGAAAACCGCTCCCCGGGCCGATCGACGTCGACGAGGCGCGCCTGGCGTATGTAGCGGTGACCCGCGCCAGATCCCGACTCGACATCGGCGGCCTGTCCTGGATCAACGGCCACCCGGCGGGCGATCCCCGCCCCGCCCGCTCCACCCCCACTGCGACGAGCCCCGACCCGGCACCGCCCGACACCGCGCGCGACCAGCCGCTCGTCGCTTGCGCGGACCACAAGATCCACGGCGGGGAGCCGTGTCCCGCGGGCCCGGCTCCCCCTGCGGTCCCGGCCACCCGATGCGGAGAGGTGACCGGCTCGTCGATCGGGAGGATCCTGGAGGCAGGAGATGGGTACTGATGCGTACGGGAAATGAGCCGCTTCAGGCGCGCAGTCCGCTGAGGATCCGCCGTGGGCTGGCGCTGTGGGGGCTGGTGTGGGCCATCGCCGGAGCCGTTGCCTTCGCCATGGCCGGACGGCCGGAGTGGGCGGCGGCCTGCGCGGCCGTGGCGCTCCTGGCCATCGTGGACCTGGGCATCGTGATTCGGCACATTCACCAGGGACCGCACTATCAGCCGGGCAAGGACATACCGCCCTACGAACCCGACCGGGGCCGGAACGAACTCTTCGGCCGCCGCAACGCGGACGGCCGCAGGCGCAACACCAGGCCGTAGCGCTCGGCCCGGGTGCCGAACGGCGACGAACCGGCGTGGTGCGGCGTCATGGTGCGGCATCGCCGTTCGAGCGCGGGCCGCGCTCCCCGTTGCCACCGCCGGGTGCGAAGCGGGCCGCTTCGAGGAAGTCCGGGCGGGGTTCCAGGGCCGCCGCCAGACGGAAGTGGCGCAGGGCCTCGTCCGGGCGGTTGGCGCGTTCCAGGGTGCGGGCCAGGGCGAAGTGAGCGTAGGCGTTGGCGGGCTCGCGTTCCAGGACGATCTGGAACTCCAGCTCCGCCGAGCGCAGTTGCGCGGCCAGGAAGAAGGCGCGGGCGCGCAGCAGGCGGGCCGCGGTGTTCTCGGGATGGGCGGTGATGACCGGATCCAGCAACCTGATCGCGCCGCGCGGGTCGCGGGCCGCCAGCAGATGCTCCGCGGCGCGGAAGTCGATGACATGCGTCTCGGGGCTGCGCTCGGGCACGGACGTCTCCTCTCCGTAGCCGTACGGGCGGCCCTCAACGGCCACCCGTACGGCATGACGTGCGGCACAACAACCGCCTCAGCCACCGCATTCCCGTTCGGAGGGCAGCGAACCGGCCCGCGCGCCGCGCGCCCCCGCCGTTACAGGCTGATGTGGTACGCCTTGCGCAACGTCTCGTGCACGGTCCACTGCGTGCGGTCGCCCTCGCGCAGGACGCAGGCGTCGCCCGGTCCCACCTCGAGCACCGAGCCGCCCTCGACGGCGATGGTGGCGCGCCCGCTGACGACCACGAAGAGCTCGTTGGCTTCGGTATCGGTCACCACGCCGGGCGTGATCTGCCAGATTCCGCGGATCTGCGTGCCGTCCGGAGACTCCCACAGCACCTTGCCCGTCACCACCGGGTCACCCGAGACGATCTGTTCGGGATCCAGCGGTTCCGGCTCCAGATCGGCGTCCGCGATGCCGGGGATGTTCACGACAAAGGACGCGGGAGCGGTCGCAGCGCCATCGGAAGAGTCGGAGGACGAGGAAGAAGAAACGGAGGAAGGAGAGGAAGAGGGCGAGGCCGGGGCAGCGGCCGGCTCGGCGTCGGGAGACTTGGGGGCGGAATCGGTAGCACTCATGGCGGCGAGGCTATCGTCCGGCCTCAGACGCCTCGCAGCCGCTCCCAGACCGCGCGGACCTGCGGTTCCAGTGCCTCGAGGGGGCCGTCGTTGTCGATGACGAGATGCGCGACCGCCAGCCGCTGTTCGCGGGTCGCCTGGGCGGCCATCCGGGACCTCGCCTCGTCCTCCGTCATGCCGCGCAACCGCACCAGGCGGCTCAGCTGGGTCTCCGGTGCGGCGTCGACGACGACGACCAGGTCGTAGAGCGGCGCCAGGCCGTTCTCCGTCAGCAGCGGCACATCGTGGACGACGACGGCGTCCGGCCCGGCCGAGGCCTCGAGTTCGGCCGAGCGGGCACCCACCAGCGGGTGCACGATCGCGTTGAGCGCCTTCAGCTTCTCGGGGTCGGCGAAAACGATCCCGCCGAGTTTGGGCCGGTCCAGGGCGCCGTCAGGGGCGAGAACGTCCTCCCCGAACTCCTCGATCACCGCGGCGAGGCCGGGCGTGCCCGGCTCGACGACCTCGCGTGCGATCTTGTCCGCGTCCACGATCACCGCGCCGTACGACGCCAGCAAACGCGAGACCTCGCTCTTGCCCGCCCCGATTCCACCCGTCAGCCCCACCTTGACCATGCGGTCACGCTATACGGTCGCAGGGCCGGGACGGTATGCGGCCCCGAGCCGTGCCCCGGCGGCCGCCGCCCGGCGATCCCGGGCGCAGCGGGCCGGCCGACGCCCGCACTCAGGCTCCGCCGCCCCCCTCGCTCTCCCGCTCCGCGAGAAAGCGCTCGAACTCCCGGCCGATCTCGTCGGCGGAGGGCAGTTCCACCGGTTCGGCGACCAGGCTCCCCCGGGACTCCGCTCCGGCCACCGCGTCGTACTGATGCTCCAGCCCGCTGACCAGCGCGACCAGCTCCTCGTCGCCCTGCGAGATCTGGCGCTCGATCTCCTCCTGCGTCCGCAGCGCCTCCGTGCGCAGCGCATGGGCGGCGCCGGGCAGTACCAGGCCGGTTGCCGCCGTCACGGCTTCCAGGGCCGTGAGCGCGGCGTCCGGGTACGCGGAGCGGGCGATGTAGTGGGGGACGTGCGCGGCCACGCCCAGTACGTCGTGCCCGGCCTCGGCCAGCCGGAACTCGATCAGCGACTCCGCGCTGCCGGGCACCTGCGCCTCGTCGAAGAAGCTGGTGTGCCCCGGCATCAGGTCGGTGCGGTTGCCGTGCGGGGTGATCCCTACGGGGCGGGTGTGCGGGACGCCCATCGGGATGCCGTGGAAGTTGACCGACAGCCGGACGCCGAGCCGCTCGACGATCTGGCGCACCGCGGCCGAGAAGCGTTCCCACTCCACATCGGGCTCGGGGCCGGAGAGCAGCAGGAAGGGCGCTCCGGTGGCGTCCTCGACGAGCCGTAGGGCGATGCTGGGCGCCTCGAAGGCGGTCCAGTGGTCCCGCTCGAAGGTGATCAGCGGCCGCCGGGCCCGATAGTCGACCAGCCGGTCGTGGTCGAAGCGGGCGACCACGCGGTGCGGCAGACCCTCCAGCAGCCGTTCCACGATCTGGTCGCCGGCTTCACCGGCGTCGATGTAGCCGTCGAAGTGGTACAGCAGCACCAGTCCGGCGGAGTCCGTGGCGGCGATCGCCTCGACCGCTGCGAGCCCGCTCGGCTCCCATTCGTACAACCCCTGGGGATCCAACACAGTGAGCGCTCCTCCTCATGTCCGTGTGCAAGAACATCCGGACGCGGGCTTGCATTCCCGGCCCGGCGCTCCGATGCCCGCGCACGGCGCAAAACCGCCCCCGCACCGCGCCCCGATGGCGTGCCGCCGCCCGTCTCCTGCCGCGCGCGGACGTCGTGCGCCCACGCTCGCCGTGCAGCCCGGCGGTACGGATGAGTTCGCGCCATTGCCTACCGCCCCGGAAACCCACGGCGCTCCAACGACCCCGCCTCGCGGACGAGTTGCCGCAAGGACGCGCCCGCCGTACCCGGGCCTCCGGACGGCATGGAGCACGCGCACTTCCGCCGGTCCGGTAGGGGCGGGGGCATCCCGGACACGACGAAGGCCCGCTCCCCCGGAGGGGAACGGGCCTTCGCCTATCGGCTAGTGCCTAGCGGCGAGCTGCCGCCTGTCGGCAAGAGCTCAGCTCTGGCCGCCGGCCAGCTTCTCGCGGAGCGCGGCGAGCGCCTCGTCCGACGCCAGGGCGCCGGAGTTGTCCGCCGACTCCGAGGAGTACGAGCCACCGGAGACCTGGCCGCCACCGGCCTGGCCGCCACCGGCCGCCGCCGGAGCCGCAGCGCCCTCGGCCGCCGCCTGCTCGTCGGCCTCGCGGGACTTGATGACCTGGGCCTGGTGCTGCTCGAAGCGCTGCTGCGCCTCGGCGTACTGGTTCTCCCACGCCTCGCGCTGGGTCTCGTAGCCCTCGAGCCAGTCGTTGGTCTCGGGGTCGAAGCCCTCGGGGTAGATGTAGTTGCCCTGGTCGTCGTAGGACGCGGCCATGCCGTACAGGGTCGGGTCGAACTCGACGGCCGACGGGTCGGCGCCGAAGGACTCGTTGGCCTGCTTCAGCGACAGCGAGATCCGGCGACGCTCGAGGTCGATGTCGATGACCTTGACGAAGATCTCGTCGTTGACCTGGACGACCTGCTCCGGGATCTCGACGTGGCGCTCGGCCAGCTCGGAGATGTGGACCAGGCCCTCGATGCCCTCGTCGACGCGCACGAACGCACCGAAGGGAACGAGCTTGGTGACCTTACCCGGGACGACCTGACCGATCTGGTGGGTCCGGGCGAACTGCTGCCACGGGTCTTCCTGGGTCGCCTTGAGCGACAGGGACACGCGCTCGCGGTCCATGTCGACGTCCAGGACCTCGACCGTGACCTCCTGGCCGACCTCGACGACCTCGGACGGGTGGTCGATGTGCTTCCAGGACAGCTCGGAGACGTGGACGAGACCGTCGACGCCGCCCAGGTCCACGAAGGCACCGAAGTTGACGATGGAGGAGACGACGCCGGAGCGCACCTGACCCTTCTGGAGGGTGGTGAGGAAGGTCTGGCGGACCTCGCTCTGGGTCTGCTCCAGCCAGGCACGGCGGGACAGGACCACGTTGTTGCGGTTCTTGTCCAGCTCGATGATCTTGGCCTCGAGCTCCTTGCCCACGTAGGGCTGGAGGTCGCGAACGCGGCGCATCTCGACCAGGGAGGCCGGGAGGAAGCCACGGAGGCCGATGTCGAGGATGAGACCACCCTTGACGACCTCGATGACGGTACCGGTGACGATCCCGTCCTCTTCCTTGATCTTCTCGATCGTGCCCCAGGCACGCTCGTACTGAGCGCGCTTCTTGGACAGGATGAGGCGGCCTTCCTTGTCCTCCTTCTGGAGAACCAGGGCCTCGATCTCGTCGCCGACGGCAACGACCTCGTTGGGGTCGACGTCGTGCTTGATCGAGAGCTCGCGGCTCGGGATGACGCCTTCGGTCTTGTAACCGATGTCGAGCAGGACCTCGTCCCGGTCGACCTTCACGATGACGCCGTCGACGATGTCGCCGTCGTTGAAGTACTTGATCGTCTCGTCGATCGCGGCGAGGAAAGCTTCCTCGTTACCGATGTCGTTGACCGCAACCTGCGGGGTGGTGGCGGTGGTCTCGGTGCTGCTCGTCATGTGGGAAAGGGCTCCGGTACGGACATTGAGTCGTAGGTACTGCTACGCCGAGAGCCGGTATCGCCTCTGCATAAGCCGGACAGCGTCAAGGCGAACCTTCAGGAAGCTCGGCCCGTGGCCGGAACACCCGAAACGCCTCAAAAACCGAGGGGTGCATACAGATGCGAGCGCGGCCTGCTCCGTCTGAGGCGCGCAAGCCCGCAGCGCAACTTGTAGCATACGGGCGCAGCCGGACACGGTCAATGCGCGAACGCGCACACCGGGGGCAGAAACCCCATAACCGGCACACACGGTGTTCCGCGAGGTCGAACGGCCTCACAGTCCCTGCAGCTCCAAGCAGAGCGAAGACTACGACGACGGGCGCGATGAACCAAGACCACGAGCCGGAGGCGACCCGACGTGACGCCTCCGACACGGAAAGCAGCCGAGCCAGCCGGGGCTGGTGGGACCGTAACGCCGACGAGTACCAGAGCGAGCACGGCGCGTTCCTGGGGGACGACCGGTTCGTATGGGGTCCCGAGGGGCTGGACGAGGCGGCGGCCGGGCTGCTGGGGCCGGCGGCGGAACTGAAGGACAAGCGGGTCCTGGAGATCGGGGCCGGCGCGGCGCAGTGCGCGCGCTGGCTGGCGGCGCAGGGCGCCCGCCCGGTGGCGCTCGACCTCTCCCACCGGCAGCTGCAGCATGCGCTCCGGATCGCCGACGGGGCGGCGGGCGAGCCGCAGCTGGTGGAGGCGGACGCCGGGGCGCTCCCGTTCCGCGACGGCAGCTTCGACCTCGCCTGTTCCGCCTACGGCGCGATTCCGTTCGTCGCCGATCCGGTGCGCGTGTTGCGTGAGGTGCGCAGGGTGCTGCGGCCGGGTGGCCGGTTCGTGTTCTCGGTGACGCATCCCATTCGCTGGGCGTTCCCCGACGAGCCGGGGCCCGAGGGGCTGTCCGTGGCGGCCTCGTACTTCGACCGCACGCCCTACGTGGAGCAGGACGAGACCGGCCGGGCGGTGTATGTCGAGCACCACCGGACGGTGGGTGACCGGGTGCGGGACGTGGTGGCCGGCGGGTTCCGGCTGGTGGATCTGGTCGAGCCGGAATGGCCGGAATGGAACGCTCAGGAGTGGGGCGGCTGGTCCCCGCTGCGCGGGAATCTGATCCCGGGGACGGCGATCTTCGTGTGCGAGGCCGGGTGAGTCGGGACATCCGCCACGCCGCCCTGGAGCGGCTGCCCGTACGGACCGCGGTGCCCGCGTTGCGGCAGGCCCTCGACGGGGACGGTGCGGCCGTGCTGTGCGCGCCGCCGGGGACCGGGAAGACGACCCTGGTGCCGCTGGCGCTGGCCGGGCTGACCGGCGAGGGGCCCGCGCGGCGGGTGCTGGTGGCCGAGCCACGGCGGATCGCGGCCCGCGCGGCGGCGCGGCGGATGGCCTGGCTGCTGGGCGAGCGGGTCGGCGAAACGGTCGGGTTCACGGTGCGCGGGGAGCGCCGGGTGGGGCCGCGTACGGCCGTGGAGGTGGTGACCACCGGGGTGCTGCTCCAGCGGTTGCAGCGGGACGCGGAGCTGGCCGGGGTGGATGTGGTGGTGCTCGACGAGTGCCATGAGCGGCATCTGGATGCCGACACCTGCGCGGCGTTCCTGCTGGACGTACGGGAGAACCTGCGGCCCGAGCTCCGGCTGGTGGCGGCGTCGGCGACGACGGACGCCGAGGGGTGGTCCCGGTTGCTGGGCGGCCCCGGGGGCGCGGCGCCGGTGGTCGAGGCGGCGGGCGTGTCGCACCCGGTGGAGACGGTGTGGGCGCCACCGGAGCGGCCGGTGCGGCCGCCGCACGGGATACGGGTGGATCCGGCGCAGCTGGCGCATGTGGCAGCGGTGGTGCGGCGGGCGCTGCGGGAGCGGAGCGGCGATGTGCTGTGTTTTCTGCCCGGTGTCGGGGAGATCGGGCGGGTCGCGGGGCAGCTGGCCGGGGTGGACGCCGAGGTGCTGCAGGTGCACGGCCGGGCGTCGGCCGAGACGCAGGACGCGGTGCTGGCGGGCAGCGGGGACGGCGCGCGCAGGGTCGTCCTGGCGACGTCGGTGGCGGAGTCGAGTCTGACCGTTCCCGGGGTGCGGGTGGTGGTCGACAGCGGGCTGGCGCGGGTGCCGCGGATGGATCATGCGCGGGGGCTGAGCGCGCTGGCGACCGTACGGGCCTCGCGGGCGGCGGCTCGGCAGCGGGCCGGGCGGGCCGGGCGCGAGGCGCCGGGGGTGGTCTATCGCTGCTGGTCGGAGGGGGAGGACGGGCGGCTGCCGCGGTTCCCGGACCCGGAGATCAAGGTCGCCGATCTGACGGCGTTCGCGTTGCAGGTGGCGTGCTGGGGCGATCCGCAGGCCGCCGGGCTGGCTCTGCTGGATGCGCCGCCGGCCGGTGCGCTGGCCGCGGCCCGGGAGGTGCTGGCGGCGGTCGGCGCGGTGGACGCGGACGGCCGGGCGACCGGGCGTGGCGTACGGATGGGGCGGCTCGGGCTGCATCCTCGGCTGGGCCGGGCGCTGCTGGACGGCGCGCGGGAGATAGGGGTGCGGCGGGCCGCGGAGGTGGTGGCGCTGCTCAGCGAGGAGCCGCCGCGGGACTACGGGGACGATCTGGCGGCGGCGTGGCGGACGGCGCGCCGGGGTGGCGATGCGTATGCGGCCAGGTGGCGGCAGGAGGCGCGGCGGCTGGCGTCGGCGGCGGAGGGGGCGGTCGAGGCGGCCGGGACGGGCGCCGGGGACGACGCCGATGCGGGGCTCGTCGCCGCGCTGGCGTTCCCGGAGCGGGTGGCGCGGGCCAGAGGGGCGGGCAGCTTTCTGATGGCGTCCGGGACCGGGGCGGAGCTCGGCGGGGAGGCATCGCCGCTGCGGGAGGCGCCGTGGCTGGCGATCGCGGTGGCGGACCGCCCGGTGGCCGCGGCGTCCGCCCGGGTGCGGCTGGCGGCCGTGATCGACGAGGGGACGGCGCGTACCGCGGCGCGGGCGCTGTATTCCTCGGGCGAGGAGGTGCGCTGGTCGGACGGGGACGTGGTGGCCCGGAGCGTGACCCGGCTGGGGGCGATCGAGCTGTCGGCCCGGCAGCTGGCCGCGCCCGAGCCGGCGCTGCTGCGGGAGGCGGTGGTGTCGGGGCTGCGCCGGGAGGGCCCCGGTCTGCTGCGCTGGTCGGCGGGTGCGGAGTCGGCGCGGCAGCGGATGGCGTTCCTGCACCGGGAGCTGGGCGCGCCGTGGCCGGATGTGTCGGACGCGGCGCTGCTGGAGCGGGCCGAGGAGTGGCTGGGGGTGGAGCTGGACCGGGCGCGGCGGCGGGCCGATCTGGAACGGATCGATGCGGGACCGGCGCTGGCCCGGCTGCTGCCCTGGGCGACCGGCGACGCGGCGCGGTTCGACGAGCTGGCGCCGGAGCGTATCGAGGTGCCGAGCGGGTCGCGGGTGCGGGTGGATTACGGGGGCGGGCAGCCGGTGCTGGCCGTGAAGCTGCAGGAGATGTTCGGCCTGGACGAGACGCCGCGCATTGCGGGGGTTCCGGTGCTCGTGCATCTGCTGTCCCCCGCCGGGCGGCCCGCTGCCGTCACCGCCGACCTCGCATCGTTCTGGCGCGAGGGCTACCGGTCGGTGCGGGCCGAACTGCGCGGCCGGTACCCGAAGCACCCGTGGCCGGAGGATCCGGCGGGGGCGGTGCCGACGCGGCGTACGCACACACGGCGCTGAGCGGGCGGTCCGGTGCCGCCCCTCCCCGTCCGCTCGCAGGCGTCAGGTCCCGGCCGGACGTCCGCCCGCAGGCGTCAGGCCCCGGCCGTCTCCGGCAGCGGTGCCGCCGCCCGATCCGGCTCGCCCGGCCTGCGACTGCGGGCCTCCAGCCACAGGGACAGGGCCAGCAGTGCCGCGCCGAGGGTGAGGAAGCCCCAGGGGAGGTAACTGGTGAGCAGCAGGACGAGGGTGCGCTGGGATTTCACCAGGGCGACGGTGGAGGCGACGTAGTCGTCGCGCATCTTCACATGGCCGGCGAAGGCGGTGACCTTGCCGCCGCCGGGCAGCAGGTCGCCGCCGCGCATCTCCTCCTTGTGGATCTCCTCGCCGTTGACCGGCGCCCCGGTGACCGGGTCGACCCAGAACATCCGCTTGGTGGTGTACCAGCGGGTGGTGCCCATCTTCTCGACGGCCTGTGGCGTGATGCCCTTGACCGGCATCTTCTTGGGGAGCGGGACCTTGGTCCAGGGGATGGTCTGCTCGAAGTAGTAGACCTCCAGGCCGTGGAAGGTCGTTGTCCCCTTGTAGTGGATGGGGGCGGAGGTGCGGGTCTGCGCGTCGAAGTAGGAGTAGTCGCGCTTCTCGGTGAGGAAGGGCCACTTGTACTCGATGCCCTCGCGGCGTACCGGGTCGCCGTCGACCATCTCGCCGGTGGCGTGCACGGGGTCCTGGGAGTGGGCGTCGAAGATGTAGCGCTCGGGGATCTCGGAGACCATCTTGCCGTCGGGTCCGGCGACGTAGGACAGCGTGTCCCAGACGACGACGTCGCGGCCCGCGGTCTTCTCGATGCGGTCGGATGCGGCGACATCGCCCTTGAGGGTCTGCACGATGGTGACCTTGGGGACCTTCTTGGCCTTCATGGTGCCGTAGTCGATGAGGGTGGCGGGCCTGGCCTCCATGACCATGTCCTGGTACTGGCTGGGCGGGATCTTGGCGAGCCGGGGGAAGGCGTACCACCGCATCAGCGGCGACAGGGCGGTGAAGAAGACGGCGAAGGCGAGCAGTACCAGGCTGGCTCTGCGGCGCATGGCGGTTTCGTCCCTCCCTCAGTGGTGTTCGGGGACGGTGGTGAGCAGCGGCTTGGGTGAGGTCGTGCCGCTGGGCGCGCCGATCGCCGTGATGGTGACGACGAGGGCGAGCGCCGCGGCCAGTCCGACGACGGCTGCTGTCAGGGCGCGCATGGCCGGCCTCCCGGAGAGCCACTGGAACTGATACGGCGTCAGGTCGGGGCACCGTAGCAACGGGGGGCCGAGATGAGAACACGTGGCACGCGACGACACATGGCACCGCCGTCCCGCCCCGGACGGGGGGCGGGACGGCGGTGGAGTGGGCGGCGTGGGCCGGTTCAGCCCGCGCCGGGCGGTGTGACCTCGAGTTCGACGGTGAGCGAGGCGCCGTCTTCGGTGGTCAGCCGCAGCAGGAACGTCCCGGCGTGCGAGTCCGTGTAGATCTTCGGGAGCTCGAGCAGGCCGTGGGCGTCCGTGGTGAGGGTGGTGAGGGTGCGTACGGGCTTGTCCTTGTCGGCGCCGGTGGCCTCGGGGTCCTTGAAGTAGGGGCCCTTGTCGTTCTCCACGGGGTTCTTCGGGGCCTTGGGGTCGTTGGGATTCTGGGAGGCCTTGGGGTTCTGGGAGGCCTTGAGGCTCCCGGGGTCCTCGGTGACCATGGTCGCGGTGACCGGCACCCCGGCGGCGAGCTTGCCCTGGCAGGTCGCCCGGATCTCGACCGCGCCCGCCGAGAACGCCTGGCCCGCGGTCACCTTCAGCTCCTTGTCCGAGGTACGGACGAGCCGGTCGGCCCGCGGCACGGGCCTGGCCTCGACGGTGGCGGCGAAGGCGACGGCGGGCACGCCGCGGCCGACGGCCGTCGCCCGGAGGGTGAACGCGCCGGTCCTCTCGCCCGCGTGCAGCGTGGGCGCGGTGGCCAGGCCGTCCTTGCCGGTGGTGACGGTGACGTCCGTCGCGTCGCCGGGGAAGCGGGCGTCGGTGGTCGTGGGGAGGGTGAAGCGGACGGGGGCTCCGGCGACCGGCCTGCCCGCCGCGTCCTGGGCGCGCACCTGCGGTTTCACGGCGAAGTCGGTGCCCGCGGTGGCACTCAGGCCGTTGCCGCCGACCCGTTGGAGGGCGGCGAGGGCGGCGGGCCCGGTGGGCGGCTTCGGGGTTGGCGGCTTCGGCGCGGGCGGCTTCGGGGCGGGAGCGTGGGAGCCGCCCGGGGCGTGGCCGGTGCCACCGGAACCGCCCGGTACGGCGGGGCCGTTCGGCTTCGTTCCGGCGTGGTGGCGGCTCCCGCCCGGTGCGCCTGCGGTGCCGCGGCCGTGCCCCGTACGCCCTTCGGACCGGCCGCCGTCGTGACCGCCGCTCCCGTTGGCGCCGCCCCGCCGCACCGGGAGCACACCCTTGCCGTCCGGCACCTCGTGCGTCCCCGTGCGGTAGAACGCGAACCAGGACAGCACCGTCCGCAGATACGCCTCGGAGTCGTTGTAGCCGAGGATCGCGCGGTCGAGGTCGTCCGCCGCGGACAGATCGCGGCCGCCGGCGCAGAGATAACGGCCGGCGGCAAGCGCCGCGTCGAAGACGTTGTGGGGGTCCCTCTTGCCGTCGCCGTTGCCGTCGGCTCCCCAACCTGCCCCGAGCGGACCGCCGTTGGACCAGGTGGAGGGGATGAACTGCATCGGGCCCACGGCCCGGTCGTGGACGAGGTCGCCGTCCAGGCGGCCGCCGTCGGTGTCGTCGATGCGGGCGAAGCCATGGCCGTCGAGCCGCGGGCCGAGGATCGGCGCGAGGGTGGTACCGGTGGCATCGACCGCGCCGCCGCGCGCCTGCCCGGATTCGACCTTGCCGATCCCGGCGAGCAGCTGCCAGGGCAGCCGGCAGCCCGGGGCGTCGGCGTCGAGGCGCGCCTCGGCCTTCTTGTACGCGGCCAGGACGGTGGCGGGGATGCCCGCCTCGGCGGGGCCGGCGGCGGGGATACCGTGGCGGGGACGGTGCGAACCTGCGGGCGGTGCGGGGCTGTTGCGGGGCGGCAGATCCGTGTAGTAGGCCGAACCGCCGTCGATGGGGGTGCCGGCGGGCGGCGGGCCCGGCTCCGACTTTCCGGCGGCCGCGTCCTCCGCGGCGTGCGGTGCCTGGGAGGCGGTCAGCGCGGCCACCGCCAGCGCCGTCACGGCCGTTGACGCCACTCCCCGTCCAAGCCGTCGCCCGAATATGGCTGCCATGCGTGACGTCCCCTCCGCGTTGACTACCTCGCGCACCACGGTGGTACGCGCCCCCCGGCGTTCCAACTCAGGCGACACTACGACAACTCGGGCCGGGCGGCCACCGCCCTCATGGGCCGACATAATGATCCGAATCGATCAAGGAGGGGGCCATGCCGTTCACGCTCAGTCATGCCGCCGCGGTGCTCCCGGCGATCCGCCGGACGGGTGCGGGGCGCGGCCGGCTGGTCGCCTCGGCGCTCGTCGCGGGCTCGTTCGCGCCGGATCTGACGTACTACGCGGCCACGGTGGTGCCGGGCGCCATGGAGTTCGGCAAGGTGACGCATGGTCTGCTCGGTGTGCTGACGGTGGATGTGGCGCTGACCGCGGCGCTGGTCGGCGGCTGGCTGCTGGTGCGCGAACCGCTGCTGGCACTGCTGCCGCGGGCCTGGCAGGGCAGGGCGTACGCGTTCGCCCGCGGCCGCCCCTGGCGACCCCGGGGCCCGCGCCAACTGGCCGCGCTGGCCGGGTGGTTCGTGCTCTCCGCGGTGCTCGGCTGCGCCTCCCATGTCGTCTGGGACGCCTTCACCCACCCCGGCCGCTGGGGCACCCGGCTGGTCCCCGTGCTGAACGAGTGGGTGGGCGGTCGGCCGGTCGCCGCCTATGTGCAGTCCGGGAGTTCGGCGCTCGCGCTCGCGGCCATCGGGTGGTTCCTGTGGACGGCGCTGCGGTCCGGGCGCGGCGAGGGGCCACCGGCCGCCGTGCCCGTCCTGACCGTGCGGCTGCGGCTGCTGCTGGCCGCGCCGCTCGCCCTGTGCGTCGCGGCCGGCGCCGTCCACCGCACCCTGCGCGCGTACGCCGTCTTCGGCGGCACGGCGACCTGGTTCGACTACGTCCCGTCCGCGCTGTTCGGTGCGGGCGCCGGCCTCGCGGCCGGCTTGGTGGTCCACGCCGTGGCCGTGCGTCTGCTGCACCGCCGTATGCGCCGGGCGGACGGGGCGGACGACGGCCGCGCGGCACCGGAGCGGATAGCGGGGGCGGACCCCGCACCGCGCCCCGCGTCCCCGCAGGGCCGGCCCGGCGGGCGCCCGGCTGCGGGGCGGCGCGGGCCCGGCTGACCCGCGCCGTCCCGCAGCCGCCTCCTCAGTGCGCCGCCGATTCCCAGTCCTTGCCCGCACCGACCGAGACGTCCAGCGGGGCGCTCAGTTCGACCGCACCGGCCATTTCGCGGCGGACCAGTTCCTCGACCTTCTTGCGTTCGCCGGGAGCCACCTCGACCACGATTTCGTCGTGGACCTGGAGCAGCAGCCGCGAGTGCAGCCCGGCCTCGCGCAGGGCCGCGTCGACCTTCAGCATGGCGATCTTGACGATGTCGGCGGCGGTGCCCTGAATGGGGGCGTTCAGCGCCATCCGCTCGGCCATCTCGCGACGCTGGCGGTTGTCGCTGTTGAGGTCGGGGAGGTAGCGGCGGCGGCCGAGGATCGTCTCCGTGTAGCCCGTGGCGCGGGCCTCCTCGACGACGCGCTGGAGGTAGTCGCGGACGCCGCCGAAGCGCTCGAAGAAGTTGTCCATCAGCTTGCGGGCCTCATCGGGCTGGATGCCCAGCTGCTGGGAGAGGCCGAACGCCGACAGGCCGTATGCCAGGCCGTAGGACATCGCCTTGATCTTGCGGCGCATCTCCGGGTCGACCTGGTCCTTGGCGACGGAGAAGACATGGGAGGCGACGGTGGTGTGCAGGTCCTCGCCGGAGGTGAAGGCCTCGATCAGGCCCTCGTCCTCGGAGAGATGGGCCATCACCCGCAGCTCGATCTGGCTGTAGTCCGCGGTCAGCAGGGACTCGAAGCCCTCGCCGACCACGAAGCCGCGGCGGATCGCCCGGCCCTCGTCCGTACGGACCGGGATGTTCTGGAGGTTGGGGTCCGTGGAGGACAGCCGGCCGGTGGCGGCGACGGTCTGGTTGAAGGTGGTGTGGATGCGGCCGTCCGCGGCGATGGTCTTGATCAGGCCCTCGACCGTCGTGCGCAGCTTGGCCTGCTCGCGGTGGCGGAGCATGATCACCGGGAGTTCGTTCTCGGTCTGCGCGGCCAGCCACGCCAGGGCGTCGGCGTCGGTGGTGTAACCGGTCTTGGTCTTCTTGGTCCTGGGCAGACCCAACTCGCCGAAGAGGACCTCCTGCAGCTGCTTGGGCGAGCCGAGGTTGAACTCATGGCCGGCCGCGGCGTGCGCCTCCTGTACGGCCTGCTGGACCGCACCGGCGAACTGCTGCTCCATCCGCTCCAGCCAGCCCCGGTCGGCGGCGATGCCGGCCCGCTCCATCCGGGCCAGCAGGGCGCTGGTGGGCAGCTCGACATCGCGCAGCAGCTCCGCGGCGCCGACCTCCGCCAGCTTGGTCTCGAACGCGGCGCCCAGGTCGAGGACCGTGCGGGCCTGCCCCATCAGGGCGTCCGCCTCGGCCTCCTCGTCGGCGCCGAAGGCCAGCTGGCCGTCCCCGGCGGCGGCCGGGGCCAGATCGCGGCCCAGGTATTCGATGGACAGGGCGTCCAGGGCGAAGGAGCGGCGGCCGGGCTTGACCAGATAGGCGGCCAGGGCGGTGTCCATCGCGACGCCCTCGATGAGCCAGCCGTGCTCGCCGAAGACCCGCATCAGGCCCTTGGCGTTGTGCAGCACCTTGGGCCGGGCCGGATCCGCGCTCCAGGCGGCGAAGGCCCGCTCGTCGGCCTCGTCCAGCTGGGACGGGTCGAACCAGACGGCCGGGCCTTCGGGGGTGGCCAGCGCGATCTCGGCGACGCTGCCGCTGCCCAGGCTCCACACGTCGACGGTGGCGACGCCCAGCGGCCCCGCGCCGTGCTCGGTCAGCCACGGAGCGAGCTCGCCCGCACCGAGGACCGTGCCGTCCACCTCGATGCCGCCGGCCGGCGCCGCCTCCTCGGCGGACTCCTCGGCGCCCGGGTCGACGGCGTGCAGCCGGTCGCGCAGGCCCTGGTTGCGGATCTCCAGGGCGTTGAGGAGCACCTTGAGGGCCTCGCGGTCGTACGCCTCGCGGCTCAGCGCGTCGGGGCCGCACGACAGCTCGACATCGCGGACCATCTCCGTCAGCCGGCGGTTGAGCTTGACCGACTCCAGGTGCTCGCGGAGGTTGGCGCCCGCCTTGCCCTTGACCTCCTCGGCGCGCTCCACCAGCTCCGCGAACGAGCCGAACTGGTTGATCCACTTCGTGGCGGTCTTCTCGCCGACGCCGGGGATGCCGGGGAGGTTGTCGGACGGGTCGCCGCGCAGCGCCGCGAAGTCCGGGTACTGGGCGGGGGTCAGGCCGTACTTCTCGAAGACCTTCTCCGGGGTGAAGCGGGTCAGCTCGGAGACGCCCTTCGTGGGGTAGAGGACGGTGACGTCGTCGGAGACCAGCTGGAAGGAGTCGCGGTCGCCGGTGACGATGGAGACCTCGAAGCCCTGCGCGACGGCCTGCTCGGTGAGCGTGGCGATCACGTCGTCCGCCTCGAAGCCCTCGACCGCGAACCGCTTGACGTGCATGGCGTCGAGCAGCTCGCCGATCAGCTCGACCTGGCCCTTGAACTCGTCGGGCGTCTTGGAGCGGTTCGCCTTGTACTCGGGGAACTCCTCGGAGCGCCAGGTCTTGCGCGAGACGTCGAAGGCCACCGCGAAATGCGTGGGCGCTTCGTCGCGCAGGGTGTTCGCGAGCATCGACGCGAAGCCGTAGATCGCGTTGGTCGGTTGCCCCGTGGCGGTGGTGAAATTCTCCACGGGCAGGGCGAAGAACGCCCGGTATGCCATGGAATGCCCGTCCATCAGGAGCAGACGGGGACGGCCGCCCGCCGCCGCCTTGCTGCCGGTCGCTTCGCTCTTCTTCGCTGCCTTTGCTGCCACGCCCCCGATCCTGCCACGCCCCACTGACAATCCCCGCCGCGGACGCCGCCCGCACCGCGTCCCCGCCCGCACCCCGGCGGGCGCCGCGAGCGCCCCTACACCCCCGCCGCCCGCCGTGACAGGATCAGATGTCCACAGCAACGATCCGCCCACCCCCGGCGGACCGGCACAGCACACGACTCAAGGGAGAGTGTCATGGCAGGCAAGCCGCCCGCGACGGACCCCGTCCAGGACGCGCCCGAGGTCAGCGGACCCCAGCACTCCGCCGTCGGCCTGCCGGCCATCACCCACGCCCTGCGCATCTCCCAGCAGCAGATGGGCGTCAAACGCACCGCCCTGACCCTGCTCCGCGTCAACCAGAAGAACGGCTTCGACTGCCCCGGCTGCGCCTGGCCCGAGGGCGACAAGCGGCACGCCGCCGAATTCTGCGAGAACGGCGCCAAGGCCGTCGCGGAAGAGGCCACCCTCCGCCGGGTCACCCCGGACTTCTTCGCCGCGCACTCCGTCGCCGACCTCGCCTCCCGCAGCGGCTACTGGCTCGGCCAGCAGGGCCGCCTCACCCACCCCATGTACCTGGCCGAGGGCGCCGACCACTACGCCCCCGTCCCCTGGGAACGGGCCTTCGACATCATCGGCGAGGAACTGACCGCCCTCGACTCCCCCGACGAGGCTGTTTTCTACACCTCCGGCCGCACCAGCAACGAGGCCGCCTTCCTCTACCAGCTCTTCGCCCGCGAATTCGGCACCAACAACCTCCCCGACTGCTCCAACATGTGCCACGAGTCGTCCGGCTCGGCCCTGACGGAGACCATCGGCATCGGCAAGGGCAGCGTTCTGCTGGAGGACCTCTACAAGGCCGACCTGATCATCGTCGCCGGCCAGAACCCGGGCACCAACCACCCCCGGATGCTCACCGCCCTGGAAAAGGCCAAGGCCGGCGGCACAAAGATCATCTCGATCAATCCGCTGCCCGAGGCCGGCCTCGAACGCTTCAAGAACCCGCAGACCCCGCGCGGCCTGGCCGGCGGCGGCACCGCCCTGACCGATCTCTTCCTCCAGGTACGCCTCGGCGGCGACCAGGCACTCTTCCGCGCCCTGAACCGTTCGATCCTCGAGACGGAAGGCGCCGTCGACGAGGAGTTCATCCGTGAACACACCCACGGGTACGAAGAGTTCGCGCGGACCGCCCGCGCCGACGACGACTGGGACGAGACGCTGCGCGCCACGGGGCTGACCCGCGAGGAGATCGACCGCGCGCTGGCCATGGTCCTCGCCTCCCGGCGCACCATCGTGTGCTGGGCGATGGGCCTGACCCAGCACAAGCACTCCGTCCCCACCATCAAGGAAGTGGTCAACTTCCTGCTGCTGCGCGGCAACATCGGCCGCCCCGGTGCGGGCGTGTGCCCCGTGCGCGGCCACAGCAACGTCCAGGGCGACCGCACCATGGGCATCTTCGAACGGCCCGCGCCCGCCTTCCTCGATGCCCTGGAGAAGGAGTTCGGCTTCGCCCCGCCCCGCGAGCACGGCCTGGACGTCGTACGGGCCATCCGCGCGCTGCGCGACGGGCAGGCCAAGGTCTTCTTCGCGATGGGCGGCAACTTCGTCTCCGCCACCCCCGACACCGACGTCACCGAGGCCGCCATGCGCCGCGCCCGCCTCAGCGTCCACGTCTCCACCAAGCTCAACCGCTCGCACGCCATCACCGGCGCCCGCGCCCTGATCCTGCCCACCCTGGGGCGCACCGAGCGCGATCTCCAGACCGGCCCGGACGGGAAGAGCGCCGCGCAGTTCGTGACCGTCGAGGACTCCATGGGCATGGTGCACGCCTCCCGCGGGCGCCTGGAGCCGGCGAGCCCCGAGCTGCTGTCCGAGACGGCGATCGTCGCCCGCCTGGCGCGGCGCGTCCTGGGCGAGGCCAGCCGCACGCCCTGGGAGGAGTTCGAGAAGGACTACGGGACGATCCGCGACCGCATCGCGCATGTCGTCCCCGGCTTCGAGGACTTCAACGCCAAGGTCGCCCGCCCCGGCGGCTTCGCCCTGCCGCACGCCCCCCGCGACGACCGCCGCTTCCCCACCGCCACCGGGAAGGCCAACTTCAGCGCCGCCCCGGTGGAGTACCCCGCCGTCCCCGAAGGACGGCTGCTACTGCAGACGCTGCGCTCGCACGACCAGTACAACACCACCATCTACGGCCTCGACGACCGCTACCGGGGCATCAAGAACGGCCGCCGCGTGGTGCTCGTCCACCCCGACGACGCCCGCGAACGGGAACTGGCCGACGGCGCGTACGCCGACCTGGTCAGCGAATGGACGGACGGCAGCGAGCGGCGCGCGCCGGGCTTCCGGGTGGTGCACTACCCGACGACCCGCGGCTGCGCGGCCGCCTACTACCCCGAGACCAACGTCCTCATCCCGCTCGACCACACCGCGGACACCAGCAACACCCCCGCCGCCAAGTCCGTGGTGATCCGCCTGGAGAGCGCCCAGAGCCCCCCGCAGGACACCCCGGGCTGAGCGCTTGCTCAGGGGCCTGATAGGAACAGGCACGGTCGATGGCGATCACGACCGACGGCGATCACGACCGACGGCGATCGCTTCCGAGCGCGATCGCCGTCACGACGATCACGACCGGCAATGCAGACGACCAACGACGATCACGGGCGCAACGATCACGGGCAAGCGAACGGAGCCGCAGGCATGGGTGAGCAGAGCACGACCAAGTTTCCGCAGGAGATCCTCGCGCAGTGGGCGGGCCTCGGCCTCGACCTGCCCGCCCTGTTCTCCGCCGGACACCTCGGCGAGCGGATGAGCGTACGGGTCCTCGAGGCCGCGCCGGAGCGAGTCGTGGGCACCATGCCCATCGAGGGCAACACCCAGCCCTACGGGCTCCTGCACGGCGGCGCCTCCGCCGTGCTCGCCGAAACCCTCGGCTCGGTCGGCTCGATGCTGCACGGCGGCCCCACCAAGCTCGCCGTCGGCGTCGACCTCAACTGCACCCACCACCGCGGCGCCCGCTCCGGCCTCGTCACCGGCATCGCCACCCCCGTGCACCGCGGCCGCTCCACCGCCACCTACGAGATCGCGATCACCGATGAGCAGGACAAGCGGGTCTGCACCGCCCGGCTGACCTGCATGCTGCGCGAGGTGGACGCCGAGGCCTACCGCAGCTGAACCGCCCCGCCACGACGGCCCCGCCCCCGACACCCGGGAGCGGGGCCGTCCGCATGCCCGGCCCGCTCGCCCCGGCATCCCCACGCGCCTCCCCCGCACCCGCCCCCGCACCCCCTTCCGTAACTCTGCGTAACACCAGCGCCATGCCGCACCGGACCCATCCCCCTTCCCCCGCACCGCCGTTGACGCCCCCGCGCCCACCTCGTCCGATAACCGGACGCCGCACCGACACCCCGGCCCACATTCCCCTGCGGAAGTGCAAATTCACCTTCCGCACCGCGTCCGCCCCCGGCCTGTAAGGACCATGAGGGCATAACGCTCATCGCCGGTCATAACAAGAGCGTCACATCCTGCTCAGCGCCTCTGCCGGGCCGCCGAACACCCCTCTAGAGTTCACCGCCAGTCACCGCGCCGCCGGGCGCGCTGCGAGCACGGACCCTGTACCACCCCGTACAGCCCGCGCGAAACGGCCATGCGACAGCCGTGGCCGCGCCAGGGAAAGGACTGATCGTGCGTCACCGTTCCTTGCTCATCCTCACCACCGCGGTCGTCACCGGCGCCCTCACGCTCTCCGCGTGCGGATCCCGGGGCGACGACAAGAGCGGCGACGGCTCGAAAACCACCGTCGTCATCGGCCTCGACGCCCCGACCACCGGCGAGCTCTCCGCCCTCGGACTGGGCATCCGCAACTCCGCCCAGCTCGCCATCGACACCGCCAACAAAGCCGGCGAGGTCAAGGGCGTCACCTTCAAACTCGAAGCCCTCGACGACAAGGCCCTGCCCAACGTCGGCCAGCAGAACGCCACCAAACTCGCCGGCGACAAGGACGTCCTGGGCATCGTCGGCCCGCTCAACTCCGGCGTCGCCCAGTCCATGCAGCAGGTCTCCAAACAGAACAACGTCGCGCTGATATCCCCGGCCAACACCACCCCCGACCTCACCCAGGGCAAGGACTGGCGGGACAACAAACGCGCCCGCCAGTTCCCCACCTACTTCCGCACCGCCACCACCGACGAGGTCCAGGGCGCCTTCGACGGCCAGTACGCATGGGAGAAGGTGAAGGCCAAGAAGGCCTACGTCATCGACGACCAGAAGACCTACGGCGTCGGCCTGGCCTCCTCCTTCAAGGACCAGTTCACCAAGCTCGGCGGAAAAGTCGTCGGCACCGAACACATCAGCCCCGACGACCGCGACTTCAAGGCCATCGTCTCCAAGGTCAAATCCAAGGGACCCGACCTGGTCTTCTACGGCGGCGAATACCCCGCCTCCGGCCCGCTCAGCCAACAGCTCAAGGACGGCGGCGTCACCGTCCCCCTCATGGGCGGCGACGGCATGTACAGCGCCGACTACATCAAGCTCAACAAGAAGGCCCAGGGCGACTACGCCTCCTCCGTCGGCAAGCCCGTCGAACAGCTCGCCTCCGCCAAGAAATTCATCGCCAACTACAAGGCAGCCGGCTTCAAGGAAGCCTACGAGGCCTACGGCGGCTCCACCTACGACGCCACCTGGACCATCATCCAGGCCGTCAAGAAGGTCGTCGCCGACAACAACGGCAAACTCCCCGACGACGCCCGCACCAAGGTCGTCGACGCCATGAACAAGGTCACCTTCGACGGCGTCACCGGCAAGGTCGCCTTCGACAAATACGGCGACACCACCAACACCATGATCACCGCCTACCAGGTCGACAAGAACACCTGGAAAGCCCGCTTCAGCGCCGAATTCAAGAAGTTCGACAAGAGCTGACCCACCGCACGGCCGGCCAACCGGGCCGCGCCAGGACACCACCCACCCCTGGCGCGGCCCGCGGCACACCGGAACCCCGTCACTCCCACCCCACGGAGGCCCTGCGGTGAACGAACTGCCGCAACAGCTGGCCAACGGACTCATCCTCGGCGCGATGTACGGACTCATCGCGATCGGCTACACGATGGTCTACGGAATCGTCCAGCTCATCAACTTCGCCCACGGCGAGATCTTCATGGTCGGCGGCTTCGGGGCACTCAGCGTCTACCTCGCCCTCCCCACCGGCACCTCCCTCGCCCTCGCCCTGCCCGTCATGCTCATCGGCGGCATCGCGGTATCCGTCCTCGTCGGCGTCGCCGCCGAACGCTTCGCCTACCGACCACTGCGCGGCGCACCCCGCCTCGCCCCCCTCATCACCGCCATCGGCCTGTCCATCGCCCTCCAGCAAGCCATCTGGAAGTGGTACCCCGACGGCAAACAGGCCCGCGTCTTCCCCCAGTTCAAGGGCCACGCCTTCGACATCCTGGGCGCCACCGTCCAGCGCGGCGACCTCTTCGTCCTCCTCGCCGCCCCCGCCTGCATGATCGCCCTCGGCCTCTTCGTCTCCAAGACCCGCAGCGGACGCGCCATGCAGGCCACCGCCCAGGACCCCGACACGGCCAAACTCATGGGCATCAACACCGACCGCATCATCGTCCTCGCCTTCGCCATCGGCGCCGCCTTCGCAGGCGTCGCCGCCGTCGCCTACGGCCTGCGCACCGGCGAGGTGCAGTTCCGGATGGGCTTCATCATGGGCCTCAAGGCCTTCACCGCCGCCGTCCTCGGCGGCATCGGCAACATCTACGGCGCCATGCTCGGCGGCGTCGTCCTCGGCATCGCCGAAGCCCTCGCCACCGCCTACGTCGAAGAGATCCCCGGCATGCAGCAATTCGGCGGCGGAGCCTGGAAGGACGTCTGGGCCTTCGTCCTCCTCATCCTCGTACTCCTCCTGCGGCCACAAGGCCTGCTGGGCGAACGCGTCGCGGATCGGGCGTGATAGCGATGACCACCGACACCACCACCAAGGACACCGCACCCGCCCGCAACCGAGGCGTCCTCCCACTGCCCGAACGCACCGCCCGCATCACCACCGCGGCCGGCGCCCTCGCCACCGCCGCCTCCACCGCCCTCGCCTGGACCTGGAGCAGCGACTTCCCCGGCGACCTCACCTACTACGGATCCCCCGCCGGCCTCCAACTCGTCACCCTCGCCGGCGGCATCCTCACCCTCCTCCTCACCGCCTCCGCACTCGGCCTGCGCGGCCTCCAATGGCTCACCCCCGCAGGCCGCAACGCCCCCGCACTCCTCGCCGCGCTCGCCACCTTCACCGCGACCTGGTTCACCCTCATCGCCATCGCCGTCCAGCTCGGCGGCCTCGTCAACCTCGAACCCGGCGGCGCCGTCGCGGCCCTCGCCTCCCTGCTCACCCTGCTCGGCGCCCTCGGCCTACCCCCCGACCGCACCGACGGCCCACCACCTGCCGGCCCCTGGCAACGCTTCACCGCGACCCTCGCCGCCACCCCCGTACGGCGCCGCACCCGCGAACTCCCCTCCTGGGCCGAGATCCTGATCATCGCCGCCGCCTTCGCCACCGGGCTCCTCGCCTTCACCTTCGGCATCGACACCGACGACGGCGCCCCCTTCGTCGGCTACCTCCTCTTCATCGTCCTCGCACTCCCCGCCCTGACCCGCGCAGGACTCATCGCACGCCTCACCGCACTCACCCACACCCACCGCGGCGTCGCCCTCGGCGCGGCCTTCATCGCCGCCGCCTGCTTCCCCTTCACCCAGGACACCGACCAGTACACGATCATCGGGGCCAACATCCTGATCTTCGCCACCGTCGCCCTGGGCCTCAACGTCGTCGTCGGCCTCGCCGGCCTCCTCGACCTCGGCTACGTCGCCTTCCTCGGCGTCGGCGCCTACGCCGCCGCCCTCGTCTCCGGCTCCCCCGAATCCGCGCTCGGCTTCCACTTCCCCTTCTGGGCCGCCCTCCTGACCGGCGCCGCCGCCTCCCTCGTCTTCGGCGTCCTCATCGGAGCCCCCACCCTCCGCCTGCGCGGCGACTACCTCGCCATCGTCACCCTCGGCTTCGGTGAGATCTTCCGCATCGCCATGCTCAACCTCAACGGCACCACCGGCCCCGACATCACCAACGGCGCCATGGGCATCCCCAACATCCCCAACCTCGAAATCTTCGGCTTCAACTTCGGCGAACCACACCACATCCTCGGCATCCCCGTCGCCACCTACGGCAACTACTACCTGCTGATGATCCTGGTCACCGCCTTCGTCGTCCTCGTCTTCCGCCGCGCCGCCGCCTCCCGCATCGGCCGCGCCTGGATCGCCATCCGCGAGGACGAAACCGCCGCCATCGCCATGGGCATCAACTCCTTCCGCCTGCGCCTGCTCGCCTTCGCCCTCGGCGCCGCCCTCGCAGGACTCGCCGGAACCGTCCATGCACACGTAGTAACGACCGCCACCCCCGAACAATTCCAGTTCGCCGGCCCCCAGCCCCCCAACTCCGCCTTCCTCCTCGCCGCCGTCATCCTCGGCGGCATGGGAACCCTCAGCGGACCCCTCGTCGGCGCGGCCCTGCTCTTCCTCATCCCCGCCAAGCTCGACTTCCTCCAGGACTACCAGCTGCTGCTCTTCGGCATCGCCCTCGTCCTGCTGATGCGCTTCCGGCCCGAAGGCCTCATCCCCGACCGCCGCAAGCAGCTCGAATTCCACGAAACCGGCCAACTCGACGTGCCCGACCAACGCCTACCGGACTCGGACGCCACCCTCGGCGTCACCAAGGCAAAGGCGTGACGACCATGACCACACCCACCATCGCCACCACCGACGCCACCGTCCTCGAAGCCTCCGGCGTCACCATGCGCTTCGGCGGACTCACCGCCGTACGCGGCGTCGACCTCACCGTCGGCACCGGAGAAATCGTCGGCCTCATCGGCCCCAACGGCGCCGGAAAAACCACCTTCTTCAACTGCCTCACCGGCCTCTACGTCCCCACCGAAGGCACCGTCAGCTACCGAGGCACCCGCCTCTCCCGCAAACCCCACCTCGTCACCCAGGCCGGCGTCGCCCGCACCTTCCAAAACATCCGCCTCTTCGCCAACATGACCGTCCTCGAAAACGTCCTCGTGGGCCGCCACACCCGCACCAAGGAAGGCCTCTGGTCCGCCCTCCTACGCGGCCCCGGCTTCAAAAAAGCCGAACGCGCCTCCGAAAAACGCGCCATGGAACTCCTGGAATTCACCGGCCTCGCCCACAAACGCGACCACCTCGCCCGCAACCTCCCCTACGGCGAACAACGCAAGCTCGAAATCGCCCGCGCCCTCGCCAGCGACCCCGGCCTCCTCCTCCTGGACGAACCCACCGCCGGCATGAACCCCCAGGAAACCCGCGCCACCCAGGACCTCGTCCTCGCCATCCGCGACCAGGGCACCGCCGTCCTCGTCATCGAGCACGACATGCGCTTCATCTTCAACCTCTGCGACCGCGTCGCCGTCCTCGTCCAAGGCCAGAAACTCATCGAGGGCACCGCCGACGTCGTCCAAGCCGATGAACGCGTCGTCGCGGCCTACCTCGGAACACCCATGGACGACACCGCAGGAACACCCGCGCCGACCGCAACACCGAACACCACCACCGCGAAACAGCCCGCCGACACAACAGCAGCCACAGAAACCGCAAAGACCGCAGACCCCACACAGACCGGAGAGACCCCAAAAGCCACAGAAACCACAGAAACCACCGAGACCGGAGACACCCCATGACCACACTCCTCGAGGTCGAGGACCTCCGCGTCGCCTACGGAAAGATCGAAGCCGTCAAAGGCATCTCGTTCTCCGTCGAAGCCGGCCAAGCCGTCACCCTCATCGGCACCAACGGCGCCGGCAAAACCACCACCCTGCGCACCCTCTCCGGCCTCCTCAAACCCCTCGCCGGAAAGATCACCTTCGACGGAGAACCCCTCAACGGCGTCCCCGCCCACAAGATCGTCGAACGCGGCCTCGCCCACTCCCCCGAAGGCCGCCGCCTCTTCCCCCGCCTCACCATCGAAGAAAACCTCCAGCTGGGAGCCTTCCTCCGCAAGGACACCCCCGGCATCGAAAAAGACATCCAGCGCGTCTACGACCTCTTCCCCATCCTCGGCGAACGCAGAAAACAGGCCTCCGGCACCCTCTCCGGCGGCGAACAGCAAATGCTCGCCATGGGACGCGCATTGATGTCCCGCCCCAAACTCCTCATGCTCGACGAACCCTCCATGGGCCTCTCCCCGATCATGATGCAGAAAATCATGGAAACCATCCGCGAACTCCGCTCCCAAGGCACCACCATCCTCCTCGTGGAACAGAACGCCCAAGCCGCGCTCTCCCTCGCCGACCAGGGACACGTCATGGAAATCGGCCGCATCGTCCTCTCCGGAAGCGGCGAACACCTCCTGCACGACGAGTCCGTCCGCAAGGCCTACCTCGGCGAGGACTGAACCCGCACACGACCACCCGCACACAAAGCGGCCCCGCACCGATCACCATCGGTACGGGGCCGCTCGCACACACACGACGCAGCTACTGATCCTTCTGCTGCTTCTTCTCCTCGGCGTCCTCGATGACCGCCTCGGCAACCTGCTGCATCGACAGCCGCCGGTCCATCGACGTCTTCTGGATCCACCGGAACGCCGCCGGCTCCGTCAGCCCGTACTGCGTCTGCAGAATGCTCTTCGCACGGTCCACGAGCTTGCGCGTCTCCAGCCGCTGAGTGAGGTCCGCGACCTCCTTCTCCAGCGTCTTCAGCTCCGTGAACCGGCTCACCGCCATCTCGATCGCCGGCACCACGTCGCTCTTGGAGAACGGCTTCACGAGATACGCCATCGCACCCGCGTCCCGCGCCCGCTCCACCAGCTCACGCTGCGAGAACGCGGTGAGCATCAGCACCGGCGCGATGCTCTCCTCGGCGATCTTCTCGGCCGCCGAGATCCCGTCCAGGATCGGCATCTTCACATCGAGGATCACCAGGTCGGGACGGTGCTCCCGGGCCAGCTCGACGGCCTTCTGACCGTCTCCGGCCTCGCCGACGACGGTGTAGCCCTCCTCCTCCAGCATCTCTTTCAGATCGAGACGGATGAGGGCCTCGTCCTCGGCGATCACGACGCGGGTGGTCAGCGGCGGGACGTGCGACTGATCGTCGTCGGCGACAGGCTGCTCGGGCTCGGCGGCGCTCACGGGTCTCCTCTTGCTGGCAGGTGGTGCCCCATGAGCCTACCTATCTCCTGTATGTTTGATGCACGGCGGGTCTTCGCTAACCTTGGTTTCCAAGGTCGGCCCTGGTAGCCCAGCGGCAGAGGCACGGTGCTCAAACCACCGACAGCGTGGGTTCGAATCCCACCCAGGGCACTTTACCTTCACATCGAAGGTCACTCGACTGTTGGGGATCTTCACTCGCCCCGGTGAACGCGCCTTCGAATCCCCTTGCGGCCATAAAGCTCGCGCCAAGCTCGTGATTATGTACGACTGCGAAACACGCGAGCGAGCCCTCGCCCTTCTTCGGCAAGGTGTCACCAACCGCACGGTGGCGGAGCGACTCAATGTCCCACGCGGGACCATCGGCTGGTGGCGGCACGAGGACCGCAAGCGACGTGGTGAGAGCTTCGAGCGCCCCCACGACTGCCCACGGTGCGCGGAGCGCGCATTTGACCGACAAGCGTACGCATACTTACTCGGCCTCTACCTCGGCGATGGCCACATCATCTCCAAACAGAAGCAACATCATCTGTCCGTCTTCTGCGACGAAGCCTGGCCTGGCTTGATCCAGTCAGCCGAGGACGCCATGCGTAAGGTGATGGCTCTGCCGAGCGTGCGACGACGCCACAAGACAGGTTGCGTCGAGGTCAAGTCCTATACAGCTCACTGGAAGTGCATGTTCCCGCAACACGGCCCCGGCAAGAAGCACGAGCGGCCGATCGCCCTCGATGCGTGGCAACAGCAGATTGTGGACGAATATCCCTGGGAGTTCATCCGCGGACTCGTCCACTCCGACGGCTGCCGGATCACCAACTGGACCACGCGGCTCGTCGGCGGCGTACACAAACGCTACGAATACCCGCGGTACTTCTTCACCAACACGTCGACCGACATCATCCGGCTCTTCACAGACACCCTCGACAAGGTCGGCGTCGAATGGAAACCCACCCGGCAGTCCCGTAGGGCGCAGAACATCTCCGTGGCCCGCAAATCCTCCGTGGCCCTCATGGACCAACACATCGGGCCGAAGTACTGACAGGGACGGCAGTCAGATACCTCGGCCCAGCGCATACAGGGGCGCAACTACGAGTTACTGCGGGTTACTTCGGGGTGTCGTCCTCGCCGATGTGGTGGACGCGGACGAGGTTGGTGGAGCCGGGGATGCCGGGTGGGGAGCCGGCGGTGATGATGACGACGTCGCCCTTCTGGCAGCGGCCGATCTTCAGGAGTTGTTCGTCGACCTGGGCGACCATCTCGTCGGTGGAGTTGACGGTGGGGCCGAGGAAGGTCTCGACGCCCCAGCTGACGTTGAGCTGGGAGCGGGTGGCCGGGTCGGGGGTGAAGGCCAGGAGGGGGATCGGGGAGCGGTAGCGGGACAGGCGTCGGACGGTGTCGCCGGACTGGGTGAAGGCGACGAGGAATTTGGCGCCGAGGAAGTCGCCCATGTCGGCGGCGGCGCGGGCGACGGCGCCGCCCTGGGTGCGGGGTTTGTTGGCTTCGGTGAGCGGCGGGAGGCCCTTGGCGAGGAGGTCTTCCTCGGCGGCTTCGACGATGCGGCTCATCGTTTTGACGGTTTCGGTGGGGTATTTGCCGACGCTGGTTTCGCCGGAGAGCATGACGGCGTCGGTGCCGTCGATGACGGCGTTGGCGACGTCGGAGGCTTCGGCGCGGGTGGGGCGGGAGTTGTCGATCATCGAGTCGAGCATCTGGGTGGCGACGATGACGGGTTTGGCGTTGCGCTTGGCGAGTTTGATGGCGCGTTTTTGGACGATCGGGACGGTTTCGAGGGGCATTTCGACGCCGAGGTCGCCGCGGGCGACCATGATGCCGTCGAAGGCGGCGACGATGTCGTCGATGTTGTCGACGGCCTGGGGCTTCTCCACCTTGGCGATGACGGGGAGGAAGCGGTCTTCTTCGCGCATGATGCGGTGGACGTCTTCGATGTCGCGGCCGCTGCGGACGAAGGAGAGGGCGATGATGTCGGCGCCGGTGCGCAGGGCCCAGCGGAGGTCGTCCTGGTCCTTTTCGGAGAGGGCGGGGACGGATACGGCGACGCCGGGGAGGTTGAGGCCTTTGTGGTCGGAGACCATGCCGCCTTCGATGACCTTGGTCCGGACGTGGGGTCCGTCGACGCCGGTGACTTCGAGGGTGACTCTGCCGTCGTCGACGAGGATGCGTTCGCCGGGGGTGACGTCGTCGGCGAGGCCGGGGTAGGTGGTGCCGCAGATGTGGCGGTCGCCTTGGGTGGACGGTTCGACGGTGATGGTGAACTCGTCGTCGCGTTCGAGAAGTACGGGTCCTTCCTGGAATCGTCCGAGGCGGATCTTCGGACCTTGAAGGTCGGCGAGGATTCCGACGCTGCGGCGGGTTTCTTCCGATGCTTTGCGGACCCGTTCGTAGCGCGCTTCGTGTTCGGCGTAGGTGCCGTGGCTGAGGTTGAAGCGGGCGATGTCCATTCCGGCGTCGACGAGGGCTTTGATCTGCTCGTACGAGTCGGTGGCGGGTCCTAGCGTGCAGACGATTTTTGCTCGGCGCATGTTTCGACCCTATGACTTACCGGGCGGTAGTGAACTGTGAAGAGGTGACTGCTCAACGGCCGGTTGATGAAAGGCTGTTGACAAGTATTGGAATGGGCGTGGGGCCGCTCCGATGAGCGGAAATTCGCCTTCTCAGGGCGTCGTCTCATAGTGCGGGACGGGTCATCGTAAAGCGTGCGTTGACGCAGGCGTGGACGGTCTGGCGTTGGGGCTGGAGGTCGAGGGCGGGGGCGGAGCCGGGGGCGGCGCCGGGCTCGGGTGGGAGCGGGGGCATTCCGTAGCCGCCCATGGCGCCGCGGGGTGCGGGCGTGGGGGCGTTTTCGGCGCCGAGGTCGGCGAGTTCGACGAGGGCGCCGAGGCGGGCGCCGAGGGCTTCGGCGTATGCGCGGGCGCGTTGGACGGCTTCGTGGACGGCTTGGGTGCGGGCGGCGCGGTGGGCGGGTGAGTCGGGGCGCAGGGCCCACCAGGGGCCGGCGACGTGGGTGAGTTCGAGGTCGGCGAGGCGGGTGGTGAGTTCGCCGAGGGAGGTGAAGTCGTTGAGGGTGGCGTTGAGGGTGACGCTGCCGCGGTAGGCGCGGATGCGTTCGTTGCGGCCTTTGTCGGTGAGTTGGGGGGTGATGCTGAAGGCACCGGTTTCGAGGTGTTCGATGGCGTTTCCGTAGCTTTTGATGAGGGTGAGGGCTTCGTCGTTGCGGCGGGTGAGGTCGGTGAGGGCGGCGTTGCGGTCGGCGCCGCGGGCGGTGACGGTGACGAGGATGCGGGCCGTTTCGGGGTCGATTTCGAGGCGGGCTTCGCCGCGTACGGCGAGGCGGGGGGTGTCGGGGGTGCCGTAGGGCAGGGGGGTTGTGGGGGTGGCGTCGGGGTCGAGGGGGTTGGTCATGGGGGGCTCCTGGTGTGGTCTGTGGTGGTCGGTCTTCGGTTGGTTGGGGGTGGGTTGAAGGGTCGCACGGGGGTGTGGAGTCGGCGGGGTGATCGCTTTGGGGCGGGCGAGGGGGGTGTTGTGGGAGGGGTGGCTGCGCCAGAATCTTCGCGCGTCATCTACGCGCGTCACCCGGCAGCCGGGGGCGTTCGTCCGCGTTCATCCGTGTGTCCGTTCAAGGGAGTTGGCATGTCGTTCGACCGTAGGAAGTTCTTGGGCAGTTCCGTGGTGACGGGGGCCGGCGTGGCGCTCTCGGGAGCCGTGGGTGCGTCGGCGGCGGAGGCCGTGGGGGTGCCGCAGCGGAGTGGCGGCGGGGTCGGTCACCGGGGTGAGCGGTACGGCTTCACGGTCATGGGGACGACGGATCTGCACGGCAATGTCTTCAACTGGGACTACGCCACGGACGCCGAGTTCGACGATGCGGATCACAATGATGTGGGGCTGGCGAAGATTTCGACGCTGGTGGCGGATGTGCGGCAGCAGAGGGGCCGGCGCAACACGCTGCTGATCGATGCCGGCGACACCATTCAGGGCACGCAGCTGGGCTATTACTACGCCAAGGTGGATCCGATCACCGGGCCGAACGGTCCGGTGCATCCGATGGCGCGGGCGATGAATGCGATCGGCTACGACGCGGCGGCGTTGGGGAATCACGAGTTCAATTACGGCCTCGAGGTGCTGCGGAAGTTCGAGGACAGCTGTGATTTTCCGCTGCTGGGGGCGAATGCGGTGGATGCGAAGTCGTTGCGGCCGGCGTTCCGGCCGTATGTGATGAAGCGTTTGCGTTCACCGCGCGGGCGGGTGGTGAAGGTGGCGGTGCTGGGGCTGACGAATCCGGGGATTGCGCTGTGGGACAAGGCGCATGTGCAGGGGAAGCTGGCGTTTCCGGGGCTGGTGGAGCAGGCGGCGAAGTGGGTGCCGAGGCTGCGGTCGATGGGCGCGGATGTGGTGCTGGTGGCGGCGCATTCGGGGATGAGCGGTACGTCGTCGTACGGGGATCAGTTGCCGTATGTGGAGAATGCGGCGGCTCTGGTGGCGGAGCAGGTGCCGGGAATCGATGCGATTTTGGTGGGGCATGCGCATGTGGAGGTGCCGGAGCGGCGGGTGGTGAACAAGGAGACCGGCCGTGAGGTGGTGCTGTCGGAGCCGCTGAAGTGGGGGCAGCGGCTGACGCTTTTCGATGTGGTGGTGGAGTGGCGTCGGGGGCGTTGGGAGGTGGGGTCGGTCGGTTCGCGGGTGGTGAATGCGAATGCGGTGGCGGAGGATCCGCGGATCACGGGTTTGCTGCGGGCGGAGCACCGGAAGGTGGTGGCGTATGTGAACCGGGTGATCGGGCGGTCGAAGGCGGAGATGACGGCGGCGGAGGCGCCGGTGAAGGACACGCCGGTCCTGGACTTCATTTCCTTTGTGCAGGCGGAGGTGGTGCGTAAGGCGCTGGCCGGGTCGGAGTTCGCGTCGTTGCCGGTGTTGTCGCAGGCGTCGTGTTTTTCGCGGACTGCGAAGGTGCCGGAGGGGGAGGTGACGATCCGTGCGCTGGCGGCGCTGTATCCGTTCGACAACACCTTGGAGGCTCGGGTGCTGACGGGTGCGCAGCTGCGGGATTATCTGGAGTTTTCGGCGCGGTATTACGTGCGGACGGCGGCGGGTGGTCCGGTGGATCCGTCGAGGATCACGAATGCGGACGGGACGCCGGATTACAACTATGACGCGGTGCGTGGGGTGTCGTACGAGATTGATATTGCGAAGCCGGCGGGGCAGCGGGTCGGGAAGGTGCTGTTCGGTGGGGAGCCGGTCGGGGATGCGGCGGAGTTCGTGTTGGCGGTGAACAACTATCGGGCGAACGGTGGTGGTGGGTTTCCGCATGTGGCGAGGGCGCGGCAGGTGTGGTCGACGTCGGACGAGATCCGGAATCTGATCATTGGGTGGGTGCAGGAGATGAAGGAGATCGATCCGTCGGTGTTCGCTTCGGTGGAGTGGCGGCTGACGCGGGACGGTGTGCCGGTGTTCTGAGTCGGTGGGTGTGGGGGGGGCGGCGGTGCCGGTGGGCGCCGCCGCCTTTCTGTGGGGTCAGTGGCGGGGGACGAGGGTGGAGCCCTGGCGGGGGACGGTGCTGCCGGCGAGGCGGCCGGTCGGGGGTTGTTGGAGGCCGAAGGTGGTGAAGGCGGTGCGGGTGGGGAGGGGGTAGGTGGGGGTGTTGGTGAGGGAGTTGAGGATGGTGGCGCTGCGCCAGGCGGCGAGGCCGAGGTCGGGGGTGCCGACGCCGTGGGTGTGGGTTTCGGCGTTCTGGACGTAGATCGCGCCGGTGATGGAGGGGTCGAGGACGAGGCGGTGGTGGGCGTCGACGCGGGGGCGGCCGGAGCGGTCGCGGCGTACGTGGGTGTCGAGGGCGGCGAGGATGGTGTCGAGGCGGCGTTCGCGGTAGCCGGTGGCGAGGATGACGGCGTCGGTGGTGAGGCTTGAGCGGGTGCCTTGCTGGGTGTGGTCGAGGTGGAGTTCGATCTTGGTGGTGCCGACGCGGCCTGCGGTGCGTACGGAGATGCCTGGGGTGAGGGTGGTGTCGGGCCAGCCGCCGTGGAGGGTGCGGCGGTAGAGCTCGTCGTGGATGGCGGCGAGGGTGTCGTGGTCGATGCCCTTGTGGAGTTGCCATTGGTCGGGGACGAGTGCGTCGCGTACGGGTTCGGTGAGGGCGTGGAAGTAGCGGGTGTAGTCGGGGGTGAAGTGTTCGAGGCCGAGTTTGCTGTATTCCATGGGGGCGAAGGCGGGGGTGCGGGCGAGCCAGTGGAGGCCTTCGCGGCCGGTGGGGCGGGTGCGGAGCAGGTCGAGGAAGATTTCGGCGCCCGACTGGCCGGCGCCGATGACGGTGATGTGGTCGGCGGCCAGGAGGCGTTCGCGGTGGTCGAGGTAGTCGGCGGAGTGGATGACGGGGACGGCGGGGGCGTCGGCGAGGGGGCGTAGGGGTTCGGGGATGTGGGGGGTGGTGCCGATGCCGAGGGCGAGGTTGCGGGCGTGGGTGCGGCCGAGGGCGTGGGCTTCGCCGTCGGGGTCGAGCTGGGTGAAGTCGATTTCGAAGAGTGCGCGTTCGGGGTTCCAGCGGACGGCGTCGATCTGGTGGCCGAAGTGGAGTCCGGTGAGGTTTTCGCTGACCCAGCGGCAGTAGGCGTCGTATTCGGCGCGGTGGATGTGGAATTTCTCGGCGAAGTAGAAGGGGTAGAGGCGTTCGCGGCTGCGGAGGTAGTTGAGGAAGGTCCAGGGGCTGGTGGGGTCGGTGAGGGTGACGAGGTCGGCGAGGAAGGGGACTTGGAGGGTGGCGCCGTCGATGAGGAGGCCGGGGTGCCAGTGGAAGGCGGGGCGTTGGTCGTAGAAGGCGGTGCTGAGGTGGGTGAGGGGGTGGGCGAGGGCGGCGAGGGAGAGGTTGAAGGGGCCGATGCCGATGCCGGCGAGGTCGAGGGGGGTGTCGGGGCCGGTGGCGTCCGGGCCGGTGGTGTCGGGAGGGGTCATCGGGGGGTGTGGCCTTCCACGAGTGCGAGGAGGGTGGTGAGGTCTCCGGGTTGGGTGTGGGGGTTGAGGAGGGTTGCTTTGAGCCAGAGGCCGGTGGGGGTGGTGGCGCGGCCGAGGACGGCGTGTCCGTCGGTGAGGAGGGTGCGGCGGATGGTGGCGAGGGTGGTGTGGTCGGCGCCGATGGGGCGGAAGAGGACGGTGGAGAGGGTGGGGCGGGAGTGGAGTTCGTAGCGGGGGTGGGCGTCGATGAGGTCGGCGAGGGTCCGGGCGGCGGCGAGGGTGCGGTCGACGAGGTCGCCGAGGCCGGTGCGGCCGAGGGCTTTGAGGGTGACGGCGATCTTGAGGATGTCGGGGCGGCGGGTGGTGCGCAGTGAGCGGCCGAGGAGGTCGGGCAGGCCGGCTTCGGTGTCGTCGTCGGCGTTGAGGTAGTCGGCCTGGTGGGCGAGGGGGGTGAGGGTGGCGGGGCCGGGGACGGCGAGGAGGCCGGCGGCGACCGGCTGCCAGCCGAGTTTGTGCAGGTCGAGGGTGACGGTGTGGGCGCGGTCGAGGCCGTGGAGGGCGGTGTGGTGGGTGGTGCTGAAGAGGAGGGGGCCGGCGTAGGAGGCGTCGATGTGGAAGCGGGCGCCGTGTTGCTCGGCGAGGTCGGCGAGGGCGGGGAGGGGGTCGATGGCGCCGGAGTCGGTGGTGCCGGCGGTGGCGACGAGGAGTAGGGGGCCGGTGCGTCCGGTGAGGGTGGCCAGGCAGGTGTGGACGGTGTCGGGGGTGAGGATGCCGTCGGGGGTGGGGAGGGTGAGGGGTTCGGGGAGGCCGAGGAGCCAGGCGGCGCGGTGGAGGGAGTGGTGGGCGTTGGCGCCGCAGATGATCTGGAGGGGGGTGTGGGTGCCGTGGGCTTCGGTGGCGGAGCCGTAGGGGGCGGCCTCGCGGGCGAGGAGGACGGCGAGTTGGTTGGATTCGGTGCCGCCGGTGGTGACGAGGGCGTCGGGGGTGGTGGCCCGGGGGTAGACGAGGGCGCCGAGGGCGCGGCAGGTGAGGGCCTCGAGTTCGGAGGCGGCGGGGGCCTGGTCCCAGGAGTCCATGGAGGGGTTGAGGGCGCCGGCGGCGAGGTCGGCGGCGGTGGCCAGGGCCAGCGGGGGGCAGTGCAGGTGGGCGGCGCAGTGCGGGTCGGCGGGGTCGGCGGCGCCGGCGGCGAGGGTGTGGACCAGGGTGCGCAGGGCGTGGTGGGCGCCGGTGCCGTGTTCGGGGAGGAGGGGGTGGCAGGCGGTGCGTACGGCGTGGGCGACGGCGTCGGGTCCGCCGGCCGGGAGGGGGCCGGCGCGGTGTTCGGCGCCGGTGGTGAGGGCGTCGAGGACGGTGTCGAGGAGGGGGCGGAGTGCGCGGGGGCCGTTGGTGCCGCCTGCGAGGGCGGTCCCGGCAGGAGGCACGGGCATCAATGCGCTCTTTTTCAGGGGAAGTTCGGGTGTGGTCCGCTGGGGACCAAGGCCGCCCTAAGTTACTTTCCCTGCACGCTGCGTATCCATATCTTGTGTTGGTACCACCCGAACGTGGTACATCCGGCCGTAGTTGTCCGGTGTGGCGGCGGTGGGGAGACCGCGGGTGCGGCGGGTCCTGTGCTGGGCGTCGAGGTCGACGGCGGGGACGGTGCGCCTGCGTGAGGTGGTGCGTCCGGCCGGTTGAGCCCCGGTGGAAGGCGGCGTACCGGCCGGGGGGTGCGTCCTGGCGGGCGTCGGCTTCCGTTTGCCGTATGTCCGTTTGCCGCCTGCGGAGGGATGCGCTTCCGCAGGCGGCACCGGGTGACGGTCAGCCCCGTACGCGCAGTGCGCGGCGCAGGTCGTCGAGTTGGTCGATGAGCTTGCGGCGAAGGGCGGGGGTGGGGTCGGCGTCGGTGAGGCAGGTTTCGCCGAGGCGGAGGGTGTCTTCCTCGATGAAGGTGGTGGGGAAGGCGTAGCGGCCGGCGGCTTCGGCGAGGGCGGGGCCGCGGTGGGCGGCGAGGGCGGGGGCGTCGGCGAAGTAGCGGGCGACGTAGGGGCGGAGCAGGTCGTGCTGTTCGGGGGCCCAGAAGCCGGTGGCGGTGGCGGTGAAGAGGTAGTTGGAGAGGGCCGCTCGGTCGTCGGTGGTGAACAGGGCGTCCCAGGCGGCTTGTTTGGCGGCGGGGTCGGGGAGGGCGGCGCGGCAGCGGGCGGCGCCCTGCCGGCCGGTGGCGCTGGGGTCGCGGGCGAGTTCGGCGTCGATGGCCTCGCGCAGGTCGGCCAGGGGTGCGGTGCCGAGGGTGGCGAGCCGGCCGAGGATGCGCCAGCGCAGTTCGGGGTCGAGGTCGGGGCCGCCGGGGACGCTGCCGTCGTCGAGCCACTCCTGGAGGGTTTCGGGGGTGGTGGCGCTGTCGATGAAGGCGCGTACGGCGGTCAGGCGCAGGCCGGTGGCGGTGGCGCGGTCGGGGCCTTCGGTGCGGCGCAGGATGTCGTGGGCGAGGGCGGTGAGGGTGGCCAGGGCGGTGCGGCGTTCGGACGGGGGGAGGTAGCGGTCGGCGATCTGGGTGCGGGCGAAGGCGAGGACGCCCTGGACGAGGGCGAGGTCGTCCTCGTGCGGGAGGTGGGCGCGGGCGGCGTCCAGGTAGGCGGTGGGGGTGAGTTCGCCGTCGCGGACCATGTCGCGGGCGGCGTTCCAGACGACGGCGCGGGTGAGCGCGTCGGGCAGGCCGGACAGTGCGCGCAGGGCGGTGTCCCAGGAGGCGGGGTCGAGGCGGACCTTGGCGTAGGTGAGGTCGCCGTCGTTGAGGAGGACGAGGTCGGGGCGGGGGCCGGGGGCGACGAGGCCGGTGGCGCCGGTGGGCGGCAGGTCGGTGTCGATGCGGTCGCGCAGGACGAGGCGGTGCGATCCGTCCGGGGCGTGGTCGTAGCAGCCGATGGTGATGCGGTGCGGGCGGCTGCCGCCGGCCTGTTCCCGGGCCGGGCGGTGGGGGTGGTCGAGGAAGAGCGGTTCGCTGCCGGTGTGGTGGACGGTGAGCCGCCAGGAGGTGTCGTCGCCGGTCACTTCGGGGGTGAGGGTGTCGACTCCGGTGGTGCGCAGCCAGCTTTCGGCCCAGGTGTGGACGTCGCGGTCGGTGGCGCGGGCGAGGGAGTCGATGAAGTCGGCGAGGGTGGCGTTGGCGAAGCGGTGCCGGGCGAAGTGGTCGTTGATGCCTGCGAGGAAGTCCTTCTCGCCCATCCAGGCGACGAGTTGGCGCAGCGCGGAGGCGCCCTTGGCGTAGGAGATGCCGTCGAAGTTGAGGAGGGCGGAGGCGGTGTCGGGGACGTCGGCGGGGGCGGGGGCGACGGGGTGGGTGGAGGGGCGTTGGTCGGCGTCGTAGCCCCAGCTCTTGCGGGTGACGGCGAAGTCGGTCCAGGTTTCGGTGAAGCGGGTGGCCTCGGAAAGGACCTGGTATCCCATGTATTCGGCGAAGGATTCGTTGAGCCAGATGTCGTCCCACCATTGGAGGGTGACGAGGTCGCCGAACCACATATGGGCCATTTCGTGGGCGATGACCATGCCGCGGGTCTGGCGTTCGGTGTCGGTGACGGCGGAGCGGTAGATGAATTCGTCGCGGAAGGTGACCAGGCCGGGGTTCTCCATGGCGCCGGCGTTGAATTCGGGGACGAATGCCTGGTCGTAGGAGTCGAACGGGTAGGGCTCGTCGAAGATCTGGTGGTAGCGGTCGTAGCAGCGGCGGGTGATGTCGAGGATTTCCTCGGCGTCGGCGTCGAGGTGCGGGGCCAGGGAGCGGCGGCAGTGGATGCCGAAGGGCAGTCCGGCGTGTTCGGTGTGCACGGAGTGCCAGGGGCCGGCGGCGACAGCGACGAGGTAGGTGGAGATCAGGGGGGTGGGGGCGGCTTGCCACCGGCCCTGCCCCAGGTGCTCGGTGATGCCGTTGGCCAGGACGGTCCAGGCTTCGGGGGCCGTGAGGGTCAGCGCGAAGACGGCCTTGAGGTCGGGCTGGTCGAAGGCGCCGAAGACCCGCTGGACGTCCTCCATGAACAGCTGGGTGTAGACGTAGGCCTCGCCGTCGGCGGGGTCGGTGAAGCGGTGCATGCCTTCGCCGGTGCGGGAGTAGCGCATGGTGGCGTCGAGGCGGAGTTCGTGGTCGCCCGCGGTCAGGCCGTTGAGGGGGAGGCGGTTGGCGTCGAGGGTGGCGGGGTCGATCCGGTGGCCGTCGAGGGTGGCGGTGTGCAGCTCGGCGGGCCTGATCTCGACGAAGGTGTCGCCGGGTTCGCGTGCGCTGAAGTGGATGACCGTACGGGAGCCGAAGTGCTCCTCGCCTTGGGTGAGATCGAGTTCGATGTCGTAGCGGTGGACGTCGATGAGCCGGGCTCGGGTCTGCGCCTCGTCGCGCTGCAGTGCGGGCATGGCTTCATGCTGCCACCCGTGTGTCGGGCGGCGCACGGGTGTTGGGGAGGCGGGGGCTCGGTGCCGGCGGTCAGCCGACCAGCGGGGGGTCGTCGGGGTCGGGGATCTGGGTGGACCAGCCGCCCGGGACGCTGTGGGCCTGGCGGTCGCGGAAGCGTACGGGGGCGGTGCCGACCCGGCGGGTGAACAGGCGGCTGAAGTAGGCCGGGTCGTCGTAGCCGACGCGGCGGGCGATGGCGGCGACCGGGAGTTCGGTGGCGATCAGGAGTTCCTTGGCCCGGCCGAGCCGGATGCCGAGGAGGTAGTCCTTGGGGCTGCAGCCGGCGCCGCGGCGTACGGCGGTGCGCAGGGCGGCCGGGGTCATGCCGTGCCGGGCGGCGTGTTCGGCGACCGAGAGGGGGAGGAAGGCGTCGCGGGCCAGGGTCTGCAGGACGGGGTCGCCGTCGGCGTCGGTGTCGGCGCGGGCGCGGCGCAGGACGACCAGGAGTTCGTGCACGGCGGCCGACGTCTCCACCTCCAGCAGGGGGTTGCCGCGCCGGGCGGCGCGGGCGATCTTGCCGATGGTGGCGCGGGCGGGGGCGGTGTCGGCGAGGGGGACGACAGGGCGGTCCGGTTCGATGTAGCCGAGTTCGGTGTAGGTGTCGGTGGCGGAGCCGGTGAAGTCGACGAAGCTCTCGTCCCAGCCGGTGCCGGGGTCGGCGGCGTAGTGGTGCGGCACGCCCGGGATGATCCAGAGGAGGGCGGGGGCGGTGATCTGGCGGCGGCGCCCGTCCGGGGCGGTGCACCAGCCGCGGCCCGCGCTGATGACGACGGCGACGTGGTGGTCGAGGGTGCGCGGGCCGACCGTGGGCAGTGCGCCGTGCTGGAGTCCGACGCCCAGGCACACCAGACCGAGCCGGTGGTGGACCGGGCTCGGGGTGAAGTACCGCGTCCAGGTGTGGTAGACGCCCGGCCTCCCGTCGTGCGTAGCTCTGCGTTCCGCTCCTTTCGAGCAAGGTCGATCTTCGTCCGTGACCGCATCGGTGTAAATACGCGGGCCGTGGGAGCCGGGGGCGCCCCGCTCCGGGTGGGGGCGGGAGCGGGGCGCCCGGTCGGGATCCGCGGGCGGTTCGTCAGAGCTGCCGTACCTCGAAGGAGTCCAGGACGAACTCCGCCTTGCCGTCGTCCCCGGTCTTGCGCAGCCCCACCCATGCGTCGCCGTCGCCGGGCGCGGTGAACTCGTAGGTGTGGGTGGTGGGCCGGGTGGCGGCGGGCAGCGGGGTGCGGCTCAGCTCGCGGGCCGTGGGGGCGTCGACGGCGGTGATCCAGGCGTACTGGCCGGCTTTTTCGTTCTCGTAGCGGAAGGCGATCCGGTAGCGGCGGCCGGCGGTGAAGCGGACGGTGCCCGGGACGGTGCGGTAGACCAGGCCGGTGTTCTCGCCGCGGGATTTGAGGGATTCGCCGCCGTCGATGACGTCGTCGACGGCTTTGCCGTTCCAGCCGCGGCGGGTGAACGGGGCGTGCCGCTGGGCGATATGGGTGCGCGGGTCGGTGATGCCGCCCGCGTCGCCCTTGACGAAGGGGCCCCAGCCCTGGGGGACGTGCTCGAAGTCCTCGTATATCAGGGCGCCTTTCCTGGCGGTGGGCACGGCGGGTACGACGCGTACGTTGTCGAAGCGGACGCGGGCCTCGCCCGCCGCCGCGGTCAGGGCGAGGGTGACCGGGCCGCCGCCCTCGGGGACGGTGAAGCGGGTGAACAGGCGCTGGAAGCGGGTGCCGGATTTGGGGTCGGCGGCGACGTGGTTGGCGGCGGTGGAGGTGTCGGTCCAGTTGGCGGCGGTGAAGCCGTCGGCGGTACGGACCTCCAGGGCGGCCCGGCGCCGCTCCCCCGCGGTGGCGCCGACCTCGAGCTGTACGGAGGCGGCGTAGTCGCCGGGGGCGAGCCGGGTGAGTTTCTGGGCGACGGTGGCGGCCGGGCCCGCGCCGATGACCAGCTCGTGATCGCCCCGTTCGCTCCGTTCGACGGAGGCCGGGCCGGTGACCTGCCAGGCGTCCAGGGTTCCGGAGTGGAAGCCGGGGTCGGTCAGTGGCGTGCCCTCGCCCCAGCGGGGGTCGGCCGGTGCGGGGGCCTGGCTGAGGTGGACGACGTAGGCCACGCCGGCCTCGGCGGTGAGGGTGATCCGGCCGCCGCTGACGGGGATGCGGGTCTCGTGTGTACGGCCCTGGTCGGTGAGCCGGTAGGCGTGGACGGTGCCGGCGCCGGACCAGCCGCGGGGAAGGCGCCAACTCGTGGTGCCGCCACGGGAGTTGTAGTGGTAGAGCTTGTCGGGGTCGGTGGCCCGGCGGGGCTCCCAGGGCAGCAGGTAGGTCCCGTCGTCGTAGACCAGCCGGCCGTCCGTGGTGATCTTCCGGGTTCCGTCGGCGTCGCTCACGGAGGTCCTGGTGGGGCCCTCGAAGGTGATCTCGTGCGCGCCCCAGGTGTTGATCGGGTAGGCCTGGAGGTATTTGGCGGGCAGGGCGTCGGTCCAGATGAGGGCGTGGAAGGCGGTCCAGTCGGTCTTGCCGGTCCAGCCCTCGAAGTTGCCCATCCGGGCGGCGCCGAGGAGGGTGGGCCACTTGTCGGCGAAGACGTCCTTGTGGTGGTTGCGCAGGAAGCGGATCAGCCGGGAGTTGATGCCGCGGGAGGTGTCGGGGCCGTAGTCCGTCTCCGTCGCCCAGTGCGACCACAGGGACGAGCGTTCCAGGCCGTGGCCCCATTCGCTGGCGATCTCCCAGCCCTGGTCGCGCAGATGGCGCTGGAGGCGGTCGGAGTTCCAGCCGGACTCGCGGAAGACGTCGAGGTAGACGGTGTTCAGCGCCGGGTCGGTCTCCTTGCGCAGCTGCGCGAAGCGGCGGGCGATGTCGCCGGAGAGCAGGTCGCGGCGGGCGTCGATGCGGTAGGACTGGTCGAGCCAGTCCCACTGCTCGTCGTTCTTGTCGACGAGGGTCTCGGAGAAGGCGTGGGCGACCGGGTAGGACTCGGTGGCGTTGACGTGCACGGCGAAGTCGCTGTTCCACTTCTTGCCGGCCCGGAGGAGGGTGTTGAGGTCGGCGAGGCCGCCGGCCCGCTTGTTGTAGTTGCCGCCGTAGTCGGGGTGCGCGGAGTCATGGCCTTCGGACTGGTAGCCCTTGAGGAGGGTGAACTGGCGCAGCCCGTCGGTGGCCAGCGCGATCCGCTTGACGTTGTCGAGGGTGGCCAGGAACGGGTTGGTGGCCTGGCTGGCGAAGTTGAAGGGGATGTGCGGGACGACGCGCAGATGCTGTTCGTCGGCGCCCAGTGGCATCACCATGATGTCGCGCAGCGCGATGGCGGCGTCCTGCCAGTCGGCGTGTCCGTCGCCGTTGCGGTCGCGGGTGACGATGACGGTGGCGTACGGGAGCGGTTCGGTGGCGTCCAGGGGCGCTCCGGCCGCCCGGCAGGTCCACTGGCCGGGGGTCAGCTGTGCCTTGACGAAGCCGTCGCCCTGGAGCGTCTGCCGCCACAGTCGGCCGTTTTCCCAGGTGGTGGCGGCGGTCGGCCGGTCGGCGACGGTGTTGGTCTCGAGGGCCGCGGCCAGTTGGCCGGTGGCGACGACGGCGTATGCGCAGCCGGTGGGCGAGGCCTCGACGGGTGTGCCGGGGGTGACGTCGATCAGGGTGTCGCCGCTCTTGGCCTTGTCCAGGTCGATCCGGGCGGCCAGCAGGGCGGCGGCGGGCTGGTCGCTGCGTACGCTCAGCAGGGCGAGGCCGGGGATCTGGAGGGTGCCGACGCGCAGCGCCGGGGTGTCGGCGATGCCGGTGACCCGCCAGGTGGTTTGCCATCCGTCGACGGCTATGTCGACGGTGATCCGGGTGCCGCCGTCGAAGGTCAGGGTGTAGGCGGCGCGGTCGGCGTGGGCGCGGTGGGTGACCTGGGGGGTGTGGGCGGTGCCGTCGACGAGGACCTGGGTGACGGGGGTCTCCTGGCCGTGCAGGACGTGGCCGGTGCCGCGGTCGGTGTAGGAGACGATGCGGGGGAAGGCGGTGTCGACGCGTACGTCCAGTGCGTCGGAGCGCAGTACGGCGCCGGCGGGGCGGGGCTCCGTGGCGGCGGCCGCGGCGGCGGGTGCGAGGGGCGGGAGGGCGGTGGCGGCTCCGGCGAGCGCGGTCGCGGCGACGACCTTTCTGCGGCTGGGTCCTGGCTGTCCGTTCACGCGCGCCGTCCTCCTTCGCACCTGCACTGTTCTGTCGCGGGACAGCGTGCTGTGCGGGAGCGGCGGGCGCCTATGGACAAAGGGGGGACAGGTGTTGGACTAACGGGCGGCGGGCGCCGACGGCACGGCACAGGGCCCGGGGAGCGACCGTCCCCGGGCCCTGCGACGGTGCGTGCGGTCAGCCGCCGAGCTTGTCGGCGCCCGCCTTGATGTCCTTGGCGAAGGTGCTCACCTCGCTGTAGACACCGGGCTTGCCGGGCCGTGCGCAGCCCTCGCCCCAGGAGACGATGCCGACCTGGAGCCACTCTCCGGCGTCGTCCTTGCGGAACATCGGGCCGCCGGAGTCGCCCTGGCAGGTGTCGATGCCGCCGGTGTCCAGCTTGCCGGCGCAGATCTCGTCGCCGGGTGTGAGCTGGTCGCCGTAGGCCTTCTGGCAGGTGGCGTCGTCGACGAAGGGGACGGTCGCCTTGAGGAGGTAGCGCTGCTGGTCGCCGCCTTCCTTGTCGGCGCCCCAGCCGGCTATCTCGAAGTCGCCGTTGTTGAGCTTGTCGTCCTCGGCGATCTTCAGGGTCGGCAGGTCGATCGCCTTGTCGAGCTTGATGAGGGCCCAGTCCTTGCCCTTGCCGTCGTAGCCGGGGGCCTGGAGGACCTCGGTGGACTTGGCCGTGATCGCCTTCGAGTCCTCCAGGTCGACCACGCCGGCGGTGGCGGTGATGGAGGTGTTGGGGCCGCTGCCGTCGACGCAGTGCGCGGCGGTGAGCACGATGTTCTTGGTGTAGAGGGCGCCGCCGCAGCCCATCGACAGGCGGACCATGAAGGGGAATTCGCCCTGGTCGGCCTTGGTGCCGCCGACGACCTTGGTGTGGCTGTCGCTCGGCTTGGGCGTGGGGGCCGCGGAGGCGGAGGCGGAGCCGGGCTGGAGGCTGAAGGCGGCGAGGGCGACCGCGCCGACGGCGGTGGCTCTCTTGAGGTGCTTCAGGTGGGTGCGCAACGGGCTTCCTTTCGTGGGGGGTTGCACGTCAGTGACGAGCCCATGCCGACCACCGGAGCCGGACGTGGCCGCCGCGCAGGAACGCGGAAGAAGGCAGCACGCCGCAAGGCGTCCGGACCCAGTGGGGATGAGTCCGTAAAGCGCCCTGTGATTATGTGGAGAGAGGGATCAGAGGACAAGAGTGCGCATCCGGCCATGTACCGGCCAACTCCCGTACTGCGCATGGCACGTACGGCCCATACCGGACGAACGCGGCCGCCCGTACAGTGGCCGGATGGCAACGGGCGGCAGCGAGATCACGCACGGATTCCCGCATCTCGACACGGTGCGGTCGGCCGTCACGGCGCTGTTCAAGCGCCTTTCGTACGACACCGTCAGCACCTTCGACACCAGCGTGCTGCCGGTCGATGTCGCCTTCGACGATGCCGAGGACATCCACCTGGGAGCGCAACGGGTGGCCCGCGCCATGGTCCGCCAGTTCCATCTGCCCGACGCCCGGGCCGTCGTCTCCTTCCGCGAGATGGAGCACGCCGCGAACGTCGAACTCACCGCCGGACCCGAGTACTTCATCGAACTCAACGAGCGTTTCAAGACGCACCGCAAGGACATCGGCGCCGCCCTCGCCCACGAGGTGACGCATGTCGCCCTGCACCGCCTCGATCTCTCCTTCCCCGGCACCCGCGACAACGAGATCCTCACCGACACCGCCGCCACCTACCTCGGCGCGGGCTGGCTGCTGCTGGACGCCTACCGCGAGCACGGCCCGTTCTCGCAGAAGCTCGGCTATCTGACGCCGGAGGAGTTCGGCTATGTCCTCGCCGGGCGGGCGCAGTTCTTCGGCGAGGACCCCGCGCCGTGGTTCACCAGCCCGCAGGCGTACGACGCCTACACCGCGGGCGCGGCGCGGGCCCGCCAGGACGCCCGCCGCCCGCCCCTGGCCGCCGCGGGCCGGATCGCCCGCCTCCGCTACGCCAGGGACCGCCATCTGGCCCGGACCGCCGACCGTTCCGGCCCGGCCCGCGTCTCCCCCGACGGCTACCTCTTCGAGGGCCCCGCCCCGCTGCGGGTGTCCTTCCCCTGCCCCGCCTGCCACCAGCGCATCCGCCTCCCGGTGCGCGGCCGGCTCCAGGCGCGGTGCGGGTTGTGCAGGACGCTGCTGGAGTGCGATACGTGAGGGGGCGCCGGCAGCGGGCGGGCGGGCGGCCCTAGAGCCAGCCGGCCAGCCCCGCCATGAACCCCTCGAAGTCGTCGCGGTGAATGGTGTGGCCCGCGCCCGGGACCGTACGGACCTCGAAGCCCCGGGTGCGCAGTTCCTTGGCGGCTTCCTCGGTGAAGAGGAAGCCGTTCCCCGCGATCTGCACGAGGGACGGGACGACCGGGCGCTCGGGTGTGCGGTCGATCAGATGGGCGCCGGAGAGGGCGAGGGCGGTGCCGGAGTCCCAGGCGGCGACCGTGTCGAGTTCGAGGTCGACATCGGCGTCGTCCCAGCGGGGGTTGAAGCTGCGAACCGACTCGCGGGTGGCACGTTTGAAGGTCAGGAAGACGGCCGGGTCCACGACCTGTCCGGTGCCGCCGAGCGACCAGGCCGGGTCGCTGTAGACCGCGCGCTGCGGCCGCAGCCGCTCCGCCGCCAGGGACAACGCGAGCCCGCCCAGCGAGTGCCCGATGGCCAGTTCCGCGCCGGCCGGGAGGGTGTCCACCAGGTCCTCGGCGAACAGCTCCGCGCCGTAGTCGCCGCGCGGGCTGCGGCCGTGGCCGCGCAGATCGACGGCGATGACGCGGTAGCCGAGGTCCGCGAGGGCCGGGCCGACCCGGCGCCAGGTGCGGTGGTCCGACATCATTCCGTGCACCAGCGCCGCGGTCCGGTCGCCGGTACCCCACTCCTGAGTGTGCAACTGCATGCGCCGAGGATATCCGTGCAAGGGGAGTCGGCCGGTGCCCGAGGCCCGCCGCCGGGCGCAAGAACCCCTGTGCGAGGATGCCGGGCGGCCTGACCGATGCAGTCGGCCCCCGGGCCCTTCCAACGCCCTCGACCGGTGCGGCCGTTGCCCGCCGCGCCGGGGTGTCCCGCGCGACGGCTGGGCGCGTTCCATGTGGTGGCGCGCGCGTCGGGGTGAGGGCGCGCACCGTCCCCGTCGCTTGCGCATCGGCGCCCGCCCCGCCTCGCGGCGCCGCTCGCTCATGTCCAGTCCCGCTGCGGCGTCGCCGCCCCCAGCACCGCCCGCGCCCCGCCGAGGACCGGCTCCCCGTGCGCGACGCACACCGTGTCGACGTCCTCCAGGGCGGCCAGTCGGCGGAACGAGGCGACGGCCGTCTCCCGGTCGACGTTGAACGGGCCCAGGACCGCCCGTCGGCCCTCCGGGTCGGTGCCGATGATGTCGCCGGGGAAGAGCAGGCGGCTTCGGGGAAGGTGCAGGGCGATGCTGCCGGGGGTGTGGCCGGGTACGTGCAGGACGTGGACCGGTCCGGGCCAGTCGGGCAGGGTGTCGCCGTCGTGGAGTTCGGTGTCCACCTGGACCGGGGACGGGGGCGGGACCTGGGCGGCGGCGAACTGTGCCGTGATCCCGTCGTGCAGGGGGCGTTCCGCGGGGGTGAGGGCGGGCGGGGGTTCGGGGGCGGTGCCGCGGATGTACGGGGCATCCAGCGCGCCGGCCAGGACGCGGGCTCCGGTGGCGGCCACCAGGTCGGCGGCCGAGCCGGTGTGGTCCAGGTGGGAGTGGGTGAGCACGATCTGCCGGAGGTCGTGCGGGCGGCCGCCGAGGCGGGCCAGGGCGCCGAGGACGGCGGGGGCGGATCCGGGGACGCCCGTGTCGACCAGTGCGTAGCCGCCATCGGGGAGGGCGACGACGTACACATGTCCTACGGGGAAGGGGAGTTGCCAGATGTGCGGGGCGATTTCGCGGAGTGCGTCCATGGCGGGGACGCTAGCGACCGGGCCGCCGCCCGCGGCCCCGTTTGCGCCGTGGGCGGATTGCGCGCACGGCTGACGGAACCCGGCTCCCGCCTGCCACGTCACATACGTGACCCGAGGAGGCATGTCATGCGAGGAACGATCACCCCACGCCGTACGCTCGCCGCCGTGCTCGCGACGGCGGCGGCCGCTGCCGTCGCGCTGACCGGCTGCGGCAAGGAAACCCAGCGGGTGGCGGCCGACCCGCCGAAGAAGCGGGACGCGTTCGAGACGCGGGCGGACCAGATAGTGCGGGACTGGCCGAAGGTCTCGCCGGTCAAGGGCCGGCACGAGGCGGTGCTGCCGCTGGTGTCCGCGGAGCGCCCCAAAAGCGGCGGAGCACGGGAGATCACCGTGACCGTCGGGCACAGCGCCTGCGACGTCCGCTTCGGCGCGCGGAAGTACGAGGCGAAGGGGCTGGTGGTGGTCACCGGCTGGGGCAAGAAGAAGAGCGCCAAGGGCATGTGCACGGAGATGCTGGCCACCGACAAGGTGAAGCTGAAGCTGGACCGGGCGCTGGACGGGCGCAAGGTGGTGGACGCGGCCACCGGCAAGGAGTTGGCGGCCGGGTGAGCGGGCCGGCACCTCGGCACGGGGATTCACCTTGGAGTGCGCTTCACGGCCTAGGCTCGCCCGTATGAGTCCTTCCCTTGCCTCCAACACCCGTGTCGAACTGCCCGGACTGCTGGAGTTCGTCCGCCCCCGCCACCGTGCGATCCTGCTCACCCGCCGCTCCGACGGCACCCCGCAGGGCTCGCCGCTGACCTGCGGGGTGGACGACTCCGGGCGGCTGGTGATGTCGACGTACCCGGAGCGCGCCAAGGTCCGCAACGCCCGGCGGGTGTCGTCGGTCAGCGTCATCGTGCTGAGCGACGAGTGGAACGGGCCGTGGGTGCAGATCGACGGGGAGGCCGAGGTGATCGATGCGCCGGACTCGGTCGAGCCGTTGGTGGAGTACTACCGCAACATCGCCGGTGAGCATCCGGACTGGGACGAGTACCGGGCGGCGATGCGCAAGCAGGGCAAGTCGCTGATCCGCGTCACTCCGCTGCGGTGGGGGCCCATCGCCACGGGCGGTTTCCCGGCCCGGCTCGCGGAGGACGACGCATAGCCGGGCCGGACGGCGACGGCAGGCGGTCAGGAGCGGGGCGGGGCGAGCGCCGGGGAGGGCGAGAGCGCCTCGTCGGGCAGGGCGAGTTGGTCGCGGAAGGCCGCGCGGCCCGCGTCGGTGACGGTGAGGATGCGGGTGGCGGGGGCCTTGACGATCCATGCGTGGTCCACGGCGTGCCGGTAGAGGGCGGCGCCGACCGCGCCGGAGAGGTGCCGGCGGCGCACCGTCCAGTCCAGGCAGGTGCGGACGTGGGCCCGATGGGCGACGGAGGGGCCGGTGTCGGGGATGCCGAGGGCGGTCAGCCAGCGGGCGCCGGCGCCGGTCAGCACCGGGCCGTCGTCCCTTGCCAGCAGGCCGCGTTCGGTCATGGCGTCGGCGATCGCCACGCCCAGGGCGCCCGCGATGTGGTCGTAGCAGGTCCGGGCGTGGTGCAGGGCCCTGCGGTGGTTGGCCTCGGCGAGGGAGCGGATCGGGACCTGGCGGTAGGGGGCGAGGCCGGCCAGGGTCTCCAGGGTTTCGGCGGTGTCCGGTCCGGCGAGCCGTACACAGCGCCGCCGGCCCTGCCGTTGCTGGGTCAACAGGCCGCCGGAGACCAGGAGGTTGAGGTGTTCGGTGGCGGTGGAGGGGGCCACCGCCGCGTATTCGGCCAGCTCGCTCGCGGTCCAGGTGCCGCCGTCCAGCAGGGCCATGCAGATGGCGACGCGGGTGCGGTCCGCGAGCAGTTGCGCCAGGGCCGCCACATCGGGGGTTTCCGCGGCGCTTTCATGGTCGGCATCCCATCGGTTCATGTGCAGAGGGCTCATGTGCAGAGAGTAAGCTCTCATCACACTTCGGTGAGCACCGAATCGTCCGGCTTCTATCCTCGGGACATGAACGGCGTGCGGGAGGAGAGCGGTTCCGTCGCGCCGGCGCTGCTGTCCACGGAGAACGAAGACGGGACGTTTGCGCTGGTGACGCTGCGGATCCGGTGGGAGCTCGGCCCGGTGGTGTGCGTATCGCTGCCGGCCCGCGGGCGTACCGCGCGCAATCTGGCGGTGCGCCCGGACGTGGTCTTCAACCTGCCGCAGGCGGGCAGCGGGGCCGAGGAGGGCGTGGGCGTGGGGACCGGTCCGCCGGACGCGCCCTGGACCGAGCCGTCGGAACTGGTTCGGCCGCCGCGGCTGCTGAACTGCCCGGTGCAGCTGGAGGCGCGCCGGGTCGGTGAGCTGAGGGTGTGCGAGGGGGCCTGGACGCAGATGGAGGCGCAGGTGCTGCGGGTGCACGCCGATCCCCGGTGGGTGCTGCCGCTGGGCGACGGCCGTATCGATCTGTCGGCCTGGTGCCCGCCGGTGCACGACTTCCGCCCGCCGGGCACCCCGGCGCCGCGTGCGGTGCCGGCGCCCGCGTGGGAGATGGCGCGGGAGCTGGGCCGCCGGTTCCCCGGGGGGTGACGAAGCCCCGACGACGCGCGGCGCCTGCCTTCCGGTCGGGGAAGGAAGCAGGCGCCGCGCAGTTGTTCCGTACGACGTTGTACGGGACATCGGGGGGACGGTCGTCACACGGTCAGTGAACGGTCCGTCGGCTTGATGGGAGCCGGCAGGGCGCTGACTCCGGTGAGGAAGCGGTCCACGCCCTTGGCCGCGGAGCGGCCCTCGGCGATGGCCCACACGATCAGCGACTGGCCGCGGCCCGCGTCGCCGGCGACGTACACGCCGGGGACGTTGGTGGCGAAGTCCGCGTCGCGGGCGACATTGCCGCGCGCGTCCAGCTCCAGGCCGAACTGCTCGACCAGGCCGTTTTCCTGGTCGGTGCCGGTGAAGCCCATCGCGAGGGTGACCAGCTGGGCCGGGATCTTGCGCTCGGTGCCCGGCTTCTGCTCCAGCTTGCCGTCCTTGAACTCCACCTCGATCAGGTGCAGGAACTGGACGTTGCCGTCCTCGTCGCCCTCGAAGTGGGTGGTGGAGACGGAGTAGACCCGCTCGCCGCCCTCCTCGTGCGCGGAGGTGACCTTGTAGAGCATCGGGAAGGTCGGCCAGGGCTGGCCCTCGCTGCGCTCCTCCCCCGGCTTGGGCATGATCTCCAGCTGGGTGACGGAGGCCGCGCCCTGGCGGTGGGCGGTGCCCACGCAGTCCGCGCCGGTGTCGCCGCCGCCGATGACGACGACGTGCTTGCCCTCGGCGGTGATCGGGGCGACGGTCAGGTCGCCCTCCTGCACCTTGTTGGCGAGCGGCAGGTACTCCATCGCGAAGTGGATGCCGTTCAGCTCGCGACCGGGGACGGGAAGGTCGCGGGAGGTGGTGGCACCGGCGGCGATGACGACGGCGTCGTAGCGCTTGCGCAGCTTCTTGGCGTCGAGGTCCCGGCCGATCTCCACCTCCGTACGGAACTTGGTGCCCTCCGCGCGCATCTGCTCGATGCGGCGGTTGATGTGGCGCTTCTCCATCTTGAACTCGGGGATGCCGTAGCGGAGAAGACCGCCGATACGGTCCGCGCGCTCGTAGACGGCGACGGTGTGGCCGGCCCGGGTCAGCTGCTGGGCGGCGGCCAGGCCCGCGGGGCCCGAGCCGATGACGGCGACGGTCTTGCCGGAGAGGCGCTCGGGCGGCTGCGGGGTGACGTCGCCGTTGTCCCACGCCTTGTCGATGATGGAGACCTCGACGTTCTTGATGGTCACCGGCGGCTGGTTGATGCCCAGCACACAGGCGGCCTCACAGGGCGCGGGGCAGAGGCGACCGGTGAACTCCGGGAAGTTGTTGGTCGCGTGCAGCCGCTCGCTGGCCTCGGTCCAGTCCTCGCGGTAGGCGTAGTCGTTCCACTCGGGGATGAGGTTTCCCAGCGGACAGCCGTTGTGGCAGAACGGGATACCGCAGTCCATGCAGCGCGACGCCTGCTTGCTGATGATCGGCAGCAGGGAGCCGGGCTGGTAGACCTCGTTCCAGTCCTTGACGCGCTCCTCGACGGGGCGGGTCTTGGCGATCTCGCGCTCGTGGGTCAGGAAGCCCTTGGGGTCAGCCATTGGTCGCCGCCTCCATCATCTTCTCGTGGGTCTCGGACTCGGAGAGTCCGGCTCGCTCGGCGGCGTCCTTGGCGGCGAGCACTGCCTGGAAAGTGGCCGGGACGACCTTGCTGAAGCGGGCGGCGGCCGCGTCCCAGTCGGCGAGGAGCTTCGCGGCGACGGTGGAGCCGGTCTCCTCCTGGTGGCGGCGCACGACGTCGTGCAGCCACTGCTTGTCGGTGTCGTCCAGCGCGGTGACCGCGTCGGCCAGTTCGCGGTTGACGTTGGCCGGGTCGAGGTCGATGACATAGGCGATGCCGCCGGACATGCCCGCCGCGAAGTTGCGGCCGGTCTCGCCCAGGACGACGGCGTGGCCGCCGGTCATGTACTCGCAGCCGTGGTCGCCGACGCCCTCGGAGACCACCGTGGCACCGGAGTTGCGGACGCAGAACCGCTCGCCGACCCGGCCGCGCAGGAACAGCTCGCCGCCGGTGGCGCCGTAGGCGAGGGTGTTGCCGGCGATGGTGGAGTACTCGGCGAGGTGGTCGGCGCCGCGGTCCGGGCGGACCACGACCCGGCCGCCGGAGAGGCCCTTGCCGACGTAGTCGTTGGCGTCGCCCTCCAGGCGCAGCGTGACGCCGCGCGGCAGGAACGCGCCGAAGGACTGGCCGGCCGAGCCGGTGAAGGTGATGTCGATGGTGTCGTCGGGCAGTCCCGCGCCGCCGAACTTCTTGGTCACCTGGTGGCCGAGCATGGTGCCGACGGTCCGGTTGATGTTCCGGATCGCGATCTGGGCCCGGACCGGCTGCGCGGCCTCGGCGCTGTCCGCGGCGAGCGCGTCGGCGGCGAGTTCGATCAGCTCGTTGTCCAGCGCCTTCTCCAGGCCGTGGTCCTGGACGGTGACCTGGTGCCGGACGGCGCCCTCGGGCAGCTCGGGGACGTGCAGCAGCGGGGCGAGGTCCAGACCCTGCGCCTTCCAGTGCGTGACGGCCTTGGTGGTGTTGAGGATCTCGGCGTGGCCGACGGCCTCGTCCAGGCTGCGGAAGCCCAGCTCGGCGAGGAGTTCGCGGACCTCTTCGGCGATGAACTGGAAGAAGTTGACGACGTACTCGGCCTTGCCGCTGAAGCGCTCGCGCAGCGTGGGGTTCTGGGTGGCGATGCCGACCGGGCAGGTGTCCAGGTGGCACACGCGCATCATGACGCAGCCGGAGACGACCAGCGGGGCGGTGGCGAAGCCGTACTCCTCGGCGCCCAGCAGGGCGGCGATGACGACGTCACGGCCGGTCTTGAGCTGGCCGTCGGTCTGCACGACGATGCGGTCGCGCAGGCCGTTGAGCAGCAGCGTCTGCTGGGTCTCGGCCAGGCCCAGCTCCCAGGGGCCGCCCGCGTGCTTGAGGGAGGTGAGCGGGGAGGCGCCCGTACCGCCGTCGTGGCCGGAGATCAGGACCACGTCCGCGTGCGCCTTGGAGACGCCCGCGGCGACCGTGCCGACGCCGACCTCGGAGACCAGCTTCACGTGGATGCGGGCGGCCGGGTTGGCGTTCTTGAGGTCGTGGATCAGCTGAGCCAGGTCCTCGATGGAGTAGATGTCGTGGTGCGGCGGCGGCGAGATGAGCCCGACGCCCGGCGTCGAGTGACGCGTCTTGGCGACCCACGGGTAGACCTTGTGGCCGGGCAGCTGGCCGCCCTCGCCGGGCTTGGCGCCCTGGGCCATCTTGATCTGGATGTCGTCGGAGTTGACCAGGTACTCGGACGTCACACCGAAGCGGCCGGAGGCGACCTGCTTGATGGACGAGCGGCGCGCCGGGTCGTAGAGACGGTCGGGGTCCTCGCCGCCCTCACCGGTGTTGGACTTGCCGCCCAGCTGGTTCATGGCGATGGCAAGGGTCTCGTGCGCCTCCTTGGAGATGGAGCCGTACGACATGGCGCCGGTGGAGAAGCGCTTGACGATCTCGGACGCCGGCTCGACCTCGTCGAGGGGGATCGAGGGGCGGTCGGACTTGAAGCCGAACAGGCCGCGCAGCGTCATCAGGCGCTCGGACTGCTCGTTCACCCGCTCGGTGTACTGCTTGAAGATGTCGTAGCGGCGCGAGCGGGTGGAGTGCTGGAGCCGGAAGACGGTGTCCGGGTCGAAGAGGTGCGGCTCGCCCTCGCGGCGCCACTGGTACTCGCCGCCGATCTCCAGCGCGCGGTGCGTGGCGGCGATGCCGGAGGCCGGGTAGGCCTTGGCGTGCCTCGCTGCGACCTCCTTGGCGATGACGTCCAGGCCCGCGCCGCCGATCTTGGTGGCGGTGCCCTGGAAGTACGTGGCGACGAATTCCTCGTCCAGGCCGACGGCCTCGAAGACCTGCGCGCCGCGGTAGGAGGCGACGGTGGAGATGCCCATCTTGGACATGACCTTCAGGACGCCCTTGCCGAGCGCCTTGATCAGGTTCTTGATGGCCGTCTCGGTCTCCACGCCGGGCAGGAAGGTGCCGGCGCGGACGAGGTCCTCGACGGACTCCATCGCCAGGTACGGGTTGACGGCCGCGGCGCCGAAGCCGATGAGCAGCGCGACGTGGTGCACCTCGCGCACATCGCCGGCCTCGACGAGCAGACCGACCTGGGTGCGCTCCTTGGTGGCGATGAGGTGGTGGTGGACCGCGGCGGTCAGCAGCAGCGACGGGATCGGCGCGTGCTCGGCGTCGGAGTGCCGGTCGGAGAGCACGATCAGCCGGGCGCCGTCGTCGATGGCGGCGTCCGCCTCGGCGCAGATCTCCTCGATCCGGGCGGCCAGCGACTCGCCGCCGCCGGAGACCCGGTAGAGACCGGAGAGGGTCACGGCCTTCATGCCGGGCATGTCGCCGTCGGCGTTGATGTGGACGAGCTTGGCCAGCTCGTCGTTGTCGATGACCGGGAAGGGCAGGGTCACGCTGCGGCAGGAGGCCGCGGTCGGCTCCAGGAGGTTGCCCTGCGGGCCGAGCGAGGAGATCAGCGAGGTGACCAGTTCCTCGCGGATGGCGTCCAGCGGCGGGTTGGTGACCTGCGCGAAGAGCTGGGTGAAGTAGTCGAAGAGCAGCCGGGGGCGCTCGGAGAGCGCGGCGATCGGCGAGTCGGTGCCCATCGAGCCGATCGGCTCGGCGCCGGCCTTGGCCATCGGGGCGAGGATGACGCGCAGCTCTTCCTCGGTGTAGCCGAAGGTCTGCTGGCGGCGGGTGACCGAGGCGTGGGTGTGCACGATGTGCTCGCGCTCGGGCAGGTCCGCCAGGTCGATCAGGCCGGAGTCCAGCCAGTCCTGGTACGGGTGCTCGGCGGCGAGCTGCGCCTTGATCTCGTCGTCCTCGATGATGCGGTGCTCGGCGGTGTCGACGAGGAACATCCGGCCGGGCTGGAGGCGGCCCTTGCGGACGACCTTGGCGGGGTCGATGTCGAGGACGCCGACCTCGGAGGAGAGCACGACCAGGCCGTCGTCGGTGACCCAGTAGCGGCCGGGGCGCAGACCGTTGCGGTCGAGGACCGCGCCGACCTGGGTGCCGTCGGTGAAGGTGACACAGGCCGGGCCGTCCCAGGGCTCCATCATCGTGGAGTGGTACTGGTAGAAGGCGCGCCGGGCCGGGTCCATGGAGGGGGAGTTCTCCCACGCCTCGGGGACCATCATCAGCACGGAGTGCGGCAGCGAGCGGCCGCCGAGGTGGAGCAGTTCCAGGACCTCGTCGAAGGAGGCGGAGTCGGAGGCGTCCGGCGTGCAGACCGGGAAGATCCGCTCCAGGTCCTCGCTGCCGAACAGCTTCGAGGCGAGCTGGGACTCGCGGGCGCGCATCCAGTTGCGGTTGCCCTTGACCGTGTTGATCTCGCCGTTGTGCGCGACGAAGCGGTACGGGTGGGCGAGCGGCCAGCTCGGGAAGGTGTTGGTGGAGAACCGCGAGTGGACCAGCGCGATGGCGGTGGCGAAGCGGCGGTCGGAGAGGTCCGGGAAGAAGGGCTCGAGCTGGCCGGTGGTCAGCATGCCCTTGTAGACGATCGTCCGGGAGGAGAGGGAGGGGAAGTAGACCCCCGCCTCGCGCTCGGCGCGCTTGCGCAGCGCGAAGGCCTTGCGGTCCAGCGCCAGGCCGGTGCTGCGGCCGTCGGCGACGAAGAGCTGGGAGAAGGCCGGCATGGTGGCGCGGGCGCCGTTGCCCAGCAGCTGCGGGGCGACGGGGACGATGCGCCAGCCGAGGACGGTCAGGCCCTCTTCGACGGCCATCGTCTCGATGCGCGAGACGGCGTCGGCCGCATCGCGGGCCTCGGACGGCAGGAAGGCGATACCGACGGCGTAGGCGCCGGCCTCGGGGAGCTCGAAGGTGGCTTCCTCGCGCAAAAACGCGTCCGGGACCTGGAGCAGGATGCCGGCGCCGTCGCCGGAGTCGGGCTCGGAGCCCGTGGCACCGCGGTGCTCCAGGTTCGTCAGGACGGTGAGCGCCTGCTCGACCAACGCGTGGCTGGCCTCGCCGGTGAGGGTGGCCACAAAGCCGACGCCGCAGGCGTCGTGCTCATTGCGAGGGTCGTACATCCCCTGCTGGGCGGGGCGCCCGTCCATGGGCGACCAGGCGGCGCGAGCGCTGCCGGTGGTCGCGGAGTGCGTGGACGCGGAACGCATCGGCTCTCCCAACGTCGTCGTGGCATAGGCATTGCCGAGGGACGACGTTGGCCCTCCGCGAAATTTCGTGCAGGTTACAGGATGGCCCGCTTCTCGAAAAGCGGATAGTGCCTTCCAACATACGGACACCGCGCACTGCGGTGGATCAAGGACACGGGCGGACACTCCGCCATCCCGTAAAGCGGCGTCCGGCGAGCGACATTGCCCGCGACGCCTGGGCCTTATGCCCGGCCGTCAACAAACCGAAACCGCTGGGTAACACGTTAATTATGCGAGGCCCCCGCGCCGGGCGTCACCCTACGACGGTTCCGAACAGCGATCCCAGGACGTACGTCACACCGGCGGCGGCACCACCCAGGGCCAGTTGGCGCAATCCGCTGAACCACCACGAACGCGCCGTCACCCGCGCCACGACCGCCCCACAGGCGAAGAGTCCCAGCAGCGCGAGAGCCACCGCCGGCCACAGGGCCGAAGCTCCCAGAAGATACGGAAGCACGGGCAAAAGCGCGCCCAAAGCAAACGATCCGAAGGAAGAAATGGCCGCAACGGCGGGAGAAGGAAGGTCGGACGGGTCAATTCCCAATTCTTCGCGAGCGTGAATTTCCAGCGCCTGCTCGGGATCCCGGGAGAGCTGCTCGGCCACCTGCCGGGCGAGCTTCGGCTCGACGCCCCGGGACTCGTACAGCGCCGCCAGCTCCTGGAGCTCGTCATGGGGGTGCTTGCGCAGCTCGGCCCGCTCGATGTCCAGCTCGGCCAGGACCAGCTCCCGCTGCGAGGCGACCGAGGTGTACTCCCCGGCGGCCATCGAGAAGGCGCCGGCGGCCAGGCCCGCGAGGCCGGTGATGACGATCGTCTGCTGCGACAGGGCGCCGCCGGCGACACCGGTCATCAGGGCGAGGTTCGAGACCAGGCCGTCCATCGCGCCGAAGACGGCGGGGCGCAGCCAGCCGCCGTTGACATCGCGGTGGGTGTGGTTGTCACGGTGCGCGACATGCGTCGGCGCCGCGCTGTCCATGATCTCCATGACGGACATGTAGGGACCTCTCCCTTCCACGAGGTGTGGGCCGATGGCGGCGCTTCCCCCTGCAACACCTCGAAGTTACGCACTCATCACCCTCCGCCGCTAGCAAGGAAGGCCGAACTTACCGCGCTGACCTGCGGTTTTCCCGAAAACAAGATACTGATGCACCGTCAGGAGGCGCCGTCGACCGGGTGACCTCGCCGCCCGGGGCAAGAGAGGCGGCCCCTCGCGTGGGACGGATACACCCCGACCCGTACGACGAAAGGGCACGCCATGAGCCCACCGGATCCCCCGCCCTCGACGGCCGGCGCCCTCGACACGCTGCGTGAGGGGGCCCGCGGGGCGATGCTCGGGCTCGCGGTCGGCGATGCGCTCGGCGCGCCCGCGGAGAACATGAAGCCCTCGCAGATCCGTCGCCGCTGGGGCCGTATCGAGGGCTATGTCGAGGACGATCCGGCCGGCACCGACGACACCGAGTACGCGATCTTCTCCGGGCTGCTGCTGGCCGCGCACGGCTCGGCGCTGACCGTCGCCCATGTCGAGGCGGCCTGGCACCAGTGGATCGCCGACCGCGACGAGGGCCCCTTCCGCGGCGCGGGCTTCAGCGAACGCGGGACGCTGGAGAACCTGCGCCGCGGCCTGGCGGCCCCGATCTCGGCGCAGCACCGGCACGCCTGGAGCGACGGGCTGGCGATGCGCGCCGCGCCGTTCGGGGTGTTCGCCGCCGGGCGCCCCGCCGAGGCCGCCCGGCTGGTGGCCATCGACGGCACGGTCAGCCACGACGGCGAGGGCATCTACGGCGGCCAGGCGGTGGCCGCCGGGGTCGCGGCCGCCATGGTCGCCCTCCCCCAGGGGCCTTCGACCGGGGGGAGCCCGCTCGGTCCGGAGGGGACCTCCGCCACCGACGCGGTGATCGCCGCGGCGCTCTCCGTCGTCCCCGAGGACTCCTGGACCGCCCGCTCGCTGCGCCGCGCGGTCGGCGCCGCCCAGCGCTCGCGGCACGACCCCGGCATCACCCAGCTCGGCATCGAACGCGCGGTGCGCTCCGCGGTCGTCGTCGGCGGCTACCCCTGGACCGACCTGGCCCCCGAGGCCGTCGGGCTGGCCTTCGGGGCGTTCGCCGCCGCCCGCGGGGACTTCGCCCGGTCGGTCCTGACCGCGGTCAACATGGGCCGCGACGCCGACACCACCGCGGCGGTGGCGGGCGCGCTGGCCGGGGCGCTGACCGGGGCCGCCGCGATCCCCGAGCCGTGGGCCGCGGCCATCGGCCCGGCCCGCGGCAGCTGTCTGCCCTCGATGGCGGGCTACCACGTGCTGGACATCGCGGAACTGCTGGCCCCCGCGGGCGCCGAGGCGGCCGCCTGATGAGCGAGACCGACTCCCGCAGCCGTATCGAGGGCCTGCTGCTCGGGCTGGCCTCCGGGGACGCCGCCGGCTGGCCCGCGGCCCGCCACCGGGCGGCACGGATGCCCGAGTGGACCCGCCGGCTCACCCGCGAGCTGGACACCTTCGCCGAGCAGAACGCCACCACCACCCTGCCGGTGCCGATCGCCCTGAACCAGCCGCCCGAACCCCTGCTGCTGGGCCCGTCCGACGACGCCGAGTGGGCGGCCTTCACCGCCGAGTCGGTGCTGACGGCCGCCGGTGCGCTCCTGAGCGACCTGGGCCGGGACCGCCGGATGCGGGCCGCCCTCGACCTGGCCTGGAACGCGCTGGCCGGCGAGGTCGCCGCGGCCGCCGACCGGGCACCCGAGGTGGAGTCCGCGGTGCTGCCGCTGCGCGCCCGGATCTCGGTACGGGCCGGGCTCGGCAATCTCGCCGCCGGACTGCGGCCGCCCGCCACCGGCCACGACAACCCGCACTACTTCGACGACGCGGCCTGCGTACGCGCCGCCGTCCTCGCGGTCGTCTACCCCGGTGAGCCGGCCGCGGCCGCCGGGCTGGCCGAATACGACGCGCGCTACACCCAGGACGGCGACGGGGTGCACGGCGCGCGGGCGATGGCCGCGGCCGTGGCGGCGGCGCTCGGCGGCGCGCCGGTGGACGCCTGCGTGGACGCGGCGCTCGGCCAGCTCCCGGCGGGCACCGAGATCCGCCGCAACGCGCTGCACGCGGTCGGTCTCGCCCGGGCCGCGGCCGCCGACCGGCCCGTCCGCCCCGGCGGCGCCTTCGCCCTGGTCCCCGTCCTGGAGCACGAGATCGTCGATCACGTCTACAGCTACGGCATCGCCGCCGCCGAGACCGTCCCCGTCGCGCTCGCGCTGACCGTCGCGGGCGGCGGGCGGGTCGCCGAGGCGGTCCCGGCCGCGGCCTGCCTCTCCCGCGTCGCGGACTCCGCGCCCGCCCTCGCCGGGGCGCTGACCGGCGCGCTCGGCGGCGCCCGCGGGGTACCCCGCCCCTGGCGCGACGCCTGCCGGGTGCTCTCCGGCTGCGCTCTGCCCCGGCTGGCCGGCACCGATCTCGTCGAACTGGCGGGCCTGCTCGCCGGCACCGAACTGACGGAACGTCAACACACGGTGCCCCACGTGCCGTTGAACCCGGTGAGCCCGCCGAGGCCGCCACGACCCCTGAGCCCGCCGCACGGCCCCGCCGCCGTATCCACCGTGGAAGGACGCACCCCCACATGACCCACACGATGCAGACCCTCCCGCAACCGGCCCCGGCCACCGGCGGCGACGCCGCCCCCCTGGAGCACCGGGCGGCCGGCTGTCTGGTCGGCGCCGCCGTCGGCGACGCCCTCGGCGGGCCGGTCGAAGGCTGGACGCCGGAGCAGATCACGGCGCGGCACGGCGGCCGGGTCACCGGCATCGTCGGCCCGTTCCACGAGGACTGGCGCACCGCCCGCCCGATCGCCCCGTACCACAAAGGCGACGGCCACGTCACCGACGACACCCTGATGACCCATGCCCTGGTACGGGTCTACGAGAAGGTCCGCGACCACCTCGACGCCTTCGACATCGCCGACCATCTCGTACCGGACCTGATCGGCACCCCGCGCTGGATCCCCGAGCTGGAGGGCGAGGCGCTGCCGCTGCAGCGGATCTTCCTCGCCGAGAAGTGGATCGTGGCGCGGCTGCACTACGGGCACATCGACCCGCGCGAGGCGGGCGTCGGCAACATCGTCAACTGCGGTGCGGCGATGTACATGGCGCCGGTCGGCGTCGTCAACGCCGGCCACCCCGACCGCGCCTACGCCGAGGCCCTGGACATCGCCGGCGCCCATCAGTCCTCCTACGGCCGGGAGGCGGCCGGGGTGTTCGCCGCCGCCGTGGCCGCCGCGTTCGCCCCCGACGCCACCGTGGCCTCCGTCATCGGCCATGCGCTCCGGGTCGCCAAGGACGGCACCCGCACCGCGATCGAGGCGGTGTGCGAGGCCGCCGCCCCGGGCGCCGGCTTCGAGTCCGCGCTGGCCCCGCTGCGCGCGGCCGTCGCCCCCTTCGACACCGTCGGCCCCGACTACCGCAACCCGTCGCTGGGCGCCCGCCGCCCCTCCCGGCTGCACGCCATCGAGGAACTCCCCGTCGCCCTGGGCATGCTGCTCGCCTGCGACGGCGACTTCCGCGGCACGGTCCTGGGATCGGTCAACTACGGCCGCGACTGCGACTCCATCGCCACGATGAGCGGCGCGATCGCCGGCGCGCTGCACGGCGCCGCCGCCGTACCGGCCGACTGGGCCGCGGAGGTCGCCCGCGCCAGCCGCCTCGATCTCCACGCCCCGGCCGCGGCGCTGGCCACCGTCACCCGCGAGATCTTCGCCCGCGACCGGGTCCGCCGCCGCGCCCATGAACGGGCCTTCGCCGCGCTCGCGGAGAGCTGACCATGGGTACGGCGATGACCGCTCGCCCGCTCCGGGTGACCTGGGTGCAGCCCGAGGATCTGGTCGGCCACGAGCTGCGGCAGGCGGCCGAGGACGGCCGGGACGCGTCCGGGATCGCACGGCGGTGGCGGGCGGCGGGGGGCGGGGCGGCACCGGACCGGGCCGGCGCCTCCGCCGCGCCCGCGGACCCCTCGCTGCGCCCGCTCGCCGAGGCGCTGCTGGACGAACTCGCCGCGCTGCCGGGCCCGTTGGACGACACCGAACCGACCGGGCTGACGGAGATCCGGGCCCTGTGCGCACAACAGCCCGCGCAGCAGCCATCATTGACTGTGCGTCACAACGGTCTCGTCCCCCGGCTGGAGGCCGCCTGGCTGGGCCGGGCCGTCGGCTGCCTGCTCGGCAAGCCCGTCGAGAAACTGCCCCTCGAGGGCATCCGGGCGCTCGCCCGCGCGACCGGGAACTGGCCGCTGACCTCGTACTTCACCCAGACCGGCCTCGATCCGACGGTGGCCGCCCGCTACCCGTGGAACCGCCGCAGCCGGGCCACCTCGCTCGCCGAGAACATCGACGGGATGCCCGAGGACGACGACCTCAACTACCCGCTCCTGGGACTGCTGCTGCTCGAACGCCACGGCCCCGGTTTCACCACCGCCGACGTGGCACGGCTGTGGCTGGAGGAACTGCCGGCCGGCCGGACCTTCACCGCCGAACGCGTCGCGTACCGCAACCTCCTGGACGGCATCGAGCCGCCCGCCACCGCGCGCTACCGCAACCCGTTCCGGGAATGGATCGGCGCCGGGATCCGCGCCGATGTGTACGGCTGGACCCACCCGGGCGACCCGGCGGCCGCGGCGGCCCTGGCCTGGCAGGACGCCACGCTCAGCCATACCGCCAACGGGGTGTACGGGGCGATGTTCATCGCCGCGGCCATGGCGCAGGCGGCCGGCGGACGCGCCGATGTCCACGGTGCGCTGCGGGCCGGGCTCGCCGTGATCCCCGGCCGGTCCCGGCTCGCGGCGGCCGTCCGCTTCGCGATCGCGGCGGCGGAGGAGGAACCCACCGGCACGCCGGACGGCTTCGCCACCGTCGCCGACCGGCTGCACCGCGCCTTCGGCCACCACCACTGGGTGCACGCCGTGCCGAACGCCGCCCTGCTGGCCGCCGCGCTCACCCACGCGGAGGGCGACTTCACCGGCGCCATCTGCCGTGCGGTGTCCGGCGGCTGGGACACCGACTCCAACGGCGCGACCGCCGGATCGCTGGCCGGACTGCTCGCGGACCGCCCCGCCGCCCTCCCCGAGCGCTGGACCGCACCGCTGCGCAACCGGCTCGCCACCAGCATCGGCGGCCTGGACGGCATCGGCTTCGACGCCCTCGCCCGGCGAACCGCCGCACTGACCGCACCGGCCGCGCCGCCTGCGAAACACCGCCCCCCGACCGACCGGAGGCCCGCACCATGACCGACCCGTCCCTCACCACCCTCTACGAACAGGCCGCCCCGCCCCCCGTCCCCTCGGGCCCGCTCGCCGGCCTGCGCGTCCTCGACCTCGCCACGCTCTTCGCCGGGCCGCTCGCCGCCACCATGCTCGGGGACTTCGGCGCCGAGGTGATCAAGGTCGAGCATCCCCGGCGGCCCGACCCCGCGCGCGGACACGGGCCCGCCAAGGACGGCGTGGGCCTGTGGTGGAAGCTGCTGGGCCGCAACAAGAAGACCATGACCCTCGACCTGTCGCGGCCGGGCGGCCGGGACGTCCTGCTGCGGCTCGCCGCCGGCGCGGACGTGATCATCGAGAACTTCCGCCCCGGCACCCTGGAGAAGTGGGGCCTGGGCTGGCCCGAACTCTCCGCCGCCAACCCGCGCCTGGTGCTCGCGCGGGTCACCGGCTTCGGACAGTTCGGCCCCTACGCCCGGCGCCCCGGATTCGGCACCCTGGCCGAGGCGATGAGCGGCTTCGCCGCGCTCACCGGGGAGCCGGACGGGCCGCCGACGCTTGCGCCGTTCGGCCTCGCCGACTCCGTCGCCGCCCTGACCACCTCGTACGCCGTGATGGCCGCGCTGCGCGCACGGGACTCCCCCACTCTCGGCTCCGCTCGAGCGGGGGGACCCCCATCCGGCCGGGGCCAGGTCATCGACATGGCGATCATCGAGCCGATGCTGACCGTGCTCGGCCCGCACCCCGTCTGGTACGACCAGCTCGGCTACGTCCAGCCGCGTACCGGCAACCGCTCCACCAACAACGCGCCCCGCAACACCTACCGCACCGCCGACGGCTCCTGGGTGGCGGTCTCCACCTCGGCGCAGTCCATCGCGGAGCGGGTCATGCGGCTGGTCGGCCGGCCGGAGCTGATCGACGAGCCCTGGTTCACGACGGGCGAGGGGCGCGCCCGGCACGCCGAGGAGCTCGATGCGGCGGTCGGCGGCTGGATCGCCCGGCACGGCCGGGACGAGGTCCTCGACGCCTTCGAACGGGCCGAGGCGGCCGTCGCCCCGGTCCACGACATCCGCGATGTGCTGGCGGACCCGCAGTACCGGGCCCTGGAATCGATCACCGAGGTCCCGGACGACGAGCTCGGCACCGTACGGATGCAGAACGTCCTCTTCCGCCTCTCCGAGACCCCCGGCGCCATCCACTGGGCGGGCCGCCCGCACGGCGCGGACACCGACGAGGTGCTGGCCGGGCTCGGCATGACCGGCCCCGAGATCGCCGGGCTGCGGGAGGCGGGCGCCCTGTGACCCCTCCGGAGCCCCCGGAGCCCCCTCCCCTGACCTGGCTGTATGTGCCCGGCGACCGGCCGGACGTGGTCGCCAAGGCGCGCGGCTGCGGGGCCGATGTGATCGTGATCGACCTGGAGGACGCGGTCGCCGGTGACCGCAAGGACTACGCGCTGCGCGCCACCGCCGAGCTCCTCGCCGACCCGGCGCCGGGCTCCGCCACGCCCCTTCACGTCCGCGTCAACGCCCTGGACGGCCCGCTCGCCGAGACCGAGATCCGCACCCTGGCCGGGCTGCCGGGCCTGGCCGGGCTGCGCCTGCCCAAGGTGCAGAGCCCGGCCGAGGTCCGCCGCGCCGCGGCCTGGGCGACGGTCCGCTCCCCCGCCCTCCCCGCCCTGCACGCCCTGCTCGAATCCGCCCTCGGCATCGAGCACGCCTTCGCCATCGCCACCGCGCACCCCGCGCTGCGCGGGCTCGCCCTCGGCGAGGCGGACCTGCGCGCGGAGCTGGGGGTACGGGACGAGGCGGGGCTGGCCTGGCCGCGCAGCCGGGCGGTGGTCGCGGCGCGGGCGGCCGGTCTGGCGCCGCCGCCGCAGTCGGTCCACCCGGACGTCCGCGATGCGGAGGGCCTGGCCCTCTCCTGTGCGCAGGGCCGCGACCTGGGCTTCTGGGGCCGGGCGGCGATCCACCCGCGCCAGCTGCCGGTCATCGAGGCGGCCTATCTTCCGTCGGCGGCGGAAATCGAGGCGGCGGAGGAGATCGTGGGGGCCGCCGCTGCGGAGGCGGGAGCGCTGGCGCTGCCGGACGGCCGGTTCGTGGATGCGGCGGTGGTGGCGGGGGCGCGGCGGGTGTTGGCCCTGGCGAGCACCCGCCGACGTGGCTGACCGGGGCAGGAGCCGTCGTCGATTGCGGTCGGCAGGGACACGGCAGATGCCGTCGCTGACGAGCACCCGCCGACGCGGCTGACCGGGGCAGGAACCGTCGTCGATTGCGGCCGGCAGGGACACGGCAGATGCCGTCGCTGACGAGCACCCGCCGACGCGACTGACCGAGGCAGAAGCCGTCGTCGGCTGCGGTCGGCGGTGACGCGGCGGGCGCCGACCCTGACGAGCACCCGCCGACGTGGCTGACCGGGGCAGGAACACGGCGGGCGGACCCGATACGTGTCGTACGTGTCGGGTCCGCCCGGTGCAGGTGGCGGCCGTCGGCCGCGTCAGGACTTCTTGCTGCTGCCGCTCCCGGCGGGCGCATCGGCATCCGCCTGGTCGTCGGCGTCCGCGGCGTCCTTGGACTCCGGCTTCGGCTCCTCGGCGCCCGGCTCGTCCCCGGCATCCGGCGCGGGCTCCGCCTTGGTGTCGGCGTCGGTGTCGGACGTCGTGTCGTCCCCGGCGTCGGACCCGGCGTCCGGCGTCGCCCCGGACGGCTTCTTCTCGATCGAGACCTTTGCGTCCGTGCCGTCCTCCTCGGCGGCGCCGTCCGCGGCGTCCTCCGCCGACTGCGCGCCCGGCTCCACGACCGCTTCCCGGCCCGGCCGCAGCCTGGCCGAGACCACCAGGTAGACGACGGCCAGGACGAAGACGATCAGCGCGGTCCAGACGTTCAGCCGCAGGCCCAGGATGTGGTGCGCCTCGTCGACCCGCATGTACTCGATCCAGGCCCGGCCCGCGCAGTAGGCGGCGACATACAGCGCGAAGGCCCGTCCGTGGCCGAGCCGGAAGCGCTTGTCGGCCCAGATCACCAGGGCCGCGACGCCCAGGCACCACAGGCACTCGTACAGGAAGGTCGGGTGGTAGGTGCCGCCGATGCGGCCGATGGCCGGGTCGGAGCTGATCTTCAGGGCCCAGGGCACGTCGGTGGGCTTGCCGTAGAGCTCCTGGTTGAACCAGTTGCCCCACCGGCCGATCGCCTGCCCGATGGCCAGGCCCGGCGCCAGCGCGTCGGCGTAGGCGGGCAGCGGGATGCCGCGGCGGCGGCAGCCGATCCAGGCGCCCACCGCACCGAGCGCGACCGCGCCCCAGATGCCGAGGCCGCCCTGCCACACCTTGAAGGCGTCGAGGGGATGCCCGTCGGGGCCGAAGTACGGCTCGTACGTCGTGATGACGTGGTAGAGGCGTCCGCCGACCAGCCCGAAGGGCACGGCCCAAACCGCGATGTCCGCGACCGTTCCGGAGCGGCCGCCGCGCTGCACCCAGCGCTTGTTGCCGAGCCAGACGCCGACGAAGACGCCGATGATGATGCAGAATGCGTAGCCGCGCAGCGGGATCGGGCCGAGATGTACGACGCCGGTCGACGGGCTGGGAATGAATGCGAGGTCCATGGCAGGGTCGACGCTACCGCGCCGGGCGGGGTCGGCGACAACCACACCCGGCAACGGCTCCGTAACGACCCGGCGTATCCCGCCATGACGCTGGGTGCCCGGCCTCCCGGGCACCCGCGCTACGACGGCGAGGCGCCCGGACGCGGCGTGTTCGACGGCTGCGGCCGGTTCGACGACTGCGGCGTCTGCGGCGTTCCCGGCTGCTTGCCCTTGTTGGCCTCCAGCACCAGCTTCTTGAAGTCCACCGCGGTGAGCCGGCCGCCCTTCTCCTTGGAGAGGTCCTTGCCGTTGAGGAGGACGGTGGGGGTGCCGCCGTAGCCGGAGCTGGTGAAGGCGGCGTTGGACTTCTGGACGAAGCCTTCGTAGCGGCCGTCCTCGACGCACTTGGTGAAGGCCGCCGACGGCAGCCCCTTGACCTTGCTGGCGAGCTCGACGAGGTACTTGTTGTCGGCGAACCTGTCCTGCGGCTCCGGCGGCTGGTTCGAGTAGAGGACGTCGTGGTACTCGCGGAACCGGCCCGCGTCCTGGGCGCACAGCGCGGCGTTGGCGGCCCGGAGGGAGCCCTTGCCGCCGGTGTTGCCGTCGATGATCGTGACGAGGTGGTACTCGCTCTTGAGCCCGCCGGAGTCCTCCAGCTCGTGGATGACGGGACGGAAGCCGGTCTCGAACTGCCGGCAGGCGGGGCAGCGGAAGTCCTCCCACACCGTCAGGGTGGAGGGGGCGTCCGGCGCGCCCACGGGGACGGCGGGCTTGTCGCCGCCGCTGGCCTGCTTGGGGAGGGCGGTCTCGTTGTCGGTGCTGCTGCCGCCGCCGCTGGAGGACGAGGCCCAGACGGCGATGCCGCCGGCGATGGCCAGCACCGCCACCACCGATCCGGCGACGATCGCCTGGCGGTTCCGGCGGGCGCGCGCCTCGTCCTTCGCCCGCTGTGCATGCAGCCGCTCGCGGGCGCTGCCTCTTGCCTCATGATTCTTCGGGTTCACGCCACTGGACAACGAAGCGGAGGGGCGCCGTCGCACCCCTCCGCACCGATGTTCGTCCTATCGAGGGACAACGCCCCCGGGCAGTCGGCCTTATGCGCGCTTGCGTACGCCCTCGGCCAGCTCTCCGGCAAGGGCCCGGACCCCGGTCAGACCGGCATCGAGGTCGCCGTCCGCGGCCAGCAGCCGCTTGACGAACGCCGAGCCGACGATCACGCCGTCCGCGAACCGGGCCACCTCGGCGGCCTGTTCGGCGTCGGAGACGCCGAGCCCGACACACACCGGCAGGTCGGTGGTGGCGCGGGTGCGCGCCACCAGCTCCTCGGCCTCGCGGCCGACCGATGCGCGGGTGCCCGTGACGCCCATCAGCGACGCCGCGTAGACGAAGCCGCTGCCGGCCGCGGTGATCTTGGCGAGCCGCTCGTCCCGGCTGCTCGGCGCGACCACGAAGACCGTGGCCAGGCCGTGCTGCTCGGCGGCCTTGCGCCACACCTCGGACTCCTCGACCGGCAGGTCCGGCAGGATGCAGCCGGCGCCGCCCGCCTCGGCCAGGTCGGCGGCGAACCGCTCGACTCCGTAGGCGTCGACGGGGTTCCAGTACGTCATGCACAGCACCGGCGCGCCGGTGGCGGCGTGCACCTCGCCGACCGTACGGATGACGTCGACGATCTTGACGCCGCCGCGCAGCGCGATGTCGTCGGCGGTCTGGATCACCGGCCCGTCCAGGACCGGATCGCTGTGCGGCAGGCCGACCTCGACGATGTCGCAGCCGCCGTCCAGCATCTCCGTCATCGCCCGTACGCCACCGTCGACGGTCGGGAAGCCGGCCGGGAGGTAGCCGACGAGCGCGGCGCGGTTTTCGGCGCGGGCCTGAGCCAGCACCGAGTTCAGGAGTTCCACGTTGCCCGCCATCACTTCTCCCCCTCGCCCGTGGGCTGGACCGCGCCGTTCACGTCGGCGCCGCCCTTGTCGTCGTACAGCCCGAAGTAGCGGGCGGCGGTGTCCATGTCCTTGTCGCCGCGGCCCGACAGGTTGACCAGCAGCAGGCCGTCGGGGCCCAGCTCGCGGCCGACCTCCAGGGCGCCGGCCAGGGCGTGGGCGCTCTCGATGGCCGGGATGATGCCCTCGGTCTGCGACAGCAGCCGCAGCGCGCGCATCGCCTCGTCGTCGGTGACCGCGCGGTACTCGGCGCGGCCGGTGTCCTTGAGGTAGGCGTGCTCGGGGCCGATGCCCGGGTAGTCCAGGCCCGCCGAGATCGAGTACGGCTCGGTGATCTGGCCGTCCTCGTCCTGCAGGACGTACGAGCGGGAGCCGTGCAGGATGCCGGGGGTGCCCTCGCTGAGGGTGGCCGCGTGCTCGCCGGTCTCCACGCCGTGACCGCCGGGCTCGCAGCCGACGAGGCGGACGCTCTCGTCCCCCAGGAACGCGTGGAAGAGGCCGATGGCGTTGGAGCCGCCGCCGACGCAGGCCAGGGCGGCGTCCGGCAGACGGCCGGCGCGCTCGAGGATCTGCCGCCTGGCCTCGACGCCGATGACCCGGTGGAAGTCGCGTACGAGGGCGGGGAACGGGTGCGGGCCGGCGACCGTACCGAACAGGTAGTGCGTACGGTCGACGTTGGCCACCCAGTCGCGGAACGCCTCGTTGATGGCGTCCTTGAGGGTGCGGCTGCCGGACTTCACCGCGATGACCTCGGCGCCGAGCATCCGCATCCGGGCGACGTTGAGCGCCTGGCGCCGGGTGTCGATCTCGCCCATGTAGATGGTGCACTCGAGGCCGAAGAGGGCGCAGGCGGTGGCGGTGGCGACGCCGTGCTGGCCGGCGCCGGTCTCGGCGATCACCCGGGTCTTGCCCATGCGCTTGGTGAGCAGCGCCTGGCCCAGCACGTTGTTGATCTTGTGCGAGCCGGTGTGGTTGAGGTCCTCCCTTTTCAGGAACACCCGGGCGCCACCTGCGTGTTCGGCGAACCGCGGCACCTCGGTGAGCGCGCTGGGGCGCCCGGTGTAGTTGACCAGCAGGTCGTCGAGCTCGGCCGCGAACGCGGGGTCCGACTTGGCCTTGTCGTACTCCGCGGCGACCTCGTCGACCGCGGCGACCAGCGCCTCGGGGATGAACTTGCCGCCGAAGGCACCGAAATAGCCTGCGGGGGTGGGCACCTGACCCTCGGGGTCGGGAATGAAGAACTCGGAGGACATCTGACGCACTCCTAGACCGGGGCACTCGCCCCGGAAATCCGGTGGTATCGGAATATGCGGACCATACGGAACAGGGATTTCACGGTGGGCGGCGCGCACGAGAGGGTCGCTGCCGCCGCGGAACGAAAGATTCCCGTTCCGCGGCAAGGAGGGGCGACGCGTCAGCGCGCGGGCCGCTCCGGTCGCCATCGCCTGCCGTTGATCTGTCCCGGCTCGGATCCGATGTGATACCTGACCCGCCGCCCGTGCACCCGTCGCGCGGGTGCCCGGCAGCCCCGCGGCCGGCAGCCGCGGCCCAGCGCCGGGTGCGGGATGCGGGCGGCCCCCGCCGCGGCGCGCACACCGGCCGGGCCCGGGTGCACTCCCCGGGCCGGGCGGCGGATGCCTGCGGCGGTGGCGGTCATGTCCGGTGTCGTCCCGTCCCCGGCCGCTCAGGCCCGGCCGTGGCGGATCGCCGGGTGGGAGCCCGCGGCGACCAGATCGGCGACCGCGGTCCTGGGGTCCTTGCCGGTGACCAGGGACTCGCCGACCAGGACGGCGTCCGCGCCGTCGTTGGCGTAGGCGATCAGGTCGTGCGGGCCACGCACCCCGGACTCGGCGATCTTGACGATGTGGTCGGGGATCTCGGGGGCGACCCGGGCGAAGGTGCCGCGGTCGACCTCGAGGGTCTTCAGGTCACGGGCGTTGACGCCGATGATCTTGGCGCCGGCGTCCACCGCGCGGGCGACCTCGTCCTCGTCGTGCACCTCGACCAGCGGCGTCAGGCCAATCGACTCGGCCCGCTCGATGAGGGAGACCAGCGCCTCCTGCTCCAGCGCGGAGACGATCAGCAGCGCCAGGTCGGCGCCGTACGCGCGGGCCTCCCACAGCTGGTAGGCGGTGACGATGAAGTCCTTGCGCAGGATGGGGATGTCGACCTTGGCGCGGACGGCCTCCAGGTCGGCCAGCGAGCCGCCGAACCGGCGCTGTTCGGTGAGGACGGAGATGACCGCCGCACCGCCCGCTTCGTAGTCGGCGGCGAGCCCGGCCGGGTCGGCGATCGCGGCGAGCGCACCCTTGGACGGGCTGGAGCGCTTGACCTCACAGATCACCGTGACGCTCTCGCCCTTGAGGGCCGCCACGCCGTCCTTGGCCGGCCGCGCCTTGCGGGCGCGCTCCTTGAGCTCGTCGAGGGTGACGTGTGCCTGCCGCTCTGCGAGGTCGGCGCGGACTCCGTCGATGATCTCGTCGAGCACACTCACGCGAGCGGCCTCCTTCTAGAACGGTGGGGGTGGACGGTGACCCCTGGTACGAGGTGCCGTCCCATCAGGCACCTCGATGGTATCCGCCATGGGGCACAGGTCTCACATCCGGTTGACGGTGGTCCCACCACCTGGACATCGGCGGGACTCCCGGTGCCTGCGGGCACGAGGCCGGTCATGGCGTCAGGCCGGTGCCGAAGGGAAGGTTGCGCACGACCGTGAAGGCCAGCAGCAGGCCGCCGAGCGCCCACCAGTGGACGGCCCGGAGCCGCGGGCCCGCCGTGCGGCGACCGCGGGCCGCGCGCAGCAGCCAGCGCCCGGCCAGGACCGCGAAGACGGCGTAGCCGGCCACCGCGAGCGCATTGGCGTGCACTGCGGCGCCGAGGTCGCCGTGGGCGACGGCATAGGCGCTGCGCAGGCCGCCGCAGGCCGGGCAGGACAGGCCGGTGAGGTGCCGCAGCGGGCAGACGGGGTAGTGGCCGGGCTCATGCGGGTCGACGGCGCCGACCAGGGCGAAGGCGGCGGCGACGGCCGCGACGGTGCCCAGCGGCGCCGCGAGCCGACGCGGCAGGCCGCCCGCCATCCGGGCTCCGGCCACGGGATCGGTCACGGTGCCCATGGTGACCCCCCACGCGCGAAGGCGCAGCTTCTCGGCCGCCGTACGGGGGTGGGCACGGACGGCGGGGTACGGCACCGGGGTGCGTACGGGCCGGGAAGCGGCGCCTTCGGGGGTGCTGCGGAGGTGCGGGAGCGGCGGTCAGCCCTCCTGCGGCTGCGCCTGCGCCGCGGGGCGCGACGTGGCCGAGCGCTTGGGCTCCGAGCCCAGGCCGGCCGCACGCATCAGGCCGCCGACCACGGCGCCGAGGCCGATCAGGGCCATGCCCGCCCAGAACCCGGGAACGTTCGCCAGCACGATGAAGGCGCCGGCGACACAGAAGCCGATGAACGAGATGATGACGCCGGTCCAGGCGGCGGGGGTGTGTCCGTGGCCACTGCTCGACATGAGTGCTCCTCGTTGCTCTCTCGCGCCGGGGTCCGGGCGCGGTAATCGTCGTCCATTGTCACCGATGCCGGGGCGGGCACCGTTACCGGGTGGGGTCCTCGCCGCGGTCCAGCGACTTCCAGATCTCCTCCGGACGGTCCAGATCCGGCGGCGTGGCGGCGCGCCGCGGACCGCGGGCGCCGCCCGGCGTGCGCTCATAGCGCCCCGACATCGCGGGCCAGTGGCGGCCGTGGAGGAGGGCGAGCAGTCCGGCGGTCAGCAGCAGCAGACCGCCCGCCACGGTCACCCACGGCCACAGCGTGTGCGTGACGTGATGCACATCGGTGCCGGCCAGGCCGACCGCCGTGGAGGCCTTCTCGCGCAGCGCCGAGGTGTCGGAATCGCCGAGCACGGAGGCGACGGCGATGCCCAGGCCGCTGAGCGCGAGCAGTCCCGCCACCGCGATCCGGCCGGCCCGGCGGACCGCGAAGACGGCGACCAGGGCGGCGAGGCCGACGACGGCCAGCGCGGCGGGCACGCCCGTCACATCGCCGCCGGTCACGGTGCGCGGCAGCTCGCCCTGGGCCAGGACCGCGCGGCCGGCGCCCCAGGTCCGGCCGGCGGCGAACAGCGTCAGCCCGGCGCCGGCCGCGCCGGCCGGCAGGGCGAGGGCGAGGCTTCGCCGGGCGCTCCGGGGCGCGGCCGGCCGCGCGGGCTCGGGCGCGGCGTCTGTACGGGGCTGGGGTGCGGCACTCACGGGTACCACTATCGCGCACCGGCCCCCGGCGCCCGGCGCGCGGGGGTGCGGGAGGTCAGGTGGCCAGGCGGTTCGCCGTATGCACCGCCCGCAGCACCGCCGCCGCCTTGTTCCGGCACTCGGTGTCCTCGGCGACCGGGTCGGAGTCGGCGACGATCCCGGCGCCCGCCTGGACGTAGGCGGTGCCCCCGCGCAGCAGCGCCGTACGGATCGCGATGGCGGTGTCGGAGTCCCCGGCGAAGTCCAGGTAGCCGACGCAGCCGCCGTACAGGCCGCGCCGGGTCGGCTCCAGCTCCTCGATGATCTGCATGGCGCGCGGCTTGGGCGCGCCGGAGAGGGTCCCGGCGGGGAAGCAGGCGGTGAGGACGTCGAAGGCCGTCCGCCCCTCGGCCACCGTCCCCGTCACCGTCGAAACGATGTGCATGACGTGGCTGTAGCGCTCGACGGACATGAAGTCGACGACCTCGACGCTGCCGGGCTCGCAGACCCGGCCCAGGTCGTTGCGGCCCAGGTCGACCAGCATCAGATGCTCGGCGCGCTCCTTGGGGTCCGCCATCAGCTCGTCCGCGAGGGCCTGGTCCTCCTGGACGGTGGCGCCGCGCGGCCGGGTCCCGGCGATCGGATGCACCATCGCCCGGCCCCCCTCGACCTTCACCAGCGCCTCGGGGCTGGAGCCCACGACGTCGAAGGCCCCGCCGTTCCCGTCCTCGAAGCGGAAGAGGTACATGTACGGGCTGGGATTGGTGGCCCGCAGCACCCGGTAGACGTCCAACGCGCTTGCCGTACAAGGGGTTTCGAACCGCTGGGAGGGCACCACCTGGAAGGCCTCGCCGGCCCGGATGCGCTCCTTGATGTCCTCGACGACGTCCTGGAAGGCGGGACCGCCCCACTTGGCGGTGTACGGCGGCACCTCGGACGGCGGCAGCGCGGCGGCGCCGGCCGGCGCGGGCCGGGCCAGGTCGTCGGCCATGGTGTCCAGGCGGGCCACCGCGTCCGCGTAGGCCTCATCCACGCCGGTCTCGAGGTCGTTGTGGTTGATCGCGTTGGCGATCAGCAGGACCGTGCCGTTCCAGTGGTCGAGGACCGCGAGGTCGGAGGTGAGCAGCATGGTCAGCTCGGGCAGCCCGAGCTCGTCCTCGGTGCTGTCACCGATCTTCTCCAGGCGGCGCACGACGTCGTACCCGAGGTAGCCGACCATGCCGCCGGTGAACGGCGGCAGGCCCTCGCCCTCGACCAGGTCGTGCGGGGTGTGCAGCGCCTCGACCGTGGCACGCAGCGCCGCCAGCGGGTCGCCGTCGGTGGGCACGCCGACGGGCGGGCTGCCCAGCCAGTGCGCCTGTCCGTCGCGGGTGGTGAGCGTCGCGGCGCTGCGGACGCCGATGAACGAGTACCGCGACCAGGTGCGCCCGTTCTCCGCGGATTCGAGGAGGAAGGTGCCGGGGCGTTCGGCCGCGAGTTTGCGGTACAGGCCGACCGGGGTGTCGCCGTCCGCGAGCAGGCGCCGGGTGACCGGGATGACCCGGCGGTCCTTCGCGAGGGTGCGGAAGTTCTCGAGGCCCGGAGTCGCGGTGCCGGTGGTTCCCGTGGTCATGGCGTCGGATCCTAGTGGTGCTCGGTGCGGCACGTGGCGCAGGTCCGCCTGATGATCCACGGACGGTCCGGCCGCCGGGCCGCGAGGGACGGTGCCGTCAGTCCCGGGTGAGCAGGACGTCCGCGTCGAAGCAGGTGCGGTCGCCGGTGTGGCAGGCCGCACCGACCTGGTCGACCTTCACCAGGACGGTGTCGGCGTCGCAGTCCAGGGCGACGGACTTGACGTGCTGGAAGTGCCCGGACGTGTCGCCCTTGACCCAGTACTCCTGGCGGCTGCGGGACCAGTACGTGCCGCGTCCGGTGGTGAGCGTGCGGTGCAGCGCCTCGTCGTCCATCCAGCCGAGCATCAGCACCTCGCCGGTGTCGTACTGCTGGGCGATGGCGGGGACCAGGCCGTCGGCGGCGCGCTTGAGGCGGGCGGCGATGGCGGGGTCCAGTGCGGAGGCGGTGACGCGGCTGCTCATGATTCCTATTGTGCCTGCCGCCCGAACCCTCGGATTCTCGTGGGCCGCGCCCTTCCTCATAGGCCGCGCCGATCCTCACGGGCCGCCTGGCAGCGGGTACGGCATCCTGCTCCTATGCATCCGCCGCCCCCGCCGCCGACTCCGCCGCAGCCGCCGGATCCGGACCGGGCGGGGCGGATCGCGGTGCGGGTGCTGGTCGCGGTGTTCCTGGCCGCGGTGGCCGTCGGGGTGGTGCTGGTGGTGCTGTCGCTGGGGCGCTGAGTGCGGCGCCGTGGCAGCGCGGTGATCGCGGTCGTAGGGTGGCCGTATGTCGACCCATGCGAAGCGTGAACGGCTCCTTCTCGCCGATCTGTTGGAGAGCGCGGGACCGGAGGCGCCGACGCTGTGCGAGAACTGGACGGCGCGGGACCTGGCCGCGCATGTGGTGGTACGCGAACGGCGCGCGGACGCGGCGGGCGGGATTCTCGTCAAGCCGCTGGCCGCCCGGCTGGAGCGGGTGCAGGCGGAGTTCGCGGCCAAGCCGTACGAGGAACTGATCCAGCTGATCCGGACCGGGCCGCCGCGGATGTCGCCGTTCGCGCTGAAGCAGATCGACGAGGCGTCCAACACCGTGGAGTTCTTCGTCCACGCCGAGGACGTGCGGCGGGCGCAGCCGGGCTGGAGTCCGCGGGAGCTGGACCCGGTCTTCTCCGACGCGCTGTGGTCGCGGATCGAGAAGATGGCGCGGGTGCTGGGCCGCCGGGCCCCGGTGGGGCTCGTCCTGCGGCGGCCGGACGGGCAGACGGCGGTGGCGCACCGGGGCACGCCGGTGGTGACGGTCACCGGGGAGCCGGGCGAGCTGACGATGTTCGCGTTCGGTCGGCAGGAGACGGCCGATGTGGAGCTGGACGGGGACAAGGAGGCGGTGGAGCGGCTGCGGGCGGCGAAGCTCGGGGTGTGACGCCCGGGGTGTGACGCCCGGGCGGCCGGCTACCTCCCCAGCTCCAGGTGCTCCCTCAGGATCCGCTCCAGTTCGCGGGCGGCGCGGGACGGGGAGACATCGCCGCGGTGGGCCACCGAGACGACGCGGTGCATGCCGGGGGTGGCGAAGCGGGTGACGCGCAGGCCGGAGCGTTCGGCGACCATGCTCGGTACGACGGCGATGCCCAGCCCGGCCCGGACGAACCCGAGGACCGCGTCCATCTCGCCGCCCTCGACGGTGAAGGTGGGCTCGAAGCCGGCCGCCCGGCAGGCCGCGGTGGTGAATTCCCGCAGGTCGTAGCCGCGGCGGAACATGGCGAGGGGGCGGCCGCGCAGGTCCTCGACGCGGATGCGGGTGCGGCGGCCGGTCACCGGGGCGGGGCGGTCGGGGGCGGAGACCACGACGAGCTCCTCCCGCAGCAGGTCGGCGGTGGCCAGGGCCGGGGCCTGGACCGGCAGCGGGGTGATGATCAGGGCGAGGTCCAGTTCGCCGTCGGCCAGGGCGCGGACGAGGTCCTGGGAGCCGTCCTCGGTGACGATCAGGTCGACGCCCGGGTAGGTGGCGTGGAAGGCGCTCAGTACGTCCGGGACGAGGCTGGCGCAGAGGCTGGGCGGGGCGCCGAGGCGGAGCCGGCCGCGGCGGAGCTGGGCGACCTCCTGGACCTCGCGGCGGGCGGTCTCGGTGTCGGCGAGGATGCGGCGGGCCAGCGGCAGCAGGGTCTCGCCCGCGTCGGTGAGGGTGATGTGGCCGCGGGCGCGGTGGAACAGCTCGGCCCCCAGCTCCCGTTCCAGGGCCCGGATCTGCTGGGAGAGCGAGGGCTGGGCGACGTGTTCGCGCTCGGCGGCGCGGGTGAAGTGGCGGGTGTCCGCGACGGCCGTGAAATAGCGGAGCTGCTGCAGCTGCATAAGGGGAATATAAGGCAGCGATAGGCCACGCCTATGGAGATGAGCCGGACCATGTCTTGGACTGATGGGCGGATGCGTCCTTACCGTCGGCTCCATGGCAGCACTGGACACGCGGACGGATCGACGGCCGTCCTTCGCCGGCCTCCTGTGGGGCTCGACCGTCGGCAAGAAGACGGCGATGGCCGTCAGCGGCATCGTGATGCTGCTGTATCTGGTCGTCCATATGCTGGGCAACCTCAAGATCTTCTTCGGGGCCGGGGACTTCGACGCGTACGCCGCCTGGCTGCGCACCATCGGCGAGCCGTTCCTGCACCACGAGTGGTTCCTGTGGATCGCGCGGGTGGTGCTGGTCGTCGCCGTCGTCACGCATGCGGTGGCCGCGTACCAGCTCAGCCGCCGGGACATCGCCGCCCGCCCGGTGAAGTACGCGCACAAGCGGAAGCGGGCCTCCTACGCCACGCGCACCATGCGCTGGGGCGGCATCATCCTCGGCCTGTTCATCGTCTGGCACATCCTGGACCTGACGACGCTGACGGTGAACCCGCGCGCCGCGGCCGGCCACCCGTACGCCAACGTCGTCGCGACGTTCTCCACCTGGTACGGCGACGTCATCTACATCGCCGCCATGCTCGCGCTCGGGCTGCACGTCCGGCACGGCTTCTGGAGCGCCGCGCAGACCCTCGGCGCCGGCAGCGCCGCCCGCGACCGCGTTCTGAAGGCCACCGCCAACGTCCTCGCGCTGCTGCTGACGGCGGGCTTCATCTCCGTACCCGTCGCCGTCATGACCGGATTGGTGAGCTGACGTGACCGCATACACCCACTACGCGACCGGCACCCCGGTCGCCGACGCCAAGGCCCCCCAGGGCCCGATCGCCGAGCGCTGGGACACCCGCCGCTTCGAGGCGAAGCTGGTCAACCCGGCCAACCGGCGCAAGCACACCGTGATCGTCGTCGGCACCGGCCTGGCGGGCGGCGCGGCGGGCGCCACGCTCGCCGAACAGGGCTACCACGTCGTGCAGTTCTGCTATCAGGACTCGCCGCGCCGGGCGCACTCCATCGCCGCGCAGGGCGGCATCAACGCCGCGAAGAACTACCGCAACGACGGGGATTCGGTCCACCGGCTGTTCTACGACACCGTCAAGGGCGGCGACTTCCGGGCACGCGAGTCGAACGTGCACCGGCTGGCGCAGGTCTCGGTGGAGATCATCGACCAGTGTGTGGCGCAGGGCGTGCCGTTCGCCCGCGAGTACGGCGGGCTGCTCGACACCCGCTCGTTCGGCGGCGTCCAGGTCTCCCGTACGTTCTACGCCCGCGGCCAGACGGGTCAGCAGCTGCTGCTCGGCGCGTACCAGGCGCTGTCGCGGCAGATAGCCGCCGGCAATGTCGAGATGCATCCGCGTACCGAGATGCTGGACCTGATCGTGGTGGACGGGCGGGCCCGCGGGATCGTCGCCCGCGACCTGATCACGGGGAAGATCGACACCTACTTCGCCGATGCGGTGGTGCTGGCCTCCGGCGGCTACGGCAACGTCTTCTACCTCTCCACCAACGCCATGAACTCCAACGCGACCGCCGTCTGGCGGGCGCACCGGCGCGGCGCGTACTTCGCCAACCCCTGCTTCACCCAGATCCACCCGACCTGCATCCCGCGCACCGGCGACCACCAGTCCAAGCTGACGCTGATGAGCGAGTCGCTGCGCAACGACGGCCGCATCTGGGTGCCGAAGGCGAAGGGCGATGCGCGGTCGCCGAAGGACATTCCCGAGGACGAGCGCGACTACTACCTGGAGCGCATCTATCCGTCGTTCGGCAACCTGGTGCCGCGCGACATCGCCTCCCGGGCGGCGAAGAACGTGTGCGACGAGGGCCGCGGGGTCGGTCCCGGCGGCCAGGGCGTCTACCTGGACTTCGCGGACGCCATCGCGCGGATGGGCCGCAAGGCCGTCGAGGCGAAGTACGGCAACCTCTTCGACATGTACGCCCGGATCACCGACGAGGACCCGTACAAGGTCCCGATGCGGATCTATCCGGCGGTGCATTACACGATGGGCGGGCTGTGGGTGGACTACGACCTGCAGACCACCGTCCCCGGCCTGTTCGCGATCGGGGAGGCCAACTTCTCCGACCACGGCGCCAACCGCCTCGGGGCCTCCGCCCTGATGCAGGGCCTGGCCGACGGCTATTTCGTGCTGCCCTCGACCATCAACGACTACCTCGCCCGCCATCCGCACGGGGACGAGGTCGACGGCGGTCATCCGGAGGCGGTGGCGGCCGTACGGGAGACCGAGGAGCGGCTCGCCAGGCTGCTGGCCGTGGACGGCGACCGTACGCCCGACTCCTTCCACCGCGAGATCGGTGAACTCATGTGGGAGTACTGCGGGATGGCCCGGACCGACGAGGGCCTGCGCAAGGCCCTCGAGAGGATCCCGGGGATCCGCGAGGAGTTCTGGCGGCGGATCAAGGTCCCGGGTACCGGCGAGGAGTTCAACCAGTCGCTGGAGAAGGCCAACCGCGTCGTGGACTACCTGGAGCTCGCGGAGCTGATGTGCCTCGACGCGCTGCACCGGGCGGAGTCCTGCGGCGGCCACTTCCGCGAGGAGTCCCAGACCCCGGACGGCGAGGCCGCCCGCCGCGACGAGGAGTTCGCCTACGCCGCGGCCTGGGAGTTCACCGCCACCGGCGCCGCCCCCACCCTCCACAAGGAAGACCTCGTCTTCGAGTACGTCCACCCCACTCAGCGGAGCTACGCATGAAACTCACCCTGCGCGTCTGGCGCCAGAAGAACCCCGACGCGCCGGGCGCCATGTCCACCTACGACGTCGAGGGCGTCTCGCCGGACATGTCGTTCCTGGAGATGCTCGACACCCTCAACGAGTCGCTGATCCTGAGCGGCGAGGACCCGGTCGCGTTCGACCACGACTGCCGCGAGGGCATCTGCGGCGCGTGCAGCCTCGTCATCAACGGCGACGCCCACGGGCCGGAGCGCACCACGACCTGTCAGCTGCACATGCGGTCCTTCTCGGACGGCGACACGATCGACATCGAGCCCTGGCGTGCCTCGGCGTTCCCGGTCGTCAAGGATCTGGTGGTCGACCGTTCCGCCTTCGACCGGGTCATCCAGTCCGGCGGCTACATCACCGCGCCCACCGGCGCGGCCCCGGAGGCCCATGCCACCGCCGTGCCCAAGCCTGCCGCCGACGCCGCCTTCGAGCACGCGGAGTGCATCGGCTGCGGCGCCTGCGTGGCGGCCTGCCCCAACGGGTCGGCGATGCTCTTCACCTCGGCGAAGGTCAACCACCTCAACGTCCTGCCGCAGGGCTCGCCCGAACGCGAGTCGCGGGTGCTGAACATGGTCGCGCAGATGGACGACGAGGGCTTCGGCGGCTGCACCCTCACCGGCGAATGCGCCACGGCCTGCCCCAAGGGCATACCGCTGTTCAGCATCACCAGGATGAACCGGGAGTTCGTCCGGGCGGCGCGCAAGCGGGGGTGAGGGGGCGAGTCCGGGGCGGGGCGGGGCGGGTGGCTCCCGTAGGGGTGGGGCGAACGGATCCCGTAAGGGGTGCGAGCGCCCCCTGCGGGGCCTCAACGCGGGGCGGCGGGTGGGGTATTCCCGGCCCGGCCCACCGACCTACCGGCCCTCCGGAGGCCCGGCCCGGCCCACCGGCCCACCGGAGGCCCGGCCCGCCGAAGCCGCCGGACCGCTGTCGTTCCTACCGGCCCCGCTGCCGCCCCCGCAGCAGCTCCGAGACGGCCGTTGCGCCGCCGGTCGTCAGCCAGGTGCGGAAATCCATCAGCCCCGGGTGGAGTGCGCGCAGGGCCGGGATGTCGGCGCGCCACAGTCCGGCCGGGTCGGCGAAGGCGCGGGTGGCCTCGGGCGACAGCGGGGCGCTCGCGGGCGGCGACGCCTGCCGGTAGGTGACCGGCCGTCCGGTGAACTCGCTCAGCAGGCCGACGACCTGACGTGAGGTCAACTCGTCCCCGGCCAGCTCCAGGGCGCGCCCGAGGTACGTCTCCGGCCGGGCGAAGGCCAGCGCGGCGAAGACGCCGATGTCCCGGGTGGCGACGAGCTGGACGGGGACGTCGGGCGGGAAGAGGTGGATCAGCTCGCCCTGGTCGGTGATGCCGCCGAGCGGCAGTCCGGGGATGGTGTGGTTCTCCATGAACCGCACGGGGCGCAGCACCGTCGCCGGCAGCCCGAGGGCGGCGATGCGTTCCTCCACGGCCCGTTTGGCGGCCCAGTAGCCGATGCCCGAGGGCCGCTCGGCCCCGCCGACGGAGGCGAACACGAAGTGCCGGACGCCCGCCGTCGCGGCGGCGGTCGCCAAGTTGTCGCCGCGTCGCATCTCGCGGTCGAGGTCGGCGTCGTCCGGGGTGACGCCGAAGACGCCGTACGCGCCCTCGGCGGCCGCGGCCAGCGACGCGGGGTCGTCCAGGTCGCCGATGACCACCTCGGCCCCCGCCCCGGCCAGGGCGCCGACCGCCGCGCGGCGCCCCTCGCGGACGAGTACCCGCACCCGCCAGCCGTCGGCCAGCAGGCGCGCGGCCGCGGCACCCCCTTGCCGTCCGGTCGCTCCGGTGACCAGCACGGTCCGATCCACAGCACTCCCCCTTCACCGGGCCCCACGCAAATAGGAGGCGCCCTCCGAATATATGGAGGGTGCCTCCCGTTAGCAAGAGGTGCCGGGCAGGGACACGGGCGGCGGACCGGAGCGCCGAGGCCCGGAGGCCGGAGGGCCCAAGGGGCCGGGAGCCCGGCCGGAGCCCTCGCCGCACGCCCTATCGCACCGGGTGCCCCGCCTCCCGCAGCGCTCCCTTGACGTCCCCGATGCGCAGATCTCCGAAGTGGAAGACGGACGCGGCCAGTACCGCATCCGCACCCGCGGTCACCGCCGGGGCGAAGTGGTCCAGCCTGCCCGCGCCGCCGGAGGCGATGACGGGGACCGTGACGTGCTTGCGGACGGCCTCGATCATCTCGACGTCGTAGCCGTCCTTGGTGCCGTCGGCGTCCATGGAGTTGAGGAGGATCTCGCCGGCGCCCAGTTCGGCGGCGCGGTGGGCCCATTCGACGGCGTCGATGCCGGCGGAGCGGCGGCCGCCGTGGGTGGTGACCTCGAAGGAGCCCGACTCCGTACGGCGGGCGTCCACCGACAGGACCAGGACCTGGCTGCCGAAGCGTTCGGCGATCTCGCGGATCAGGTCGGGGCGGGCGATGGCGGCGGTGTTGACGCCGACCTTGTCGGCGCCGGCCCGCAGCAGCTTGTCGACGTCCTCGGTGGTGCGGACGCCGCCGCCGACCGTGAGGGGGATGAAGACCTGTTCGGCGGTGCGGCGGACCACGTCGTAGGTGGTCTCGCGGTTGCCGGAGGAGGCGGTGATGTCGAGGAAGGTCAGCTCGTCGGCGCCCTCCTCACCGTAGATCTTGGCCATCTCCACGGGGTCGCCGGCGTCGCGCAGGTTCTGGAAGTTGACGCCCTTGACGACCCGGCCGTTGTCGACGTCCAGGCAAGGGATGACTCGGACCGCCAGGGTCATGGGTGCTCAGGCCTCTCGGAAAGTTGTCTGTTCCGAGAGCCGGGGGAGTTCTCGGAACGCTTCTAGTTCTACTTCGACCAGGACGCGGGAGTCGACGAAGCCGGAGACCACGACCAGGGTCGTGGCGGGCGGGGCGGCGTCGAAGATCTCCTTGTGGGCGCGGGCGGCGGCGTCCACATCGCGCAGATGGGTCAGATACACCCGGGTGCGCAGGACGGCCGAGGCGTCGAGCCCGAAGGGTTTCAGGGCCTCCAGCGCGTGCGCGAAGGCGGCCCTGGTCTGCTCGTACGGGTCGCCCTCGCCCTGGAGGACGCCGTCGGCCAGCGGCATCGTGCCGGCGACCAGGACGCGGTCGCCGGCCGCCACGGCGCGGGCGAAGCCGATGGCCGCCTCCCAGGGACTCCCGGTCTGTACGCGCTCGATGGTCATCACGCCGCCTTTCGGTTACGTCCGCACGTGGGTGGCGCCCCTACGACACCGTCGCCAGTGCCTCTTCGAGGGTGAACGCCTTGGCGTAGAGCGCCTTGCCGACGATCGCGCCCTCCACACCCTGCGGGACGAGACCGGCCAGGGCCCGCAGGTCGTCGAGGGAGGAGACGCCGCCGGATGCGACGACGGGGCGGTCGGTGGCCGCGCAGACGTTCTGCAGCAGTTCCAGGTTGGGGCCCTGGAGGGTGCCGTCCTTGTTGATGTCGGTGACGACGTAGCGGGCGCAGCCCTCGGAGTCCAGGCGGGCCAGCGTCTCGTAGAGGTCGCCGCCGTCGCGGGTCCAGCCGCGGCCGCGCAGCGTCGTGCCGCGTACGTCCAGGCCGACCGCGATCTGGTCGCCGTGCTCGGCGATGATCTTGGCGACCCAGTCGGGGTCCTCCAGGGCCGCGGTGCCGATGTTGACGCGGGTGCAGCCGGTGGCCAGGGCGGCGGCCAGGGAGTCGTCGTCGCGGATGCCGCCGGACAGCTCGACCTTGATGTCCATGGAGCGGGCGACCTCGGCGATCTGCGCGCGGTTGTCGCCGGTGCCGAAGGCGGCGTCGAGGTCGACGAGGTGCAGCCATGCGGCGCCGGCCTGCTGCCAGGCGAGGGCCGCCTGGAGCGGGTCGCCGTAGGAGGTCTCGGAGCCGGACTCGCCGTGCACCAGGCGCACGGCCTGGCCGTCGCGGACGTCGACGGCGGGCAGCAGTTCAAGCTTGTTCACAGCACTCACAGCGTTTCGATCCAGTTGGTCAGGAGCTGGGCACCGGCGTCGCCGGACTTCTCGGGGTGGAACTGGGTGGCCCACAGCGGGCCGTTCTCGACGGCGGCCACGAAGCGCTCGCCGTGCGTGGCCCAGGTGACCTTCGGCGCGCTGAGGCCCGGGTTGCCGATCTCCAGCTCCCAGTCGTGCACCGCGTAGGAGTGCACGAAGTAGTAGCGGGCGTCGGCGGGCAGGCCGGCGAAGAGCCGCGAGCCGTCGGGGGTGTCGACGGTGTTCCAGCCCATGTGCGGGACGACGTCGGCCTTGAGCGGGCCGACCGTGCCGGGCCACTCGTCCAGGCCCTCGGTCTCCACGCCGTGCTCGATGCCGCGGCCGAAGAGGATCTGCATGCCGACGCAGATGCCCATGACGGGGCGGCCGCCGGACAGCCGGCGGCCGACGATCCAGTCGCCGCGGGCGTCCTTGAGCCCCTGCATGCAGGCGGCGAAGGCGCCGACGCCGGGGACGAGGAGGCCGTCGGCGTTCAGGGCGGTGTCGTAGTCACGGGTGATCTCGACGTCCGCGCCGACGTGCGCCAGGGCGCGCTCGGCGGAGCGGATGTTGCCGAAGCCGTAGTCGAAGACGACGACCTTCTTGGCGGCGGTCAATTCCACACCTCCAGCCGGAGCACGCCCGCAGCCAGGCACATCGCGGAGCCGATGGCGAGGACGGTGATGACGCTCTTGGGCAGCTGCTGCTTCCAGAGGGAGTAGACGCCGCCGAGGAGGAAGAGCCCGATGAGGAGGAAAACTGTCGAGAGGCCGTTCACGGACTACAGGGCTCCCTTGGTCGAGGGGAGGATGCCGGCCGCGCGCGGGTCGCGCTCGCTGGCGTAGCGCAGCGCGCGGGCCAGCGCCTTGAACTGGCACTCCACGATGTGGTGGGCGTTGCGGCCGTAGGGCACGTGGATGTGCAGCGCGATCTGGGCCTGGGCGACGAACGACTCGAAGATGTGCCGGGTCATCGTCGTGTCATAGCTGCCGATCATCGGCGCCATGTTCTCCGGCTCGGTGTGGATCAGGTACGGGCGGCCGGAGAGGTCGACGGTGACCTGGGCGAGCGACTCGTCCAGCGGGACGGTGCAGTTGCCGAAGCGGTAGATGCCGACCTTGTCGCCGAGGGCCTGCTTGAAGGCGGCGCCCAGTGCGAGGGCGGTGTCCTCGATGGTGTGGTGGGTGTCGATGTGCAGATCGCCGTCGGTCTTGACCTTGAGGTCGAAGAGGCCGTGCCGGCCGAGCTGGTCGAGCATGTGGTCGTAGAAGCCGACCCCGGTCGAGACGTCGACCTGTCCCGTGCCGTCGAGATCGATCTCGACCAGGACGGTGGTCTCCTTGGTCGTGCGCTCCACGCGTCCGACGCGGTTCATGCGCTCTGCTCCTTCTTCAGTTCACGGACCGCGTCGAGAAACGCGTCGTTTTCCGCCGGGGTGCCGGCGGTGACCCGCAGCCATCCCGGTACGCCGTTGTCCCGGACCAGGACGCCCCGGTCGAGGATCTTCTGCCATACCTCGTGCGCGTCCGCGAAGCGGCCGAACTGGACGAAGTTGGCGTCGGACGCCGTCACGTCGTAGCCGGTCGCGCGCAGCTCGTTCACCAGCCGGTCGCGCTCCTGCTTGAGCTGCTCGACGTACTTCAGCAGCGTGTCGGTGTGCTCCAGCGCGGCGAGCGCGGTCGCCTGGGTGACGGCGGAGAGGTGGTAGGGCAGCCGTACGAGCTGGACGGCGTCGACGACCGCCGGGTCGGCGGCGAGGTAGCCCAGGCGCAGCCCGGCCGCGCCGAACGCCTTCGACATCGTGCGGGAGATGACCAGATTCGGGCGCCCGTCGAGCAGCGGCAGCAGCGAGTCGCCGTGGCTGAACTCGATGTACGCCTCGTCGACGACGACCAGCGACGGCTTGGCCGCCTGGGCCGCGTCGTACAGGGCGAGGACCGCCTCGGCCGGTACGGCGCTGCCGGTGGGGTTGTTGGGGGTGGTGATGAAGACGACGTCGGGGCGCTGCTCGGCGATGGCCGCCTTCGCCGCCGGCACGTCGATGGTGAAGTCGTCGCTGCGCGGGCCGGAGATCCAGCCCGTGCCCGTGCCGCGCGAGATCAGCGCGTGCATGGAGTACGACGGCTCGAAGCCGATGGCGGTGCGCCCGGGGCCGCCGAAGGTCTGCAGCAGCTGCTGGAGGACCTCGTTGGAGCCGTTGGCGGCCCAGACCTGGTCCTTGGTGACGTCGTGGCCGCCGGTGCGGGAGAGGTAGCGGGCGAGCTCGGTGCGCAGTTCGACCGCGTCCCGGTCGGGGTAGCGGTTGAGCTGCCGGGCGGCCTCGGCCACCCGCTCGGCGATCCGCTGCACCAGCGGCTCGGGCAGCGGATAGGGGTTCTCGTTGGTGTTCAGGCGTACCGGGACGTCCAGCTGCGGGGCGCCGTAGGGGGACTTGCCGCGCAGCTCGTCCCGGATGGGGAGGTCGTCGATCCTGGTCACGTGCTGGCTCACTTGCTCTGCGGGACCTTCCAGTCGAACCGTGCCTTGATGGCCGCGCCGTGCGCGGGGAGGTCCTCGGCCTCGGCGAGGGTCACCACGTGGTGGGCGACCTCGGCCAGCGCGTCGCGGGTGTAGTCCACGACGTGGATGCCGCGCAGGAAGGACTGCACGGACAGCCCGGAGGAGTGGCAGGCACAGCCGCCGGTGGGCAGGACGTGGTTGGAGCCGGCGCAGTAGTCGCCGAGGGAGACCGGGGCCCAGGGGCCGACGAAGACCGCGCCGGCGTTGCGGACGCGGGCGGCGACGGCGGCGGCGTCGGCGGTCTGGATCTCGAGGTGCTCGGCACCGTAGGCGTCGACGACCTTGAGGCCCTCGTCGATGCCGTCGACGAGGACGATCGCGGACTGCCGGCCGGAGAGCGCCGGGTTGATCCGGTCCTCGATGTGCTTGGTGGCCGCGATCTGCGGCGTCAGTTCCTTCTCGGTCTTCTCGGCCAGCTCGACGGAGTCGGTGACCAGGACGGCGGCGGCCATCGGGTCGTGCTCGGCCTGGCTGATCAGGTCGGCGGCGACGTGCACGGGGTCGGCGGTGTCGTCGGCGAGGATCGCGATCTCCGTCGGACCCGCCTCGGAGTCGATGCCGATGCGGCCCTTGAGCAGGCGCTTGGCGGCGGCGACGTAGATGTTGCCGGGCCCGGTGACGAGGTTCGCGGGCGGGCACTCCTCGGTGCCGTAGGCGAACATCGCGATGGCCTGGGCGCCGCCGGCCGCGTAGACCTCGTCCACGCCGAGCAGGGCGCAGGTCGCCAGGATGGTGGGGTGCGGCAGGCCGCCGAAATCGGCCTGGGGCGGGGAGGTGACGGCGAGGGACTCGACGCCGGCCTCCTGCGCGGGGACGACGTTCATCACGACGGACGAGGGGTAGACCGAGCGGCCGCCGGGCACGTACAGGCCCACGCGCTCGACCGGTACCCAGCGCTCGGTGACCGTGCCGCCGGGGACGACCTTGGTGGTGTGGTCCGTGCGGCGCTGTTCGCGGTGGACGATCCGGGCGCGCCGGATGGACTCCTCCAGGGCGGCGCGGACGGCCGGTTCCAGCTCGTCGAGGGCCTTGGTGAGCGCCTCGGCGGGGACGCGTACCCGCTCGATCTCGACGCCGTCGAACCGCCGCGCGTAGTCGATCAGCGCCGCGGTGCCGCGATGGCGTACGTCCTCGCAGATGGGCCGCACCTTCTCCAGGGCGGCTTCCACGTCGAACTCGGCACGGGGCAGCAGGTCGCGCAGGGCGCCGCCCTCGGGGAGGGCGTCACCGCGCAGATCGATTCGGGAGATCACCCTCCCAGTGTCTCAGACCCGATCTCGCGCCCGGCCGCCCGTATCACTCAGTGATACACAGCCAGGCGGGGGCCGGACGCCCGCCGGAACCGGCCACTACCGGCCGCGCGAAGTTGACCTGACTTGATCCTCACCGCGCGTGTTCAACCGGTCACTCAGCGGGCAGGTGATCCGTACAGACGTACGGCAGCACGGGATGTACGGGGGCAAAGAAAGGGGGAGACACGTGACCGAGCCCGGCGACGGCGACGCGCCCGCCGACCTGCAGCTGACCTCTGCGGAGTGGAGCATGTGGCAGGCCTTCCGCAACGGCAGCACCTGCGATCTGCACATCGGGGATCCGGCCCGCGACGATCCGCACGGGCAGCATCTGTGGGGACCCGAGCGGCGGGTGCGGGCCCGCGTGGTGGCGCTGCTGCTCCTGGAGGGGCCGGTGGCGCAGCCGGGGCGGGTCTCCGCGCTCAAGCTCACCGGTGCGTACATCACGGACACTCTCGACCTTGCGGGCGGCACGATCAAGCCATTCGTCGAGCTGCGGGACTGCCGCTTCGAGGCCGAGGTGGTGCTGCCGGAGAGCCGGTTCACCACGCTGCGGATGGTGAACTGCGCGATACCCCGGCTGGAGGCCGCCCGGCTGCAGACGGAGGGCGATCTGCATCTGCCGCGCTGCGTGGTGCAGAACGGCATCCGGCTCACGGACGCACACATCGGCACGGACCTGATGCTCAACCAGGTGGTGGCGCACAAGGACCGCCAGGGCCGCTCGATCATGGCGGACGGGCTGACCGTCGCCCAGGACCTGCAGGCCGAGATGCTGGAGTCCTACGGCGAGCTGTCGCTGCGCGGTGCCACCATCGGCGTGTCGCTGAGCCTGCGCGGCAGCCGGCTGAGCAACCCGTTCGGCCGCCGGGCGCTGAACGCCCCCCAGCTGACCGTCGAGCGCACGCTCTATCTGACCGCCGCGGGCCTGGCGAACTCCCCGTTCTCCAGCGGCGCCACTCCCCCGTACGGCACCGCCCACACCCCCTCCCGCGGCACCCGGATGCAGCGCTTCGAGTGCGAGGGCGGCATGCGGCTGGACGACGGCCGGTTCGGCGACGCGGTCGACATCGAGCACGCCCGTTTCCTGATGGAATCCGACCAGGAGCTGTCGCTGCGCCGCATCCAGACGCCCGAGCTGCGGTTCCTGTGCGAGCGCCCGCAGCGCGGCCGGGTGATCCTCTCCGGCGCCCGGGTCGTCAATCTCGTCGACAAGTCGGCGAGCTGGCCGGGCCTGGGCGGGCTGTGGATGGCCGGCTTCGCCTACGAGACGCTGATCCCGCGCGGCCATTTCCCGCTGGCGCTGCGGCTGCAGTGGGTGGCCGCGGCGACGCCGGAGTACGCGCCGGAGCCGTACGAGATGCTGGCCGCCTCGCTGCGCGCCAGCGGTGAGGACGCCGACGCCCGCGAAGTGCAGCTGGCCAAGCAGCGGCGGCGCCGGGAGACGCTGCCGCTGGCGGCGAAGGCGTGGGGGTTCCTGCAGGACTGGACGGTGGCGTACGGCTACCGCCCGGGGCGGGCCGCGGTCTGGATGGCGATCCTGTGGGCGATCGGCACGGTCTATTTCTCCGAGAATCCGCCGCCCCCGCTCAAGGCGGGCGAGACCCCGCCGTGGAATCCGTATCTCTACTCCCTCGACCTGCTGCTGCCGGTGATCGACCTCAACCAGGGCGCGGCCTGGAAGCCGGGCGGCGGGGCGCAGTGGGCGGCGGCGGTGCTGATCCTGGCGGGCTGGGTGCTGGCGACGACGGTGGCGGCGGGCGCGTCGCGGCTGCTGAGGCGCCAGTGATCCCGTACGTCGGGGTGGGCCGGAGCAGGAGCCGTCGGTTGGTTCCGCCCGGTGATCGGGGAGTGCTTCCGCCGCCCCGCCAGTGATCCCGTAGGGCGGGGTGAGCCGTTGGTGGTTCCGCCCGGTGGCCGGGGAGTGCTTCCGCCGCCCGGCCGGTGCTTGTCCGACGGGGCGGTGACGCCTGCGGCCCCCGGGGTGGTGGCTCCGGAGGCCACAGGCTCTAGGCTTACCGGCTGTGACCTCCGTGCGCCTGCCGCTCTTCCCGCTCAACTCGGTGCTGTTCCCGGGGCTCGTTCTCCCGCTGAACGTCTTCGAGGCGCGGTACCGAGCGATGATGCGCGACCTGGCCGACCGGCCCGAGGACGAGCGCCGCTTCGCGGTGATCGCCATCCGGGACGGCCGCGAGGTCGCGCCCACCGCGCAGGGCATGCCGGATGCCACACTGCCGGCCGCCGAGGGCCCCGCGGCGGGCTTCGGCGACGACCCGATGCAGGCGTTCCACACGGTGGGCTGTATCGCGGACGCGGCCACCATCCGCGCCAAGTCCTCCGACGACGACACCGGCTACGAGGTACTGGCCACCGGCACCACCCGCTTCCGGCTGCGGTCGGTGGACGCCTCCGGGCCGTATCTGACCGCCGAGGCGGACGAGCTGGACGAGGACCACGGCGAGGGCGCGGGCGCGCTCGCCTCGGGCGTCGTACGGGCCTTCCGGACCTACCAGAAGCGGCTGGCCTGGGCGAACGAGCGGACCCTGTCGAGCGGCCAGGACCTGCCCGCCGACCCTTCGGTGCTCTCGTACCTGGTCGCCGCGGCGGCGGTGCTGGACGTGCCCGCCAAGCAGCGGCTGCTGGAGGCGCCGGACACCGCGGCCCGGCTGGGCCAGGAACTGACGCTGCTGCGCCAGGAGTCGGCGCTGCTCGGTAAGCTCCCGTCGCTGCCCGCGGTGGATCTGACGCGGCAGCCGACCAGCCCCAACTGACGCAAGGCGGCAAGACGTTGGCGAAGAAGTCCAAGAAGTCCGCCGGAACCCCGGCGACGGTCGCCCTCACCGCGGCGGGCGTCGCCTTCACGACGCACTCCTACGAGCACGACCCGGCCGCCGCCTCGTACGGCGAGGAGGCCGCCGAGGCGCTCGGGGTCGCGCCGGAGCAGGTGTTCAAGACGCTCCTCGCGGAGGTCGACGGGGCGCTGACGGTGGCCGTGGTGCCGGTGTCCGGCTCGCTGGATCTCAAGGCGCTGGCGGCCGCGGTCGGCGGCAAGCGGGCCGCGATGGCGGATCCGGCCGCGGCCGAGCGCAGTACGGGGTACGTCCTGGGCGGGATCTCGCCGCTCGGGCAGCGCAAGCGGCTGCGTACGGTCGTCGACGCGTCGGCCGAGGGCCGGGCGACGGTCTGTGTCTCGGCGGGACGGCGCGGCCTGGAGGTCGAACTGGCGCCGGCGGATCTGGTGGCGCTCACCGGGGCGCTGCTCGCGCCGATCGCCCGCGGGTGACCGCGGTCCGGCGGCGTGGCCGATAAGAGCCCTGCGCCCGGTCCGTAAGCCTTTACGGCCGCCTCCTCCTCGACTACGACCGGGGAGACCGGTCGATCCGGTCGGACCGGGGAGACCGGTCGATCCGGTCGGACCGGGGAGACCGGTCGATCCGGTCGGACCGGGGAGACCGGTCGATCCGGTCGGACCGGGGAGGAGACACGCCATGTCGAAACGGACCCGTAAGCGCAAGTGGCGCATCCGCAAGCACCGCGCCAACCACGGCCGCCGGCCCGCCTAGGGCGCTTCCGATGGATCTCCGTGGAAGAAGGAGCGTCGCGACGCCGCGGAGATCCGTCAGAAGCGCCCTGGAGGCGCCCCGAGCCGCTGACGTGGTCGGGCAGCAGGGCGCCGGACCCGGGCCACGGGCTGTGGGCCACGGACCGCTGGTCAGGCGATGCCACGGGCTGTGGGCCACGGACTGTGGACCACGGGAATACTCCCCCGGCCCGCCTCGTTGTGGCCCCGCAGGGGGCGCTCGCGTCCCCTAGGGGATCCGTTCCCCCGCCCCCTAGGAGGCCGGAGGCGGGGAAGCCGGGGGCTCCTGCTCGTCCCGGCCGGGTTCCTGCTCCGGCCGGCCGGGCTGCGGCTCGTACCGGCCGGATTCCCGGTCGTAGTTTCCGGGCCAGTGCGGGTGCGGCGGCTCGGGGTCGCGCGGGCCGAACAGGCCGCTCAGCGCCAGCTGCGCCAGCATCGCCGCGATCGGCCAGGCCAGCAGCGCGGCCTTGGCTCCCAGCTGCAGCGGACCGTCGAAGGTCACGCCGGGTCCGACCTGCCGGGCATGGGCGGCGACGTCGGCGGTGGGGCCCAGCCACATGCCGGTCCGCCAGCCCAGGACGGCGCCGAGCAGGCCGCCGACGGTCAGCGCCACCACCAGGGGGATGCCGCCACGCCGGCGGAAGAGGAAGACCGCCGCCGCGGTGAGCAGCCCGAAGCCGAGGGCCAGCAGCACAAAGGTGCCGTCCGCGCCGATCGCCTCCTCGCCCTCGGTGTTCTTGAGGTAGACGGCCTTGGTGTCGGAGATCAGCGGGGTGTGCGGGGCGAGCCAGTTCCACAGGACGCCGAGCAGTACGCCGCACACCGCGACAAGGAGCGCGATCACCGCGCCCTCGCGCAGTTCACGGACGAGTCCGGGGCCGCCCGGGCCGCCGTCGTCGGCGGTGGCCCCGTGGTGGGTGGCGGGTGCGGCCCAGGGGTTGTCCGGCTGGGCGCTCCCCGGCCGGTCGTGCTGCGGCTCGTCGGGCGGTTGGTTGTCGCGTGGCGTCAGCGGTGCGGTCACCCCGTCATCGTGCCAGGTCGGCGCGGCGGGACGGGCAGAGGGACGGCTGCGGGCGGCCGCCGGCGGCGGTCAGCGGACCGCGGCGCGGCGATATGCCCAGGTCGCGACGGTCAGCGAGAGGACGCCGACGACGGCGCAGACGCCCAGGTCGGCGCCGATCATGAGCCAGTCGGGGTGCGCGGCGAAGCTGCGGGTCAGGGCCTCCACGCCGTAGGTCGAGGGCAGCAGATCGCGGGCATAGCCGACCATCGTGGGCAGGCCGCCGGGCGGCAGGACGCCGAGCAGCAGGGCGGCCGACATGCCCAGCTGGCCGCAGAGGGTGGCGATCTCCTGGCGCGGGGCGAGCAGCCCGAGGGCGGCGCCGAGGCCGGAGAGCGCCGCGCCGGACAGCGGGACCACGGCGGCCAGCACCCAGAGGTGGGCCATCGGCAGCTGGAAGAGGAGGCCGCCGGCGAGGGCGGTGACGAGGGCGCCGGGCACGGTGAACGAGGCGTAGGCGGCGGCCGCTCCCAGCACCACGGCGGCCGGGGGCACCGGCAGCGTGGCGTAGTGGTCGAGCCCGCCGTCGGCGCGCAGCCGGCCGAAGTACTGGGCGAGCAGGTTGAGCGCGACGAAGGCGACGACGAGGACGCTGGCGCCGGAGACCACGGACCGGGCCTCGGTGCCGCCGTCGACCACACCGCGCATCATGATCATGATGCCGACGGACTGGAAGGTGGCGACGAACAGCAGCGGGATCCGGGCGACCCGGGCGCGGGAGAGCTGGGCGCGGTAGACGGCGCCGAGCGCGGGGAGCATCCGGGCGCGCGGCGCCAGCGGGGCGGGCTCCTCGTCCTCGGGCCATGTCCCGGTGCCGGGGGGTGCCCCGGCCTCCGCCTGCGCGGGAACCATGCTCACGCCCTCACCCGGTCTTCCTCGATGCCTGCGCGGTACGTCGTGCCCGCGGCGGCCTCCGCGGCCGCTCCCGTCGTCATCGGCCGTCTCACGCCTTGACCAGCCCCTCCGCGCGCCCGCCGAGGGAGAGATAGACATCCTCCAGGCTCGGCGTGGCGAAGGTGAAGTCGTCGAGGGCGGCGAAGGCCGGGCCGGTGGTGACGGCCGAGACCGCGGCGCGGGCCTGGTCGGCGGGCAGCCGGAGGGTCCAGCGGCGGCCGGAGATCTGGGCGGCGGGCCGCAGGGCGGCGACCTCGGGGACGTCGAGGGGCGGGCGGTCCCGCCACACCAGTTCCAGCCGCACCTCCTCCGCCACGCGTTCCTTGAGCCCGCCGGGCGTATCGCAGGCGATGACCCGGCCCCGGTCGATCACCGCGACCCGGTCCAGCACGCTTTCGGCCTCCAGGACGTTGTGGGTCACCAGCAGGACGGTGGCGCCCCGCTCGGCGCGGCGGCGGTCCACCGCGGCCCAGACGGCGCGGCGGGCGAGGGGGTCCATGCCGGTGGTCGGCTCGTCCAGCACCAGCAGCGGGCGCTCGCCGATCAGTACGGTCGCGAAGCAGGCCAGCCGGCGCTGTCCGCCGGAGAGTTTTTTCAGGGGACGGGCGGCGATGTCCGTCAGTCCCAGCTCGGCGAGCAGCGCGTCGCGCTCGGCGCGCGCCCGGCGCAGGTCCAGTCCGCGCAGCCGCCCGGTGGTCTCCACGGCGAGCGCGACGGTCATCTCGTCCAGGGCGGTGGATTCCTGGCCGAGGTAGCCCAGCAGCCGGGCGGCGCGGTCGGGGTGGCGTACCAGGTCGTGGCCGAGGACGCTGATCCGGCCGGAGTCCGGGCGCAGCAGTCCGGTCAGCTGGCGTACGAGGGTGGACTTGCCGGCTCCGTTGGGGCCGAGCAGTCCGAAGATCTCGCCGCGCCGTACCTCCAGGCTGATGCCGTCGCTGGCGCGTACGGCGGGCGCCCGGTCCGCCCCGCGACGCCCTCGCACCGCGGGGTAGGTCTTGACCAGGTCCCGCACGACGCACGCCGTGCCGCCGCGCTCCGCCTGTTTTGCGCCCGTCCTCACGAGCTACGAGGGTACGCGGCCCCGGCCCGGCCCCGGCCCGCGGGGCACTCGGGGCGCGCCCTCAGTCGGCGGCCGGGGCATGCTCGGCGGCGGTGCGGGCGTCGACCTCGCGCCAGAAACCGGCCCGGATCGCATAGCGGTCGTGCTCGTCGATCTGGTCGTCCTTGTGGGCCAGCAGGCCGAACCGGGCGGCGTAGCGCAGCAGTTCGCCGTCGATGCGGTGCGGGATGCGCGGGTATTCCGTCGAGAGCTGCTGGAGGTGGGCGGTCTCGGAGAGCCGTTCGGTCCAGCGGCGGGCGAAGACCTGGCCGACCTCGAAGGGGTCGCCGCTGACGGCGGTGATGTCCTCCTCGCGGTCGGCCCAGCGCTGCTCGGCGCTGGTGAGCAGGGCCAGGGTGGGCAGCGAGGCGGTCTCGGAGGGTTCGCCGACCGGGCCGCCGCGCTCGGCCCAGCCCTTGTCCGAGGACCAGCGCAGGGTGGCGGAGGGGGCGGGGACCTGGGTGCCGTTTCCGTTGCCGTTGCCGTTGCCGTTCCCGTTGCCGTTCCCGTTGGGTGCGGTGCCCGTGGCGTGGGTGCGGCCCAGTCCGGCCAGGTCCTTGGGGGTGGGCACGACGCGGGAGACGCCGGAGCCCGGTGTGCCGGCGGCCGTCTCGTCCCGGTCGGCGCCGGTGGCGGGGCGCGTGGTGCCGTTGCTGCCGTTGTGTTCGTGGGGGTGGTCGGCGGTGTCGGTGCCGGCGGCGGCCGCGGCGGCCGCGGCGACGGCGGATTCGGGCAGCGGGGCGGAGAGGATCGCGGCGATCTCCGGGCGCGGGGCGGGCTGCGGGGCGCAGGAGCCGCCGAGTTCCTTGGCCCGTACGGCCCCGGTGATCCAGGCGCGGTCCAGCACCCGCCGCTCATCGGCCTCGGCGACCAGGTCCTCGGACTGGTTGTAGTCGCCGTCCGCGGCCTGTACGGCCCACAGGTGGACGGCGACGCCGTGTTCCTTGGCGGACATCAGGCCGGGCAGGAGGTCCCCGTCGCCGGTGACGAGGACGATGTCGGAGCAGGCGCGGTTGCGGGCGAGTTCGGTGAGCTCGGCATGCATGGCGGCGTCCACGCCCTTTTGCGCCCAGCGGCCGTCGCTGCGGGTCAGGGCGCCGAGGCGGACGGTGACCCGGGGCATCACGCGCAGTCTGCGGTGTTCGGGCTGCGGGACGCGGTCGGGGGCGCCGTCGAACCAGTAGATCCGCAGCAGCGGCCGTTCGGTATCGGCTTCGGCGCGTTGCCGCAGGCCTTGGATGAGGGCGGCGTGATCGACGGTGATCCGGGAACGGGCGGGCTCTCCGGCGAGCAGGCTCGCGGCGGCACCGAGCAAATACCCGGCGTCCACCAGGACGACGCAGCGGTCCACGTTCCACCCTCTTCCCTGAGGTGCTGAAAGTCCGGTCGCCCCCCGGCTCGGCCCGTGGCACGAGTTCTCTTCGGCTTTCCCTCGAGTCTGCCCGACCGTACGGGGGTTATCTGCCCCGTCTGGATCATCGGCGTGGCGGATTCGGCGGGGATGTTGGGCATGTGGCGTGAGCCTGTGCAATCCGCGGCGTGTCCGGGGCCCGTCGCGTTGTGGTCGGCGCCTCGCATCGCGTCGCGCGCTGCATCCGCATCACGCACGGTAATTGTCCAAAATGCGGCTTTTCATCCGACGTGTAAGTCTGGTCCCGGCCCCGATCCAGGATCCCCCTCAGGAGGCACGGCCATGGCGAAGAACAAGGCGAAGAAGGACCGAAGTCAGCAGAAGGGCAGCCCGGCGGAGCGCGGCCAGCAGGCGGCCGAGAAGTCGGCCATCGAGGCCATCTCCCAGCCGCAGCAGCACGCCCAGGGCAGCCCGGCGGATGTCGCCCGTAAGCACCAGAGGCGGTTCGGTCACAACTGAGGTGAACTACGGATGAGTTGAGGGGCGCGCCCGATTGCGGGCGCGCCCCTCGTTCTGCCGCCGTACGCCCGGCACCTCCACGGGCGGCCTTCCCGCCGACGGCCGACCGCCTTGCCGGCGGCCTCGCCGACCGCCTCGGCCACGCGGGTGGCGCGCCGCTCGTCGCCGGGCCGGCTGCACGGTCCGCCCGCGCCCGCGTCACGGACCGGAAGGCCGCCCCCGCAGGGCCGAGCGGCGCCCGCTCACCCCGCCAGGCAGGACGGGCCGAGCAGCACCTTCAGATCGCCGAACAGCGACGGATCCGGCGTGACCCGATGACGGTCCAGCCGCAGCACGGTCGTCTTGCGGGCCCCCTGGAGCTTGATCCGCACCTCCGTCGAGCCGCGGTGGCTGCTCAGCACCTCGCCGAGCTTCTCGACCATCGGCGGGGTGACCTTCACCGTCGGGATGGTGATCGTCACCGGGGCGTTGGTGCCCGCCTCCGAGAGGTCGGGGACCATCATCTCCATGGCGACCAGCCTGGGTACGTCCTCGCGCTTGTCGAGCCGTCCCTTGACGAACACCACGGTGTCCTCGACGAGTTGGGTCGACACCAGCTGGTAGGTGGCGGGGAAGAACATGCAGTCGATGGAGCCGGCCAGGTCCTCGACGGTGGCGATGGCCCAGGCGTTGCCCTGCTTGGTCATCTTGCGCTGGAGGCCGGAGATGATGCCGCCGATGGTGACGATCGAGCCGTCGGAGTAGTCGCCGCCGGTCAGCTGGGCGATGGCGGCGTCCGCCTTGTCGCTCAGGACGTGTTCCAGCCCGAAGAGCGGGTGGTCGGAGACGTACAGGCCGAGCATCTCGCGCTCCTGGGCGAGCAGGTAGGTCTTGTCCCACTCGATGTCGGAGAACTCGACGTCGAGACCGAAGCCGGGGCTGTCGTCGGCGGTGTCGTCGCCCATCCCGCCGAACAGGTCGAACTGCCCCTCGGCCTCCTTGCGCTTGACCTGCACCACGTTGTCGATCATCGGCTCGTACTGCGCGGTCAGGCCCTTGCGGGTGTGCCCCATCTCGTCGAAGGCGCCGGCCTTGATCAGCGATTCCGTGGTGCGCTTGTTGCAGACCACGGCCTCGACCTTGTCGAGGTAGTCGGGGAAGGAGGAGTACTTCCCCTTCGCCTTGCGGGAGCGGATGATCGAGTCGACGACGTTCTGGCCGACGTTGCGGACCGCGGTGAGGCCGAAGAGGATCACGTCGTCGCCCTGGGCGGCGAAGTTGGCCTCGGACTCGTTGACGTTCGGCGGCAGCACCTTGATGCCCATCCGGCGGCACTCGTTCAGATAGACCGCGGACTTGTCCTTGTCGTCGCGGACGGAGGTGAGCAGCGCCGACATGTACTCGGCCGGGTAGTTCGCCTTGAGGTAGGCGGTCCAGTACGTGACCAGGCCGTACGCGGAGGAGTGCGCCTTGTTGAAGGCGTAGCCGGCGAACGGGACCAGGACGTCCCACAGGGCCTGGATCGCGGCGTCGGAGAAGCCCTTCTTCTTCGCGCCCTCCTGGAAGAGCACGAAGTTCTTCGCCAGCTCCTCGGGCTTCTTCTTGCCCATGACGCGGCGGAGGATGTCGGCCTCGCCGAGGGAGTACCCGGCGATGATCTGGGCGGCCTTCTGGACCTGCTCCTGGTAGACGATCAGGCCGTAGGTCAGGCCCAGCGTCTCCATCAGGGGCTCTTCCAGCTCCGGGTGGATCGGGGTGATCTCCTGGCGGCCGTTCTTGCGCTCGGCGTAGTTGGTGTGCGAGTTCATGCCCATCGGGCCCGGCCGGTAGAGGGCCGAGACGGCGGAAATGTCCTCGAAGTTGTCGGGCTGCATCTGGCGCAGCAGCGAACGCATCGGGCCGCCGTCGAACTGGAAGACACCGAGCGTGTCACCGCGGCAGAGCAGCTCGAAGGTCTTGGGGTCGTCGAGCGGGACGGAGAGCATCTCCAGGTCGATGCCCTTGTTCTTCTTCACCATCTTGACGGCGTCGTCCATGATGGTGAGGTTGCGCAGGCCCAGGAAGTCCATCTTGAGCAGGCCGAGCGACTCGCACTGGGGGTAGTCCCACTGCGTGATCGTCACGCCGTCGGTGTGCCGCACCCAGACCGGGGCGTGGTCGACGATGGGCTCGCTGGACATGATCACGCCGGCCGCGTGCACGCCCATCTGCCGGACCAGGCCCTCGACGCCCTTGGCGGTGTCGATGACCTTCTTCACGTCCGGTTCGTTCTCGTACATCCCCCGGATCTCGCCGGCCTCGCTGTAGCGGGGGTGCTTGGGGTCCGTGATGCCGGAGAGGTCGATGCCCTTGCCCAGGACGTCGGCGGGCATCGCCTTGGTGAGGCGGTCGCCCATGGCGTACGGGTAGCCGAGGACGCGGGCGGAGTCCTTGATGGCGTTCTTGGCCTTGATCTTGCCGTAGGTGCCGATCATGGCGACCTTGTCGGCGCCGTACTTCTCCGTGACGTACCGGATGACTTCGACGCGCCGACGCTCGTCGAAGTCGATGTCGACATCGGGCATGGACACGCGCTCGGGGTTGAGGAACCGCTCGAAGATCAGTCCGTGCTCGATCGGGTCGAGGTCGGTGATGCCCATGGCGTACGCGACGATCGAACCGGCCGCGGAGCCTCGGCCGGGGCCGACCGCGATGCCGTTGTTCTTGGCCCACATGATGAAGTCGGCGACGACGAGGAAGTAGCCGGGGAACCCCATCTGGATGATGACGTCCATCTCGTACTCGGCCTGCTTCTGCCGGTCCTCGGGCACGCCGCCCGGGAAGCGGCGGTTCATGCCGACCCGGACCTCCTCCTGGAACCAGGTGACCTCCGTGAAGCCCTCCGGGATGTCGAACTTCGGCATCAGGTCGCGCTTCTCGAACATCCCGGTGGTGTCGATCTGCTCGGCGACCAGGAGGGTGTTGCGGCAGCCCTCCTGCCAGGCGTCCGAGGAGTCGATGGCGTACATCTCGTCCGTGGACTTGAGGTAGTAGCCGGTGCCGTCGAAGCGGAAGCGGTCCGGGTCGGAGAGGTTCTTGCCGGTCTGGATGCACAGCAGCGCGTCGTGCGCGACCGACTCGTGGGCGTAGGTGTAGTGCGAGTCGTTGGTGACCAGCGGGGGGATGCCGAGCTTCTTGCCGATCTCCAGCAGGCCGTCGCGGACCCGGTGCTCGATCTCGATGCCGTGGTCCATCAGCTCCAGGAAGTACCGGTCCTTGCCGAAGATGTCCTGGTACTCGGAGGCCGCCTTGAGGGCCTCGTCGAACTGGCCGAGGCGCAGCCGGGTCTGGAGCTCACCCGAGGGACAGCCGGTGGAGGCGATCAGGCCCTCCGACCACTGGGAGATCGTCTCCTTGTCCATCCGCGGCCACTTCTGCAGCCAGCCCTCGGCGTAGGCGTCGGAGGAGAGCCGGAAGAGGTTGTGCAGTCCGGTCTTGTTCGCGGCCCAGATCGTCTTGTGGGTGTAGCCACCGGAGCCGGAGACGTCGTCGCGCTTCTGGTGCGGCTGGCCCCACTGGATCTTGCGCTTGTTGCGCCGCGACTCCGGGGCGACGTACGCCTCGATGCCGATGATCGGCGTCACTCCGGCCTTCTGCGCCGAGTGGAAGAAGTCGTACGCGCCGTGCAGGTTGCCGTGGTCGGACATCGCGATGTGCGTCATGCCCATCTCGTTGCACGCTTCGAACATGTCCTTGAGCCGCGCCGCACCGTCCAGCAGCGAGTACTGGGTGTGGACGTGCAGGTGCGTGAACGGCGGCTTGGCCACGGCTGGGGACCTCCGGAAAAGGGGTGGGCGACGGGTGGACCGGACGGTGTCGAAGTCTACGACTCCCCGCCGACAATCGAGGGCGCCCGAGTGCCCGCCACGGGGCACTCCCGAGTAGCCTCACCCGTTGTCACAGGCAGATCCGTCACGAACAATCGCGAGCACTTCGCGATCGGGTTCCGTCATGGATCCCTGTACCCCTCTCGTACCCCTCTCCCGCACCCCAGGAGGCACCCAGCGATGTCGTCCCAGCACGCCCCGGCACCGGACGCCGCGCAGCGCGGCGAGGAGATCCTCGCCGTCTTCGACACCGCCTTCGGAGAGCTGCTCGCCGCCGACCCCGCGGCCTTCCGCGTGAAGTTCCGGAAGATGGCCGCCTCGGCCTTCGCCTTCTACCGGGGCACGGCCTGCCTGTTCTACAAGGACCTGGAGGACGGGAAGGACAGCGGCCCCTACTTCGACGAGCGGACCGGCCGGGTGTGGATCCACGGCGATCTGCACGCCGAGAACTTCGGCACCTACATGGACTCCACGGGCCGGCTGATCTTCAACGTCAACGACTTCGACGAGGCCTACGTCGGCCCGTTCACCTGGGACCTCAAGCGGTTCGCCGCCTCCGTCGCGCTGATCGGCTACGCCAAGGCGCTCGGCGACGAGCAGATCACCGACCTGGTGCGCATCTACGCCGCCGCCTACCGCGAGCGCATCCACGCGCTGGCCACCGGGGCCAAGGACGACGATGTTCCGCCCTTCTCCCTGGACACCGCCGAGGGGCCGCTGCTGGACGCGCTGCGCGACGCCCGCTCGCTGACCCGCTTCGGGCTGCTGGACTCGATGACGGAGATCCGCGACTTCGAGCGCCGGTTCTCGGCGGGCAGCGGCAGCGTCGAGCTGGACGCGGCGACCCGCTACAAGGTGCTGGCCGCCTTCGACGGCTATCTGGAGACGCTGCCCGACTCGAGCCTGGACCGCCCCGACTCCTACCGCGTCAAGGACGTGGTGGGCCGCCGCGGCATCGGCATCGGCTCGGCCGGACTGCCCTCGTACAACATCCTGCTCGAGGGCAACAGCGATGCCCTGGAGAACGATGTCGTGATCTACATGAAGCAGGCGCAGACCCCGGCCGTCTCCCGGCACATCACCGACCCGGCGGTCCGCGGCTACTTCCAGCACGAGGGCCACCGCACGGTGATCTCCCAGCGCGCCCTCCAGGACCACGCCGACCCCTGGCTGGGCTGGACGGAGCTGGACGGCGCGGGCCAGCTGGTCGCCGAGATCTCGCCGTACGCGGTCGATCTCGACTGGTCGGACATCGACGACCTGGAGGAGATCTCCGCCGTGGTGGCCGACCTCGGCCGGGCGACGGCCACCATGCACGCCGCGGCGGACGACGAGAGCGGCCACTCGCTGGTGCCGTTCTCCACCGAGCGCGCCATCGACGCGGCCATCGCGGCCGACGAGGGCGGCTTCGCGAAGGTCCTGGTCGACTTCGCGCACTCCTACGGGGCGCGCGCCCGCGCCGACCACCAGATTTTTGTGGATCTGTTCCGGAACGGGCGGATTCCCGGCCTGTAAGGGGGTGCGCGCGGGATCCACCGAGGGTTTCTGAGAGGTTTCTGAGATTCCTGTGGGTTCGGGTCCCGTTCTGCACCGCTTCTCCCGGACCATGGCACACTCGCTCCGATGGACATTTCTGCGGCACATCTGCGGGCACTGCGCGCAGCGCTCTTCACGGCGCTGTGCGTGACGCTGTCCTCGGCGTCGCATGTGCTGCTGTCCCGGATGCCGCTGCCGCTGACCACCGTCGCCGCGCTCTCCGCCGCCGTCTTCGCCCTCGCCTACGCGCTGGCCGGCCGGGAGCGCGGCTACTGGCGGATCGCCGCGCTGCTGCTCCCCCTGGAGCTGGCCGCCGACACGGTCTTCAGCATCGGCCAGCACACCTGTTACGGCGAGGGCGGCGGTCCGGTGACCGGACCGCTGCGTTCGCTGGGGGTGGATCTGCTCTGCGGCGGCGGCGCCGTCGGCGTCCCCTTGGCGCGGATGTCCCAGGACGCCGCCGCGCCCGCGGTGGCCGCGCCGTGGCTGCTGCTGCTCGTGGCGCACCTGCTGATCGGGCTGCTGGCCGCGGCCTGGCTGCGCCGCGGCGAGGCCGCGCTGGCGCAGCTGCTGGGCGCGGTGGCCGGCTTCGCCTTCCGCCCGCTGCTGATCGCCGTCGCGGTCGTCGGCGCACCGGCCGCCCCGGGCCGCCCGGTGCCCGCCCCCGTGCGCTCCGGCCGGCCCGCCCGCGCCGTCCCCCTGCTCGTGCACAGCGTCGTCCGCCGTGGACCGCCCTGCGCGCTCGCTGTCTGAGACCCGGCCGCGCGATCTGCGCCCGCCCTCGGTCAGCACAGCACGCACGTACCCCACGTCCACGGATTTCCACGGAGCGGAACAGTCATGAGCAATCGCAACAGCCAGGCCAACAAGCAGGCAGCCCGTGAGCGGCTGCGCGCCGAGCGTGAGCAGCAGGCGAAGAAGGAGCGGCTGCGCCGGCAGCTGGTCGTCGGCGGCGCGGTCGTCGGCGTGCTGGCGGTGGCCGGCGGGATAGGACTGGCGGTCGCCAAGTCGGGCGGCGGCGGCGCCGACGGCGCGGGCGACGGCCAGGAGTGGGCGAAGGCCGCGAAGGCCAAGCTCGTCAAGCCCGCCAACACCTCCGGCAACAAGGGCACCACCGTCGTCATCGGCAAGCCGGACGCCAAGAACACCCTCAGCCTCTTCGAGGACCCGCGCTGCCCCGGCTGCGCGGGCTTCGAGCAGACCGCCGGCGCGACCGTCGAGAAGGACATCGAGGACGGCAAGTACAAGGCGTCGTACCACCTCGGTACGTTCCTCGACGGCAACCTCCAGGGCACCGGCTCGAAGAACGCGCTGAGCGCGCTGGGCGCCGCCCTCAACGTCAGCCCGGACGCCTTCCTGAAGTACAAGTACGCGCTGTACTCGAAGGAGTACCACCCGGACGAGCGCGGACCGGACAAGTTCGCCGACGACGCCTACCTGATCAAGGTCGCCGACACCATCCCGGCGCTCAAGGGCAATGCGGCCTTCCAGAAGGCCGTCAAGGGCGGCACCTACAACCGGTGGGCGCTGGAGATGTCGAGCGAGTTCGACTCGCACAAGGACGTCTCCAGCACGCCGACCGTCAAGGTCAACGACACCGTGATCGGCACGAAGGGCCCCCAGGGCGTTGAGGCGCCCTCCAGCGTGGCGGAGTTCAACTCCATGGTGGACAAGGCGCTGAAGCACTGACGCATCCGGCCGATGCCAAATCTTGACCCGGGAGTCTGCCGTGCTCATGGCAGACTCCCGGCATGCAGAGGAGGGGATTTCGGGCGGTACGGGCGGCGCTGTTCACCGCGCTGTGCGTCACGGTGTCCGCCGCCTCCCATGTTCTGCTCTCCCGGGCCCCGTTGCCGCCCCTCACCCTGGCCGCGGTCTGCGCCGGTGTCTTCGCGGCGGCGTACGCGCTGACCGGCCGCCGGCGCGGGTACGGGGCGACCGCCGCGCTGCTGGTGCCGCTGGAACTGGCCGCCGACACCCTCTTCACCACCGGGCAGCACGCCTGTTACGGACGGGCCGGCGGCCCGGTCACCGGCCCGCTGCACTCGTTCGGCGTGGAACTGCTGTGCCACAGCGGTGCGTTGGGTGTCCCGTCGGCCTGGCCGGCCGCGCTCTCCCACGGCCCGGACGGCAGGGGAGCCCCCGCGGCGGCGGCCGTCCCCTGGCTGCTGCTCGCCGCCCATCTGGCCGTCGGCCTGCTGGCCGCCGCCTGGCTGCACCGCGGGGACGCCGCCCTGGACGGGCTGCTGCGCGCGATCGCCGGTTTCGCGTTCCGCCCGCTGCGGTGCGCGGCCGCGGTGGCCACGGCCGCACCGACCCCGCTCCGCCGCCGCATCCGCCCGCTGCATCCCCGGCCGCCGGCCCGCCCGCTCCCGCTCCTCGTGCACTGCGTACTGCGCCGCGGTCCGCCTCGTACGGCCGCCCTCGACCAGTCCGTACGAGCCATCACCTCCTGAGGAACGGGAACCCCCCATGAGCACTCGCAACAGCCAGGCCAGCAAGTCGGCGGCCCGCGAACGGATCCGCGCCGAGCGCGAGCGGCAGAAGAAGAAGGAGAAGACGCGGCGCCAGCTCGTCGTGGGCGCCTCCGTGGTCGGCGTCCTGGCGATCGCCGCCGGTATCGGCTTCGGCATCATGAAGCTGACCGCGCCCACCGGCTGGGAAGCCGCCGCGGAGGCCAAGTCCGTGCAGCCGGCCCACACCCAGGGCAAGAACGGCACCGAGATCCTGATAGGCGACCCGAAGGCCAAGGAGACGCTGGAGGTCTTCGAGGACGTCCGGTGCCCGGCGTGTGCGGCTTTCGAGCAGAGCACCGGCCCGGAGCTGGTGAAGGACATCAAGGAGGGCCGGTTCAAGGTCCGCTTCACGATGTACTCGTTCATCGACGGCCTGTCGGGCGGCGAGGGTTCGAAGAACGCGCTGAGCGCGCTGGGTGCCGCCCTCAACGTCGGCCCGGACGCGTTCTTGAAGTTCAAGACCGCGCTCTACTCCGCCAAGAACCACCCCGAGGAGACCGACGACGTCTACGCCAAGGACTCCGCGCTGCTCAAGGTGGCCGCGGAGGTGCCGGAGCTCAAGGGCAACAAGGCGTTCGAGAACGCGGTCACGAAGGGCACCTACGACCGCTGGGCGATGGACATGACCGCGCTGTTCGGCCGTAAGGGCGTCAAGGGCACGCCGACCTTCATGCACGGCGACAAGAAGCTGGTGATGGACAGGATTCCGCAGCAGCAGATGACGCAGGCGCAGTACAACCAGCTCTCGCTGAACAACTTCAAGAAGATGATCGACAAGGAGTTCGGCCCGGCCAAGGGGATCCAGAAGGGCGAGAAGGACCCCACCGCCGGCGGCAAGGGGATCCAGAAGGGCGAGAAGGACCCCACGGCCGGGCACTGAGCGCCGCAAAGGGGCCATAGCGGTGCCGTAGAGGGAACGGGTGGGCGAATTCTGGGAATCCCCCGGTCATCGCCCTCCCGTTGCTCCCTACTGGCCAGTAAGGTGAGCGGCCGTGACCGATCATCACCACATCTCACGCCGCTCCGCCGTCACGGCCGTAGCCGCCACCGCCGCTCTGCTGCCGCTGGCCGGCGCCGCCACCGCGCATGCCCAGACCTCCCCCGACCAGCGCCGGTTCTTCCGGCACGGCATCGCCTCCGGCGACCCGCTGCCCGACGGCATCCTGCTGTGGACCCGGGTGACCCCGAGCGACGAGGCAACCCCCGGCTCCGGCCGGGGGCCGGCCACCAAGGTGACCTGGCAGGTGGCCAAGGACCGGGACTTCACCACCCTCGTGGCGCACGGCAGCGTCACCGCCACCGCCGCCGCCGACCACACCGTCAAGGCGGACGTCCGCGGCCTGCGCCCGGCCACCCGCTACTACTACCGCTTCACCGTCGACGGACAGCACTCCCCCGTCGGCCGCACCCGTACCGCGCCCGCGGCCGGCGCCGAGCCCGGCAACGTCCGCTTCGGTGTGGTCTCCTGCGCCAACTGGGAGTCCGGCTACTTCTCGCCGTACCGCCACCTGGCCGCCCGCGCCGACCTGGACGCGGTGCTGCACCTGGGCGACTACCTCTACGAGTACAAGTCCGGCGAATACCCGGCCTTCACGTACGTCGTGCGCCCGCACTCCCCCGCCCACGAGCTGCTCACGCTCGCCGACTACCGCATCCGGCACGGCGTCCACAAGACCGACCCGGACGCGCTGGCGATGCACGCCACCCACCCGGTCATCGCCATCTGGGACGACCACGAGTTCGCCGACAACGCCTGGAAGGGCGGCGCGGTCAACCACACCCCGGACACCGAGGGCCCGTGGGCCGCGCGGATGGCCGCGGCCAAGCAGGCGTACTTCGAGTGGATGCCGGTGCGGCCCTCCATCGCGGGGACCACGTACCGCAGGCTGCGCTTCGGCAACCTGGCCGATCTGCATCTGCTGGACCTGCGGTCCTTCCGCGACGAGCAGGCCAAGCCGGGCAGCGGCGCGGTCGACGACCCGAGCCGTACGCTCACCGGCCGGGCCCAACTGGACTGGCTCAAGGCCGGGCTGGAGCGCTCGGACACCGCCTGGCGGCTGGTCGGCACCTCGGTGATGATCTCGCAGGTGGCGTTCGGCTCCATACCCGCGCATCTGCTCGGCCCGCTCGCCGACATCCTCGGCATCCCCAAGGAGGGCCTGGCCGTCAACACCGACCAGTGGGACGGCTACACCGACGACCGGCACGAGCTGCTGTCCCACCTCAGCGACCGCGGTATCGACAACACCGTCTTCCTGACCGGCGACATCCACATGGCCTGGGCCAACGATGTGCCGCTGGAGGCGGCGACCTACCCGCACACCGCGCCGGTGGCAACGGAGTTCGTGGTCACCTCCGTCACCTCCGACAACGTGGACGACATCCTGCACGTCGCCCCGCACACCGTCTCGCTGGTCGGCGTCGCCGCGGTCCGCGCCGCCAACCGCCATGTGAAGTGGCTGGACATGGACTCGCACGGCTACGGCGTCCTCGACGTCAGCGCCGAGCGCACCCAGATGGACTACTTCGGGATCTCCGACAAGACCGACCCGAACGCGACCAGCGCGCTGCTGCGCTCGTACCGCACCCTCAACGGCACCCAGCGGATGGAGAAGGCGGACCTGCCGATCGCCTGACCCCCGGAGGGGTCCGGCTCACAGCCCCGCCAGGAACCCCAGCGCCACCCTCCAGGTGCTCTCCGCCGCCTCCTCGTCGTAATCCGGCAGGTCGGGGTCGGTGTAGAGGTGGCCGGCGCCGGCATAGCGGAAGACCTCGACGTCCGCGCCGGCCCGGCGCATCTGGAGGTACCAGGCGTTCAGCCAGTCGTGCGGCTCGTACGGGTCCGGGTCGGCGACGTGCAGCTGCACCGGCAGATCGTCGGCGACGGCGCCCTCGGCGATGTCGGAGGTGCCGTGCAGCAGAAGCAGCCCGCGGGTCTTCTCGTCGGCCAGCGCGAGGTTCTGCGCGACCGAGCCGCCGAAGGAGAAGCCGGCATAGACCAGGCCCCGGTCGGAGTAGGGCGCGGCGGCCGTGACGGCCCGCTTGAGCAGCTCCTCCTTGCCGATCTCGTCCTTGATGACGATGCCGTCCGGCACCGAGTCCGCGGTCCGGCCGTCGAACAGGTCGGGGACGATCACCTCGTGGCCCGCGGCCCGCAGCCGGTCCGCCGCGGCCTGCACCGCGGGGCGCACCCCGCAGACCGAATGAAACAGCACAATCGTCGAAGACCCGCTGGTGGCGGACTCGCTGGGCTCGGGCACTGAGATCACTTCCCTGGGTTGGATCGCTCTCTCCCATGGTGCCAGCTACGGTCGAGGAGACCGGCACCACCGCACACCGGCACGACCGGCACCACCGCACGACCGGCACCACTGCAAGGAGAAACCCGTGTCCCCGGAGGACGTGCTGCGCCCGCTCGCCGTCATCGGCGGCTCGATCGTGGTCACGCTCGTGCTGGTCCGGCTCGCCGACCGGACGCTGCACCGGATCGATGCCGCACACCCCGAGACGCCCCTGTGGGGGCTGCTGCGGCGCTGCCGGAGACCGGCCCAAGTGGCGCTGTGCGCGGCCCTGTTGCGCGGCGCGTACGGCGAGGCCGGGCTGCGGCCCGTCGAGGAGCACGGGGCGGGGGTCGGCCGGGCGCTGACCCTGGTGCTGATCGCGGCCACCGCATGGCTGCTCATCAGAGCCGCGGCGGCCGTCGTCGAGTCGTCGTACACCCGCTATGCGGCGGGCGCGCGGGACGCGGCGCGGGTGCGGCGGGTACGCACCCAGGTGACGCTGATCCAGCGGGTGGTGACGGCCACGGTGATCCTCGTCGCCGCGGCCGCGATGCTGCTGACCTTCCCGGAGATGCGTGCGGCCGGTGCGTCCGTGCTGGCGTCGGCCGGGGTGCTGGGCATCGTCGCCGGTATCGCCGCCCAGTCCACGCTCGGCAATCTCTTCGCCGGGCTGCAGATCGCGTTCGGCGACATGGTGCGCATCGGCGACACGGTCGTGGTGGACGGCGAGTGGGGCACCGTCGAGGAGATCACCCTGACGTTCCTGACCGTACGGACCTGGGACGAGCGGCGGATCACCATGCCGGTCTCGTACTTCACCGGCAAGCCGTTCGAGAACTGGTCGCGCGGCGGCGCCCAGATGACCGGCACCGTCCTCTTCCACCTCGACCACAGCGCGCCGGTGGAGAAGATGCGTCAGCGCCTGCACGAGATCCTCCAGGAGTGCGAGGACTGGGACGGCCGGTCCTGGAGCCTGGTGGTCACCGACACCACGCCGTCCACGATGGTGGTACGGGCGCTGATGACCGCCCGCGACGCGGACACCATCTGGACGGTGCGCTGCCAGGTGCGGGAGCGGATGATCGAGTGGCTGCGGACGGAGCACGCCTACGCGCTGCCACGGATCGCCACCGCGCCCGCGCCGCTGGGCCGGCGCGCGGTGCGCCGGGACGGCGATGCGGAGCCGGCGGGCTGAGCAGCCGTCAGGGCGTTCCGCGCAGGCTGCGGATGTCCAAATGGCGCAGTACCCGGTCCACGACCTCCGGGTCGGCGCCCGGCTCGCTGCGGGCCGCCAGCACCTCGTGCCGGGCCGCCGAGAGCATCTCGCCCTGGATGCGCTGCACCTTCTTCATCCGGGTGGTCCGCTTGTCGAACAGCTCGCGCCGCTCGTCGTCGACGATGTCCGGCGCGATCCGGGCGCCGAGGTCGTAGGCCCGGCGGGAGAGCTGGTCGCTGACCTCCTCGGGCAGCTCTTCGACCTCCAGGATCTCCCTCAGCCGCCGCTTGGACGCCTTGATCACCCGGATCGCCAGCTCCCGCTCCAGCGCGTCCTCCGCATCCGCGTCGGCCCGCACCCGCAGCCTGCGCACCAGCCAGGGCAGCGTCAGCCCCTGGACGAGCAGGGTGGTGAGGACCACGGCGAAGGCGATGAAGAGGATCTCGTCGCGGGCGGGGAACGCCCCGCCGCCGTCCACGGTGTACGGAATGGCCAGCGCCAGCGCCACGGAGGCCACCCCGCGCATCCCCGACCACCACATGATGAGGGTCTCCCGCCAGCTCATCGGGATGTCCTCGTCGTAGTCGCGGCGCTTGTGCATCCGCTTGGCGAGCCAGGCGGCGGGTAGCAGCCACACCAGCCGTACGGCGACGACCACCGCGACCACCGCGGCGCCGGCGCCGAGCATCGCGCCCCAGCGCCCGGACGCGGCACCGAAGATGTTGTGCAGCTCCAGTCCGATCAGCCCGAAGGCGACGCCGGTGACGAGGGTGTCGACGACCTCCCAGAAGGTGTAGCCGGCGAGGCGGCCCAGTACGTCGTCGGCATCGACCGCGTACTCGGCCAGGAAGAGCGCGGTGGTCAGCACCGCGAGCACCCCGGACCCGTGGAAGTTCTCGGCCAGGACGTACGCCACGAACGGCACCAGCAGGGTCAGCCCGATCTGCAGCGTCGGGTCGCCGAGCAGCCCCATCAGCTTGTTGGTGACCCAGCCCAGCGCCAGTCCGACCGCTATGGCGACCACCGCGGAGAGCACCAGGGAGCCGACCGCGGCGGGCGCCGAGAAGGTGCCGCCGACCGCCGCGGCCAGGGCGACGTGGTAGAGCACGATCGCGGTGACGTCGTTGAAGAGCCCCTCGCCCTCCAGGATGGAGACCAGCCGGCGGGGCAGCCCGAGCTTGCCGGCGACGGCGGTGGCGGCCACCGGGTCGGGCGGGGCGACCAGCGCGCCCAGCACCACCGCGGCGGCGACCGGCATACCGGGCACCACCGCCTGGGCGACCGCGGCGACCGCGGCCGTGGAGGCGAAGACCAGCGCCACCGCGAGGAGGAAGATCGGCCGGAGGTTGGCGGTGAACTGCCGCCAGGAGGTGCGCTGCACGGCGGCGTAGAGCAGCGGCGGCAGCACCAGCGGCAGGATGAACTCGGGCGGTACCTCGACGTTGGGCACGAACGGCAGCAGCGCCAGCACCGCCCCCACGAGGGTCATCAGCACCGGTGACGGCAGCCCCAGCCGGTCGCCGACCGGCACCATGACCACGGCTCCGAGCAGCAGGACGAAAAGCAGAGCCAGCTGGTCCACGGTGGCTACGCTCCGGGGTCGATTGTGATCACTTTCGCCCCAAGCCTGCCACGTTCTTTTCGTTCACCCGCCGTGCAGGCCGCTTGCGTCAGCTGCTTTCGTCCCGCACGGTGTCCAGCGCGTGCCGCAGATCGTCCGGGTAAGCGCTCTCGAACTCGACCCACTGCCCGTCCGAGGGGTGCTCGAAGCCCAGCCGGACCGCGTGCAGCCACTGCCGGCCGACACCGAGGCGCTTGGCGAGGGTGGGGTCCGCGCCGTACGTCAGATCGCCGACGCAGGGGTGGCGGTGCGCCGCCATGTGCACCCGGATCTGATGCGTACGCCCGGTCTCCAGCTTGATGTCCAGCAGGCTGGCCGCGCGGAACGCCTCGATCAGGTCGTAGTGCGTGACCGACGGCTTGCCCTCGGCGGTGACCGCCCACTTGTAGTCGTGCTGCGGATGCCGGCCGATGGGGGCGTCGATGGTGCCGCTCATCGGGTCGGGGTGGCCCTGGACCAGGGCGTGGTAGCGCTTGTCGACCGTACGCTCGCGGAACTGCTGCTTGAGCAGGGTGTAGGCGCGCTCGGACTTGGCGACGACCATCAGGCCGGAGGTGCCGACGTCGAGGCGGTGCACGATGCCCTGGCGCTCGGCGGCGCCGGAGGTGGAGATGCGGTAGCCGGCCGCGGCCAGGCCGCCGATCACGGTCGTACCCGTCCAGCCGGGGCTGGGGTGCGCGGCGACGCCGACCGGCTTGACGATCACCACGATGTCGTCGTCGTCATGCACGATCTCCATGCCCTCGACGGGCTCGGCGACGATCTCCACGGGCGGCGCGGCCTGCGGCATCTCGACCTCCAGCCAGGCGCCGCCGGACACCCGCTCGGACTTCATCACCTCGGAGCCGTCGACCCGGACCTTTCCGGCAGCCGCGAGCTCGGCCGCCTTCGTCCGGGAAAAGCCGAACATACGGGCCAGCGCGGCGTCGACGCGCTCGCCCTCGAGGCCGTCCGGTACGGGCAGGGTGCGGATCTCGGGAATCGTGCTCACCCCACGAGTATGGCAGTCCCGCCGCGGTGCCCGGCCCGGCGGCCGCGGACGCCTCCGCCCCGGCCGCTGCGGGCTGCCTAGTCCTTGTGCACCGTGCCGTCCGGGTCCAGCCCCCGGAAGGACAGGAACACGATCAGGATGCCGCCGCAGACGATCGCGGAGTCGGCGAGGTTGAAGACCGCGAAGTGCGCCGGGGCGATGAAGTCGACCACCGCGCCCTTGAAGACGCCCGGCGAGCGGAAGATCCGGTCGGTGAGGTTGCCGAAGGCACCGCCGAGCAGCAGGCCGAGCGCGATGGCCCAGGGCAGGCTGTAGAGCTTGCGGGCGATCCGGGCGATCACCACGATCACGGTCGCCGCGATGATCGTGAGGAAGATCGTCAGGGCCTCGCCCATGCTGAACGCGGCGCCGCGGTTACGGATCACGGTGAACCGCAGCAGCGTCCCGATGACCTCGACCGGCGCATGGTGCTCCAGCTTCGCGACGGCGAGGAGCTTGCTGCTCAGGTCCAGCGCGTAGACGACCGCGGCGACCACCAGCAGCGCGAGGATCCGCCGCTTGCCCCGGCCCGCCTTCTGCTCCGGCTCCACCGGCGCTCCCCCTTCGGAACCCCGCTCGGTCTCGGATCCCCGTCCGGTGTCCGCCTCGGGGTCCGCTCCGGCACCCGGCCCGGATTCCGGCGTCCTGGTGATGCGCTCCGCCTCTGCCACGTGTGAGTCCTCAGCCCGTTCGAGTCAGCGGCCAGGCGACACGCCTGGCTGAGCACGAGCGTACGGCACACACGTACGGCCGCGGGCGGAACGGGCGCCGCCCGCGGCGGATCCACCGCGGCGTCAGACGCGCCGCTCCTGCTTCTGCTTGCACTCCACACACAGGGTCGCGCGCGGAAAGGCCTGCATCCGCGCCTTGCCGATGGCGTTGCCGCAGTTCTCGCACAGGCCGTAGGTGCCCGCGTCCAGCCTGCCGAGCGCCCGCTCGGTCTGCTGCAGCATCTCGCGGGCGTTGGAGGCCAGCGCCAGCTCGTGCTCGCGGGTGATGTTCTTGCTGCCGGTGTCGGCCTCGTCGTCGCCCGCGCCGTCACCGGAGTCCCGCATCAGCCCGGCGATGGCGTCCTCCGACGCGACGATCTCGTCCCGCAGCCGGCCGACCTCGCCCATCAGGTCGGCCCGCGCCTCGGTGACCTCCGCCGGGGTCCAGGGATCCTCGCCGGGCCGCACGGCGAGTTCGCCGGGCGCCACGGCCACCCGGGCCGGGGGCACCGCGGTCTCCACGGCATGCGCCGCAGCGGCCGCCGTCTTCTTCGCCACCACCGTGTGGGCTCCCGTCTTCTTCGCGGGCACCGCGGCGTTCCTGGCCGCGGTCTTCTTCGCCGTCTTCTTCGACGCCGTCCCGGTGACCGCCGTCTTCGCGGCCGCCTTCTTGGCCGTCGTCTTCTTGGCGGCCGTCTTCGTCGCCGCCGCCTTCTTCGCCTCGGTCTTCTTCGTTGCCGCCTTCTTCGCCTCGGACTTCTTCGCCTCGGCCTTCACCGCGGTCTTCTCGGCAGCGGCCCTGCTCGCGGCAGCCTTCTTCGCCGCGGTCTTCTTCGGAACGGTCTTCGTCGGTGCCGGCTGTTCCGCGACAGCCTCATCGGCCTCATCGGCAGGCGTCGAGCTCGTCTGCGCGGCGGTCTTTTTCGCCACCATGGCCGCGACCCCTTCACATATGTGAGCTTGTGCGCGCATCGTGACGGGAACGATAAATCGCCACAGGGCGTGCGGCAATGGGACGCACCGCCCGGCGGACCCGGCCGCCCCGCCCGGAAGCCCGGTCTGCCTCGGTTGTGCCCCGCTGCCCGCGCCGCACACTCCGCGACCCGGCATCGGGCCATTCGGGTCACACCCGCGCCACGGCCCCCGGCCCCTCGCCGCCCGCCGCCGCCCCGAAAAGCGGTCGGCCGCTGTCGGCGCGGCCCCGTACACTGGGCGGAGCGAGAGGCATTGATGGGACGAGTAGCGTCGTACGCAGCCGGCAGCGACCCGGGGACGGTGTGAGCCCGGGGGGCGTGCACGACGTGAAGATCACCCCGGAGCCGCCGGAAGAAAGCCCGCGAAGCGGCCGTGAGGCCCTGGGCGAGTAGAACCGGCAGCGCGACCCCTAATGAGGGGGCGGTGCCAGCGGCGCCGCCAAGGAGGGTGGTACCGCGGGAGCGCAGGCTCTCGTCCCTCCGGACGGAGAACGCAGCAGGTGTCCGCCGGAGGAAACCCCCGATGAGTGAGCAGCCCCAGTACCGCCAGGTGCCCGCCCAGGTAGACCTTCCCGCCCTCGAGCACGCGGTGCTCGAGTTCTGGCAGGAGCAGAAGGTCTTCGCCCGTACCCTTCAGCAGTCCGAGGGACGGCCCGAGTGGGTCTTCTACGAGGGCCCGCCGACCGCCAACGGCATGCCCGGCGCCCACCACATCGAGGCGCGCGTCTTCAAGGACGTCTTCCCCCGGTTCCGCACGATGCGGGGCTACCACGTCAACCGCAAGGCCGGCTGGGACTGCCACGGCCTCCCGGTCGAGCTGACCGTGGAGAAGGAGCTGGGCTTCAACGGCAAGAAGGACATCGAGGCGTACGGCATCGCCGAGTTCAACGCCAAGTGCCGCGAGTCGGTGACCCGGCACACCGACGCGTTCGCCGAGCTCACGACCCGGATGGGCTACTGGACCGACCTGGAGTCCCCGTACCGCACGATGGACCCCGACTACATCCAGTCGGTGTGGTGGTCGCTCAAGGAGATCTTCACCAAGGGCCTGCTGGTCCAGGACCACCGCGTCGCCCCCTGGTGCCCCCGCTGCGGCACCGGCCTGTCGGACCACGAGCTGGCGCAGGGCTACGAGACCGTCGTCGACCCCTCGGTCTTCGTCCGCCTCCCCTTGACCTCCGGCCCGCTCGCGGGCGAGGCGGCGCTGCTGATCTGGACGACCACCCCCTGGACCCTGGTCTCCAACACCGCCGTCGCCGCCCACCCCGACGTCACCTATGTCGTCGCCACCGACGGCACGGAGAAGCTGGTCGTCGCGGAGCCGCTGCTGGAGAAGGCCCTCGGCGAGGGCTGGAGCGCCACCGGCGAGTCCTTCACCGGCCGCGAGATGGAGCGCTGGGCCTACGAGCGCCCCTTCGGGCTCGTCGAGCTGGAGGGCGCCAACTTCGTCGTCAACGCCGAGTACGTCACCACCGACGACGGTACGGGCCTGGTCCACCAGGCCCCGGCCTTCGGTGAGGACGACCTCAAGACCTGCAAGGCGTACGGCCTGCCGGTGGTCAACCCGGTCCGCCCCGACGGCACCTTCGAGGAGGAGCTGGCGCTGGTCGGCGGCGCCTTCTTCAAGAAGGCCGACGAGACCCTGGTCGCCGACCTCGACGCCCGCGGCCTGCTGTTCAAGCACGTCGCCTACGAGCACAGCTACCCGCACTGCTGGCGCTGCCACACAGCGCTGCTCTACTACGCCCAGCCGTCGTGGTACATCCGCACCACCGCGATCAAGGACGCCCTGCTCCGGGAGAACGAGAACACCAACTGGTACCCGGAGTCGGTCAAGCACGGCCGGTTCGGCGACTGGCTGAACAACAACATCGACTGGGCGCTGTCCCGCAACCGCTACTGGGGCACCCCGCTGCCCATCTGGCGCTGCGCGGAGGACCACCTCACCTGCGTCGGCTCGCTCGCCGAGCTGACCGAGCTGACCGGCACCGACCAGTCCGGCCTGGACCCGCACCGCCCGTTCATCGACGAGATCACCTTCGCCTGCCCGACGTGCCAGGGCACCGCCTCCCGCGTCCCGGAGGTCATCGACGCCTGGTACGACTCGGGCTCGATGCCGTTCGCGCAGTGGGGCTACCCGTACCGCAACAAGGAGCTCTTCGAGAAGCGCTACCCGGCGCAGTTCATCTCGGAGGCCATCGACCAGACCCGCGGCTGGTTCTACACCCTGATGGCCGTCGGCACCCTCGTCTTCGACAAGTCGAGTTACGAGAACGTCGTCTGCCTGGGGCACATCCTCGCCGAGGACGGCCGGAAGATGTCCAAGCACCTGGGCAACACCCTCCAGCCGATCCCGCTGATGGACCAGCACGGCGCGGACGCGGTCCGCTGGTTCATGGCGGCCGGCGGCTCGCCGTGGTCCGCCCGCCGGGTGGGCCACACCACCATCCAGGAAGTGGTCCGCAAGACCCTCCTCACGTACTGGAACACCGTCGCCTTCCAGGCGCTGTACGCCCGCACCTCCGGCTGGGCGCCGTCCGCGGCCGACCCGGCCCCGGCCGACCGCCCGCTCCTGGACCGCTGGCTGCTCGGCGAGCTGAACGCCCTGACCGACGGCGTCACCCAGGCCCTGGAGGCGTACGACACCCAGCGCGCCGGCAAGCTCCTGTCGTCCTTCGTCGACGATCTGTCCAACTGGTACGTGCGCCGTTCCCGCCGCCGCTTCTGGCAGGGCGACGCGGCCGCGCTGCGCACGCTCCACGAGGTCATCGAGACGGTCACCCGTCTCATGGCCCCGCTGACGCCGTTCATCACCGAGCGGGTCTGGCAGGACCTGGTCGTCCCGGTCACCCCGGACGCCCCGGACTCCGTCCACCTCACCACCTGGCCGGTCGCCGACACGGCGGCCATCGACCCGGCCCTCTCCGCCCGGATGCAGCTGGTCCGCCGGCTGGTCGAGCTGGGCCGGGCGACCCGCGCCGAGTCCGGTGTGAAGACCCGCCAGCCGCTGTCCCGCGCGCTGGTCGGCGCGGCCGGTTTCGCCGACCTCTCCGAGGACCTGCGCGCCCAGATCGCCGAGGAGCTCAACGTCTCCTCGCTGGCCTCCCTCTCCGAGGTGGGCGGCTCCCTCGTCGACACCACCGCCAAGGCCAACTTCCGGGCCCTGGGCAAGCGGTTCGGCAAGGGCGTCCAGGCGGTCGCCAAGGCCGTCGCCGCCGCGGACGCCGCGGCCCTCTCGCTCGCGCTGCGCGAGGGCAGGGCGTCTGTCGAGGTCGACGGCGAGACCGTCACCCTCGCCCCCGACGAGGTCATCATCACCGAGACGCCGCGCGAGGGCTGGTCGGTGGCCTCCGACTCGGGCGCGACGGTCGCCCTCGACCTGGAGATCACCCCGGAGCTGCGCCGGGCGGGCCTGGCCCGCGACGCCATCCGGCTGATCCAGGAGGCCCGTAAGAACAGCGGGCTGGACGTCGCCGACCGGATCGCCCTGCGCTGGAGCGCCGGCGACGAGGAGGTGCGCACGGCCCTGACCGACCACGCCGCCCTGATCTCCGACGAGGTCCTGGCCACGGACTACGCCCAGGGCGAGCCGGACGGTTCCTACGGCTCCGCCTTCACGGACGAGAGCCTGGCGCTGACGTTCCACCTGCGCAAGGTCTGAGCGGTGGCCCTGAGCGGCAGGCCCGAGCGGTAGGGCACGGTCGCAGCAGGGCACGGCCTGTCCCAAGAAGCCCCCGGCACACTCCGGTGCCGGGGGCTTCCCCGTGGGCCGAGCGGCACGGCCGCAGATAGAAGGGACGCAAAAGGGCCGGGCCCCGAGGGAATCCCTCGGGGCCCGGCCCTTGATTGCCGACGCTGTGCGCTAGGCGGGCGTCAGTTGTCGTCCTCGTCGATGAGGAAGCCGCGCATCGGCGACGGCGCCTGCCCCATCGGGGACGGGCCCTGCGGCCGTACCGGTGCCATCGGCTGGGTCATCGCCGGCGACATCTGCTGCTGACCGCCGTAGGACGGACCGCCGCCGGAGCCGTTGCCCATCGACTGGCCGCCGCCCATGGTGTGGTTGCCACCCATGGTGTGGTTGCCGCCCATGGTGCCGGCACCGGCCGACGCCATCGACGGGGACGGCGGCAGCGAGGCAGCGGCGGGCGCCGGGGTCCGCGGCGGGGCCAGCGAGTCGTCGGCCTGGTTCTCCAGCTGACGCAGCTGGCTCTCCAGGTACGACTTCAGGCGGGTGCGGTACTCGCGCTCGAAGCCGCGCAGGTCCTCGACCTTGCGCTCCAGCGTGGCGCGGGCCGACTCCAGCGAGCCCATCGCTACGCGGTGCTTCTCCTGCGCGTCCCGCTCCAGCGCATCGGCCTTGGCGCGGGCGTCCCGCTCCAGGCCCTCGGCGCGGCTGCGCGCCTCGCCGACGATCTTGTTGGCCTCGGAACGGGCCTCCGCGATCGCCTGGTCGGCGGTCTGCTGCGCCAGCGACAGCACGCGCGCCGCGCTGTCACCGCCGGGGCCGCCCTGCTGGCCGCCCTGCTGAAGCTGCTGCGGTCCGCCGGGGCCGCCGAGCGGTCCACCCATCGGACCGTTGGGGCCCATCGGACCGGGACCGTGCGGGCCCTGCGGGCCGTGGCCACCGGGACCTGGGGGCAGCTGCGGTGCACCACCGGGCAGTTGGGGCGGGCCACCCATCCCCTGCTGCTGCGGCGGGACCGGCTGCGGACCGGATATGGCGGCGGGCACGGGTGCCCCGCCTCGCTGCTGCTGCTCCTGCTGCTGGTCGGGTCCCTTGCGCAGGCCCTGCTGCTGCTGGTTCTGCGCGGCGGCGCGGGTGGCAGCGGCCAGCTTGGCGCGCAGGTCCTCGTTCTCCCGCAGGAGCCGGGTCAGTTCGGCTTCGACCTCGTCGAGGAAGGCATCGACCTCGTCCTCGTCATAGCCTTCTCGGAGGCGGACGGTCGTGAACTGCTTGTTCCGCACGTCCTCGGGGGTCAACGGCATCTCTACTTCACCTCAACGTAGTCGTCGGCAATCGGCAAGACCGTATCGTTCACAACAACACCGACCTCACGACGGTGATCAGGATGTAGACGATGATCATCAATACGAAGAAGGACAGGTCGAGCGCCACGCCCCCGAGACGCAGCGGCGGAATGACCCGCCGCAGAAGCTTGAGTGGCGGATCGGTGACAGTGTAGGTGGCCTCCAGAATGACCACCATCGCCTTGCCGGGTTGCCATGAACGGGCGAACTGGAACACGTAGTCCATCACCAGCCGGAAGATCAACACGATCAGAAAGCAGTACAGCGCGATATAGATCACCTGACCAGCGACACTCATCTCGCGCGTCCCTCTCCCCTTGATCCCGTTTCGGCCTTGCCGGCCTCGGTGTTGCCCGGTGTTGCGTCTCAGCTCTGGTTGAAGAACCCGCCCTCTGCGATTCGGGCCTTGTCCTCCGCCGTGACATCGACGTTAGCAGGCGACAACAGGAACACCTTCTGCGTCACCCGCTCAATGCTGCCATGCAGACCGAAGACGAGACCGGCCGCAAAGTCGACAAGTCGCTTCGCGTCGGTGTCGTCCATCTCCGTGAGATTCATGATCACCGGAGTGCCCTCACGGAAGTGTTCCCCGATGGTACGGGCTTCGTTGTAGGTCCGGGGGTGCAGCGTCGTGATGCGGTACGGCTCCCGCTCGGACACAACCTTGGGCATGATCACCGGTGCGTTCTTCTCCAGATTCGGACGGTCGGGTGTGATGGATGCCACGGGGGCGATTCGGGCGGGTCGTCCGCTTTCCGTGGCGAGCGGGGCGGGCTCGCGCTGCGCCGGAGGTGTCACAACTCGAACCGGTTCTTCCCGTTCCGGGCGTGTTTCCGCCTGCACTTGGTGCTGCTGGCGCCGCCCTCGCTCCGGCTCCGGGTCAAGCTCGGGCTCGAACTCGTCGTCGGGGTCAAAGCCCCGGCCGTCGTACCCATCGTCCTCCACGAGGCCGAGGTAGACCGCCATCTTGCGCATCGCGCCGGCCATTCTCTGCGTCCTCCGCTCTGTGGTGGATCGGCTCCGTCACCGGGCGCCTTGGATCCACGCAGCCTCCCGCTTTTTGCGGGAATGACCATATTTTGTGCTGTGGTCCGACTTGCTTGGCGACGTTACCCGAGCCGTGGTCGGACTCCGAGCACCGCAGTGCCGACGCGCACATGTGTCGCCCCGGCCGTCACGGCGTCTTCGAGGTCCGCGCTCATACCTGCTGACACCATGTTGGCAGCAGGATGGTTGGCGCGCAGGTCGGTTGAGATTTCCATGAGTCGTTCGAATGCGGCGAGTTGCCGCCCGGCATACGGTCCGCTCAACGGCGCGACGGTCATCACACCGTCCAGCCGCAGATTTTGGGCTTCGGCGACCGCATCGGCGAGAGCCGGAACACCGTCCGGCGCGATCCCGCCCCGACTCCCCCGCTCCCCCGACTCGGCGTCGAGCGCCACCTGGATCAGGCAGCCCAGCTCACGCTCGGCGCGCACCGCCTCACCGGAGAGTGCGGTGACGAGCCTGGCCCGGTCGACCGACTGAACGACTCCGGCATACCGGGCGACGGACCGTACTTTGTTCGTCTGCAATTGACCGACGAAGTGCCAATTAAGAGGCAAATCGGCACATTCGGCGGCCTTCGGTGCCGCATCCTGATCGCGGTTTTCCGCGACATGCCGCACCCCCAGCTCCGCGAGCAACCGGACGTCGCTCGCGGGATAGGTCTTGGTGACCACGATCAGGGTCACCTCGTCACGCGGCCGGCCGGCCGCGGCGCAGGCGGTGGCGATACGGTTCTCCACCCGCGCCAGGTTGTCGGCCAGTTGGTTTCTACGGACGTCCGTCACTGCTCGGCCTCCCCGGCCCTCGGCCGGGTGGGGGTCCCCCCAGCGGCGGCTGGGGAAGCGTCCCCGAGCCAGACATAACTCGCGAGCCGCCCCGTGGTGCGGTCCCGCCGATAGGAGAAATGGTCCGCGGATTCGAGCGTGCAGATGTGGGGATCCTCACCGACCGGCACCCCCGCCGCGCCGAGTTGGGCCCGTACACCTGCGGTGACATCCACCGCGGGGGTGCCCCAGCTGGTCGTCGACCACGCCTCGGGCACCGCCTCGGCGACCTCGGCGCGCATCGCCTCGGGCACTTCGTAGCAGCGCCCGCAGACCACGGGCCCGGTATGCGCGACGATCCGCGCCGGCTCGGCGCCCAGCTTCACCATCGCTTCGACGGCGGCCGGCACGACCCCGGCGACCAGGCCCGGCCGGCCGGCGTGCGCGGCCCCGGCGACCTGGGCCACCGGGTCGGCGAGCAGTACGGGAGTGCAGTCCGCGGTCAGTACGGCGAGCGCGAGGCCCCGATGAGCGGTCACCACCGCGTCGACGCACGGAATTTTGTCGGTCCGCCATGGTCCGTCGACCACCGCGACGTCCCGGCCGTGGACCTGGTTCATCCAGACCACCGCGCCCGGATCGAGGCCGAGTTCCTTGGCGGCGAGCTCTCGGTTCGTGCGAACCGCCAACGGGTCGTCGCCGACCGCGCCGCCCAGATTGAGCTGATCGTACGGAGCGGCGCTCACCCCGCCCCACCTGTCGGTGAAGGCGAAGTGCGCGCCGCTCTCGTGGTGCTGTTGCCCTATCACTTCGGTGCTTTGGTCACTTCAGAAAGTCGGGAACGTCGAGCTCCTCGGCCGCGCTGTCCGTGTAGGACGGCCGGGCCGGGGGAACCTGCGGTGCGCCGGTCGAGGGCGTCGAGACCTCGCCCAGCGCGGAGGACTCGGCCGGGGCCGGCTCCTCGTCACGTACGGGCACCGAGCCGAGGCCCCCGAAGGACGACGTCCGCGGCTCCGGCGGAGTGACCGGACGGCTCGGGGCCGGCGCGGGCTCCTCGCGCTTGGCGGACGTCAGCCCGCTCGCCGCCGAGTCGCGGCGGGCCGGCGGCTGCCCCCCGTCAAAACCCGCGGCAATGACCGTCACCCGGACCTCGTCACCCAGTGCGTCGTCGATGACCGCACCGAAGATGATGTTGGCCTCCGGGTGTGCCGCCTCGCTGACCAGCTGCGCGGCCTCGTTGATCTCGAAGAGACCGAGGTCCGAGCCGCCGGAGATGGACAGCAGCACGCCGCGGGCGCCGTCGATGGACGCCTCCAGGAGCGGCGAGGAGATCGCCATCTCGGCGGCGGCCACCGCGCGGTCGTCGCCGCGCGCCGAGCCGATGCCCATCAGGGCCGAGCCGGCCTCCGACATCACGGACTTGACGTCGGCGAAGTCGAGGTTGATCAGGCCGGGGGTGGTGATGAGGTCGGTGATGCCCTGGACACCCGACAGCAGCACCTGGTCCGCGGACTTGAACGCATCGAGCACGCTCACCTGGCGGTCCGAGATGGACAGCAGCCGGTCGTTGGGGATCACGATGAGGGTGTCGACCTCTTCGCGGAGCTGTGCGATGCCGTCCTCGGCCTGGTTGGCGCGGCGGCGGCCCTCGAAGGTGAACGGCCGGGTGACCACACCGATCGTCAGGGCGCCCAGCGAGCGGGCGATGTTGGCGACGACGGGTGCGCCGCCGGTGCCGGTCCCGCCGCCCTCACCCGCGGTCACGAAGACCATGTCGGCCCCCTTGAGGACCTCCTCGATCTCCTCGCGGTGGTCCTCGGCCGCCTTGCGACCCACATCCGGGTTGGCGCCCGCGCCGAGTCCGCGCGTCATTTCGCGGCCCACGTCGAGCTTGACGTCGGCGTCGCTCATCAGCAGCGCCTGTGCATCGGTGTTGATCGCGATGAACTCGACGCCCTTGAGCCCGACCTCGATCATCCGGTTGATGGCGTTCACGCCACCGCCGCCGATTCCGACGACCTTGATGACTGCGAGGTAGTTCTGCGGTGCTGCCACGTCGAAGGCCTCTCGCCTCGAGTTACGTGTCGCCGCCTCACATGCCGTGTGGACGCCGACTGATGCCGATGGGGCGGTCCGTATGCCGACCCGAACCCTAAGCCTGAAGTTTAGGGTTACCTGTGCCTGTGTTCCTTGGTTCCATAGTCCCTTTGGAACGAGACACTAAGTCGACAAGGCGCGCGCGTTCAACGAACACGCCGAACCTCCCGTTTTTCTTTTCACCCTATGTGATCACCCATAGTCGTAGCCATCCAGGGTGCTGGCCTGCGGCTACGTACGTCAACTCCCCGATACTGCAGGGGCGCTGGGCACCGACAGGTCGAAGTGGTGCGCCTCACCCGCGGCTTTCAGCAGGGCGGTGAGCACCCTGGCCTTCTCCGCGCCCCGTTCGGGGCTTCCCCATACGACCGTACGGCCACCCGCGAGTTCCAGGGTGAGGGAGTCGTACGAAGTGACGCGGACCTTCCTCAGATCCTTGCGGACCGCCCCGGGGAGCTGTCCGGTGACGTCGGCGGCGGCGCGCCGCAAACGACCGATTCCGAAACGGGAAAGACTCGGGGAGTCGGAAACGGTCATTTCCAGAAGCGGAATGCCCCGCGGAGCGGTACGGACGGTGGCGAAACGGACGCCCTCGCCGTCCACTTCGGTGTACTTTCCGCCCGATCGCATCACCAGTTCCGGCGTCCTTTCCGACACTTTCAGACCGATGGTGTCCGGCCAGGATCGCACCACCTCAACGGTCTTGATGCGCGGCAGCCGCGCCCGGATCCGGCGGGCCATCGCGTCGGGATCCACCGAAACGAGAGGTGCGTTCATCGGGGCGTCGGCCGCGGCCACCACCTCATCCCGCGTCAGAACCTTGGTGCCGACGGCCTTCACATGCCGGATGCGGAACCAGTCCGAGCCGTACAGGACCCAGGCGCCGGAGCCGCCGAGCACCGCCGCAAGGACCAGCACGAGGGTCAGCCGGCGGCGGCGCGGGGTCCGCAGGGAAACGCGCAGTCGCGGGAAGCGGCGCGCGGGAGGGGCGGAGGGCGGGCCGGACGGCCGCTTCCTGCCGCGCTGGGCGGTTCTGGGTCCGGCCACGCTCCCCTGCCTTTGCTCGTTCGCTATTTCTGCTGCTGCGCGATCGCCTCGTACACCATGCCGACCAGCAGTTCGTCGGCGTCGCGGCGGCCGAACTCGGAGGCCGCGCGGGACATCTCGTACAGCCGGTGCGGATCGGACAGGACCGGGAGCACGGTGGACTGCACCCACTCCGGGGTCAGCTGGGCGTCGTCGACCAGCAGGCCCCCGCCGGCGTTGACCAGCGGCTGGGCGTTCAGCCGCTGTTCGCCGTTGCCGATGGGCAGCGGGACGAAGGCGGCCGGGAGCCCGACGGCGGACAGTTCGGCGACGGTCATCGCGCCCGCGCGGCAGAGCATCATGTCGGCCGCGGCGTACGCAAGATCCATCCGGTCCACGTACGGTACCGGGACATACGGCGGCATCCCGGGCATGTTGTCCACGTGCGGCAGTTCGTTCTTCGGGCCGACCGCGTGCAGGACCTGGATCCCGGCGCGCTGCAGAACCGGCACGGCGGCCTGGATGACCTCGTTCAGCCGGCGGGCGCCCTGCGAACCGCCGGACACCAGGAGCGTCGGCAGGTTCGGGTCGAGCCCGAAGGCCGCGCGCGCCTCGGGGCGGACCGCGGCGCGGTCCAGGGTGGCGATGGTGCGACGCAGCGGGATCCCGACATAACGGGCGCCGCGCAGCTTGCTGTCCGGGGTGCTGACGGCGACGAACTTGGCGTACCGCGAGCCGATCTTGTTGGCGAGACCGGGCCGGGCGTTGGCCTCGTGGACGATGATCGGCACCCCGAGCCGCTTGGCGGCCAGGTAGCCGGGCAGCGCGACATAGCCGCCGAAGCCGACGACGCAGTCCGCCTTGGTGCGCTCCAGGATCTGCTCGGCGGCCTTGATCGTGCCGCGCAGCCGCCCGGGGACGGTGATCAGTTCGGGGGTGGGCTTGCGCGGCAGCGGTACGGCCGGAATCAGGCCGAGTTCGTAGCCGCGCTCCGGGACGAGCCTGGTCTCCAGGCCCTTCTCCGTGCCGAGTGCCGTGATCCCCACGGTCGGGTCCTGCCTGCGCAGGGCGTCCGCGAGGGCGAGCGCGGGCTCGATGTGGCCGGCGGTCCCCCCACCGGCGAGTACGACATGCACCGAAATTCACCGCTCTCCGGACGGCCGCTTCTTCACGCGCCGTCTCATCGTCTTCCATCTCACCGCAGCCGGTCTTCTGCCGAAAACCGTCTTCCGCGTGGCCAGTGCGGCCAGCGCCGCCCGCGCAGCGGGCTCCTCACGCGCGAAGGCGATCAGCAGCCCGATGGCGAACATCGTCGGCAGCAGGGCGGAGCCTCCGTAGGAGAACAGCGGGAGCGGGACACCGGCGATCGGCAACAGGCCGAGCACCGCACCGATGTTGATCATGGCTTGGGCCATGATCCAGGTGGTCACACCTCCCGCTGCGTACCTGACGAAGGAGTCCTCCGTGCGTCCGGCCACGCGGATACCCGCATAGCCTAGAGCCGCGAAGAGGGCGAGCACCGACAGCGTCCCCGCCAGACCCAGTTCCTCCCCGGTGATGGCGAAGATGAAGTCGGTGTGCGGTTCGGGGAGTTCACCCCATTTTTCCATACTCGCGCCGAGGCCGGATCCGAAGAATCCGCCGGACGCGAGGGCGTAGATACCGTGCACGGCCTGCCAGCACTTGTCGCCGGGGCCGGGATCGGTGGCGAGGGTACAGCCCAGCCGGGACATCCGGTTGGCGCTGGTGGCGATCAGCAGCGCCCCGATCGCCGCGGCGGCGCCGAGCACCCCCGCGAACAGCCTGGTGGGGGCGCCGGCCAGCCACAGCAGCCCGAAGAGGATCGCCGTGAGAATGATCGCGGTGCCCATGTCGCCGCCGAGCATGATCAGCCCGAGCAGCAGAAAGGCGACCGGGGTCAGCGGCACCAGCAGATGCTTCCACTGCACCAGCAGCTTCTTCTCCTGCTTACGGGCCAGCAGATCGGCACCCCACAGAACGAGGGCGAGTTTGCCGAACTCGCTCGGTTGCATCTGGAAAGGGCCGCCGAGGTTGAGCCAGTTCTGATTGCCGTTGACCGCGACCCCTATGCCCGGAATCTGCACCAGGCACATCAGGAACACCGAGCCCGCGAGCAGCGGATAGGCCATCGCGCGGTGCAGCTTCACGGTCATCCTGGACGCGGCCAGCAGCAGCACCCCGCCGATGGCCGCCGCGAGCAACTGTTTGCGGAAGAAGAAGGACGGGGCGAGACCGGACTGCAGGGCCTTGATCTGGGAGGCCGAGTAGACCATCACCAGACCGAGGACGATGATCAGCAGGCTGCCGCCGAGGATGAGGTAGTACGCGGTCAGCGGCCGGTCCCAGGCCCGCTTGAGCCGGGTGGCGAGGCGCCGGGGACCGCCGGGGCCGCGGCTGCCGCGCGGCGATCGCACCGTGGAAGTACGGCGGGCCGGGCGGGCCGGCGCCGCCTTGGCCGATCGGGCCGTCATCCTCGTCCCCTCCACAGGTGCGCTCGCCGCGGGTCGCCGACGGCGGCGGGGACCGGCTAGTTGTCCTCGGCGGTCAGCTCACGGACCGCTTCGGCGAAGGCCTCGCCCCGCTTGGTGTAATTGACGAACATGTCCATCGAGGCGCAGGCCGGGGCCAGCAGAACGGTGTCGCCGGGCCTGCCCAGCCGGGTGGCTTCACGTACGGCCTCGGACATCGCCCCAGTGTCGGTCCGGTCGAGGTCGACGACCGGGACATCCGGGGCGTGTCGCGCCAGGGCCTCCCGAATCAGCGCCCGGTCGGCACCGATCAGCACCACCCCGCGCAGCCGCGCGGCCGACTTCTGCGCCAGCTCGTCGAAGGTCGCGCCCTTGGCGAGCCCGCCGGCGATCCAGACGATGTGCTCGTACGCCGCCAACGACGCCTCGGCGGCGTGGGTGTTGGTGGCCTTGGAGTCGTCGATGTAGGCGATGCCGTCGACGTCCGCGATGTGCTGGATGCGGTGCGGTTCCGGATGGAAGGCCCGCAGTCCGTCGCGTACGGCGGCCGGCCGCACCCCGAAGGCCCGCGCCAGCGCCGCAGCGGCGAGCGCGTTGGCGACGTTGTGCGGCGCGGGGGAGGCGAGGTCGGAGATCTCCGCCAGCTCCTGGGCGGTCTGCCGGTTCTCGACGAAGGCCCGGTCGACGAGGAGGCCCTCGACCACGCCCAGCTGGGACGGTCCGGGGGTGCCGAGGGTGAAGCCGATGGCCCGGCAGCCCTCCTCGACGTCGGCCGCGCGTACCAGTTCCTCGGTCGCGGGGTCGGCGACGTTGTAGACGCAGGCGATGGTGTTGCCCTCGTAGATGCGGCCCTTGTCGGCCGCGTACGCCGCCATCGAGCCGTGCCAGTCGAGGTGGTCCGGAGCGAGGTTGAGGACGGCCGCGGAGTGGGCGCGTACGGAGGGCGCCCAGTGCAGCTGGTAGCTGGAGAGCTCGACGGCGAGGACGTCGTAGCCCTCGCCGCCCTGCTGTCCTTCGCCGAGCACGACGTCGACGAGCGGAACGCCGATGTTGCCGACGGCGGCGGTGCGCAGCCCTTCGGCCTCCAGGATGGACGCCAGCATCCGGACCGTGGTCGTCTTGCCGTTGGTGCCGGTGACCGCCAGCCACGGTGCGGCGTCGGGGCCGCGCAGCCGCCAGGCCAGTTCGACGTCGCCCCAGACCTCGACCCCGGCCTTCTCGGCCGCGAGGAAGAGCGGGCTGGAAGGCTTCCAGCCCGGGGTGGTGACGACCAGCTCCGTGCCCTCGGGGAGGGTGTCGCCGTCGCCGAGGCGGACGGAGACCCCCAGCGGCTCCAGCTCTGCGGCCTGGGTGCGCTCGCGTTCGCCGTCGCTGCTGTTGACGACGGTGACGCGGGCGCCGAGGCCGGCCAGGGCGCGGGCAGCGGGAACGCCGCTCACGCCGAGACCGGCCACGGTGATGTGCATCCCGGCGAAGTCCGCGGGAATGCGGGTCGGCCCCTGCGTGGTCACTTCGCTGCCTGCCAGCCGCCGTAGAAGATGCCGAGTCCGACGATCACGCACATGCCCTGAATGATCCAGAACCTGACCACGACAAGGACTTCCGACCACCCCTTTAGCTCGAAGTGGTGCTGAAGTGGCGCCATACGGAAGACCCGCTTGCCGGTCAGCTTGAAGGAGCCGACCTGGATGACCACGGACATGGTGATCAGGACGAAGAGGCCGCCGAGGAGGGCCAGCAGCAGTTCCGTACGGGAGCAGATCGCCAGACCCGCCAGCGCGCCGCCCAGGGCCAGCGAGCCGGTGTCGCCCATGAAGATCTTGGCGGGCGAGGTGTTCCACCACAGGAAGCCGAAGCAGGCGCCCATCAGCGCGGAGGCCACGACCGCGAGGTCGAGCGGGTCGCGTACCTCGTAACAGCCGGGTCCCGCGGTGATCTGGTTGGCGCAGGACTCCTGGTGCTGCCAGATGCCGATGAAGGTGTACGCGCCGAAGACCATCACCGAGGCGCCGGTGGCCAGGCCGTCGAGGCCGTCGGTGAGGTTCACGCCGTTGGACATCGCCAGGATCATGAACAGCGCCCAGATCACGAAGATCACCGGGCCGATCTGCCAGCCGAAGTCCTGGGTGAAGGACAGCCGGTCCGAGGCCGGGGTCTGTCCCCGCAGGTCCGCGAACTGCAGCGAGAGCACCGCGAAGGCGATGCCGACGATCAGCTGGCCGGCCATCTTCGCCTTGGCCCGCAGGCCCAGCGAACGCTGCTTGACGATCTTGATGTAGTCGTCGAGGAAACCGACCAGGCCCATGCCGGCCATCAGGAACAGCACCAGCACACCGGAGAAGGTGGGGTCGCTGCTCGTGATGACCTTGGTCAGCGCGTACGCGATGATCGTGGCCAGGATGAAGGCGATACCACCCATGGTGGGCGTACCGCGCTTGCTGTGGTGGTCGCGCGGGCCGTCATCGCGGATGAACTGCCCGTACCCCTTCTTGGCCAGCAGTTTGATCAGCACCGGGGTACCGATCAGGGTCAGGAAGAGCCCGATCATTCCGGAGAAGAGGATCTGCTTCATCGAGTTCATCGGGACGCGGCTCCGCCCTCAGCGCCGATGACGCTCTCGCCGCCCAGCAATGCTGCGGCGACCCGCTCCAGTCCCACCGACCTGGACGCCTTCACCAGCACCACGTCTCCCGGTTGCAGCTCGCTGCGCAACAGGTCGACCGCCGCCCGCGCGTCGGACACGTGCACCGACTCCTCACCCCACGAACCCTCGTTCTTGGCGCCCATGTCGAGCCAGGCCGCTTCCCTGCCGCCGACCGCCACGAGCTTGCTGACGTTGAGCCGGACGACCAGGCGTCCGACCGCGTCGTGTTCGGCGAGCGAGTCCTCGCCGAGCTCGGCCATCTCACCGAGCACCGCCCACGTACGACCGCCCTTCGCCTTGGCGGCTGCGCCCATCGCGACCAGCGCTCGCAGCGCCGCTCGCATGGACTCGGGGTTCGCGTTGTAGGCGTCGTTGACGACCGTCACGCCATCCGCGCGCTCGCTGACCTCCATCCGCCAACGGGAGAGCGTGCCGGCTTCGGAGAGCGCGGTGGCGATCTCGTCCACGGGCATGCCCAACTCATGGGCGACGGCGGCCGCGGCGAGCGCGTTCGACACGTGGTGCTCACCGTACAGCCGCATGGTCACATCACTGCACCCGGAGGGTGTGTGAAGCGTGAAAGCGGGCTGACCGAGATCGCTGAGCCGGACATTCTCGGCACGGATGTCGGCACTTTCGGCCTCACCGAACAGGACCGTGCGGGCCTTTGTACGTTCCGCCATGGCACGGACGTACGGATCGTCGGCGTTGAGCACCGCGATGCCGTGCGCGGGAAGCGCCTCGACGAGTTCGCCCTTGGCCACGGCGATCTGCTCGCGGCCGCCGAACTCGCCGATGTGCGCGGTGCCGACGTTGAGCACCACACCGATCTCCGGCGGGGTCAGCTCCGCGAGGTAGCGGATGTGGCCGACGCCGCGGGCCCCCATCTCCAGGACGAGATGACGGGTCGTCGCGTCGGCGCGCAGCGCGGTCAGCGGCAGCCCGATCTCGTTGTTGAGGTTGCCTTCCGGCCACACGGTCGGCCCGTGCCGCTGGAGCAGTTGGGCGATCAGGTCCTTGGTGCTGGTCTTGCCGGCCGAGCCGGTGAGGGCGACGACCTTGGTGCCCAGACGCCCGACGACGGCGCGGGCGAGCGCGCCGAGGGCGGCGATCACGTCGTCGACGACGATCGCCGGGGCGCCGACGGGCCGGGCGGCCAGCACGGCCACCGCGCCCGCCTCCACCGCGCCCGCGGCGAAGTCGTGGCCGTCGACGCGTTCACCGGCGAACGCGACGAACAGACCGCCGGGGCGTACCTGGCGGGAGTCCATCACGACGGGTCCGGTGACCGTACGGTCGGCGTCCGGTATGTCGTGCATCTGTCCGCCGACGATGCTCGCGATCTCGGCGAGGGACAGGGAGATCACAGGTCACCCCCGGCCGGAGGCAGTGGGTACCAGAAGAGGGGTTGTGCGCGCATGGCGGTGTGTCATCCCTGGTGGTTCGGCTGCTGTGACTGCTGTGTCTTCAGCGATTCCTCGATGGCTTCGCGGAGCACCTGACGGTCGTCGAAGGGACGTACCACTCCGGCGATGTCCTGGCCCTGCTCATGGCCCTTGCCCGCGACGATGACGGTGTCGCCGGGCTCGGCGCGGGCGACCGCGGCGGCGATGGCGGCGGCCCGCTCCTCCTCGACCAGGACCGTGCCGCGCTCGTGGATCGGCACCTCCGCGGCGCCCTGGAGCATGGTGGCCAGGATCGCGAGCGGGTCCTCGGTGCGGGGGTTGTCGGAGGTCAGTACGGCGGTGTCGGCGAGGCGGGCCACCGCCGCGCCCATCGGGACGCGCTTGTGCGGGTCGCGGTCGCCGCCGCAGCCGAGGACGGCGTGCACCTTGCCGTCGGTGACCTTGCGCAGCGCACGCAGAACCGATTCGACGGCGTCCGTCTTGTGGGCGTAGTCGACGACCGCAAGGTACGGCTGGCCGGCGTCGACACGCTCGAGGCGGCCGGGGACACCGGGGACCGCGGCGACGCCGTCGGCGGCGGTCTGCGGGTCGATCCCGGCGACGATCAGCGAGGTGATCGCGGCGAGGGCGTTGGCGACGTTGAACGGGCCGGGGATCGGGGAGGCGGCGCGCAGCGTCTGCCCCTGGGGGCCGTGCACGGTGAACGTCGAGCCGAGGGTGCCGACCTCGACGTCGGAGGCGCGCCAGTCCGCGTCCGGGTGGCCCTCCGCGGAGAAGGTGGTGACCGGGACCTCGGACTCGCCCTGGGCCAGCCGCTTGCCGTACTCGTCGTCGAGGTTGACGACGCCGGCGCGGCTGCGGGCCTTGGTGAACAGCTGGGCCTTGGCCTGGAAGTAGTCCTCCATGCCGGAGTGGAACTCCATGTGCTCCGGGCTGAGGTTGTTGAAGATCGCGACGTCGAAGACACAGCCGTCGACCCGGCCGAGGACCAGCGCGTGGCTGGAGACCTCCATGGCGACCGCCTTCACGCCGCGCTCGCGCATCACCGCGAACAGCGCCTGAAGGTCGGTGGCCTCGGGGGTGGTGCGCTCGGACTTCAGGCGCTCGTCGCCGATCCGGGTCTCGACGGTGCCGATCAGGCCCGTCGGTCCGCCGTCGGCCTTCCCGGCGGCCGCGGCCCGCAGCCCGCCCTCGATGAGGTAGGCGGTGGTGGTCTTGCCGGACGTGCCGGTGATGCCGATCTGGAGGAGGTCCGCACCGGGGGCGCCGTAGATCGAGACGGCCAGGGCGCCCATCCGTGCGCGCGGGTTCTCGACGGCCAGGACCGGCAGGCCGGTCTCGAGGGCGCGGGCGGCGCCCGACGGGTCGGTCAGGATCGCGGCGGCGCCGAGGTCGGCGGCCTGGGCGACGAAGTCGGCGCCGTGCAGGCGGGCGCCGGGCAGCGCGGCGTAGACGTCGCCGGGGCGGACCGCCCGGGAGTCATGCGTGATGCCGGTGACCTGGATATCTGACGCACCGGCCGGAGCTGGGGTGCCCAGCTGTTCGGCGAGGTCCGCCAGAGGGGTGGGGCGGACCTGCTCGGGGCGGGGCGCGCCCGGATATCTGCCGGGGCCGCCCTCCTCCGCGTGCGGGGGTTTCGGGGACTGATCAGCTTGTGACACGGCGGTGAGCGTACCGGGCCGATCGGTCCCGGGGCGAAGTGAGGGCCGCGCGCATGCGCTGTCTGCGGGGTCGGGGGTCCCGTCGGTAGTGATGGTCGTCACGGCGGTATTGCCTCGATTTCAGTCGCCTGGCTTGAAGGTGACCGGCAGGTGCGGGGGCTTGGTGCCGGTCGGCGGAACCTGGAGGGTTTTCAGCGCGAACTCCATGACCTGCCGGTAGATCGGGCCGCAGATCTGGCCGCCGAAGTAGCTGCCCGTGGTGGGGTTCTGGATGGCGCAGTAGACCGTGATCCGGGGCTTGTCGGCGGGGGCGAAACCGGCGAAGGAGGCGGTGTAGCCGTGGTAGCGGCCGGTTTCGGGGTCCACCCGGTTGGACGTGCCGGTCTTGCCGCCGACCCGGTAGCCGTCGATCTTCGCCTTGGGTCCGGTGCCCTCCTTGTCGTCGACCACCGATTCGAGCATGGCGGCCAGCGTCGCGGCGGTCTCCTTGCCGACCACGCGGTTGCGCTGGGGCTTGGGGGCGGGTGTGTAGCGGCCGTCGGGCCCGGTGGTGCCGCGGACCAGCGTCGGGGCGATGCGCTCGCCGCCGTTGGCGATCGTGGAGTAGACGGACGCGGCCTGGACGGCGTTGAGGGACAGCCCCTGGCCGAACGGGATGGTGTACTGCTGCGAGGTGTTCCAGTCCTGCGGCTTGGCCAGGATGCCGTCGGTCTCCCCGGGGAAGCCGAGCCCGGTCGGCTTCCCGATGCCGAATCTGCGCAGGTAGGAGTAGAGCACCCGGTTGGCCTCGGGCTGCGTCCTGCCGAGCTGGCCGGCCGCCAGGATCGTGCCGATGTTGCTGGACTTGGCGAGTACGCCGTTGAGGGTCAGATGCCAGGTCTCGTGGTCGACGTCGTCCGCGAACAGCCGGTCGCCGCGGTGCAGCCGGTTGGGCACGGTGACCCTGGTGGACGGGGTCGCGGCGCCTTCCTCCAGGATCGCGGCCATCGACATCAGCTTGCTGGTGGAGCCCGGCTCGTACGCATCGGTGAGGGCGGCGTTGCCCAGCGCCTCGGGGTCGGCCTTGGAGACCTCGTTGGGGTCGAAGCCGGGCGAATTGGCCAGCGCCAGGATCTCGCCGGTCCGGGTGTCCTGGACGACGACGTAGCCGCGGTCGGCCCGGGACTTCCTGACCTGCTTGGTGATGGCCTGCTGCGCCGCCCACTGGATGTCCCGGTCGAGGGTCAGCTGTACGTCGCTGCCGGGGACGGCGGGGTGCTCCTGACTGTCGCCGGTGGGTACCCGGCGGCCGCCGGACTGGGCGTAGACGAGCTTGCCCTCCTTGCCCGCGAGGGCCGCCTCGAGCTGTGCCTCTATCCCGCCGCGGCCCTTGCCCTCGCCGTTGACGAAGCCGAGGACCCCGGAGGCCAGGTCCTTGTTGGGGTAGATCCGCTTGCTGTGCTTGTCGGCGAAGACGCCGACCAGGACGTCGGGGCGGGGCGCGCTCTTGGGGGCGGCGGCGGCCTCGGCGTCGAGGGTCCTGCGGAGGTCCTTGATCCGCTTCCAGACCTGCGGGGTCTGCTGCCGGGAGAGCAGGACGTAGCGCGTGCCGCGCTTGGCGAGCTTGTGGGCGAGGGTGGCGCGGTCCTCGTGGAGGATCGGCGCGAGCAGCCCGGCGGCCCGCTGCGGGGCGTCGTCGATCCCGGTCCGGTCGGGCGCCAGCAGGCTCGGGTCGGCGGTGATGTCGTACGCGTCCACGGTGGTCGCCAGCGCCACACCGTCCCGGTCGGTGATCGCGCCGCGTTCGGCGGCGAGCTTGACCGGGACATAGCGGTTCTCGTTGGCCTTGGCGGCGTACGCCCCGGAGTCGAGGGCCTGCACCTGGAAGAGCCGTACGGCGAAGACCAGCAGGACCAGCGTCAGCGCGACGGAGATCAGGCGCAGCCGGGGGCGGGGGCTGCCGAGGCGGAGCGGGGCGGGGGCGGGGCGGGCCGCCGGGCGGCGGGCCGCGGGCCTGGGGGCGGACGGCTTGGCGGGCGGCTTGGGGCCGGTCCGTTCGGCGGCCGGGGGCTTACGGGCGGCCGGGCGCTGCCGGCCGGGGCGGACGGGCCTGCCGGAGCGGCCCGCTCCGGCGCCGGGCCGGGCCGGGCGGGGTACGCGGCGTCGGGGGTCCCTGGGCTCGGTCATGCCGCCTCACCTGCCGCCGGTCGTCGGGGCGGGGGCGGCCGGGGTGCTCGAGGGGGCCGGTGCCGCCGGTGCGCCCGGCCGGGCCGAGGTCCGGCCCGCCGCCCTGGCGGCGCCGGGGCGGGACGGCGCGGGGGAGACGGACGGGCCCAGCGGCGGCGGCTCGGCGGTCGTGCTGAGCGCCGCCCCGTCGTCCTCGCCCGTCGCCACGCTCGGTCTGCCGCGGACCGTGCCGTCCGGCATCAGGAACGCCGGGTTGCCGCCGGGCACCATCCCCAGCCGCCGGGCCCGCTTCTCCAGCGCGCCCGGCGCGGAGTAGGCGTCCACCTCCTGCTGCAGCGCCTGCTGCTCGTCCGTCAGGTCGTCGGTCTTCTTCTCCAGCTTGCTCAGCTCGAACGACCCTTGGTTCAGGGCGGAGTTGAGCAGCAGCAGGGCGATCAGCCCGGAGCCGAGCAGCAGGACGATCAGGAGGACGAAGGGCGTGCGCGCCGCCGTGCCGGAGCCGGCGGGGAAGAGCGCGGCCAGCCGCCCCGCTCCCCCGCGCGGCCGGCCCCGGCCCTTCACGGGGAGCCCTCGACGCGCTCGCGGATGCGCTCGGCGCCGCGCAGCCGGGCGGGCGCCGCGCGGCGGTTCTCGGCGATCTCCTCCTCCGTGGGGAGTTCGGCGCCGCGGGTCAGCAGCTTCAGACGGGGCTGGTAGCGCTCGGGGACCACGGGAAGTCCCGGCGGCGCGGTGTTGGCGGCTCCCGCCCCGAACACCTGCTTGACCAGCCGGTCCTCCAGCGAGTGGTACGAGAGCACGGCGATCCGGCCGCCGACCGCCAGCGCCTCGACGGCGGCCGGAACGGCGCGCTCCACGCTGGCGAGTTCGCCGTTGACCTCGATGCGCAGGGCCTGGAAGGTGCGCTTGGCGGGGTTGCCGCCGGTGCGCTTGGCGGCCTGCGGCAGCGCGTCGCGGATCAGTTCGACCAGCCGCGCGCTGTTGGTGAAGGGCTCCTTGGCCCGCTCGCGCACGATCGCCGAGACGATCCGCTTGGCCTGCTTCTCCTCCCCGTAGGCACGCAGGATCCGTACGAGTTCGCCGGGTGCGTAGGTGTTGAGGACGTCCGCGGCGCTGATGCCCGTCGTCTGGTCCATCCGCATGTCCAGCGGGGCGTCCTGGGCGTAGGCGAAGCCGCGGTCGGCCTCGTCCAGTTGCATCGAGGAGACGCCGAGGTCGAAGAGCACGCCCTGAACGTGCGGCACCCCGAGCCGGTCGAGGACCTCGGGGAGCTCGTCGTAGACGGCGTGCACCAGGGTGGCGCGCTCGCCGTACGGGGCCAGCCGCTCACCCGCGAGCTTCAGGGCCGCCGGGTCGCGGTCGAGGGCGATGAGCCGGGCTTCGGGGAAGGCGGTGAGCAGCGCCTCGCTGTGCCCGCCGAGGCCGAGCGTGCAGTCGACCACGACCGCTCCGGGCTCGGTGAGCGCAGGGGCGAGCATGTCCAGACAACGCTGGAGCATGACGGGTACGTGCCGAGTGTTACTCATGCGCCTTCCGATGGGGTGGGCGGCAGGTGGGTCCCCGGCCGTTGGCTGGGGGGCGCCGTACGTACCGCTTGGTCCCCGCCCGCTCTGAAGGGGAAGTGGCCCTCCGGCGACGGGGAAGTGGCGTCGGAAGACCGGTGGAGCGGGAGGAGGCCGAGCCGTACGTGCGACGCGTCGCACGCGAGGGATTCGGGATCCAAGGAGAGCGTCACGCCTCCCACTTCGCGCCACTTTAGTCCACCGGCTGCCCCGGTCAATCAACCGGTTCCGCGCGTCCCGCGACGGCTTTCGCACCGGCCTCTCACTCGAACGGTGGCGGGGCGGAGGTCGCTGTGGGTTACCTCACAATGGGTGATCTCGACCCGTATGCCCAGCCTCACACGGGGCCGGATCCGGCGTTGACGATTACCGTGAAGACATGCCCATACCTGCGTCGCAGCCGCTGCCCCCGTCCGCCGACGGCGCCGTCCGTACCGGCGACACCGTCACCGACCGCCTCGTCGAGGCGAACCGGCGCTATGCCACCGCGTTCACCGACCCCGGCATGGACGCCCGGCCCGTCCTGAAGGTCGCCGTCGTGTCCTGTATGGACGCCCGGATCGACCTGCACGCCGCGCTGGGCCTGGAGCTCGGCGACTGCCACACCATCCGCAACGCGGGCGGTGTGGTGACCGACGACATCATCCGCTCCCTGACCATCAGCCAGCGGGCGCTGGGCACCCGCTCCGTGGTCCTCATCCACCACACCGGCTGCGGTCTGCTGAGCCTGACCGAGGACTTCCGCCACGAGCTGGAGGCCGAGGTCGGACAGCGGCCCACCTGGGCGGTCGAGGCGTTCAAGGACCTCGACGACGACGTGCGCCAGTCCATGCAGCGGGTGCGCACCTCGCCCTTCCTGCCGCACACCGACGACGTCCGCGGATTTGTCTTCGACGTGACAACGGGACTCCTGCGGGAGATCGATCCCCAGCCCTGATCCCGGACGGTCCGGACAAATCACCCCCGAGTTATCCACAGGCCGAGACGCGAAGCCGCGCGGACGGCAAGAATGCGTGGGTGAACAGTGCTTGGGGAAGGGCCGGGGAGGGCCGAGTGACGACGTACGACGAACGCGCGGGCCTTGGCGATCTGACCACGACGGTGGAGCGGGTGCACCGGTCGGTGGAGGGTGTGATCGAAGGCAAGCCGGAAGTCGTACGGCTCGCGCTGACGGTGCTGCTGGCGGAGGGGCATCTGCTCATCGAGGACGTGCCGGGCGTGGGCAAGACGATGCTCGCCAAGGCGCTGGCCCGCTCCATCGACTGTTCGGTACGGCGTATCCAGTTCACGCCCGATCTGCTGCCCTCGGACATCACCGGGGTCAGCGTCTTCGACCAGCAGCGCCGGGACTTCGAGTTCAAGCCCGGCGCGATCTTCGCGCAGATCGTGATCGGCGACGAGATCAATCGCGCCTCCCCCAAGACCCAGTCGGCGCTGCTGGAGTCCATGGAGGAGCGCCAGGTCACGATGGACGGGCAGACCCATGAGCTGCCCAGCCCCTTCATGGTGGTCGCGACCCAGAACCCGGTGGAGATGGAGGGCACCTACCCCCTCCCCGAGGCACAGCGGGACCGCTTCATGGCGCGGGTGTCGATCGGCTACCCCAGCCCCGCGGCCGAGCTGCAGATGCTGGACGTGCACGGCGCCGCCTCCCCGCTGGACGACCTCCGGCCGGTCACGCACGCCCACGAGATCGTGAAGCTGATCGACACGGTGCGCACGGTCCATGTCGCCGAAGCGGTGCGCAGATATGCGGTGGACCTGGTGGCGGCCACCCGCAACCACGCCGAGCTGCGGCTGGGGGCCTCGCCGCGGGCCACGCTCCATCTGCTGCGGGCCGCGAAGGCCGCGGCGGCGCTGGCGGGGCGGGAGTACGCGCTGCCGGACGATGTGCAGTCGCTGGCGGTGGCGGTCCTCGCCCACCGGCTGCTGCCCACCGCGCAGGCCCAGTTGAACCGCCGTACGGCCGAGCAGATCGTGCTGGAGATCCTGCACCGCACCCCGGTCCCCGACCCGTCCGCGCCGCAGTGGCGCCAGGGCCGCGGCCAGCAGCCGCCCGGGCAACGGGGGTTGTGATGTCCGGCGGGGGGAGCGCGCGGGCGGGGCACGAAGGGACGCCGGAGCGGGGCGGGCTGCGGACGGCGTTCGGGGGGCTGACAACGCGCGGCAGATCGTTCCTGGCGGCCGGGATGGCCGCCGCGGTGTGCTCGTTCCTCCTCGGGCAGGCGGATCTGCTGCGGGTCGGGCTGCTGCTGGCGGCGCTGCCGCTGGTGTGCGTGCTGGCGCTGCACCGCACCCGCTACCGCGTCGCGGGCAGCCGGACGCTCTCCCCCGCCCGGGTGCCCGCGGCCGCCGAGTCCCGGGTCCGGCTGGTGATCGAGAACGTCTCCCGGCTGCCCACCGGGGTGCTGATGCTGCAGGACCGGGTGCCCTACGTCCTGGGGCCGCGGCCGCGCTTCGTACTGGACCGGGTGGAGGCCGGCGGCCGCCGCGAGGTGTCCTATCGCGTCCGCTCCGACCTGCGCGGACGCTATCCGCTGGGGCCGCTGCAGCTGCGCCTGTCGGACCCGTTCGGAATGTGCGAGCTGACCCGTTCCTTCAGCACCGCCGACACCTTGACGGTGGTACCGCGCACCGAACCCCTGCCGCCGGTCCGCCTCGGGGGCGGGACGCCCGGGTACGGCGACGGGCGGCACCGCTCGCCGGCGCTGGCCGGTGAGGACGACGTCATCCCGCGCGGCTACCGCCACGGCGACGATCTGCGCCGGGTCCACTGGCGCTCCACCGCCCGCTACGGCGAACTGATGGTCCGCCGGGAGGAACAGCCGCAGAAGGCGCGCTGCACGGTCCTGCTCGACACCCGGGCGACGGCCCACCAGGGGGCCGGGCCCGACTCGGCCTTCGAGTGGGCCGTCACGGCCGCCGCTTCGGTGGCCGTACACCTGCTTCAGCGGGGGGTCTCGGTGCGGCTGCTGACCGACACCGGCGCCTCGGTACCCGGCCCGGACGGCACCGGCGGCACCGAGTCCGCGGACGCCGCGGGGCTGCTGCTGGACACCCTCGCCGTACTGGAGCACTCCGAGGATGCCGGACTCTCGGCCGCCTACGACGCGCTGCGCGGCGGCAACGAAGGGCTGATGGTCGCCTTCTTCGGCGATCTGGACGACGAGCAGGCGGCGGTCGCCGGACGGATACGGCAGCGCTGCGGCGCGGCGGTCGCGTTCGTCCTGGACGGGGACTCCTGGCTGCCGGGGCCCGGCGGGATCAGGTTCTCCGCCGGCCAGGTGCCGGTGGACGAGCGGGTGCTGATGCTGCGCAAGGCGGGCTGGACGGCCCTGCCGGTGACCTCCGGCACCACACTCCCCGCACTGTGGCGGTGCGCCGCCGACCACGCCGGGGCGGGCCCGGACCGTCCCGCGCAGAGCGGCGCCACGGCGGGAGGCCGGGCATGACGACGCGGACGACGGGCCCCGAGCGAACGGAGGCGGGCGCATGAGCGGCCGGGGACGGCTGGCGCTGTGCGCGGCGGTGGCGACCCTGTGCGCGGCCTGCGCACTGCTGCCGCTGGTGCAGCCCTTCGACTGGCTGGTGGAGGCCGCGGTCCTGCTGGGGCTGGTGAGCGGCGTGGGGGCGCTGACCCGGCGGGTGCCGCTGGCCAGACCGCTGACCATCGGCGCGCAGGCGCTGGTCGCCGTACTGCTGCTGACCGTGCTCTTCGCCCGCGGCCAGGCGGTCCTCGGAGTGCTGCCCGGCCCGGATGCCCTCACCGAGTTCGGCCGGCTGGTGGACGACGGCGTCCGGGACGTCGGCCGGTACGCCATCCCGGCCCCGGTCACCCCCGGCATCCGGCTGCTGCTGATCGCCGGTGTGCTGGGCGTCGGCCTGGTGGTGGACGCGCTGGCGGCCACGTACCGCAGCGCCGCGCCCGCCGGGCTTCCGCTGCTCGCGCTGTATTCGGTGGCGGCCGGGCTGTCCCAGGGCGGCGCGGGCTGGCTGTGGTTCCTGGTGGCGGCGGCCGGCTATCTGCTGCTCCTGCTCGCCGAGGGCCGCGACCGGCTCTCCCGGTGGGGCAGGGTGTTCGGCGGGACGGGTACGGGCCCGGCGGGCGGTTTCGCCGCCGGTCCGGGCGGCTCCTCGCCGGCCCCGGTCCGTACGGGCCACCGGATCGGCGCGCTGGCACTGGGCATCGCGCTGGTGGTGCCCGCCGCGCTGCCCTCGCTGGGCGGCGGGCTGATCGGCGCGTCCGGCGGCGGCAGCGGCCCCGGGGACGGCGGGGGCACGATCTCCGCGGTGAACCCACTGGTGTCGCTGCAGAACAGCCTCAACCAGCCGGAGGACAAGGAAGTCCTCAACTACCGCACGACCGCCTCCGACACCCGCGACATGTATCTGCGGATCGTGGCCCTGGACCAGTTCGACGGCACGGCCTGGAAGCCGTCCGAGCGCACGGTCGTGGACGTCCCCGACCGGCTGCCGGGCCCGGCCGGCCTCTCCGGCCAGGTGGCCACCACCAGCATCAACACCTCCGTCTCGACCGCCGAGTGGTACGCCCAGAACTGGCTGCCGCTCCCCTATCCCGCGTCCCGGGTGGACATCTCCGGGCGATGGCGCTTCGAGCCCAAGGGCCGCACCCTGGTCGGCGACCGGGGCCAGACCACCCGCGCCGTGCAGTACCAGGTCGAGAGTCTGCAGGTACGGCCGACCGCGAAGCAGCTGGCCGCGGCCCCGAGGCCGCCCGCGCGGCTGCTACGCGAGTACACCAAGGTGCCGGACTCGCTGCCCCCGGTGGTGCACAGGACCGCACGCACGGTCACGCGCGGCGCCCGCACCCCCTACGACCAGGCCGTCAAGCTCCAGGACTGGTTCTCGGTCTCCGGCGGCTTCACGTACAACACGCAGGTCAGTGCGGGCAGCGGCAGCGAGGCCATCGCGCGGTTCCTGGAGCAGAAGGAGGGCTTCTGCGTCCACTTCTCCTTCTCGATGGCCGCGATGGCGCGCACCCTGGGTATCCCGGCCCGGGTTGCGGTCGGCTTCACCCCGGGCACCCCGCAGTCCGACGGCACGACCTCCGTCAGCCTCAAGGACGCGCACGCCTGGCCCGAGCTGTACTTCCAGGGCATCGGCTGGACCCGCTTCGAACCGACGCCCAGCCGCGGCAACGTCCCCGACTACACCCTTCCCGGCGAAGGGTCGGTCCCCGACGATCCCGCCGCCCCCAAGCAGCGGCCGTCACAGTCCGCCACCGCACCGGACGCCCCGTCCACGGCCCCGAGCTGCGCCCCCGGTGAAAAGCTCCGGGGCGACGGTGGGGGATGTGCGGCGGTGCCCGCGCGGCCCGGCGAGGGCTCTTCGGACGACGGCTCGTCCCCCTGGCCCGCCCTCGCCCTCGGCCTCGCCGTCCCGCTCGTCCTGCTGCTGCTCGCGCTCCCGCTGCTGTGGCGCATACGGCTGCGGTCCCGGCGGCTGGCGGGCGGCGACGGCGCGGCGGGCACCCTCGCCGCCTGGCGGGAGCTGTTGGACACCGGCTGGGACTTCGGCATCCTGCCGGACGACTCGCTGACCCCGCGCAAGGCGGCCGCCCGGATCGTTCGCATCGGGGAACTGCCGCCGGACGCCGCCGAGGCCGCCCACCGGGTGGCCGCGGCGGTGGAGCAGGCCCTGTACGCCCCGCAGCCACGCCCGGCGACCGGGCTCGCCACGGACGTCCGGCGGGTGCATGCCGGGCTGCGCACCGCCGCCGGCCGCACGCTGCGCCTGCGCGCCCTGCTCGCCCCGCGCTCGGCCGTCCGCCTCACCCGGGCCTGGTCCGTCCGCTGGAACGACCTCGTCCTGCGCTGCACGACCGGCGGTCCGGCCACCGCGGCCCGGCGCGCGGCGGCGGCCCTGCGGCCGGGACGGCAGCGGGCCTAGCGGGCATCCGGACATCCGGGCATCCGGGCATCCGGGCATCCGGGCACTGCGTACACACAGCGGCGCGGCCGCCCGATCGTGTCGGGCGGCCGCGCAAAGTTCGGCGAGAAGCGGAGAACGAGGTCCGCGGGGCCTCAGTGACCCTGTTCGTCCCGGCGGCGCTGCCAGCGGTCCTCGATGCGGTTCATCATCGAGCGCCGCTGCCTGGGCTGACGGCGCGCGGGGCCGCCCGCGGCTCCTCCGGAGGCCTGCCGGTCACCCGCTTTGGGGGCCTTACGCCATCCGGTGACCGCAAGCACCGCGCAGCCGAGCATCACGAGGAAGCCCACCACGCTGATCCAGATCTGCTGCGCGACCATTCCGGCCATGAGCAGGCCGATACCCACCAGGAAGCCCGCGACCGCTTGGTAGACCCGTCGCCGGGTGTACGTACGCAGCCCGCTTCCCTCAAGCGCTGTCGCGAACTTGGGATCTTCGGCGTACAGCGCTCGCTCCATTTGCTCGAGCATGCGCTGCTCGTGCTCCGAGAGCGGCACGGAGTCCTCCTACTCGTCGGTCGCGGGGGGCGACCGGGGTGCGACCCTTTCAGGATAGGCAGGGATTCGTCCCCGTGAAACCCGCCCCTCAACGCCAGTTCACTGCTCCGGGCCGCCACGGCGACCGGTGTGATGCTGCCTGCATTCCCCACCCGCCCTTCCGTCATGCCGGAACGTCGTACCCCGATCATACGGGGAGATGGGGCCGATCGGGTGGCCGGTGGCCGACTGCACGCGGTGATCGTGCAGCTCGGGTGGGGCGCGCGGGGTCAGTCGCGCTCGGCGAGGACGTGCAGCTGGGTGGCCACGGAGTGGAAGGCCGGCTGCTCGGCGGCGGCCGCTTCCAGCTTGAGGAGGGCGTCCATGGCGCCCGGCTCGGTGTCGACCAGCACGCCGGGGACCAGGTCGGCGAAGACCCGTACGCCGTGCACCGCGCCGACCTGGAGGCCCGTGGCGGAGACCAGGTCGGTGAGCTGGTCGGCGGTGAACCGGCGGGGCACCGGGTCGCCCTCGCCCCAGCTCCCGGCGGGGTCGGACAGGGCATGCCGGGCCTCGGTGAAGTGGCCCGCCAGGGCGCGGGCCAGCACGGCGCCGCCCAGGCCCGCGGCGAGCAGGCTGAGGGTGCCGGCGGGGCGCAGCGCGTCGACGGCGTTGCGGACGCCCTCGGCCGGGTCGTCGACGTACTCCAGGACGCCGTGGCACAGCACCGCGTCGTAGCCGCCGCGCTCGACGACGTCGAACAGGCCGTGGGCGTCGCCCTGGACGGCGCGCACCCGGTCCTCGACCCCCGCCTCCGCGGCCCGGCGCTCCAGGGCGAAGAGGGCGTTGGGGCTGGGGTCGACGACCGTGACGCGGTGGCCGAGGAGGGCCACCGGTACGGCGAAGTTGCCGGTACCGCCGCCGGTGTCCAGGACGTCCAGGGCATCGCGCCCGGCGGCCTTGACCCGGCGCTCCAGGGCGTCCTTGAGGACGTCCCAGACCACGGCGGTACGAAGGGATGCGCGGGGGCGCAGCGGGTCAGACACGGCGGGTGGCTCCTCGGCGGGGGCATGAACATCCAGTCACCCACCACCCTATTGCGTCCCGCACCGTGCCCGGTCTGCGGAGCCGCCCTCGGCGCGCGCGGCGCCGGCAGCGCGGCTCCCGGCCGACCGGACCGCGGGACCCGCCGCCCCGCCTCAGCCCGCCCGGCGTCGCGCTCCGCTCTCCCGGCCCGCCCCCTCGCCGCCCGCCCGCTGCGGCGGCAGGGGCGGCTGGAGCAGCAGCATCCGCTCCACCAGGCGCAGGAACATTCCCACGTCCCGCAGCAGATCGTCGGCGTCGCGGCGGCCGACCGCCCCGGCTATGCCCGCCTCGGCCTTGGCCCGGCGGGCGGCGCCGGAGGCGAACAGGGCGCTCCACTCGGCCAGTTCGGGTGCGATCTCGGGCAAGACCTCCCAGGCGCTGCGGATCCGCTGCCGGCGGCGCGGGGTCGCCTCCGGGCGGCCGCGCACGGCGAGGACCGCGGCCGCGGTGCGCAGGGCGGCCAGATGGGCCGTGGCGAACCGCTCGTTGGGGGTCTCGAGGGCCGCCGCTTCGTCGAGGCCGTGCCGGGCCTGGGCGAGCAGGTCGAGGGCGGCGGGTGGCGCTGCCGTCCGCCGCAGGACGGGGTGGACATCGCTCGGGGGACCGTACGCAGCGGAGCTGCCCGCTGTGGGACGAGCTGCCATGACGAACCTCCTGTCGTCGCATGCCGGTTCGGGACCGAATGCCGATTCGGGACCGTATGAACCCATCGTGAGGTATGCCACTGACAATCGGTGCTGACCTGCACTTTCCCCGAAAAACGGACGAGTGCGCGGCGGGCCTGCGAGGGCGGTGCGCGCGAATGCGGCGCCGATTCCCGGCACCCCCTTGCGTGAAGGCGGGGCCGACGCTGATACTTTTTGAACTGACCAGTCAGTTCAAGGAGGGGGAGGAGACCGTGGACAGCACCCCGCGCGGCGCGGCGGTCACGGCCGCGGGATTCGGCGTCAAGGGCCCCCGCGGCTGGGCGTTCCGGAGCATCGACATCACGGCGGCGCCCGGCTCGCTGATCGCCGTACAGGGTCCGTCGGGTTCGGGCCGCACATGCCTGCTGCTGGCGCTCACCGGCCGGATGAAGTCCGCCGAGGGCACCGCCGAGGTCGGCGGCCTGCCGCTGCCCAAGAAGATAGCCGCCGTCCGGTCCGTCACCGCACTCGCCCACGTACCCGGCGTCGCCGAGCTCGACCCCGCGCTGACGGTGGGCGAGCACCTGCGCGAACGCGCCCTGCTGCAGGGCCGGTTCGGTGGTTCGCTGCGGGCGCTGCTGCGGCCGCGGCAGGAGCGCCGGGCCGAGGCCCGCGCCCTGGTGGACGCCGCGCTCGAGGCGGCCGGACTGGACCTGGAGTCGCTGCCCAAGGGGATCCGTACCTCGGTCCGCGATCTGGAGCGGCTGGAGGCGCTGCGGCTGTCGGTGGCGCTGGCGCTGATCGGCGGCCCGCGGCTGCTGGCCGTGGACGACACCGACCTGAAGCTGTCCGACGACGAACGGCGCCGGGCCTGGGCGATGCTGCGCGGCCTGGCGGCGGGCGGCACGACGGTGCTCGCGGTGTGCAGCGAGCCGCCGGAGGACGCCGCGGGGGCCGAGGACGTGGTGCTGGTGCGCACCGGCCGCCCCGTGACCGCACCGGACGGGACGCCCCACGACGGTCACACCGGCACCCAGGACGCCGCAGACGGCACAGACAGCGCAGACGGCACAGACGGCGCACATGACGGCGTTCGCGACGGGATTCGCGACGACAAGGAGGGGGCGGCCGATGCGCTCGCCGAAACTGGCCGCGCTTGAGCTGAAGCGGTTCGGGAGGGGCAAGCTGCCGCGCGCCGCGCTGGCCGCACTGCTGCTGCTCCCCCTGCTGTACGGAGCGCTGTACCTGTGGTCCTTCTGGGACCCGTACGGGCGGCTCGACCGGATTCCGGTCGCGCTGGTCAACGAGGACAAGGGCGCCGACGCCGAGGGGAAGCGGATCTCGGCGGGCGAGAACATCGTCGACGGGCTGGGCGAGAGCCACACCTTCGACTGGCGCCCGGTGGACGCCGAGGAGGCCGCCCGGGGCGTCGAGGACGGCACGTACTACCTCTCGCTGTCCATTCCCGAGGACTTCAGCAAGCGGATCGCCTCCAGCTCCGGTGACCACCCGGAGACCGGCGCCCTCAAGGTGCGGACGAACGACGCGAACAACTACATCGTGGGGCAGATCTCCCGGACGGTGTTCTCCGAGGTCCGCTCCGCAGCCTCCACGAAGGCCTCGCGCACCTTCCTGGACAAGATCTTCGTCTCCTTCTCGACGCTGCACGGCAAGACCGAGGAAGCCGCCGACGGCGCCGACAAGTTGAAGAACGGCATCGGGAAGGCCAAGGACGGCAGCGGCAAACTGGCCGACGGGCTGGGCACCGCGAAGAACGGCAGCGGACAGCTGGTCAAGGGCCTGGGCGACCTCGATGCGGGCGCCGGGCGGCTCACCCGCGGCAGTTCCGACCTCGCCCGGGGCGCCGGTACGGCCGCCGACGGATCGCGCCAACTGGCCGACGGGTCCGGGCAGGTGGCCCAGGGGACACAGCAGCTGGCCGACACCGTCAACGGGATCGCCGACAAGGTGGGGCCCTTCATCCGGGCACACGGCAAGGAGATCGGCGAGGCGGCGCGGCTCGTCGCCGACGGTTCGCAGGCCGTCCGCGACCACCTGGACAAGCTCCCCGCCGCGGCCGAAACCGGGGCACACCTCTCCCGGGGCATCTCCGACCACCTGGCCACGTACTACCGGCTGCACTGCGGAAGCGCGATCAGCCTCGACCCGTCCTGCGCCGAACTGAAGAAGATCAAGGAAGAGGCGGCCACCGCGGCGGACAAGGCCGAGCAGGTCAGCGGCTACGTCCACGACCAGAAGAACCTCGACCGGCTGGGCCGGGACCTGGACTCGCTGCACGACCTGGCGAGCGAACTGGCCGAGCACGGGCCGACCCTGGGCCGGGACATGGACGCCGCGGTCAAGAAGGTCAACGACCTCAACGACGGTGCGCACCGGGTCTCCGCGGGCGCCCGCAAGCTGGCCGCCGGCAACGCCCGGCTGGCCGCCGGGGCGGACCGGCTCGACGACGGTACGCACCAACTGCACGACGGCACCGGCCGCGCCGCCACCGGGATGGACGACCTCGACTCGGGTGTGGGCCGGCTCAAGGACGGCGCGCAGACGCTGGACGGCGGCCTGTTCAAGCTCTCCGACGGCTCGCAGAAGCTGGCCGGCGGGCTGCACGACGGGGCCGAGCAGATCCCCGACTACGGCAAGAAGGACCGCGACGCGCGCACCCGGGTGATGTCCGACCCGGTGCAGCTGGCGTCCGACTCCGCCCACAAGGCGCCGAACTACGGCACCGGCTTCGCCCCGTACTTCATCCCGCTGTCCCTGTGGGTGGGCGCCATGGTGGCGTACATGCTGATCCAGCCGCTCAACCGGAGGGCGCTGGCGATGGGCGCCGCCCCCTGGCGGGTGGCGGTGTCCGGATGGCTGCCGGTGGTGGGTATCGGGGTACTGCAGACCGCCGCCCTGATGTCCGTACTGCACTTCGCGCTCGGCCTCCAGATGGCGCGGGCGGCCGGCACGGTCGGCTTCCTCGTCCTGGTCACGGCCTGCTTCTCGGCGATCGTGCAGTGGCTGAACGCGAAGTTCGGACCGGCCGGCCGGATCCTGGTGCTGGCGCTGCTGATGCTCCAGCTGACATCGGCGGGCGGCACCTACCCGGTGCAGACCAGCCCCGGCTTCTTCGCCGCCATCCACCCCTATCTGCCGATGAGTTACATCGTCGAGGGACTGCGCCGGCTCATCACCGGGGGCGATCTCGCGCCCGTATGGCAGGGCTCCCTCGTCCTCGTCGCCTTCACCGTCGGGGCGCTCGCGCTGACCTCTCTGGCGGCCCGCGGCCGCCAGGTGGTGCGGATGAAGGACCTGCACCCGGAGCTGAGCCTGTGAACGCCCACCCGTCGCCCCCCACCGCCCTGCCGGAGCCACTGCGCGGCGCGCATCCCTTCGCGCGGACCGGCACAATCACCCCCATGGACAGCTCCACTACACGCCGCGACGCCACCCGGCGCAAGCTCTTCGAGGCCGCGGTCACGCTCATCGCCGAACAGGGCTTCTCCTCCACCACGGTGGACGAGATCGCCGAGCGGGCCGGCGTCGCGAAGGGCACCGTCTACTACAACTTCGCGAGCAAGAACGTTCTCTTCGAGGAGCTGCTGCGGCACGGCATCGAGCTGCTGGCGAGCTCCTTGCAGGAGGCCGCCGACGTGGTGACCGGCCGGGGCGGCAGCCAGATCGACGCGCTGGACGCGATGATCCGGGCCGGGCTGGAGTTCATCTCCACCTATCCGGCGCTCACCCAGCTCTACGTCGCCGAGCTGTGGCGCACCAACCGCGCCTGGCAGTCCACCTTGATGGTGGTGCGCGGGCGGGCCATCACGGTCGTGGAGGGCGTGCTGCGGAAGGCGGTGGCAGCCGGGGAGCTGAGCGAGGAGATCGACGTCCCGCTGACCGCCTCGGCACTGTTCGGGATGGTTCTGGTGGCCGCCCTGGACTGGCAGTCCTACCAGCCGGACCGGTCGATCGACGACGTCCATGCGGCACTGTCGCGGCTCCTCCAAGGGAGGGTCACCGGCCGCCCGGAGTGACCGGGGACGGGAAGGTGTGCGCGCCGGGCGGTCGGATCCGGCGCGCACCGTACGGGCCGGTCGACGGATCCGCGCAAAAGAGCGCGCTGCCCTGGCGCGGACCGTTCCCCCATCGATCCGACCAGGACAGCGCTTCCCCCGTTGCTCCCCCGTGCTCCCCCGTGGAGCCCCCGTACTTCCCCCGTGTTTCCCCGTTACGGCCGGGAGCCGCGCCGTTCCGCCGCCCCGTGTCGGCGGTGCGGCGCCGCGTCCCTTCCGTGGTGAACACTCTTCCTTCCGGGCGGCCGCCGGCCCATCCGCGTACCTACTCATCTCGGCGGCTGAGTACGGATACTCAAACCTGAGCACTCGGTACCGAAGCCGTCCCGCGCCGCCCATCGCTGGCTTACGATCTGCTGCGTGTCCGTACTCCCGTTGGTCTTCACCAGTGGCTGGGCGAGCGGGATCAACGCCTATGCCGTCGTTCTGCTCCTCGGCCTGCTCGGCGCCACCGGCGTCACCGACGACGTGCCCGCGGCGCTGCAGCGCCCCGACGTGCTGATCGTGGCCGCGGTGCTGTTCGTGTGCGAGGCGGTCGCCGACAAGGTCCCCTACGTGGACTCGGTGTGGGACGCGGTGCACACGGTGATCCGGCCGATCGCGGGCGGGGTCGTGGCGGCGCTGCTGGCCGGGCACGACGGGTCGCTGCCGCAGCTCGCGGCGGGCGCGGTGGGCGGTACGACGGCGCTGCTGAGCCATCTGGTCAAGGCCGGCACCCGGATCGCGGTCAACACCTCGCCGGAGCCCGCGAGCAACATCGTGCTGAGCCTGGCCGAGGACCTGGGCGTGGCCGCGCTCATCGCCTTCGCCGTCTTCCACCCGGTGATCGCGGCGAGCATCGCGGCGGTGCTGCTGATCGGCGGCATCGCGCTGGTGATCTTCATGTGGTCGCGGATCCGCCGGTTCCTGCGCCGCCGCCGGGCCCGCCGCGAGGAGAAGCGCCTGGCCGCGGCGGGCGCCGAGGCACCGCCGACGGGCTGAGGCCGGGGCGGAGGGCCGGGGTCGGGGTGTGCGGGGCCGAGGCACACCGCCCCGCCGCCGTTGTCAGTGCCGGCGGATAAAGTCGCAGGCATGGCACGGATTGCGGTGATCGGCGCCGGGATGGGCGCGATGGCGGCCGCTGCCCGGCTGGCCGTCGCGGGCCACCGGGTGGCGGTGTACGAGCGCGGCGCGACGTACGGCGGCGCGTTGCGGCGGTACGAGCGGGACGGCTTCGCCTTCGACACGGGACCGGGTCTGCTGCATCTGCCCGCCGTCTACCGCGATCTGTTCCTCAAGACCGGCCGCGAGCCGCTCGAGAGCTGCGTCGAGCTGTCGCAGGTCGATCCCGCGAGCCGCCATGTCTTCGCGGACGGCACGGCCGTCTCGCTGCCGAACGCCTCCCGGGCCGGTGTGCTCGCGGCCCTGGACGAGGCGCTGGGCGACGGCGCGGGCGAGCGCTGGGGCGCGCTGGTCAACCGCGCCCGCGAGGCCTGGGACGCCACCCGCCGCCCGCTGCTGGAGGAGCCGCTGTGGCAGGACTGGCGGGTGCTGGGGCGCGATCCCTATCCGGCGGTCCGCAGGCGCGGGCTGTTCGGGCGCGGCAAGGGCCCCACGACCGCCACCCTCGCCGAGATCGCCCGCCGCGAGCTGGCCGACCCGCGGCTGATCGCCCTGCTGGAGAGCCATGCGCTGGCCTATGGCTTCGATCCGCGCAGCGCGCCCGCGAGTGCCGCCGTGCTGCCGTACATGGAGCAGACCTTCGGAAGCTGGTATCCGCGCGGCGGGATGCGGGCACTGGCCGAGGCGGTGTACGAGCGGTGTCTGGCGCGCAAGGTGGAGTTCGCCTTCGGCGCGGAGGTGACCCGGATCCTGGAGAAGGACGGCAGGGCGGCGGGCGTCGAGCTGGCCGACGGGCGGGTGGCGGAGGCGGAGTTCGTGGTGGCGGGCGTCGATCCGGTGCAGCTTCCCGGGCTGTGCGCGGGGAGGGAGCCCTGGGCGGCGGACGACGTCCGCCCCGGCCCGGGGCCGGGTGACCGGGCCCCGGCGCGGCTGACGGTCTGCCTGGCGCTGCGCGGGGGGCGCCCGGCGGACGCCGTGCACCGGACGGTGGTCCACACCGCGGACCGCGGGGCGGAGCTGGCGGGCGTGTTCGGCGACGGTCCCGGGCCGCGGGAGCCGTACGCCCGGCCCACGCTGACGGTGCTGCGCCCCGACGACTCCAGCACCCGGCCGGACGACGGTCATGAGGCCGTGACGCTGTCCGCGACGGTCGCCCCGCCCGGTCCGGCCGATCGGCCGGACCAAGATGCCCTGGCGCAGGAGGCGGACCGGCTGGCCGAGATCGCCGAGGCGGCGGTTCCAGGGCTGCGCGAGCGGGTGCTGTGGCGGGAGGTGCTGCCGCCCACGGACGAGGAGTTGGTGCCCGGACCGGCGCTGGCGGGGCGGGACGGCCGTTTTCTGCGGCCCGGCAACCGCACGCGGATACCGGGGCTCTATGCGGTCGGCGGCCGGACGCATCCGGGCGGCGGGCCGGCGCACGCGGGGATGTCCGGCGCGATCGTGGCGGGCCTGATCGTGAACGGCGACGACTGGCACGGCTCCGTCTGAGCGGCCGGCTCCGGCCGTGTGCCGCGCGGCTGCGGCGGCCGCTCCGGCTCCGGCGCGGCCTCCGGCTCAGTAGCGGTACTGCTGCTCGTCGTACCCCTGCTGCTGGTACGGCGCGTACGGCGGCTGCTCGGGCGGGAGTTCACCGTCGCGCTGCTGCGGCACCCAGACCCCGCCGGGCGGCGTCGCGCCGTAGCCCTGGCCCACGGGCTGACCGTCGTCGTACTGCCCGGCGGCGTACGGCGCCTGCCCGTAGGGGTCCGGCTGCTCGTACGGCTCGTAGGGCGCGGCGTACTGCTGGGTGCCGATGTAGGGGTCGGAGTAGGGCGCCTGCCCGGCCTGGCCGCCCGGTCCGTCCCCGTAGGCCGCGTAGGGGTCGGCGTACGGGTCGGCGTAGCCGTCCTGGCCCGCCGCGGTCTGGCCGTAACCGCCGCCGTAGGCATAGCCGTTGCCGTTGCCGTCGCTGTCGGCGTTTCCGGTGGCGGTGCCGTAGGCGTCGTAGGACGGATAGCCGGGCTGCGGCTCCTGGGGGGCGCGGGCGTCGGGGCTGTAGATGCCGTACTGGCCGGTTTCGTCGGGCATCGGCTGGGGGGCGTAGACGGCGGCGGTGTCGTAGGAGCTCTGTCCGGGGTACGGGCCGGGGTACGGGCTCTCGCCGAGGTACGGGCTCTGCCCGGCGTACGGGTCCTGTGCGGTGTACGCGTCCTGGGGGTCGTAGGAGCCCTGCGCGCCGTACGCCTCCTGGCCCCCGTACGCGTTCTGGTCGGCGTAGGTGCCCTGGCCTGCGTAGGTGCCCTGGCCTGCGTACGTGTCCTGGCCGGCGTAGGTGTCCTGGCCCTGGAAGGCGTGGGCGCCCGCGAAGACGTTCTCGTCGTCGTCCCGGCCGGTGTCGTCGGCGGCCGGCACCGCCTCTTCCAGATCGGAGACCTGGAGGGTCGGTTCGGCGGCGGGCGCGGCGCCCGAGCGGGCCCGGCGGCGCCGGCTCTCCCCCGGCTTGCCGCCCAGGGCCCAGCCGGTGGAGAAGCCGCGCCGGAAGGAGAGCGTGACGTTGGTCTGGCCGACGGCGAAGGCGATCAGGCCCGCCCCGATCACGATCACCTGCGGGAGGGCGACGCCGACGACCACTCCGAGGAAGCCCACGAAGGCCAGCAGCCGCCAGCGCAGCCGGGCCTTGTACTGGAGCAGCACCTCGGCCAGCAGCCAGACCGCAACGAGGCCGAACGCGATGTAGAGGACCGTCCAGCCCATATACGCCCCTCTTCTGCCGCTGTCCGGCACCGTAGATCAGGACTGCTGATGCAACCCCAGATTCTCGTAGATCTCCAGGGTCGCCGTGGAGTGGTTCAGGGTAATGAAGTGCAACCCGGGAATCTCCTCGGCCATCAAGCGCGCACACAATTCCGTTGCGTACTCGATGCCAATGGAGCGTACCGCCGCCGGGTCGTCCTTGACGGCCAGGATGCGTTCGGCCAGCTCGGGCGGGAAAGCGGCGTTGCTGAGCTGGGCGAAGCGCTCGATCTGGCGCACGTTCGTGACCGGCATGATCTCGGGGATGATCGGCGTCGAGCAGCCCGCCGCGGCGACCCGGTCGCGCAGCCGGAGGTAGTCGTCGGCGTAGAAGAACATCTGGGTGATGGCGAAGTCGGCGCCCGCGCGGCACTTGTCGACGAAGTGCGCGACGTCGGCGTCCCAGTCCGTCGAGCGGGGGTGCATCTCGGGGAAGGCGGCGACGCCCACGCAGAAGTCGCCGGATTCCTTGATGAGCCGGACCAGGTCGGCGGCGTAGTCCACGCCCTGCGGGTGGCGGACCCATTCGCCCATCGGGTCGCCGGGCGGGTCGCCGCGCAACGCGAGCATGTTGCGGATACCGGCGTCGGCGTACTGGCCGATGACGTTGCGCAGGTCGGCCAGGGAGTGGTTGACGGCGGTCAGATGGGCGACCGGGGTCAGGGTCGTGTCGGTGGCGATGCGCTCGGTGGCGCGCACCGTGCCCTCACGGGAGGTGCCGCCGGCGCCGTACGTCACGGAGACGAAGGTCGGGGAGACGGCCTCGATCCGGCGAATGGCGTTCCACAGGGTCCGCTCGCCCTTCTCCGTCTTCGGGGCGGCGAACTCGAACGAATACGACTGCTTGCCGGAAGCCAGCAGCTCGCGCACGGTGTGTGCGCGATCAGTCCTGGTGGAAGCTGTACCTAGGGCCATACGGGCAGGTTAACCAGAGCCCTGGCACACACCAACCGGCGGCGGAGTTTGTCCACGGGTTGGACATTTTCCTGGCCATCGGACGTCCGGAAATCGTCGCCGGAGCGTATGGGGGCCATATGGGGGACGTAGGCCGTACGGGGGACGGACGGGGCCGTCAGGCGCTGCGGGTGCGGATCCGCTTGGCCAGGTCGGCGGTGGCCGCGGCCGGGTCGTCGGCCTCGGTGATCGCCCGGACGACCACGACCCGGCGGGCGCCGGCCTCCAGCACCTCGTCCAGATTTCCGGCGTCGATCCCGCCGATGGCGAACCAGGGCCGTTCGGGGTTGCGTGCGGCGGCGTAGCGGACCAGGTCGAGGCCGGGGGCGTGGCGGCCGGGCTTGGTGGGTGTGGGCCAGCAGGGGCCCGTGCAGAAGTAGTCCGTCCCCGGCTCGGCGATCGCGGCGTCCACCTCGGCCTCGGCGTGGGTGGAGCGGCCTATCAGGACGTCCTGGCCGAGGACGGCGCGGGCGGCGGGGACGGGCAGGTCGCCCTGGCCGAGGTGCAGCACGTCGCTGCCGATGGCGTGGGCGACATCCGCGCGGTCGTTGACGGCCAGCAGCTTGCCGTGCCGCCGGCAGGCGTCCGCGAAGACCTCCAGATGGCGCAGCTCCTCGCCGGCCTCCATGCCCTTGTCGCGCAGCTGGACGATGTCCACGCCCGAGGCGAGCACCGCGTCCAGGAACTGCGTCAGGTCGCCCTGCCGCTTGCGGGCGTCCGTGCAGAGGTAGAGCCGGGCGTCGGCGAGTGCCTGTCGTGCGGTGGTCATCGGGCGGCTTTCCCCCCAGGTCGGGGGCGTACGGGCCGGGGACTCCGGGCCGTACGCCCCAGTGCGGTTACGGATTCGGGTGCGGTGGCGTCAGACGGCGAGCGCCTGCGCCCGGCGCTTCACCTCCGTGCCGCGATTCTCGCGCAGCGCCTGCGCCGGGGTGCCGGGCAGGGTCTCGTCGGGCGTGAAGAGCCATTCGAGCATCTCGTCGTCGGCGAAGCCGTCGTCGCGCAGCAGGGTCAGGGTGCCGACGAGGCCCTTGACGACCTTGCCGTCCTTGATGAAATCGGCGGGTACCTGGAGCACCCGGTTCTCGCCGCGGCGCACCGCGATCAGCTGGCCCTCCTTGACCAGCTGCCGGACGCGTGTCACCTCGACGCCGATCTCTTCGGCGATGTCGGGGAGGGTCAGCCAGGCGGGGACGAGTCCATCGATGTTTGCGTCAATCTCGGTCACAGGACAAGCGTGCCATCTCGCACTGACAGTCGGTAGCCGGGCATCGCCATCGGGGGCGTCCGGCACACCGGAGAGTGACGCCCCGGCGCGCCCCCGCCGCCGCATGTCGCCGCTTTCGCCCCGCTTCCACCCCGCTGCCGGCGCCGCTTCCGTCCCGCTACTTCATCGCCGATTTCAGCGGTAGTGCGGCGTCCGCGGCCCGGCCGCGGTCGAGGGCGGCGCCCTTCTCGATGAGTTTGCGTCCCTGGGCCAGGTCCCGGGGGCGCCCGACCGCGAGCAGCGCCGCCAGCTGGTTCCGGCGCAGCCACAGCACGGACCAGGAGGCGCCGGACGGGTCGCCGCGCCAGATCATCTCGTCGGCGCCCTCGTGGTGGCCGGCGTACTGCACGAACCGCCCGAACTGCTCGGACCAGAAGTACGGGACCGGGTCGTAGACCACGCCCTCGGCCTCGCCGCGCGCGATGTTCTCGGCGACCGCGCGGGGGCCCTGGAGGGCGTTGTCCCAGTGGTGGATCAGCAGGCGGCGGCCGTAGCGGGCCGAGGGGAAGGAGGCGCAGTCGCCGACCGCGTACACATCGGGGGCGGAGGTGCGCAGCTGTTCGTCGGCGAGTACGGAGCCGTCCTCGGGGGACACGGCGACGCCGGAGCCGGCCAGCCAGCCGGTCGCGGGCCGGGCGCCGATGCCGACGACCACGGCGTCGGCGGGGAGCGTGCTGCCGTCCGCGAGGGTGACGGCGCCGGGCTCGACGGCGGCGACCCGGGCGCCGGTGCGCAGCTCGGCCCCGGCGTCCGCGTACCAGGCGGTCATATGGGCGGACACTTCGGCGGGCAGGGCACCGGCCAGCGGACGGTCGGCGGCCTCGACGACGGTGACCGAGCAGCCCGCCTCGCGGGCCGCGGTCGCGAACTCCGCGCCGATCCAGCCCGCGCCGACGACCACGATGTCGCGCCGGGCGGCGAGTACCGGCCGCAGCCGCTCGGCGTCGTCGAGGGTGCGCAGCAGATGGACGCCGGGCACCCCTTCGCTGCCCGGCAGCAGGACGGGGGCGGCGCCGGTCGCGAGCACCGCGTAGTCGTAGCCGATCGGGCCCTCGGCGGTGTCGGCCTCATGGGCGTCCGGGCGCAGCGCGGTGACCGGGCGGCTGAGGTGCAGGTCGATGCTGAGGGCGGCGAAGTCGACGTCGAAGGCGGTGCCGTCGGCCTTGCCGAGCAGCAGCGCCTTGGACAGCGGCGGGCGGTCGTAGGGCTGGTGGGGCTCGTCGCCGAGCAGGGTGATCGCGCCGCGCCAGCCCGCCTCGCGCAGGGCGACCGCGGTCTGCACCCCCGCGATTCCCGCGCCGGCGATCACGACGCGCGGCGTGTGGTCAGGGGTCCGGGAGGACTTGCTCTGCTCGCTCACCCGCTCACTGTAGGACGGTGGGGAAGGCCGTCCGCAGCAGCGCGCAAGGAGATCTCTGACACAGCGTCACGGACGGTGACGCCGGGCCGCCGCCCCGGGGCGCTCCCTTACGGCGCGTCGCGGGCCCGTATTAGGGTGACGGGTACACGCACTCGCGGGAGCCCGGACGTACCGGGCTGAGAGGGAGGCTGGCCGGCCTCCGACCGTACGAACCTGATCCGGGTCATGCCGGCGAAGGGAGGGGTTGGACGCTCATGCCTCCACCTGCCACACCATCCGTGCCCGCCACCGGCCACCCCGATGTCCTGGTCATCGGGGGCGGCATCATCGGGCTGGTCACCGCCTGGCGGGCGGCCGGCCGCGGACTGACGGCCGCCGTGGTCGACCCCGCGCCCGGCGGCGGCGCCGCGCAGGTCGCGGCCGGCATGCTGGCCGCGGTCACCGAACTCCACTACGGCGAGCAGACCCTGCTCGGCCTCAACCTGGCCTCGGCCCGGCGCTATCCGGACTTCACCGCCGAGCTGGAGGAGGCCAGCGGGCAGCGGATCGGCTACCGGCGGTGCGGCACCCTGGCCGTGGCGCTGGACGCCGACGACCGCGCCCATCTGCGCGAACTGCACGCCCTGCAGACCCGCTCCGGGCTGGACTCGCAGTGGCTCACGGGGCGCGAATGCCGCCGTCTGGAGCCGATGCTGGCCCCCGGGGTACGCGGCGGCCTCCGAGTCGACGGCGACCACCAGGTGGATCCGCGCCGCCTGGCGAGCGCCCTGCTGATCGCCTGTGAGCGCGCCGGCGTGGTCTTCCACCGGAACCGGGCGGAGCGGCTGACGGTCGACGGCGGGCGCGCCACGGGCGTCGAACTCGCCGGCGGCGGGCGGCTGCCGGCCGGTCAGGTCGTGCTGGCCGCGGGCAGCTGGAGCGGGCGGCTGGCCGGGGTGCCCGAGGCCGTGGTGCCTCCGGTGCGTCCGGTCAAGGGGCAGGTGCTGCGGCTGCGGCTGCCGGCGGTGCCGGCCGGGAGCCCTGCCTTCCTGTCGCGCACCGTACGGGCCGTCGTACGGGGCAATCCCCTCTACCTGGTGCCCCGCGCGACCGGCGAGCTGGTCCTGGGCGCCACGAGCGAGGAGCTGGGCTGGGACACCACCGTCACCGCGGGCGGGGTCTACGAGCTGCTGCGGGACGCGCACGAGCTGGTCCCGGGCATCACCGAGCTGCCGCTGGTGGAGACCTGCGCGGGGCTGCGCCCCACCTCCCCCGACAACGCCCCGCTGCTCGGGCCGACCGAGCTGCCCGGCCTCCAGCTGGCCACCGGGCATTTCCGCAACGGTGTCCTGCTGACGCCGGTGACCGGCGAGGTGATGGCCGAGTCGCTGGCCACCGGGCGCCTGCCGGAAGAGGCCCGCCCGTTCTCCCCCGCGCGCTTCACCGCCCAAGAGGCCGAGCGCGCCCGCGTCCCAGAGGAGCAGCCCGTATGAGCGCCCCCGCGTCCACCGTGTCGGTGTCCGTCAACGGCGAGGCCCGCGAGATCCCCGGGGACCTGACCCTCGACCGCTTGGTCGCGACGCTGACCGTGGCGCCCTCCGGAGTGGCCGCCGCGGTCAACGAAACCGTGGTGCCGCGTACCCAGTGGCCCACCACTCCGCTCGGCGACGGCGACCGCGTCGAGGTGCTCACCGCGGTCCAGGGAGGCTGATCCGCAGACATGGCCGACGATCCGCTCACCATCGGTGACACCACCTTCGCCTCTCGGCTGATCATGGGAACCGGCGGCGCGCCCAGCCTCGACGTCATGGAGCGCGCGCTGATCGCCTCCGGTACGGAGCTGACCACGGTCGCCATGCGGCGGCTGGACCCGAGCGTGCAGGGCTCGGTGCTGTCCGTGCTGGAACGGCATGCGATCCGGGTGCTGCCGAACACCGCGGGCTGCTTCACGGCGGGCGAGGCGGTGCTCACCGCCCGGCTCGCCCGGGAGGCGCTCGGTACCGACTGGATCAAGCTCGAGGTGGTCGCCGACGAGCGCACCCTGCTCCCCGACCCGATCGAGCTGCTGGATGCCGCCGAGACCCTGGTGGACGACGGCTTCACGGTGCTGCCGTACACGAACGACGATCCGGTGCTGGCCCGCAAGCTGGAGGACGTGGGCTGCGCCGCGATCATGCCGCTGGGCTCCCCGATCGGCTCCGGGCTGGGCATCCGCAATCCGCACAACTTCCAGCTGATCACGGAACGGGCGGGCGTCCCCGTCATCCTGGACGCGGGCGCGGGCACCGCCTCGGACGTCGCGCTCGCCATGGAGCTGGGCTGCGCGGCGGTGATGCTGGCCTCCGCGGTGACCCGGGCCCAGGACCCGGAACGCATGGCCGCGGCCATGCGCCATGCCGTCGAGGCGGGCCGCCTGGCCCGCCTCGCGGGGCGCATCCCGCGACGCCATTTCGCGGTGGCGTCTTCTCCGGAGGAGGGCGTGGCGGCGCTGGATCCTGAACGCCCGGCGTTCTAGGGTTTCTCCCCACGTTTTCGGCCGTCCCGCCGTGGTGGGTTTCTCGCCGTTGCGCCTGGCGGCGGGCCCCTCCGCTGCGCTTTGCCTGCGCCCGTACGTTGTCGGCTGTCCCGCCGTGGGGGTGTTTCGCCGTTGCGCCTGCGGCGGGCGTGGGTTTGTAGGGAGCGGTGCCGGCCCTACACGGCTCCGCCGCTACGGTCCGTCCCCTCCCGTGGGTGGGGGTAGGGGTCGGTGGGGGCGGGTGTTGTGTGTTCGGTGCCTGTGATCGTGTGCACGGGGGCGCCTGACCGCCGACGTGCGCCCGCACCGGCCTTTTCCCCCTACGGCGGGCAAGCCGAAAGCGTGGGGCCCTTAGACTCGGGGCCGTGGATACGACCCTTCAGGACCCGCTCGAGGGCCAGCTGCTCGACGGCCGCTACCACGTCCAGGCGCGCATTGCCGCAGGCGGGATGGCCACCGTCTACCGGGCCTTGGACACCCGTCTCGACCGTGTGCTCGCGCTGAAGGTGATGCACCCGACTCTGGCCACCGATGCGGCGTTCGTGGACCGCTTCATCCGTGAGGCGAAGTCGGTCGCGCGGCTGTCGCACCCCAATGTGGTGGGCGTCTTCGACCAGGGCACGGACGGCACGTACGTCTATCTGGCGATGGAGTACGTCGCCGGGTGCACGCTGCGCGACGTACTGCGGGAGCGGGGCGCCCTGCAGCCGCGGGCCGCGCTGGACATCCTGGAGCCGATCCTCGCCGCCCTGGGTGCCGCGCACCGCGCGGGTCTCGTCCACCGCGACATGAAGCCGGAGAACGTCCTGATCGGCGACGACGGCCGGGTCAAGGTCGCCGACTTCGGTCTGGTGCGCGCGGTGGACACCAACACCACCGCCTCGACCGGCTCCGTCCTGGGCACCGTCTCCTATCTGGCGCCCGAGCAGATGGAGCACGGCACCGCGGACGCCCGGGTCGATGTCTATGCCTGCGGTGTGGTGCTCTTCGAGATGCTGACGGGCGGCAAGCCGCACACCGGCGGCACCGCGGCGCAGATTCTCTACCGGCATCTGCACGAGGACGTGGCGCCGCCGTCCAGCTTTGTGCCGGGTCTGGCGCCGCAGCTGGACGATCTGGTCGCGCTGGCCACCGCCCGCGACCCCCAGCTGCGCCCGCAGGACGCGGTGGCCCTGCTGTCCCGGACCCGGTCGGCGCGCGCCGAGCTGACCGACGCGCAGCTGGACGCGGTGCCGCCGCAGGCGCACGAGGTGCCGGGGAGCGACGCCGAGCGGACGGACGTGCTGCCGCGGCTCGGTGGCCCGGCGGGGCCCGGCGAGGCGGAGCTGAACCGCACCAGCCGCCTCGAGATGCCGCCGGCGGACGCGGTGCCGCCCGCGGAGCAGACCACCCGGCTGCGCCCGGTGCCCGCCGCGGCGCCGCGCGCGGGCCTGATACAGCGGCACAAGGTCCTCACCGTCGTCGCGGCCGTCCTGCTGATCCTCGGTGTGGGCACGGGCGTCTGGTACATCAATGCCGGCCAGTTCACGACCGTCCCCGCGGTGCTGGACATGCCGCAGGCCAAGGCGGTGAAGACGCTGCGCGACGAGGGGCTGGGCGTGAAGGTGGTGCGCGGCTTCAGCTCGAATGTGGAGCGCGGCCACGTCATGAAGACGGACCCGGGGACCGGCAAGCAGATCCGCGGTACGGACACGGTCACCCTCACCGTCTCCCGGGGCCCGGAGATCGTCTCCGTACCGGACCTGTCCGGCACGCCGGTGGTGGACGCCAAGCGCAAGCTGCGCGACCTGGGTCTGATTCCGGGCGCCGTGAAGCGGGAGTTCAGCACCGAGGTCGCCCAGGGCTCGGTGATCCGTACGGATCCGGCCGTGGGCAGCAAGCGGCAGCCGGACACGGCGGTGGCGCTGACGGTCAGCCGGGGCCCCGAGATCGATGTGCCGGATGTGGTCGGGGACGACCGCGCCGATGCCGAGGCCTCGCTGCGCGAGGAGGGCTTCAAGGTGAAGTTCGCGGACCAGCCGGTCTTCTCGCAGGAGGACAAGGACACCGTCGCCCAGCAGTCGCCCGGCGCGGACACCCGGCTGGGCAAGGGCGACACCGTCACCCTCACGCTCTCCAAGGGGCCGGAGATGGTCTCCGTCCCGGACGTCACCGGGCAGAGCGAGGCGGACGCCAGGAAGACGCTGACGGACGCCGGCTTCGAGGTCGAGGTGAAGAAGCCGTTCCTCTTCCCCCAGGACGAGGTCGAGAGCCAGTCGGTCGAAGGTGACGAGCAGGCTCCGAAGGGCAGCACCATCACCATCAAGCTCAAGGGCGCCCTGTAGGTCCCCGCTGGTCGGCGGCCGTCCGGCGGACGGCCGCCGAGCGGCACCTGGCACCCTGGGAGGGTGAGTACCGCAGAGCAGGACGGGCAGCGCGCCCGCGCACGTAATCCGGTCGGCGGCCATGTGCCGGTGGCCGGCGGCCTGGCGAAGGTCGGTCTTCCGTACGCCCGCGAGATGGGCGGCGAGACCGTGCAGGTCTTCGTGGCCAATCCGCGCGGCTGGGCGACGCCGCCCGGCAGCCCCGCGCAGGACGAGGCGTTCCGGGCGGCCTGTGCGCAGGAGGGCATTCCGGCGTACGTCCATGCGCCGTATCTGATCAATTTCGGGTCGCACAACGAGCTGACCGTCGACAGGTCGGTGGAGTCGCTGCGCCACTCGCTGCGGCGCGGGCGGGAGATCGGCGCGCTCGGGGTGGTCGTGCACACCGGGTCGGCGACCGGTGGGCGGCCGCGGGCCGAGGCGCTGGCGCAGGTGCGGGAGCGGATGCGGCCGCTGCTGGACGAGCTGACGCGGGACGACGACCCGTGGCTGCTGCTGGAGCCGACGGCCGGGCAGGGCGCTTCGCTGTGTGCGCTGGCCGAGGACCTCGGCCCGTATGTCGACGCGCTGGACCGGCACCCCCGGCTCGGCGTCTGCCTGGACACCTGTCACGCCTTTGCGGCCGGGCACGACATGGCTGCGCCGGGCGGGATGAAGGCGCTGCTGGACGAGCTGGTGGAGGTGACCGGCGAGGGCCGGCTGCGGCTGATCCATGCCAATGACTCCAAGGACGTGGTGGGCGCCCACAAGGACCGGCACGCGAACATCGGGGCCGGGCACATCGGGGCGGAGCCGTTCGGGGAGCTGTTCCGGCATCCGGCGACGGAGGGGGTGCCGCTGGTGATCGAGACGCCGGGCGGCAAGGAGGGGCATGCGGCGGACGTGGCCCGGCTGAAGGAGCTGCGGGCACCGACGCTTGATTGATACCCCCGGGGGGTATACGGTTCCTGTCGTCGAGCAGGAACCGCTACCTCTCGTTGGGGGCTTTCATGCAGCACCATGCGCACCACGAGCAACAGGCCACCGGGCACGAGGCGACCGCCCGGCACACGCCGGCCGAGCACGGCCGCACCGGACACGGCCACGCCGGACACCCTGGCCACGGCCCCGTCAGCTGGGCGACGGCCGCCCGGGCCACCCTGCACTGCCTCACCGGCTGCGCCATCGGCGAGATCCTCGGCATGGTGATCGGCACCGCGCTGGGCTGGCACAACGTCCCGACGATGGTCCTGGCGATCGCGCTGGCCTTCGTCTTCGGCTACTCGCTCACCCTGCGCGGCGTCCTCAAGGCGGGCGTGGACTTCCGTACGGCGTTCCGGATCGCGCTCGCCGCCGACACGCTCTCCATCGCGGTGATGGAACTGATCGACAACGGCGTGATCGCGCTGTGGCCGAGCGCCATGGACGCGCAACTATCGGACCTGCTGTTCTGGGGCGCCCTGGCGGCCTCACTGGCGCTCGCCTTCGCGGTGACCACCCCCGTGAACCGGTGGATGATCGGCCGCGGCAAGGGCCATGCGGTGGTGCACCGGTACCACCACTGAGAACGGGCCGGAGCGGGCAGGAAGAACGGGCGAGAAGAGCGGGAAGAGGCGGGAACGCGCACGCCGGGCGGGGGCGCGGGGCTCAGAGCTCCGGGCCCTCGCCCGGTTCCTCCTGGTAGGAGTAGCGCTGCTCGCGCCACGGGTCGCCGAGGTTGTGGTAGCCCCGCTCCTCCCAGAAGCCGCGGCGATCGGCCGTCATGTATTCGATGCCGCGGACCCACTTGGGGCCCTTCCAGGCATACAGATGCGGCACGACCAGCCGGACCGGAAAACCGTGTTCGGCGGTGAGCAGTTCACCGGAACGGTGGGTGGCGAAGATGCAGTTCTCGGCGGCGAAATCGGCCAGCCGCACATTCGAGCTGAACCCGTACTCGGCCCACACCATCACATGGGTGACATCCGGCGCGGGCGGCGCGAGATCCAGGATCGTCTGCGTCCGGACCCCGCCCCATTCGGCTTCCAGCATGCTGAATTTCGTCACGCAGTGCATATCGGAGACGACGGTCGCATACGGCAGCGCGGTGAATTCCTCATGCGTCCAGCAGTGCTTTCCGCCGTCCGCGGTGGCGCCGAAGGCGCGGAACTCCCAGCGTTCGGCGCGAAACTTCGGCACCGGCCCGTAATGCGTCACCGGCCAGCCCCGCTGCAGTCGCTGCCCCGGAGGCAGCTGAGGATGCTCCTCATCGCGGCTGTGCGGCTGACCCATGCCTCCCATGTTGTCAGACCGGAAGGGGTGCCGATGACCAGGGGAGGAGACAATCGGGCAACTCGTACTAAGCGTGCACTTACTGGACTGTCCACTCCGGGCGGTGCAAGGATGCGCGGCACCTGCCCAGTTCTCGCGCGGAAGGAGCCCGCAGCCATGCAGGGCGACCCCGAGGTCATTGAATTCCTCAACGAGCAGCTGACTGCCGAGCTGACCGCGATCAATCAGTACTTCCTGCACGCCAAGATGCAGGAGAACTTCGGCTGGACGAAGCTCGCCAAGTACACGCGCAGCGAGTCGTTCGACGAAATGAAGCACGCGGAGATCCTGACCGACCGCATTCTCTTCCTCGAAGGGCTGCCGAACTACCAGCGGCTGTTCCATGTACGCGTCGGCCAGACCGTCACCGAGATGTTCCAGGCGGACCGGCAGGTCGAGGTCGAGGCGATCGACCGGCTCAAGCGCGGAATCGACATCATGCGCGCCAAGGGCGACATCACCTCGGCGAACATTTTCGAGGACATCCTCGCGGACGAGGAGCACCACATCGACTATCTCGACACCCAGCTGGAGCTGGTCGAGAAACTCGGCGAGGCGCTGTACATCGCCCAGCTGATCGAGCAGCCGAGCTGAGCGCGCTCATCGCACGGGCCGTGCCGCCCCGGAGGGCTACGCGGCCTCCTGGAGCGCCGCGGGCGCCACTGCGGCCACCTCCGCGACCGGCGGGGGCTCGGCCGCGGCGCCCAGCGGCTCGGTGCTACCGCTGTCGATGAGCTCACGGCGCGGGCATGCGCCACGGCCGAGCAGCTGCTGGATACGGCGTACACAGCCGCCGCAGTCGGTGCCGGCCTTGCAGGCGGAGGCGATCTGGCGGGGCGTGCAAGCGCCCGTACCCGCGTGCTCGCGGACCTGCTGCTCGGTGATCCCGAAGCATGAGCAGACGTACACGCGGTTTCACCTCCATAGGGATCCTCACTGCCGGGCGACCGGCGGCACTCGCCGATCTCCGATCTTGAGTGAGGTTACCCTTACCTTACTTGGCGTGCGAGGCGGCGACAAGGCGCGGGCAACGCGATGGGGCGCGGATCACAGGATCCGCGCCCCATCGCGTCATACGGGGCCAGGCCCCGGAAAAGCCCTACTGGTCGCGGTACATCTTTGCCACCAGGAACGCCAGGTCCAGCGACTGGCTGCGGTTGAGCCGCGGGTCGCAGGCGGTCTCGTAGCGCTGGTGCAGATCGTCGACGAAGATCTCGTCGCCGCCGCCCACGCACTCCGTGACGTCGTCACCGGTCAGCTCGACGTGGATGCCGCCCGGGTGCGTACCGAGGCCCTTGTGGACCTCGAAGAAGCCCTTGACCTCGTCCAGCACGTCGTCGAAGCGACGGGTCTTGTGACCCGAGGCCGCCTCGAAGGTGTTGCCGTGCATCGGGTCGCAGATCCACGCCACCTGGGCGCCGGAGGCCGTGACCTTCTCGACCAGCTCGGGGAGCTTGTCGCGGACCTTGTCCGCACCCATGCGGGTGATGAAGGTCAGCCGGCCGGGCTCACGCTCCGGGTCGAGGCGCTCGATAAGGGTGAGCGCGTCCTCCACCGTGGTGGTCGGGCCGAGCTTGACGCCGATCGGGTTGCGGATGCGGGAGGCGAACTCGATGTGCGCGCCGTCGAGCTGCCGGGTGCGCTCGCCGATCCACACCATGTGGCCGGAGACGTCGTAGAGGTTGCCGGTGCGCGAGTCCACGCGGGTGAGCGCCGACTCGTAGTCCAGGACCAGCGCCTCGTGGGAGGCGTAGAACTCGACGGTACGGAACTCCTCCGGGTCCACCCCGCAGGCGTTCATGAAGTTGATCGCGCGGTCGATCTCGCGGGCCAGGTCCTCGTACAGCTGCCCCGCCGGGGAGGACTTCACGAAGTCCTGGTTCCAGGCATGCACCTGGCGCAGGTCGGCGTAGCCGCCGGTGGTGAAGGCGCGCACCAGGTTGAGGGTCGCCGCGGAGGCGTTGTACATCCGCTTGAGCCGCTCGGGGTCCGGGATCCGGGCCGCCTCGGTGAATTCGAAGCCGTTGACGGAGTCGCCGCGGTAGGTCGGCAGCGTCACCCCGTCGCGGGTCTCGGTCGGCTTGGAGCGCGGCTTGCTGTACTGGCCGGCGATCCGGCCGACCTTGACCACCGGGACGGACCCGGCGTAGGTCAGCACGGCGCCCATCTGGAGGAGCGTCTTGAGCTTGTTGCGGATGTGCTCGGCGGAGACGGCGTCGAAGGCCTCCGCACAGTCGCCGCCCTGAAGCAGGAACGCCTCACCACGGGCGACCGCTCCCAGGCGCTCACGCAACTGGTCGCACTCGCCCGCAAAGACGAGCGGCGGATAGGACTCGAGCTCCGCGATCACATCGCGCAGAGCCTCTTGGTCCGGCCAGTCAGGCTGCTGCGCCGCGGGCAGGTCTCGCCAGGTGTTGCCACCGGCGTGGGTTTCAGCGTTCACGGTCACGAACACCACATTACGGGGTCCCGACGGGGGTCCAGAACCGCGACCGGAGTGTGAGACGGGGCGCTGCGCTTTGCCTGGGCCCCACGTTGTCGGCCGTCCCGCCGTGGTGGTTGCTCGCCGTTGCGCCTGCGGCCCGTTCGCTGCGCTTGGCCTGGGCCGATGTTTCGGGCTTTCTCTCCGTGGCGCCTGCGGCGGGCCCGTTCGCTGCGCTTGGCCTGGGCCGATGGTTCGGACTGTCTCGCCGTTTCGCCTGCGGCGGGCTGGTTGCCGCTGCGCGGGGCTGTTCGGCAGCGGCACCGGGCCTACACGGCTCCGCCGCTACGACCCGGCACCTCCCCGTTGAGGGTGGAGAGAAGACGGTGGGGGTGCCCGTAGGCGGTCAAGTGTCTCTTGTGGACCGATCATGGTGAACGGACACACACCACGCCCGCCCCCACCAACCCCTTCCACCCACCCACGGGAGGGGACGGACCGTAGCGGCGGAGCCGTGTAGGGCCGGCACCGCTCCCTACAAACCCACGCCCGCCGCAGGCGCAACGGCGAACAACCACCACGGCGGGACAGCCAAAAACGTGGGGCCAAGCCCAGGCGCAGCCGATCCGGTATGGTGCCCCCCATGCACGCGCAGCCGAACAGGAACTGGTGGTGGACCGCTCATCCGGCGGCCCACTGATTCGCGCGCACCCACAGACTCCGCGAAGGCCGCCCCAGGGGCGGCCTTCGGCGTTTCCGGACCCGGGCCGTCCCTCTCCCCCAGCACATGAGAGAGAAGGACGACAACCATGCATCTGCCCGAGCTGCTCGCCGACGACCGGCCCTTTGCCCTGTTGCACCGCCGCACCCCCGGCCGCGACCACGACGCGGTGGAGGTCCTCATCGGCCCCGTCGCCGCGTACGACCGGCTCGCCGACCTCCCCGAGGGGCTGGCGCTGGTGCCGTTCCGGCAGATCAGGGAGCGCGGCTTCGACGTCCGCGACGACGGCACGCCGCTCACGGCGCTGGTCCCCGAGGAGAGGTACGAGCTGCCGCTCGCCGAGGCGCTGGCGCAGCTCCCGGCCCATGAGGTGCAGGTGACGGACGGGGCCTTCGATGTGACCGACGAGGAGTACGCGGCGATCGTCGGCCGGGTGCTGGACGAGGAGATCGGGCGGGGCGAGGGCGCGAACTTCGTCATCCGGCGTACCTACGAAGGCGAGATCCCGGGGTTCGGCAGGGCCGACGCGCTGGCGCTGTTCCGGCGGCTGCTGGCCACCGAGCGGGGCGCGTACTGGACGTTCGTCGTGCACACCGGGGAGCGCACCCTGGTCGGCGCCAGCCCCGAGGTGCACGTCCGGATGACGGGCGAGCGGGGCGGGCACGCGCCGCCCCCGGCCGCGGAGGGCGGCGGGCGGCGGGTGGGCGGCACCGTCGTGATGAACCCGATCAGCGGGACCTACCGCTACCCGGCCGGCGGCCCCACCGCCGACGGCCTCCTGGAGTTCCTCGCGGACGGCAAGGAGATCGAGGAGCTCTCGATGGTCGTCGACGAGGAGCTGAAGATGATGTGCACCGTCGGCGACATGGGCGGCGTGGTGATCGGGCCGCGGCTGAAGGAGATGGCGCATCTCGCGCACACCGAGTACGAGCTGCGCGGGCGGTCGTCGCTGGATGTGCGGGAGGTGCTGAAGGAGACGATGTTCGCGGCGACCGTCACCGGGTCGCCCGTACAGAACGCCTGCCGGGTCATCGAACGGTACGAAGCCGGCGGCCGCGGCTACTACGCCGGCGCGCTGGCCCTGATCGGCCGCGATGCGAGCGGCGCGCAGACGCTGGACTCGCCGATCCTGATCCGTACGGCCGACATCGATGCGGCCGGACGGCTGCGGGTGCCGGTCGGGGCGACGCTGGTACGCGGCTCGGACCCGGCGGGCGAGGTGGCCGAGACGCACGCCAAGGCGGCGGGGGTGCTCGGCGCGCTCGGTGTGCGCCCCGCGCCGGCCCTGCCCCGCGGCCCGAAGGACGGGGCGGACGCCGCGCCGCCCCGGCTCGCCGACGACCCGCGGGTGCAGGCGGCGCTGGCCGGCCGCCGCGCCAACCTCGCTCCGTTCTGGCTGCGGATGCAGACCACCGCGCCGACCGCCGCGCTCAGCGGACATGCGCTGGTCATCGACGCCGAGGACACCTTCACCGCGATGCTGGCGCATCTGCTGCGCACCTCGGGTCTGACGGTGGACATCCATCGCTACGACGAGCCGGGGCTGCGGGCCACCGCGCTCGCGCACGAAGGGCCGGTGGTGCTCGGCCCCGGTCCCGGCAACCCGGCCGACGCCGCCGACCCCAAGATGCGTACGCTGCGCGCGCTGACCGCGGAGCTGGTGCGCGAGCACCGGCACGGTCTGCTCGGAGTCTGCCTGGGCCACGAACTGCTCGCCGCCGAGCTGGGGTTGGAGATCGTCCGCAAGGAGGTGCCCTTCCAGGGCGCACAGGAGCGGATCGACTTCTTCGGACGCGCCGAGACGGTCGGCTTCTACAACACCTTCACGGCCCGCTGCGACGACACCACGGCCGCCGAACTGGCCATGCACCGCGTCGAGTTGAGCCGGGATGCGGAGACCGGCGACGTGCATGCGCTGCGCGGGCCCGGCTTCGCGGGCGTGCAGTTCCACCCGGAGTCGGTGCTGACGCTGGACGGCGCGGCGGTCACCGCTCAGCTGCTGGCAGCTGTCCTCGTGTGACCAGCATGTTCTCGTTGGTGCGGTGGGCCAGATAGTCCTCGACGTTGCGTACGGTGGCGTCGATGATCTGGCCGACCGCGTCCTTGGTGAAGTACGCCTGATGGGCGGTGACCAGGACGTTTGCGAAGGTCATCAGGCGGGCGAGGATGTCGTCGTTGATGATGTCCAGGGATTTGTCGAAGGAGAAGAGCCCGGCCTCCTCCTCGTAGACGTCCAGGCCGACGCCGGCGAGCCGGCCGGCCTTGAGGGTGTCGACGAGGGCCGCGCTGTCGACGAGCCCGCCGCGGCTGGAGTTGATCAGGATCGCGTCGTCCTTCATCGCGGCCAGCGCGGCGGCATCGATGAGGTGCCGGGTGGCATCGAGCAGCGGGACGTGCAGGGTGACCAGGTCCGACCGGGCGAGCAGTTCCTCCCGGCCGACGTACTTCATTCCCAGGGCGACGCAGTTGGGGTTCTCGGCGATGTCCCAGCCGAGGAGGTTCATGCCGAAGCCATGGGCGATCCGGGTGAACGCCTCGCCGATCCTCCCGGTGCCGATCACGCCCGCCGTACGGCCGCGCAGATCGCGGCCCATCAGGCCGTCCAGCCGGAAGTCGAAGTTACGGGTGCGGTTGGCGGCCGGAACGATCCGCCGGTCCACCGCCAGCGCCAGGCCCCAGGCGAACTCCGCGACCGCGTAGGGGGAGTAGGCGGAGACCCGGCCGATGGTCAGGCCGAGGTCGGCCGCGGCCTGAAGATCGATGTTGTTGAAGCCCGTGGAGCGCTGGGCGACCATTTTGGTGCCGCCGACCGCGAGGACCTGGAGCACATCGGCGCTCAGGTCGGCGTTGACGCTGGAGCTGACGACCTCGTAGCCGCGCGCGATGGGGGCGGTGTCGCGGTTGATGAACACATCCAGGCTGCGGACCTGGTGCCGGCCCTCGAAGGCCCGCTCCAGCAGCTCGCGCTCGTCCGCCTGGACACCGAAGGCGACGATCTCCACGTTCCCTCCCGCCGGTACATTTTGCCCCAGAGTTTCGGCAATGGGCCGAATATGTGGCGTATGGCGAATATACGGCGCCTTGCCTGGCGGCGCCGACCGGAGTACGGGCGGGGGGCGGGGGCGAGGAGGGCCCTTAGGGCGGGGGCGAACAGATCCCGTAAGGGTTGCGAGCGCCCCCTGCGGGGCCACAACGCGGCGGGCGGGCCGGGTGTTCCCGGGGCCCGGATTCCGGAGGCCGCCACCATGGCGCGCCACCGCGGTCCGGCGGTGCGGCACGGGCTCGACGGCAAAGGCCGTCGGCACCGGCTCGGCGGCACGACCATGCGGCACCGGCCCGGCGGCACGGCCATCCGGCACCGGCCCGGCGGCACGGCCATCCGGCACCGGCCCGGCGGCACGGCCATCCGGCACCGGCTCGGCGGAAGAGCCCGGTCGAAGCGCCCGGCCGCCACGCTCACCCACCGAGCTCAGCCGTCGAGCTCGGCGGGTGAGCCGAAGAACCGATCGAACAGCTCAGCCGAAGAAGACGCCCGCCTCGGAGTAGAGCGAGGGATCGACGGTCTTCAGTTTCGCGGTCGCTTCCGAGATCGGCACCCGGACGATGTCGGTGCCGCGCAGTGCGACCATCTTGCCGAAGTCACCGTCCTGTACGGCGTCGATGGCGTGCAGCCCGAAGCGGGTGGCCAGCCAGCGGTCGAAGGCGCTGGGCGTGCCGCCGCGCTGGGTGTGGCCGAGTACGGTCGTGCGCGCCTCCTTGCCGGTGCGCGACTCGATCTCCTTGGCCAGCCACTCCCCCACGCCCGACAGCCGGACATGGCCGAAGGAATCGGTGGACCCGTCCTTGAGGACCATCTGGCCGTCCTTGGGCATCGCGCCCTCGGCGACGACCACGATCGGGGCGTAGCGGACCTTGAAGCGGGACTCGATCCAGCCGCAGACCTCGTCGACGTCGAAGCGCTGCTCGGGGATGAGGATGACGTTGGCGCCGCCGGCGAGGCCGGAGTGCAGCGCGATCCAGCCGGCGTGACGGCCCATCACCTCGACGACCAGGACCCGCATATGGGATTCGGCGGTGGTGTGCAGGCGGTCGATGGCCTCGGTGGCGACGCCGACGGCGGTGTCGAAGCCGAAGGTGTAGTCGGTGGCCGAGAGGTCGTTGTCGATGGTCTTGGGGACGCCTACGCAGGGGATGTCGTATGCGTCGGAGAGGCGGGCGGCGACGCCGAGGGTGTCCTCGCCGCCGATCGCGATGAGCGCGCCGATCTCGTTCTTGGCCAGCGTGTCCTTGATCCGGCGGATGCCGTCGTCCGCCGCGAAGGGGTTCGTCCGCGAGGATCCGAGGATGGTGCCGCCGCGCGGCAGGATCCCGCGGACCGCCGCGATGTCCAGCGGCACGGTGTCGCCCTCGAGGGGGCCGCGCCAGCCGTCCCGGAAGCCGACGAAGTCATATCCGTATTCCTGGGTGCCCTTGCGGACGGCGGCCCTGATCACCGCGTTCAGACCAGGGCAGTCGCCGCCACCGGTGAGTACTCCGACCCGCATCGCTTCACCTATCCCGTCGTTGGCCGCGTACGGCCGTACATGAGCGGACCCGCGTCACGCTAATGGTGACGTACGTCACTCCGGGATGGGCAAAATCCGATTCCGTTGATTTGTCGGGGAGTTGATTCCGCGCGTTCACCCGTACGAGCGGGTGACCTCACGGATGCACGGTTACGCGTCGTCGAGGCCGCGCTCGATGGCGTACCGCACCAGCTCCACGCGGTTGTGCAACTGGAGCTTGCCGAGGGTGTTCTGGACGTGGTTCTGCACCGTGCGGTGCGAGATGACCAGCCGCTCGGCGATCTGCTTGTACGAGAGGCCCTTTGCCACCAGCCGCAGCACCTCGGTCTCCCGCTCCGTCAGCTGCGGGGCGCCCGGCTCGTCCGGCGTCGCGGGGGCCGGTTCGGTGGCCAGGCGGCGGTACTCGCCGAGCACCAGACCGGCCAGGCCCGGCGTGAACACCGGGTCGCCGGCGGCCGTGCGGCGCACCGCGTCCAGCAGCTCCTCCGTGCTCGCCGACTTCAGCAGATAGCCGGTCGCCCCGGACTTGACCGCCTCCAGGACGTCGGCGTGCTCGCCGCTCGCGGAGAGCACCAGCACCCGCAGCGCCGGATCGGTGCCGACCAGTTCCTTGCACACCTGGACGCCGGGCAGGCCCGGCAGGTTCAGGTCCAGTACCAGCACATCGGGGGCGGCGGCCTGCGCCCGGCGCACCGCCTGGAGGCCGTCGCCGGCCGTCGCCACCACCTCGAACCCGGCCTCGGCCAGATCCCGTGCGACCGCGTCCCGCCACATCGGGTGGTCGTCGACCACCATCACCCTCAGGCCCGTCTGCCCACTCACGCTTTTGCCTTCCCCCGCCCTCTGCCCTTGGGCGCCGCGCCCTTGGGAACCGTCAACTCCACTTCCGTCCCCTGGCCGGGGACCGAGACCCACTCGGCGCTGCCGCCCAGGTCCCGCAGCCGGCCGCGGATCGACAGGGCCACGCCGAGGCGGCCCTCGCGTTCGGCGTCCGCGAGCCGTCCCTCGGGGATGCCGGGGCCGTCGTCGCGGACCGTCACGATCACCGCCTGCGGCTCGTCCTCCACCAGGATCCACGCGTGGGCACCGTCCCCCGCGTGCACCCGCACATTGTCCAGTGCGGCACCGACAGCGGCCGCCAGCTCCGCCGCGGCGGCGGCCGGCAGCTCGACCGGGGCGCCGGGCTCGGAGAAGGTGACGCCGGCGCCCGCGTACGGGGCGAGCAGTGCACGGACGTCGCACGGTCCGCCGGCCGGTGCGGGCGGCGCGGCGTGCGGGGCGGCCTCCGGTGCGGCCTCCCGCCGCGGCGGCGGCATCAGCCCGCCGGCGACCAACGTCCGCAGCGCGACCTCCTGTTCACCCGCCATCCTGCCGAGCTCGGCCGCCTCGCCGCCGATCGCGGTGCCGCGCCGCTGCACCATCGCCAGCACCTGGAGCACACTGTCGTGGATGTCGCGGGCCAGCCGCTCGCGTTCGCGGGTGGCGGCCTCTATCTGGAGCGCGCGGGCGAGGGTGCGCTCACTGGCGCGGGCGACCTCGACGACATAGCCGATGGCGACGCTGGCGACCCACACCAGGACGACGTTGTGGATGGTGTCGCGGGCCAGCTCCTGGCGTTCGATGAGATTGGCGGCGGCCACCGCGGCCGAGCCCACGGCGGCCCAGCGCCAGCCCCGTTTGATCGCGAAGCCCAGGACGGCGCCCGCCGTCCAGATGGAGGGCAGGGTGGGCCCGCCGTCCGCGATGCGGGCGGGGGTGTCGACCACCGCCGTGAGGAGGATGCCGCCGACCGCGAAGGCGAGGTCGGCGATGAGGAAGTGCCGGGTGCAGCGCTCCGCGGAGGTCGTACGGCGCCAGGTGAACGCCATCCAGACGGTGAGCGCCGCAATGTAGGCGAAGGCACCCCATGGATGCGCGTACTGCTTGTACGAGAGGGCGAACAGGCACAGCACATAGCCGAGGGTGAGGATGCGGTAGCCGGTGAGCGCCCGCCACAGCGGCAGCTCGACGGACATCCGCAGCACCTTCGGCGGGCGCTTGCCGTGCCGCCGGCCGGCGGCCATGCCGCCGCTCAGATCCGTCATGCCGGCATCCGTCATGCCGCCCCCACCCCTCGCCCGGGCGTGTTTACGCCCCGGTCGTCTCGGCCTTCCCGGCGGCCTTGCCGGCCTCCGCCTCCGCCTTCTTCTTCGTCTCCACCGCCGCCTTCGCCGCCTCGGCGATCTGCCTCTTGGCCGCCGTCGCGTAGATGTCGACGTACTCCTGGCCGGACAGCTTCATGATCTCGTACATGACCTCGTCGGTGACCGACCGCAGGATGAAGCGGTCGCCCTCCATGCCCTGATAGCGGGTGAAGTCCAGCGGCTTGCCGATACGGATGCCCGGCCGGATCATCTTCGGCACGATCTTGCCCGGAGGCTGCACCTTCTCGGTGTCGATCATCGCCACGGGGATGACCGGCGCGCCGGTGGCCAGTGCGACGCGGGCCAGTCCGCCGGGCTTGCCGCGGTAGAGCCGGCCGTCCGGGGAGCGGGTGCCCTCCGGGTAGATGCCGAACAGCTCACCGCGCTCCAGCACCTCGATGCCGCTCTTGATCGCCGCCTCGCCCGCGCCCCGGCCGCCGGACCGGTCGACCGGCAGCTGGCCGACGCCCTTGAAGAACGCCGCGGTCAGCTTGCCCTTCACCCCCGGGGAGGTGAAGTACTCGGCCTTGGCGATGAAGGTGACCTTGCGGTCGAGCACCGCGGGCAGGAAGAAGGAGTCCGAGAAGGACAGGTGGTTGCTCGCGAGGATCGCCGGACCCTCGGCGGGGATGTTCTCGATGCCTTCCACCCAGGGCCTGAAGGCAAGCTTCAGCGACCCGCCGATGGAAAACTTCATTGCGCCGTAGATCAACCGACTGCCTCCTGTGTGTGACGCAAAGACCTTAACCTGCCCCGGCGCCCCGCTCGCCGCGGCGGGGCTGCGACGGGCCCACCTGGGGCCGCGCGGGCGCTGCCGGACCTATCCGCTCCGCGTCGGTCCGCGTACCCTGAGGTAACCCACCAGGCCCCCTTTACTGATCGGAGTTCCCCGGTGCCGCTCCTTCCCGGAGCCGAGCCGTTCCGCCGTGACGGCGGAGAGGTCGGCGTCCTTGTGTGCCACGGCTTCACCGGCTCCCCGCAGTCCGTACGCCCCTGGGCCGACCATCTGGCCGACCAGGGGCTGACCGTCGCCCTGCCGCTGCTGCCGGGGCACGGCACCCGCTGGCAGGACCTGGGGATCACCACCTGGCAGGACTGGTACGCCGAGGTCGACCGCGAGCTGCGCGCGCTCACCGAGCGCTGCACCAAGGTCTTCGTCTGCGGCCTGTCCATGGGCGGCACGCTGGCGCTCCGCCTGGCCGCCAAGCACGGCGACGCGATCAGCGGCGTGGCCGTGGTCAACCCTGCCAACAAGCTCCATGATGCCGCGGCGCCGCTGCTTCCGGTGCTGCGGTATCTCGTACGGACCACCAACGGGATCGCCAGCGACATCGCCAAGCCGGGCGCCAAGGAGGTCGGCTACGACCGGGTGCCGCTGCAGGCCGCGTACTCGATGCGCCGCCTCTTCCAGCAGGTCGACTCCGAACTCCCGGGCGTCACACAGCCGTTGCTGGTGATGACCAGCCCGCAGGACCATGTCGTACCGCCCGTGGACTCGGAGCGGATCCTGAGCCGGGTGTCCTCCACGGACGTCCGGCACAAGCTGCTGGAGCGCAGCTATCACGTCGCCACGCTCGACCACGACGCCGAGCAGATCTTCGCCGACACCTTCGCCTTCATCGCCCGGCTCGCCCCCGAGGTCCTGCCCGGCGGCGTCAAGGAGGGGACGGCGGCCAGTGGCGGAGCATAGCCCGCGCGATCCCCAGGAGCCGCTGGACGAAGAGGCCGCCTGGGCCGAGATCGTCGCGGGGTACGGCGAGCAGCCGGAGTTCCCCGCGGCGGACGAGGACGCCGCCGCCGACCGTACGGACGCCAAGGGCCCCAAGGACCCTGAAGACGCCAAGGACGCCAAGGACGCCAAGGACGGTACGGCGCTTCCGGGGGCCGGTGACAAGGCGTCCGGCGGCGCCCGCCCCGGCAGCTTCGTCGTCTTCGCCCCCGGCGTCGGACCGCGCGACTGGAGCGCCGCCGAGCCGTCCGACGACGACTTCGACGCGACGGACGAGGGGCACTTCACCCCGCCGGAGCCGCCCCCGCTGCCGACGGCCGACGTCACCACGAAGTTCGCCTGGCTCGCGGTGCTCGGCGGTCCGCTGCTGCTGGTGGCGATGGTGATCATCCAGCAGCCCGTGACGTGGTGGATCGCCCTCCTGGGCATCGGCGGCTTCCTCGGCGGCTTCGCCACGCTGGTGGGGCGGATGAAGGACGACAACGGGGACGACGACGATCTGCCGGGAGGCGGGGCGGTGGTGTGAGCGGGCCCCAGGGCCTGGCCGGTGGATCAGCGCCCTAGCCGTCGGCCGGCACCCGCACCGCGGCCAGCACCGGCAGATGGTCCGTGGCGGCCCGCAGGTCCGCCTCGTGCACGCCGGGCAGGCCGTGCGGCACCCCGCAGCCCAGTACCTCCACGCCCGGCGTGGTGAACACGGCGTCGATCCGCTGATGCGGCTCGTGGGGCGTGGAGGTGTACTCCCCGCCCCACGGTTCGGCCGTCCAGCCATCCGTGAGCGCCTCCGCCAGCCGCCGGAAACTCCGCCCGTCGGGCCGGTCGTTGAGGTCCCCGCCCGCGATTGCGTACGGCACATCCAGCAGCGCCAGCCGCTCCAGCAGCAGTCCGGCCTGCCGGTGGCGTTCCGCGGCGGCGAGGCTGAGGTGGCAGCTGAGCACCCCGAGCCGGGCGCCGCCGATCCGTACCACTGCGGTGGCGAAGCCCCGCTGGTGCAGGCCGGGCGTGCGGGGCAGCAGGATGTCCTCCGTACGCTCCACATGGGCGCGCAGCGTGGACAGGATCATCGGGCCCGCGGTCGTGGCGCCGCCGGTGACGTACACCAGCCCCGACGCACGGGCCAGCCGCTCGGCGGCCTTGCGCCAGCGGAAGAACCGCGGCGCCTCCTGGATCAGCACGAGATCGGGGGCGCAGGCCCTGATGACCCGCGCCAGCGCCGCCGGGTCGTCGCGCAGCGAGCGGATGTTGTAGCTGAGTACGCGGATCACGGCCGAACCGTCGGGCTCGGTACGGGAGTCGGGGAGCGAGATCAAGGAGGCAGGTCCTCTCGCCGGGGCCGTCGTAAGGGCCGGGAGACGGGGTCGTCACGCGGGCCCAGAGTAGGGCAGAAACGGGCAACGCCCGTCACGTCCCGGGGGATGTGACGGGCGTGGGCCACGCCTCGGTGTGCCGGGGGCCGCTAGCCCTGGCGGGCGAGGTCGGCCGCGCCCACCAGTCCGGCCTTGCCGCCCAGCTGGGCGGCGAGCACCTGGGCGTGCGGCCGGTACTGGTTGCCCACCAGCCAGCGGCGGAAGGACTTGCGGATCGGGTCGAGGACCAGTTCGCCCTCGTCGGAGACGCCGCCGCCGACGATGAAGGCGGACGGGTCGAAGAGCGAGGCGAGGTCGGCCAGGCCCGCGCCGGCCCAGCGGGCCAGTTCGCGGAAGGAGTCGATGGCGACCTTGTCGCCCTGGCGGGCGGCGGCGCTGATGTGCTTGCCCTGGATGCCGTTGGGTGTGCCGTCGCCGAGCGAGAGCAGCACCGTGGCGTTCTCGGGGGTGGCGAAGGCGCGCTGGCGGGCGTAGCGCAGCAGGGCGCGGCCGGAGGCGTACTGCTCCCAGCAGCCCTGGCTGCCGCAGCCGCACAGCAGGCCGTCGGGCACGACCCGGATGTGGCCGAATTCCGCGGCGACGCCGAAGCGGCCGCGGCGCAGCTTGTTGCCGATGATGATGCCGCCGCCCAGGCCCGTGCCGAGGGTGATGCAGATGACGTCGCTGTGGCCCTGGCCCGCGCCGAACCTGTACTCGCCCCAGGCGGCGGCGTTGGCGTCGTTCTCGACGACCACGGGGAGGCCGACGCGCTGCTCGACCTTGTCCTTGAGCGGTTCGTGGCGCCAGTCGATGTTGGGCGCGAAGAGGACCGTGGCCCGCTTCTCGTCGACATAGCCGGCCGCGCCGATGCCGACGGCCTCGACCTGGTGGTCGGCCCCGACCGTGCGGACCGCGTCCGCGATGGCCTCGGTCAGTGCGTCGGTGGCCTGCGGGGTCGGCACCTGGCACGTCTCGAGGATCGAGCCCTCTTCGTCGACCACGCCGGCCGCGATCTTCGTGCCGCCGATGTCGACGCCGATGGTGAGTCCCATGTGTCCCTCAGTTTTTCGCTCGGCTCCCCGCCGGGGTCAACCGTACCGGAGGAGGGACCGCCTTCCCCGCCGTGCGGTGGCGGGGCGTCAGTCGAGATCGATCCGCTCGGTGCCGGTGGGGCCGTCGTCGTCGCGCGGGTCGCCGGTCCGGCCCTCGGTCCGGCCGCCGGGGCGGTCGTCGAGGTCGTCGCGGGTCCAGCGGCGCTCGCTGCGCTCGACGGCCGAGCGGTAGGCGGCGAGGAGTTCGGAACCGGCCGCGGCGAGGTGGTCGAAGACCTCGGGGTTGCGCTCGATGACCGGCTCCACGGCGGCCTTGGCCTGCCGGAACAGCTGGCTGACGGCGCCCTGCGCGGCGATCCCGCCCAGCGCGCCGGGCAGCTGGATGCCGGCGAGCTTGTCGGTGACGGCCTCGGCGAGCTTGCGCAGCTCCTCGGCGGCGCTCCCCGGCTGCGGGCCGTATGCGGTACGGCGGCGGGCCTGCTCCGCCGCGAGGTCCTCGGCGCAGGCCGTCTCCCAGGCATCGGCGTCGACGCCGGCCGTACGGTCGGCGGGGCGCTCGGTGGCGTCACTCATGATGTTCTCCGTGGGCTCCGGCGGCGGGACTTACTCCCGACGTTACCAACGTTGCCGGGGGGCAACGCGGGCCTTTCGGAACCGAGGGCGAAAATCCGTACGGATTTCGCCGCCGGTGTCCGTCCGGCCGTCCAGGGTGGCGTGATCGCGGGAGGGGCGGCGCCGTCGGGCGCACCTCGACCGCATGACGCTACGGCGTTCAAGAACTCCGTTCGGTGGCCGCCGGCCACAGGCCGGGGTCGGGTGTGAAGCGGATGTCGAGGACGCCGTCGTGCAGTCCGGCGCCGGAGACGGTGCAGCGGCGCAGCGCGGAGGGGAGCGTGCGGATGCGCCGGAAGGGGCCGACGGTGACGACGATTTCGTCGCCGCGGCGCACCAGGCCCAGGCCGTCCCGCCGGGCGCCGGGCAGCGGCACCCGCCACAGGAGGATGCCGTCGGTGGCGAGGCGGTCCGCCACGGTCCAGGGGTCGGGGTGGGCGGCCCCGGTCCCGTCGGCGGATTCGGCGGGCTCGGAGGGGTCGGCCGCGTCTGCCAGGTCGGCCAGGTCCTCGACGCCCTGCGGGTCCCGGCCCAGGTGCGGCACCTCGCGCACGGGCAGATCGGGGAATTCCTCGCGCAGCGCCTTGAGGGCGGCCTGCTGGCTGCCGGAGAGGGCGGCGAGGAAGGGGTCGGCGGAGCCGGTGGGCAGCAGGCGGTTGACGACGAGGGCGTCGGTGCGCCGGCCGTGGAGCGCGAGTCCGGCGCGCAGGTCGCGCAGGGCGGCAGCGGCGACCGGGCCGGCGTCGGTGATCAGGCGTACGGAGGTGCCGGGGTCCTCGATCACCCGCTGGACGGCGGCGAGTTCGCGCTCCCAGCGCTCGGCGGCCTCGTACAGCTTCTGGGCCGGCATCGGGACGCCGGCGAGCTGGGCGAGCACCGGGCGCAGCGCGCGGGCGGCCTGGCGCTCGGGCGGCAGCAGGCGGCGCAGATAGCGGCGGACCTGGGCGGGCAGCGCGAGCAGCCTGATGGTTTCGGCGGCGGGCGGCATGTCGACCACGAGCATGTCCCAGGCGTCCGAGGCGTGTTCGGCGCGCAGGGCGTGCAGCAGCGCGAAGGGCTCGGAGCCGGGGAGTTCGGTGAGTTCGTCCTCGTCGAGGGGACTGGCGCCGAGCAGGTCGAGGGCGGCGCCGGCGCGCTCCTGGAAGGCGAGGAACTCCTGGCGGAAGCGGTCGCCGGAGTCGATGCGGCGGGCGTGCAGGCCGGGGGCTATCTCGGTCGCGGCATCCGCACTCAGACGCGAGCGCAGCACCGTTTCCGGAGCGCTGCTCTCGGTCGTGAGCAGCAGTACGCGCGCTCCCCGCCGGGCACCGGCCAGGGCGGTCGCGGCGGCCAGCGTGCTGCGGCCGGCGCCGCCGGGGCCGGTGACGAGGACGGTCCGCACGCTCAGAGCTTCTTGCCCTCGTCGGCGGGCGCACCGGAGCCCGCGGCGGACCCGGGACCGCTCTCCACCCGCTTCTTCAGCCCGGCCAGCGCCCGGTCGATGATGACCTTCTCCGCCTTGCGCTTGATCATCCCGAGCATCGGGATCTTCACATCGACGGTGAGCTGGTACGTCACCTCGGTCGCCGCGCCGCCGCGCACCGCGGCGAGCCGGTACGAACCATCCAGCGCGCGCAGCATCTGCGACTTGACCAGCGACCAGCTGACCTCGCTCTCGCCGGTCCAGGTGTAGGCGAGGGTGTGGTCGTCCTTGATCGCACCGGCGTCGAGCACCAGGCGCACCTGCTCGGCGCGGCCCCGCTCGTCCTTGGCCAGCACCTCCGCCTCCTTGACCTCTCCGGTCCACTCCGGATAGCGGTCAAAGTCGGCGATCACTCCCATCACTTCGGCGGGCGCCGCCTCGATCGTGATGCTTGAGCTGGTGTGTTCGGCCATCGCCGTGACTCCTCCATGCCATTTCCATGCCGATTCGGGCCGGTCCGCCGACTCGCGTCAAGCTCGTCAATCCCCGTGTCTCTGCTGCTGAAGGCTACCGCGCGGGGGATACCCGGCGGACGCGCGGCCGGGCGCATCGGCGCCGCCGGTTCACCACTCCAGGACGTACGGCACCCCGGTCGCGTTGAAATGCCCGACGTTGATGCACTCCGTGGCGCCGATCCGCACCCGGCGGGCGAGCGGCTGGTGGACGTGCCCGAAGAGGGAGTAACGGGGACGGGTCCGGCGGATCGCCTCCAGCAGCGCCGAACTGCCGCGCTCGAAGCGGCGGGCGACCGTGTCGTAGCAGAGCTCGGGAACCTCCGGCGGAATGTGCGTGCACAGCACGTCCACCTCCCCCACCGCCTCGATCTTGGCGGCGTACTCCTCGTCCCCGATCTCGTACGGGGTGGCCATCGGCGTGGCGAGCCCGCCGCCGACGAACCCGAACACCCGCCCCCCGATGTCCACCCGCTGGCCGTCGAGGACGGTGACGCCCTCCTTTGCGTACTCCGGCCACAGCCGCGGCATATCGACATTCCCGTATGTGGCGTACGTAGGGGTGGGAAAGGCGGCGAACAGCTCGGCGTACTGCTTGCGGACCGCGCCCTCGATGACCGACTCGCGGCTCCGGCCCGTCCGGTCCAGCTCGCCCCAGAGCCTGCTGCCCAGGTCGCGGGCCTCCTCGAAGCGACGCGCGGTGCGCAGTTCGACGAGGGCGTGGGCGTTCTCGACGCCGAACAGGTCGGGGAAGATGCCGCGCGAATGATCGGCGTAATCCAGGAAGAGCACCAGGTCACCGAGGCAGACCACCGCATCGGCACCGTCGCCCGCGGCGGCCAGGCCGCGGCTGTTGCCATGGACGTCACTGACCACATGCACACGCATGGCGCCACCCTAGATGCCCCGGGCAGTTGCCGGGAGGCCGCCCACGACCTGGGGTTACTTTCGGGTCAGCACGCTGCTGGTCTAGTCTGCGCGGAAGCAGTTCCATGGCGTGTCGTAAAGCGTGTGACGCATCAAACATCTGGGCGCGACCCCCTATCCCAAAAGCAATACCGATGGGTAACGTCCGGGCAGTCCGACCCCCCTTGCATGATCTTGGACCGCAACCGGTGTACGCACAGCGTCGTGGCGCCGGCGCCAATGAGGAGCAGCAGTCTTGCGCGAGTTCAGCCTTCCGGCCCTGTACGAGGTCCCCGCGGACGGCAATCTGACGGATCTCATCCGCCGAAATGCCGCGCAGCACCCGGATGTTGCGGTCATTGGACGCAAGGTGAACGGGCAGTGGCAGGACGTCACCGCCACCACCTTCCTCGCCGAGGTCCGGGCGGTGGCCAAGGGCCTGATGGCCTCGGGCGTCAAGCCCGGCGACCGCGTCGGCCTGATGTCGCGCACCCGCTACGAGTGGACGCTGTCGGACTTCGCGATCTGGAGCGCCGGCGCGATCACCGTCCCGGTGTACGAGACCAGCTCCGCCGAGCAGATCCAGTGGATACTCGGCGACTCGGGCGCGGTGGCCTGCCTGGTGGAGAGCCCCGCCCATGAGGCCGCCGTCGAATCGGTCCGCGACCGGCTGCCCGACCTGGAGAACATCTGGCAGATCGAGCGGGACGCGGTCGCCCGGCTGCGGGCCGCGGGCGCGGGCATCACCGACGAGGAGGTCGACGAGCGCAGCGCGCTGGCCGACGCCGACTCGCCCGCCACCATCGTCTACACCTCCGGCACCACCGGCCGCCCCAAGGGCTGCGTGCTCAGCCACCGCAGCTTCTTCGCAGAGTGCGGCAATGTCGTCGAGCGCCTGCGCCCGCTCTTCCGTACGGGCGACGCCTCCGTCCTGCTCTTCCTCCCCGTGGCGCACGTCTTCGGCCGCCTGGTCCAGGTGGCGGCGCTGATGGCGCCCATCAAGCTCGGCCACGCCCCCGACATCAAGCACCTCACGGACGATCTGGCCTCCTTCCGCCCGACGATGGTCCTGGGCGTCCCCCGCGTCTTCGAGAAGGTCTACAACTCGGCGCGGGCCAAGGCGCAGGCCGACGGCAAGGGCAAGATCTTCGACAAGGCCGCCGACACCGCCATCGCCTACAGCCGCGCGCTGGACACCGCCGACGGTCCCTCCCTCGGCCTCAAGGTCAAGTACAAGGTCTTCGACCGCGTCGTCTACGGCAAGCTGCGCGCCGTCCTGGGCGGCCGCGCCACCCACGCCATCTCGGGCGGCGCCCCGCTCGGCGAGCGCCTGGGCCACTTCTACCGCGGCATCGGCTTCACCGTCCTGGAGGGCTACGGCCTGACGGAGTCCTGTGCGGCCACCGCCTTCAACCCCTGGGACCGGCAGAAGATCGGCACCGTCGGCCAGCCGCTGCCCGGCTCCGTCGTCCGCATCGCCGACGACGGCGAGGTCCTCCTGCACGGCGAGCACCTCTTCACCGAGTACTGGAACAACCCCTCGGCCACCGAAGAGGCGCTCTCCGACGGCTGGTTCCACACCGGCGACATCGGCACCCTCGACGAGGACGGCTACCTCGCCATCACCGGCCGCAAGAAGGAGATCCTTGTCACCGCGGGCGGCAAGAACGTCGCCCCAGCGGTCATCGAGGACCGCATCCGCGCCCATGCGCTGATCGCCGAATGCATGGTGGTCGGCGACGGCCGCCCCTTCATCGGCGCCCTGATCACCCTCGACGAGGAATTCCTGCCCCGCTGGGCGGAGGAGCACGGCCACCCCGCCGATGTCGCCCCGGCCGACATCGCCAAGGACCCGGAGCTGCTGGCCGCCGTGCAGCGGGCCGTCGACGACGGGAACGCGGCCGTGTCCAAGGCCGAGTCGGTACGCAAGTTCCGCATCCTGCCGACGCAGTTCACGGAGGAGTCGGGGCATGTGACGCCCTCCCTGAAGCTGAAGCGGAATGTTGTGGCGAAGGACTTCGCTGAGGAGATCGAGGCCATTTACCGGGGGTAGTTGGCCCCACGTTTTTGGCTTTCCCGCCGTAGGGGTTTGTCGCCGTTGCGCCTGCGGCCCGTTCGCTGCGCTTTGCCTGGGCCGGTGTTTCGGGCTTTCTCTCCGTTGCGCCTGCGGCGGGCCCGTTCGCTGCGCTTTGCCTGGGCCGATGTTTCGGGCTTTCTCTCCGTTGCGCCTGCGGCGGGCTGGTTGCCGCTGCGCGGGGCTGTTCGGCAGCGGGACCGGGCCTCCGGACTCCGTCCTGCGGCCCGGCCCCTCCCCGTTGATGGGTGGGAGAAGGACGGTGGGGGTGTACGCCGGCGGTCAGGCGCACCCTGTGCACACGATCACAGGCACCGAACACACAACGCCCGCCCCCACCGACCCCTAACCCCCCACCCACGGGAGGGGACGGACCGTAGCGGCGGAGCCGTGTAGGGCCGGCACCGCTCCCTACAAACCCACGCCCGCCGCAGGCGCAACGGCGACAAACCCCTACGGCGGGACGGCCGACAACGTACGGCGCAGGCAAAGCGCAGCGGAGGGGCCCGCCGCCAGGCGCAACGGCGAGAAACCCACCACGGCGGGACAGCCGAAAACGTGGGGGGCTAGAGCAACGCTTCCAGGCGCCCCGCAAGCAGGTCCCAGCGCCACTTTTCCTCGACCCAGGCTCGGCCCCGGGTGCCCATTCGGTGGCGCAGGTCCGGGTCCTTGAGGAGGGTGATGAGGCGTTCGGCGGTGGGGGTGGGGGAGCCGCCGGGGACCACCCAGCCGGTTTCGCCGTCCAGGACGGCGTCGGGGGCGCCGCCGGAGTCGCCGGCCACCACGGGCAGGCCGGTGGCGGAGGCCTCCAGGTAGACGATGCCGAGGCCTTCGACGTCGAGGCCGCCGCGGCGGGTGCGGCAGGGCATGGCGAAGACGTCGCCGGCGCCGAAGTGGGCGGGGAGTTCCTCCCAGGGGACGGCGCCGGTGAAGCGCACGGAGTCGGCGACGCCCTTGCGCAGGGCGAGGGCGTGCAGCTCCTCCTCGTACGGGCCGCCGCCGACGATCAGCAGGACCGCGTCCGGGACCGCGGCCAGGACGGCCGGCATCGCCTCGATGAGGGTGTCCTGGCCCTTGCGGGGGACGAGACGCGAGACGCACACCACGACCGGCCGGCCGGCGAGGCCGAGGCGGGCCCGTACGGCGTGGCCGCCCGAGGCGGGGTGGAAGGTCTTCTCGTCGACGCCGGGCGGGAGCTGGACCATCCGGGACGCGGCGGCCGGAGTCAGGGCGGCCGCGATCCGGGAGCGGGTGTACTCGCCGAGGTAGGTGAGGGTGTCGGTGCCCTCGCCGATGCGGCGCAGCAGTTGGCGGGCGGCGGGGAGCTGGGCCCAGCCCGCCTCGTGGCCGTGGGTGGTGGCCACGATGCGGCGGGCGCCGGCGGCGCGGAGCGCGGGCGCCATCAGGCCGAGGGGCGCGGCCGCGCCGAACCAGACCGAGGAGCAGCCGTGTTCGCGCAGGAGGGCGGTGGCGCGGCGGGTCACCCGGGGCGTGGGCAGAAGCATCGTCGTACGGTCGCGGACCACCGTGAACGGCTGCTCGGCATCGAAGGCGGCGGTGGCCGCGAGACCTTCCTCGGTGCGCTTCCACGTCGAGGCGTAGACGACGACCTGGGAGGGGTCCAGGCGCAGCGCCATGCTGTGCAGGAAGGCCTGGATGCCGCCGGGCCGGGGCGGGAAGTCGTTGGTGACGATCAGGGTCTTGTGCACGGTGGTCTTCCGACAGGGGTTCCTAGGGTCCGGTCCCGGCCGACAGTACCGGGTCGCCGGCCGGCGGCGGGCCGCCCGGCCCGCCACGCCCCGCGGCCTCCACGCCCGCGGCCGGCCGCTGCCGGATGATGCACAGCGGGCGGAGCGGGGAGTGGTGGAGATGGCCGGCACCGGCGGGACGCGGGGCGGATGGCTGCCGGTGGGTGTCTGGTGCGCGACGCGGGCCGTCGTCGTGCTGTGCGCGCTGCGGGTGATCCGGCTGCCGGGGCCGGACGTCAGCAGCGACGTCCGGGTGATCTACCGGGCGTGGGCCGAGGTGCTCGGGGCCGGTGCCTTCCCGCTCGGCGACGTGACCTGGCAGTATCCGCCGGGCGCCGCCCTGGCCGTGCTCTCCCCCGGGCTGCTGCCGTTTCTCGACTACGGTCCGGCGTTCGTCGCGGTGGTCCTGGTCGCGGACGCGGTGGGGTTGGCGCTGTTCCTGCGCATGGCGCGGCGGCCCGGGAACCGCCCGGCCGGGGCCTGGGTGTGGATCGTGGGCGTGGCGCTGCTCGGCCCCACCGCGTACGCCCGTTACGACCTGATGGCCGCTCTCGTCGCCGCCATGGCGCTGTTCGCGGCGGCCCGCCGGCCGCGGGTGGCGGGCGCCCTGGTGGCGTTCGGTGCGCTGCTGAAGGTCTGGCCGGTGCTGGTGCTGACCGGGGCGGCGCTGCGCGGCCGCCGGGCGCGCGCCCTGTGGCTCGCCGCGGCGGGCACCACGGCCGGGCTGACGGTGCTCTTCGTGGCGGCCGCGCCGGGCGCGCTGGCCTTCCTCGCCTTCCAGCGGGACCGCGGTACGGAGATCGAGTCGCTGGGCGCGCTGGTCTTCCACCTCGCCCGGCACCTGGGCTGGAGCGGGGAGGTGCTGCTGCGCTACGGGTCGGTGGAGTTCGTGGGGCCGGGGGTTGCGGCCGTCAGTGCGCTCGCGCTCGCGCTGACCCTGGCCGCGCTGGTGTGGCTGCTCCGATGGCGGCTGCGGGCACGGGAGTTGGGCGCCCGGACGCTGCCCGATGCGGCGTTCACCGCCACTTTGCTGTTCACCACCACCAGCCGGGTGATCAGCCCGCAGTATCTGCTGTGGCTGGTGGCGCTGGCCGCGGTGTGCCTGACCACGGGGGCCGGCCGGCAGGCCGCGCCCGCCGGGCTCGTCGTGCTGGCGACCGGGGTGACGCTGCTGGAGTTCCCGGTCTTCTTCCCCCATGTGGTGGCGAGCGACGGCCCGGGGGTCGCCCTGCTGGCGGTGCGCAACGGCCTGCTGGTGACGGCGTCGCTGATGGCCTGCCGGAGGCTGGCGGCGGCCACCCGCGGGGACGGGTCCCTCGGCGGCCGGGCCGCGGGAGCCGGCGGCCGCGGGAGCCCCGCAGCCGTACGGGCCGCAGCGGCCGGCCCCGCCCCGCTCACCTCAGCTGCCCCTCCACGTACTCCCGCCACTCCCGGGTGAACTCCCCCAGCCCCACGCCCAGTTGAGCCCGCATGGCGCGGTCCAGCCGCTCGACCCGGTCGGGGAGGCGCCGGCTGTGGGCGGGGGTGGAGCCGGGTGTGCGGTGCGGCCGGGGGTGGTGCGTGGCCTGCCGGGTCTCCATCGGCCCGCCCAGGCGCCCGGCGGCGGTCTCCGCACCGCTGCGGCCCGCCGCCCGGTAGAAGGCGATCAGCTTGGCCTCGCCCCACTTGTCGGCGATCATCCGGCAGGCCAGCCAGCCGCCCTCGTACGCCTTCGCCAGGCGGTCCGCGCCGGCCTGGAAGCCGAAGTCCTCGTCGGTGGGGAGGCTGTCGGGAGCCGCGCCCTGGGACACCGCGCGGGAGAGTTCGGGGGCGGTGCTGGCCGCCTCGCTGCGTATGTCGCGGTAGGCGACCCAGTCGGCGAAGCCCTCGGAGAGCCAGAGCGGGGTGGCCGTGGTGGTGACCGTTCGGGTGGCCACATGGGTGGTTTCGTGGGTGAGCACCACCGAGCGGCCGACGTCGTTGAGTTCCTCGTACGCCTCCGGGTTGACGATCACCCGGTCCGCGGGCGCGGTGGCCGAGGCGCCCGCCTCGCCGGTGGTGACGGCGGCGATCCCGGCGTAGCCGGCGGAGTCGCCGTCGCCCAGCAGCTGCGCCATCTGGTCGACGGTGTCCGGGGCCTCCACGACCACCGTCCCCGACCAGGCGCCTTTCCAGGCGTCGGAGACGGCGGGCACCGCCTCGTCCACCCGGTCCGCGAGATCGCGCAGCCGCGCCGGGTCCGCGGCGCCGCCGAGCACCAGGCTGTGCCGGCCGCGGACCAGCCGGACCGGGCCCTGGTCCCACAGCTGGCGGGTGCCGAGCCTGCCGGAGGCGGCACCGTCGGAGTCCGAGGAGATCCGCCAGCGGCCGGCGTGCCGGGTGAGCGTGAGGTACTGGAGGGAGGTGACGGATGCGGTGTCGTAGCCCTTGAGGCGGTAGCTGAGCCGTACCTTGGCGGCCATCCGGTCGCGGGGGCCGCCGGCCGGGAGCGGGAAGGCGTCGGTGGCGACGAGGTCGTAGCGCCAGTCGGTGAGCGGTACGGCCGTGAGGTTGGCGATCATCCGGCGCTGGCGGGCGCGGTAGTCGCCGGATCGCGGGTCGACGGTGGCCAGGAAGGCGGCGGTGTCCCGGTGGCGGACGGCCCACGAGCGGCTGTCGAGCATCCGCTGGACGTCCGGGAAACGGTCCCGTGGCGGCGACTGGGGCGCGCAGCCGGTGACCGGGACGAGCAGCGCAAGGAGCGGGACGGCACCGGCCGCCGCCCCGGCCCGTGACGGCCACCGCCGCCCCGCCCGCTGACGTGACATGCCGCTGATCGTATGTGCGACCGGGGCGGGGCAAAAACGCTGGGCGGGGACGGGAGGGGGCGGCGGCCGGCTTCAGGGCCTGGTGACGGAGGAGACCGGCAGCACCCCGACCGGGTCGTAACGGACCCGGGCGCCGGGATAGGGCGCGTGGACGACCTGGCCGTTTCCCACGTACATCCCGACGTGGCTGGCGTCCGAGCGGTAGATGACCAGGTCACCGGGTTGCGCCTGGTCGAGCGGCACCTGGTGGCCGGCGCCGCTCTGGGCCTGTGACGTGCGCGGGATGAAGACGCCGGCGCGCCCATAGGCCCATTGGGTGAGACCGGAGCAGTCGAAGGCCGAGGGGCCGGTGCTCCCCCAGGCGTACGGGGAGCCGACGGCGGCGCGGACGGCGGCGACCGCCGCGGCGGCCCGGCCGGAGGCCGCCGCGACGCCGGAGAGGTCGGGAAGCATCTCGTCGCGCCCGTCGCTGCGCGAGGCCCGGTCGTAGGCCGCCCTGGCGTCCACGGGGAGCGCGTTCAGCACCCGCCGGGCGGCGGCCAGCTTGCGCTGCACGTCCTTCTTGCGGAGGGCGACGTCCCGGCGTCCGGCCTCGAGGTCCGCCAGCGTCGCGGCGGTCGCCCGGCGCTGCCGTTCCAGGGTCCGCTGCGCGGTCTGCAGCTCGCGCAGCTCGCCGGCCTGGCTGCGGTTGATCCGCTCGAGCGCGGAGGCCTTCTCCAGGTAGCTTCCGGGACGCTCGGAGAGCATCAGCCGGAGGGTGGGGTCGATGCCGCCGGCGCGGTACTGGGCGGCGGCCAGCGCGCCCAGCCGGGTGCGCATCCGGTTGACGCGTTCCTGGGCGCGGGCGGTGCGGTCCTGAAGGGTCGCCGCCTCGTCCCGCAGCCGCCGGGTCCGCTCGTCGGCGCCGTTGAACTTCTCGGTGGCCCGCTCGGCCTCCTCGTAGAGCTTGTCGACCCGCGCGGTGGCCGCTTCCCGGCCCGCTGCGGGGCGTTCCCCGGGGTCGGCCGCGGCCGGCGGACCGGACAGTGCGGCGGCCGCGGTTGCCAGGGCCGCCGAGACGACGGTGACGCCGGTGCGGGTGACGGGACCTGGCTGCGAGGTACGGCGATGGGAGACCACGTATGCCGCACTCCTTCCGTTGCAGCCGCTGTCGCCCGGGAGGGCGGACGGTGACCGGCGGCCGCGAGCCAGGACAGTAACCGCGCAGGTCGGCGGCGACCAAAGAACCCTTCGGGTACGCAAAATGCCGCCCCGCCGGTGACTGTGCAGGTCACCGGCGGGGCGGCGGGTCAGCGGCGGGGACCGCAATTCGCCCGTTCGGGCGGCAGGTTGAGAACGTTGTGAGGTTTTTCCGACCCGTACGCCGGGGCGGTCAGACCCGCACGCCGAACGCGAACGGCATGTTGTTGATCGACTCGTAGCGCACCGCGGCGCCCGGCTTCGGGGCGTGCAGCACGGTGCCGTTGCCCGCGTAGAGGCCGATGTGGTGCAGGTCGCTGTAGAAGAGCACCAGGTCGCCGGGCTTGAGGTCGCTCTCCGAGCCGATCCGGGAACCGGCGTTGGCCTGCTCCTGCGAGGTGCGCGGCAGCGACTGGCCGGCCTGCTGGTACGCCCAGGAGGTCAGGCCCGAGCAGTCGAAGGAGGACGGGCCGGTGGCGCCCCAGACGTAGGGCGAGCCGATCTTGGACTGGGCGGCGGACAGGGCCGCCGCACCGCGCTGGGAGGCGGGCAGGGCGTCGCCGAGGTTGACCCGGTCGTTGTTGCGGTTGGCGCGCGCCTGCTCCGCCTGCATGGCCGCCTTCTCCTTGGCGGTCATGGTGTTGAGCAGCTCCTGCGCCTTGGCGAGCTTGCTCTTGATCTCGTCCTTCTTCTCGCCGAGGGCCTTGCGGGTCTCGGTGAGGTCCTGGATCTTGCCGACGGCCTCGGCGCGCTCCTGGGCGAGTTGGCGCTGCTTGTCCGCGATGGTCTTCAGCTGCTCGGCCTGGTGGCCGCTGAGCTGGTCGAGGGTGGAGGCCTTGTCCAGGTAGGTGTCCGGGTCGCCGGAGAGGAAGAGCTGGACGGAGGGGTCGATGCTGCCGCTGCGGTACTGGCCGGAGGCGACGGCACCCAGGCCCTTGCGGAGCTGGTTGAGCTCCTCCTGGCCGCGGGCGACCTTGTCCTGGAGGCGGTCCACGTCCTTCTGGAGCTTGTCCTGGTCCTCCTTGGCCCCGTTGTACTTCTCGGTGGCCTGCTCCGCCTGCTCGTAGAGCTTGTCGACCTGAGCCTTGACGTCCTTCTTGGACGGGTTCGGGGCGGCCTGGGCGGCCTGGGACGAAAGGGCGACGGCCGCGGCGGCGGTCGCGGTGAGCACGGTCACGCGAGTACGGCTCGGCTGCTTGGGTCGACGGTGGGACGCCACGGGGGCGAGCTCCTTCTTCCTCCAGCCGCCTACCGGGAAGTGGGGGGGGTGAGACCCCGGCTCCGCGTGAACGCCGCGGACTCGGCGGTACCTTCACTGACCATCCCGGTTGGATAATCACCTGTATGAAGGTTCGAGGCCCGACCTTAGTAACCGAGTTGTGATCGCTTCAAATCCCCACGGGAAAAAACTGCGTCACCAGCCCCATCCTTTACCAACATCACACAGGCAGTAAGCGCTGTTTGACGCTGCGATACGGAGAGCAGGGGGAACGCAAGCGATTTTTCCGGCGGGAGGGGGCCGGTGCCGCAAAACCGTCAGGTCCGGGCAAGTCGCTTCAGGAGCAGGGCCGATGCGACCGGCCGGGCGCCCGCCTTCGCGACGCCGTCGGCCACTTCCCGGTCCGTGGAGACCACGACGACCGGGCGGCCGGGCGGTTCGGCCCGTACCAGCTGACGAATCAACTCATCGGCCGTTACGCCCGGTTTGCTGAACAGCACCCGCACCCCGCGCGGCGGCGCGAGCAGCACCGGCGCCGCCAGCTCCGCGCCGTCGAAGACACAGGTCATCTCCGCGCCGGTCTGCGCGGCCAGCACCGCCAGCCCGCCCAACAGCCGCAGTCGCTGTTTGTCCAGAGGCATGGTGGGATAGCCGGTTTTGGTGACGTTGTAGCCGTCCACCACCAAATGCGCCTGCGGCAGCGCCAGTAGCTGGTCGAGCAGCGCCGGGTCCATCTCCGACAGCGCACGGGCCGCGATGTCCCTGGGCGTCATCCTGCCCGGGGCGACCGCCTCGACGGTGTCCGCCGGGTGGACGCTGGCGGGCGGCAGGGCCAGTTCGCGGCGCAGCCCCTGGGCGGCGTCCAGCACCGTGTCCAGCAGCAGCCGCAGCCGCATGTCCTCGACGCTGCGGCCCTCACGGGCGGCCCGCCGGCCGGCCTCCAGCGCCGCCTCGACCTCGGTGACGCGGGCCTTGAGCCGGCGCAGTTCGCTGTCCGCGAGGGTCTTTTCGGTCGCGGCCTGGGACCGCGCGGCCTCCAGCGCGGCCTCGGCCTTGCGCACCGCCGCCTCGCGGCGCTTGACGTCGCTCAGCGCGCTGCGCAGCTTGCGGTGCAGCGACTCGTTCTCCTTACGGGCCGCCTCCAGGTCCACCCGGGCCCGGTCGACGTCGGCGCGGGCCTCACTGCGCGCCTGCGACAGCTCCTCCCGCAGCCGGGCCAGCTCCCGTTCGGCCTCCTCGCCGGCCCGCTCGGCGCGCGCCCGCTGCGCCTCCTCGCCGGCCGCCGCGACCAGCTTGACCCAGCCCTCGGGGCGCAGCACGTACGCCGCCGCCGCGACGTCCAGCGGGTCGGCGGCCGCGGGCGGGGTGCCGTCCTCCAGCGCCGATGCCAGCTCCGGCTGGGCCTCGCGCAGCTTGCCCGCGATCCGCTGCCGGAAGACCGCGTCGCTCTCCAGCGCCGCGGCCATCGCGTTCCCGGCGAACTTGGCCCGGCGGGTCGGGGTGAAACGGGCGTACTGCCGCAAGGGGGGCGGGAGTTCGGAGACCGTCAGCGCGCCGAACGACTCCGCGGTGAGCGCCACGACACGGCGCCGTACGCCCTCGGGCAGCGGACGGTCGAGCACTTCGTCGACGGCATCGTCGGATGCGTCGGCCTGCGCCGCCCCCGGCTCCCTTTCTGGACGCTCCACCACGGCTCGATCGCTCCGATCTCAGGCGCTCGCGCCCGGCCGGTCCACCAGCTCGATCTGGTCGACCGCATTGCACCAGCGGCAGCGCACGGACTCGATGCTCTCACTGAGGACCTCGCGCTCCTCCACCTTCGGCTCCCCGGCAAGGTCCAGGTGGACGTACTCCACGGCCTTGGACCGGCGGGTCACATCGAAACGCGTGAGGTTGCCGCAGAGCGTGCAGCGCCACCGGGTTTCGGCCGTCGGCAGGGGAACACCCATCGTGTTGTCCTCTTTCGTACTCGTCATGCTGCTCGGTCTCGTGCTGATGCGCGGGTTCACGCGGTGCGCCGTCGGACTGCGGAAAGTACGCAAGGTACTGACTGCAACCCTACGGCCTGACAGGGGGCCGGTGCGGGCCCCGCCCAGGAGGCGGGACGCGGCGAGGCACTCTGTCCCGAATGCCCGCATTGAGCCATGATCACTTCATGACGGCGCCGTCCCCCTTCTCCCGCTCTCCGGGCTTTCCCCGGCCACCGCACCCCGCCCGCTCCCTGGCAGCGCTCTTCTCCCGGATGACGCATGTGCTGATCGGGCTGTGCTGCGTGATCTTCGTGATCGGCCCTGCCTCGGGCCTGAACCACGTCTACGGGCACGGCGACGCCCTGCTACGGGCCCAGACCGCATATTTCGAGCGCTGGGGGGTGATCCCGCTCGACCTGTGGAGCGGCTCGCTGCACGCGCTGGTCACCCCGCTGACCGCACTGTTCGTGCACGGCAGCTGGCTCCATCTGCTCGGCAACATGCTGTTCCTGTACGTCTTCGGCGGCATGACCGAGGTCCGCATGGGACGGCTGCCGTTCACCGCCTTCTACCTCGTCACCGGCTATCTGGCCCTGCTCGGCTACGCCGCCGCGCACGCCACTTCCGGCCAGCCCCTGGTGGGCGCCTCCGGCTCGATCTCCGGCGTCCTGGGCGCCTTCCTCTACCTCTTCCCCAAGGCCCGGGTCACCAGCATCTTCCCGTTCCTGTTCTTCCTGCCGCTGCGCTTCCCCGCCTGGATCGTGCTGCTGTTCTGGTTCGGCCTCCAATGGCAGGCCGCACAGGACGACCCCAACGGTCCCGGCGTCGCCTACCTCGCCCATGTCGTCGGCTTCGCCCTGGGCTTCCTGTACGCATGGGCGCGCTACGGGAGGGATAGTGTGGGGGCCACCAGGGGGAACGAACCGGCGACCGAGGGAGAGAGCCAGCCGTGATCACTTCGATCGTGCTCATCAAGACCAGCGTGGACCGCATCCCGGAGATCGCCGAGAAGATCGCCGCCCTGGAGGGTGTCAGCGAGGTCTACTCCGTCACCGGTGCGCACGATCTGATCGCGATGGTGCGGGTCGCCGCCCACGACGACCTCGCCGACGTCATCCCCGGCCGGATCAGCAAGGTCCCCGGCGTCGCCTCCACCGAGACGCACATCGCCTTCCGCACGTACTCCCAGCACGACCTCGAGGCGGCGTTCGCTATTGGGCTGGATGCGTGACGCTGCGCTTGGCTTGGGCCCCACGTTTTTGACTTTCCCGCCGTGGTGGTTGTTCGCCGTTGCGCCTGCGGCGGGCTGGTGCCGCTGCGCGGGGCTGTTCGGCAGCGGCACCGGGCCTACACGGCTCCGCCGCTACGACCCGGCACCTCCCCGTTGAGGGTGGGAGAAACCCGTGGGGGTGCCTGTAGGCGGTCAGGTGTCTCTTGTGGACCGGTCATGGTGAACGGACGACTCAACGCCCGCCCCCACCGAGCCCTTCCACCCACCCACGGGAGGGGACGGACCGTAGCGGCGGAGCCGTGTAGGGCCGGCACCGCTCCCGAACAACCCACGCCCGCCGCAGGCGCAACGGCGAAACACCCCCACGGCGGGACGGCCGACAACGTGGGGAGAAACCCCGCTACGCGGCGGGCACGCAACGGCCGTCCTCGGTGCGGTAGTTCCACTGCGCGCCGTCTGCCACCAGTTCCTTGACCGCGCGGACGAAGCGGTCGACGTGCTCATCCGGCGTGCCAACGCCCAGGCTCACGCGGATGGCGTTCAGCGAGCGCTCGCCGGGGGCCGCCTCCGGGGCGCCGCACTCCCCCGGCTCCTGCGGCTCGCTGCCCAGGAGGGTCCGTACGAGCGGGTGGGCGCAGAAGAGGCCGTCGCGGACGCCGATGCCGTACTCCGCCGACAGCGCGGCCGCGAAGTGCGAGCTGTTCCAGCCCTCGACGACGAAGGAGAGGACGCCCACCCGCGGGGCGTCGTCACCGAAGAGGGAGAGGACGTTGACCTCGGGGACCTCGGCCAGGCCCGCCCGGACCCGGGCGATCAGCGCCTGCTCGCGGGCGACCAGCTGGTCGAAACCGGCCTCGGTCAGCGCCCGGCAGGCGGAGGCGATGGAGTAGGCGCCGATGACGTTGGGCGAGCCGGCCTCGTGCCGGGCCGCGGTGGTGTGCCACTCGACGTCCACCCCGCCGTCCGTACGCCGCGAGACCTTACGGCTGGCGCCGCCGCCCGCCAGGTACGGCTCCGCGTCCTGCAGCCAGTCCGCGCGGCCCGCCAGCACACCGGCGCCGAACGGCGCGTACAGCTTGTGCCCGGAGAAGGCGGCCCAGTCGACGTCCAGCTCGGCGATGTCGACGGGGTGGTGCGGGGCGAGCTGCGCGGCGTCGAGGACGATCCGGGCGCCGTGGGCGTGTGCGGCAGCGGCCAGTTCCCGTACGGGCCAGAGCTCACCGGTCACGTTCGAGGCGCCGGTGACGCAGACCAGCGCCGGGCCGTAGGGCTCGCGCTCGGCGAGCGCCTGCTCCAGAGTGTCCACCGCCTGCTGCGGGGTGCGCGGCGCGTTCAGGTACGTCACGGCGGTGTCCGCGCGCTGCTCCCAGGGCAGCAGCGAGGCGTGGTGCTCGGTCTCGAAGACGAACACCCGGGTGTTCTGCGGGAGTACGGCCGCGAGGAGGTTGAGCGAGTCGGTGGTGGAGCGGGTGAAGACCACCTGGTCGTCGGCGCGGCAGCCGAGGAAGTCGGAGATGGTCCGGCGGCTGTTCTCGAAGAGGTCGGTGGACAGCTGCGAGAGGTATCCGGCACCGCGGTGCACGCTGCCGTAGTACGGGGCGTAGGCGGCCACGTCGTCCCAGACCCGCTGCAGGGCCGGGGCGCTGGCGGCGTAGTCCAGCGCGGCGTAGTCGACCTCCCCGCCGGTCACGAGCGGAACGGTGACGTCCCGGCCCAGAACCGGCAGCGGGGCACAGACGGAACGGTCGGCGGCAACGGCGGAAACAGACATGGCGAACTCCCGTAAGAGGCAGGCGAATGACCGCGGCCGGGTGCGCGGAGGCGCACTGCGTGGCGGCCGCAGTGGAAGAGAAAAGGGGTGCGGGAAAGGGGCCGACGGCCCTATCGCATTCGCTGAATCACGGAAGATGCTCCCTCGAGGACCAGGATCCCTGGCGAGGGATCCGCGCTTGCCGCAGACCTCGCTGCCTGCGGCCTGGTCATCACCCGGGGCACCCCGCCACGGACGGAGGGTTGCCGGACAGCGGGCCGGGGCCTGTGTCGCTGTCACTCGTGACCTGCCGAGCATCATGCCACAGCAGCAAAGCGGCGCAAGGCCCGGTCCGGATAACGGACAGGGCCTTGCGCCGTACCGATGGTCACCGGCCGCTCATCTGTTGCTGGCCGCCACCCAGCGCTCCAGCACCCGCTTGGCCGCCCCGGAGTCGATGGCCGCGGCGGCCCGGTCGATGCCGGCCCGGATCTGCTCCGTCAGGGGCGCCTCGGACGGCTCCAGGGCCACCAGCGCCGCCGCGGCGTTCAGCAGCACCGCGTCGCGCACCGGGCCCCTCTCGCCGTCCAGCAGCCGGCGGGCCACATCGGCGTTGTACGAGGCGTCCGCGCCGCGCAGCGCCTCGACCGGGACGATGTCGATGCCGACGTCCCGCGGGTCGAAGGGCTCCTCGCGCACCGCGCCGTCCCGGACGATCCACACCCGGGAGGTGGCGGTGGTGGTCAGCTCGTCCAGGCCGTCGTCGCCGCGGAACACCAGCGCCGACGAGCCGCGCTCGGCCAGCACCCCGGCCAGGATCGGCGCCATCCGGGCGTCCGCGACGCCGGTCGCCTGGGCACGGACCTTGGCGGGGTTGGTCAGCGGGCCCAGCACGTTGAAGGTCGTACGGATGCCGAGCTGGCTGCGGGCGTTGGCGACGTGGCGCAGCGAGGGGTGGAACTTCACCGCGAAGCAGAAGGTGATGCCCGCTTCCTCGGCGACCTCGGTGACCCGCTGGGGGGTCAGGTCCAGATTGACGCCGAGCTTCGCCAGGACGTCGGAGGCGCCGCTGGCGGAGGAGGCGGCGCGGCTGCCGTGCTTGACGACCTTGGCGCCGGTGCCCGCCACCACGATCGAGGACATCGTGGAGATGTTGACGGTCTTGGCGCCGTCGCCGCCGGTGCCGACGATGTCCACGCTGGGGCCCGGCACCTCGATCAGCCGGGCGTGCGCGTACATGGTGCGGACGAGTCCGGAGATCTCGGCGACGGTTTCGCCCTTGGCGCGCAGGGCCACCGCGAACCCGGCGATCTGGGCGTCGCCGGCCTCGCCCCGCATGATCTTGTCCATCACCCAGGCGGTGTCGTCGGCGGTGAGGTCACGGCCGTCCAGCAGGGCGTTGAGGATGCCCGGCCAGGTGTGGGCCGCCACGCTGTCGCCGCCAACCGGGGTCACAACGTTCATGGTCCACGCTCCTGGTCCGTCCACTTCTGTGGTCATCACCCTATCGAGCCCCCGGGCACGCCGGAGGGCCCCGTCCAGTCGTCGGACGGGGCCCTCTGGGTGGCGTACTACCTGGTGCGCGTCGGCGCGCCGAGGTGATCAGTGGTGGCCGTGGCCGCTGGTGATCTCCTTGTACTCCTCGACCGTCGGCTTGGGGATGACGTTGTCCTCGCCGTAGTAGGTCTTCGAGAGCTTGGCGCGCAGCTTCTGCGACCGGCTGATCTTGCGGCGGACGCCGTTCTCGTCGACCTCCGGGCCGAGCTCGAGCGGCTCGGGCTGCTCGTGCTGGGTGAGCACGTGCAGCTGCTCCTGGCCGAGCGGCTCGTGGATCTCGACGAACTCACCGTGCGGCAGGCGCTTGATGATGCCCGACTCGCGGCCGTGCAGCACCTTGTCCTTGTCGCGCCGCTGCAGACCCAGGCAGATCCGCTTGGTGGCGATGAAGGCCAGCACCGGAAGGACGAAGAAGCCGATCCGGACGAACCAGGTGAGGGAGTTGAGCGACAGGTGGAAGTGCGTCGCCCACAGGTCGTTGCCGCCACCGATCAGCATCACGAAGTACGCGACGAGCCAGGCCACACCGAAGCCGGTGCGGGTGGGGACGTTGCGCGGGCGGTCCAGGATGTGGTGCTCGCGCTTGTCGCCGCGGACCCAGGACTCGACGAACGGGTAGACCGCGATGGCGACCAGGACCAGCGGGAAGATCACGATCGGGATCAGCACACCGAAGTTGACGGTGTGGCCCCAGAAGTTCCACTCCCAGCCCGGCATGACACGCACCAGACCCTCGGCGAAGCCCATGTACCAGTCGGGCTGGGCGCCGGTGGAGACCTGGTCGGGCCGGTAGGGGCCGATGGCCCACACCGGGTTGATGCTGGCGACCGCGGCGATCACCGAGATCACACCGAAGACCAGGAAGAAGAAGCCTCCGGCCTTGGCCATGTAGACCGGCAGCAGCGGCATGCCGACGACGTTGTTGTTGGTCTTGCCGGCACCCGGGAACTGCGTGTGCTTGTGGTAGAAGACCAGGATCAGGTGCGCCACCAGCAGGCCGAGCATGATGCCCGGCAGCAGCAGGACGTGCACCGTGAAGAACCGCGCGATGATGTCGTGCCCGGGGAACTCGCCGCCGAAGATGAACATCTGCAGGTACGAGCCGACCAGCGGGATCGCCAGGATGACGCCCTCGATGAACCGCACGCCGGTGCCGGAGAGCAGGTCGTCGGGGAGCGAGTAGCCGGTGAAGCCGGTGAACATGCCCAGCACGAACAGCAGGAAGCCGAACAGCCAGTTGACCTCGCGCGGCTTGCGGAAGGCGCCGGTGAAGAACACCCGCATCATGTGGACCATCATCGCGGCCAGGAAGACCAGCGCGGCCCAGTGGTGGATCTGACGGATGAGCAGACCACCGCGGACGTCGAAGCTGATGTCCAGCGTCGACTCGAAGGCCTGGGTCATCCGGATTCCCTGCATGGGCACATAGGAACCGTGGTAGGTCACCTCGGCCATGCTCGGGTGGAAGAACAGCGTCAGATAGACACCGGTCAGGATGATGATGATGAAGCTGTAGAGCGCGACCTCACCCAGCATGAAGGACCAGTGGTCCGGGAAGATCTTGCGCATGTTGGACTTGGCGAGGCTGTAGATGCCCAGCCTGCCGTCCGCCCAGTCGGCGATCCGCTCGCCCCGTGGCGCCTGGCCACGACGCGTGGTGGTCGCGCTTGTCTCGTTACTCATCCGCGCTCCCAGAAGCTCGGGCCGACGGGCTCACCGAAGCCGCTCGCGGCCTCGAGGAAGCCGTCCTTCTCCGTGATGTGCAGCTGCGGCAGGGCGTGTCCGGCCGGGCCGAAGATCACTCGACCGCCGTCAGAGAGGTCGAAGGTCGACTGGTGGCACGGGCAGAGCACGTGGTGCGTCTGCTGCTCGTACAGGCTGATCGGGCAACCGACGTGGGTGCAGATCTTCGAGTAGGCCACGATGCCCTCGTGCGACCAGGACAGCTCGTGCTTGTCCTTGATGTCCTGCGGCTTGATCCGCACGAGCATCAGGGCGTCCTTGGCGATCTTCTCGTTGAAGTCCTCGCTGTCCTCCTCCAGGCCCTCGGGCTTGGCGAAGGTCAGGGAGCCGACCGCGATGTCCTCGGGACGCAGCGGAAGGTTGGTCGACTGGTTGACCAGTCGGACGCCCTTCTTCCAGTTCGTCGTGCGCAGCTTCGTCCCGGGCAGCGGACCGAGGTCGCGCAGCAGGACGACGCCGGAGAGCGGCACCAGGGCCATCGCGCCGAACATCGTGTTGCGGATCAGCTTGCGCCGACCGAACTGCGACTCCTTGGCGCCCTCCGCGAAGTCCGCCAGGACCTTGGCCTTGACCTCGGGGGTGGCCTCGATCGGGTGGCGGTCGTCGGCGACCTCCACGTCCGACATCAGCGTGCGGGCCCAGTGGACCGCGCCGGCGCCGATGCAGAAGAGCGCGACGCCGAGCGTGAGGCCCAGCGCGAAGTTCAGGCCGCTGATGTGGCCGATCGGCCAGATGTAGACGATCTTGTCGATCGGGATGGCCACGTACGAGGCGATGAAGCCGATCGTGGCCAGCATCGACACCAGGAACAGCAGCGCCACCATGTGCTCGGAGCGGCGGGCGGCCTTCTCGTCGATGTCCTGGATGCGGTGCTCGTGCGCCGGCAGGCCGGGATCGGCGAACGGATCCTCCGCCGGTACTACCGCGCCCTCGTGCGCCGTCTCCCGCTCGGGAAGCTTTTCTTCTGGCACGTCTTCGTGTCGTCCAGTCTCACTCATGACTTCTTGGCCTTCGTAGTCCGGGCTGCGACCCAGATGGCGACCGCGACCAGCGCGCCCAGGCCGAAGATGTAGCCGAAGAGACCCTCACTGACCGGGCCGAGACCACCGAGGTCCAGGCCGCCGGGGCTCTCGGACTCATCGCCGTTGACGGCGCCGAGGTACGCGATGATGTCCTTCTTGTTCTGCTTCGACAGCGAGCCGTCACCGAAGGAGGGCATGTTCTGCGGGCCGGTTTCCATGGCCTCGTAGATGTGCTTCGGGTCCACGCCCTCGAGCGTCGGTGCGAACTTGCCGTTGGTGAGGGCGCCGCCCTTACCGGTGAAGTTGTGGCACTGCGCGCAGTTCGTACGGAACAGCTCGCCGCCCTTGCCGATGTTGGCACCTTCCGCGCTGTACTGCTTCTCGTCGGGAACGGTGGGACCGGCACCCAGCGACGCGACGTAGGCCGCGAGCTGGTCGATCTGGGCGTTGGTGTAGATGTTCCGCTTCCGCGGCACCTGGGCGCCGGGCTGCTGGGCGGGCATGCGGCCGGTACCGACCTGGAAGTCAACGGCTGCGGCGCCGACGCCGACCAGGCTCGGGCCGTCGGTGGTGCCCTGACCGCCGGTGCCGTGGCAGCTTGCGCAGCCCACGGCGAAGAGCTTCTTGCCCTCCTTGATGGCAAGGGACTGGGCGGTGTCATCGGCCTGAGCCTTGTCCGCCGGCGCGAACGCGGCGTACAGCCCCCCAGTGACCGCCAGCGCGAAGAGTAGGACGACGAGCGCCGCCAGTGGATGGCGCCGTCGTGCGGAGAGCTTTTTCACGGATTACCCCGGTGTCAGGATCTTCTGCGTCGATGCTTTGGCTATGTCTGAAATGCGTAACCGGTTCCGACCGGATGCGTACCGGTTACCGGATCAGGTAGATCGTGGCGAAGAGGCCGATCCAGACGACATCGACGAAGTGCCAGTAGTAGGACACGACGATGGCCGCGGTGGCCTGCGTGTGGGTGAACCTCTTGGCCGCGTACGTCCTGCCCAGGACCAGCAGGAAGGCGATGAGTCCGCCCGTCACGTGCAGTCCGTGGAATCCGGTGGTCAGGTAGAACACCGAGCCGTACGGGCCGGACGAGAGCGAGAGGCCCTCATGCTTGACCAGTTCGGTGTACTCGAAGACCTGACCGCCGATGAAGATCGCACCCATGACGAAGGTGACCACGAACCAGGCCCGCAGCTTCTTGACGTCGCCACGCTCGGCGGCGAAAACGCCGAGCTGGCACGTCAGAGAGCTGAGCACCAGGATCGCGGTGTTGGTTCCGGAGAACGGAAGATTCAGCGCGGCGGCCGATTCCTTCCAATACTCCGAACCGGTCACCGATCGAAGGGTGAAGTACATCGCGAAGAGGGCCGCGAAGAACATCAGCTCGGAACTCAGCCAGATGATGGTTCCGACACTGGTGAGGTTCGGCCGATTGACCGTCGGGTGCGCGTGCCCGGTTTCTACTGTCGTTGCTGTCGCCACGACCGACATTATGTCGGTCGCTTATCCCGCCCTCACTCCGGGGGGTGCCGTTCGGTGTGTCAAGGCCGTATTGCCTGCTCGCGGGGACCTCTGCGGCGGTCGCCCAAAGGGGGGAAGCGAGGCCCGGCCGGGCGCCCGCCGGGCCGCGTCCGGGCCGGGCCTGACGGCCCGTCGGGCAGATCTTGGATCCGTACGAACCCTCCTGCGGCGGCCCGATGCGGGAGTAGCCTCCGCGGTGGGGCATCTCCTGGTATCGGCCGGGAGGGTCTCCGCTCGAACTGTGCCGCTAACTGAGCCGCTACAAAGCGTGGAGGAACGATGCAGGCGACTGCCACGGTGCTGGTCTACAGCGACAACGCCAACACCCGCGAGCAGGTCAGGCTGGCGGCCGGCCGGCGCCCCGCCGCCGACGTCCCGCAGGTCGAGATCCTGGAGTGCGCCACCGCCCCGGCCGTGCTGGAGGCCCTGGAGCAGGGCGGGATCGACGTCTGTGTACTGGACGGCGAGACCGCGCCCGCGGGCGGGATGGGCGTGTGCCGGCAGATCAAGGACGAGGTCTTCAACTGCCCGCCGGTGCTGCTGCTCATCGGCCGCCCGCAGGATGCGTGGCTGGCGACCTGGAGCCGCGCGGACGCCGCCGTGACCCATCCGATCGACCCGGTGGCGTTCGCGGACTCCCTTGCCTCGCTGCTGCGCCGCCGGCTGCTCGTGCAGGCCTGAGCGGGTGACCCCGGCGGGCGGCCTGGGCGGCCGCTGAGAGGCCTTCAGAGCTGCGGGCGCAGCCGGGCATCGGCGGAGGAATTCTGCTCGCGCTCGGCGGCTCCTGTGGTGGTGGAGGCCTTGTTCTTCAGCGCGCTGCCGTCCCGCCATTCCTTCCACGGCATGTTCCAGTCACCGAAGCCGTTGTCGAACGGCGTCATGGTGTCGCCGCCGCTGTTGACGACCTCGACGATGTCGCCGACCCGGACGTGGTTGAAGAACCATTGGGCGTTGCCGGTGGACATGCCGGTGCAGCCGTGGCTGACGTTGGCGGCGCCCTGTGAGCCGACGGACCAGGGGGCGGCGTGCACGTACTCGCCGCTCAAGGTCACCCGGGTGGCCCAGTAGACCGGCAGGTCGTAGGACTCCGAACTCCCGGCGGCGATGCCGACGGTGGAGGAACGCATCCGTACGAAGCTCTCCTTGCCGAGGACGACCTTGACGCCGTTGCGGGTGGAGAAGCCGGGCTTGCCGGTGGTGACGGGGATGGTGTTGATTTCCTCACCGTTGCGCAGCACCGTCATGTGGTGTGCCGCGGCGTCGGTGATGGCCTCCACGGCGTCGCCCGTGGTGAGTTTCACGGGCTTGACGGGGCCTCCGTAGAGCCCGCGGGTGATCTTCAGGCCGTCCAGGTTGCTGTGGACGGAGATGGTGGCGTGGGCGGGCCAGTAGTCCTTGGGGCGGAAGTGCAGCTTTTTGCCGTCCACCCAGTGCCAGGAGCCCTCCACGCGCGGGGTGGAGTCCACCTTCAGGGCGCTTTCGACGACGGCCCGCTGCTTGGGGTCGTCGATCTCCCGGCTGAGTTCCGCGGTGACCGGCTGGCCGACGCCGTACTCGCCGGTGTCCGGGCCGAAGGTGACGCGGAGCCGGTCGTCGTTGTTGTCGGTGGTGTCGACGACGAGGGTCTTGCGTCCGGGGGCGCCGTGCGCGTCCTCGGTGCTGACGCGCACCGTGTAGCGCGTTCCGGCGGCCAGTGGCACGGTGGTTCTCCAGCGCCTGCCGTCGGCGCTCAGTTCGCCGCGGATGTAGCGGCCGGAGGCGTCGGTGGCGGTCACGTCCGTGATCCGCGCCTCGTGCCCCTTGACGGAGACCTCAAGCGGCTTGTCGGGATCCGCTTTCTGCTTGCCGTCCGGGGTGTTGGCCGAGATCTGGTCGGCCGCGTCGTAGGGCTTGGTGGAGAGCGGCTCCGACGATGAGTCCCCGCACGCGGCGGCGCTCACCGCCAGGGGCACTATCAGGAGGCCGCAGCTCAGCACCGTCCGGGTTCGAGGTTTGGTACTCATGCCCCAAAAATATGAAGAATCCCCTCGTTCGGCGCGCTGGATGACTGCAAATGGGGTGCGGGCCGGGTGCCCCGACACGCCGGGAGCAGCCGGCCGACACGCCGGAACGGCAGCGGGCCCGGACACCTGATGAGGTGTCCGGGCCCGCCGGGTACGGCGCTCGGCCGTGCCTACTGCATGTCCTACTGGGTGCGGTTCTCGCCGCGGTAGTACTCGAAGACCCAGCCGAACAGGCCGACGAGGATCACCGGGAGCGAGAAGTAGAGCAGCCACCAGCCGAAGACGACGCCCATGAAGGCAAGCGCGCCACCGACGGCCAGGGACAGCGGCTGCCAGCTGTGCGGGCTGAAGAAGCCCAGCTCACCGGCGTCGTCCGAGACCTCGGCGTTCTCGTTGTCCTGCGCACCCGCGTCGACCCGCCGGGCCGTGAAGGCCAGGTAGTAGCCGACCATGATGCACAGTCCGAAGGCGAGGAACAGCGCGGTGGTGCCCGCCGGCTCCTTCGACCAGACGCCGTAGACGATCGCCATGGCGAGGACGAAGACGGCGAGCCAGATGAACATCTTGCCCTGGATCTTCACTTGCCCGCCTCCTTGCCGCCGGCGAGGGACTTGTCATCCGCAGGGCCGTGGCCGTTGTGCAGCGCGTCGAGGGCCGCGATCTCCGGGTGGTGCAGGTCGAACGCCGGGGATTCGGAGCGAATGCGCGGCAGGGTGAGGAAGTTGTGCCGCGGCGGCGGGCAGGACGTGGCCCACTCCAGCGAGCGGCCGTAGCCCCACGGGTCGTCGACCTCGACCTTCTTGCCGTACTTGGCGGTCTTCCAGACGTTGTACATGAACGGCAGGATCGACAGGCCCAGCAGGAAGGAGCTGATGGTCGAGATGGTGTTCAGCGTGGTGAAGCCGTCGGCATAGAGGTAGTCGGCGTAACGGCGCGGCATGCCCTCGGCGCCCAGCCAGTGCTGGACGAGGAAGGTGCCGTGGAAGCCGATGAACAGCGTCCAGAAGGTGATCTTGCCGAGCCGCTCGTCGAGCATCTTGCCGGTGAACTTCGGCCACCAGAAGTGGAAGCCGGCGAACATCGCGAAGACGACCGTGCCGAAGACGACGTAGTGGAAGTGCGCCACGACGAAGTACGAGTCGGAGACGTGGAAGTCCATCGGCGGCGAGGCCAGGATGACGCCGGTCAGACCACCGAAGGTGAAGGTGATCAGGAAGCCGATCGTCCACAGCATCGGCGTTTCGAAGGACAGCGAGCCCTTCCACATCGTGCCGATCCAGTTGAAGAACTTCACACCGGTCGGGACCGCGATCAGGAACGTCATGAAGGAGAAGAACGGCAACAGCACGCCGCCCGTCACATACATGTGGTGCGCCCAGACCGTGACCGAAAGACCGGCGATCGAAATCGTCGCCGCGATCAGACCGATGTAACCGAACATCGGCTTCCGGGAGAACACCGGAATGACCTCGGAAATGATGCCGAAGAACGGCAGCGCAATGATGTACACCTCTGGATGGCCGAAGAACCAGAAGAGGTGCTGCCAGAGCAATGCTCCGCCATTTGCCGCGTCGAATACATGGGCGCCGAATTTACGGTCCGCCTCCAGGGCGAACAGCGCGGCGGCCAGGACCGGGAAGGCCAGCAGGACCAGCACACCGGTCAGCAGGACGTTCCAGGTGAAGATCGGCATCCGGAACATCGTCATGCCGGGCGCGCGCATGCAGATGATCGTGGTGATGAAGTTGACCGAACCGAGGATGGTGCCGAAGCCGGAGAAGGCCAGACCCATGATCCACATGTCGGCGCCGACGCCCGGCGAGCGGACCGCGTCCGACAGCGGGGAGTAGGCGAACCAGCCGAAGTCGGCCGCACCCTGCGGGGTGAGGAAGCCGGCCACCGCGATCAGCGAGCCGAAGAGGTAGAGCCAGTAGGCGAACATGTTCAGCCGCGGGAACGCCACGTCGGGCGCGCCGATCTGCAGCGGCATGATCCAGTTCGCGAATCCGGCGAACAGCGGCGTCGCGAACATCAGCAGCATGATCGTGCCGTGCATCGTGAACGCCTGGTTGAACTGCTCGTTCGTCATGATCTGCTCGCCGGGGCGGGCCAGCTCGGCGCGCATGAGCAGCGCCATCAGGCCGCCGACGCAGAAGAACGCGAACGACGTGACCAGGTACATCGTGCCGATGGTCTTGTGGTCGGTGGTCGTGAGCCACTTGACCGCGGCGATACCCGGCTGCTTCTTGCGTACGGGCGGTGCTGCCGGAGCCGTATCGGCGGCGGCACCCTGAGGTTCGTTGAGGATGCTCACGTGTTCTTCGTCTCCGCATTCCTGGCGTGATCCGTCTGCTTGATGCCCGACGGCAGGTATCCGGTCTGGCCCTTCTTCGCCAGGTCCTTCAGGTGCTCCCGGTACCGCTCGGGGGAGACGACCTTGACGTTGAAGAGCATCCGAGAGTGGTCGACGCCGCAGAGCTCGGCGCACTTGCCCATGAAGGTGCCCTCCTTGTTGGGGGTCACCTCGAAGACGTTGGTGTGGCCCGGGATGACGTCCTGCTTCATCAGGAACGGCACCACCCAGAAGGAGTGGATGACGTCCCGCGACGTGAGGACGAACTGGACCGTCTCACCCTTCGGCAGCCACAGGGTCGGGCCCGGGTTGCCGGTCTGCGGGTTCTTCGTGCCCGGGATGCCCGTGTCGTAGACGCCGTCGGCGCCGGCCGGAGCGGACTTCTTCCACTTGTCCGGGATGGCGGAGAGTTCGGGAGAATTGATCCCGGTGGTCTTCTTGTCGCCGTCCACGTTCTCCAGGTAGTTGAACGCCCAGCTCCACTGGAAGCCCACCACGTTGATGACGTGGTCCGGCTTCTTGGAAGTCTTGAGAATGGCGCTCTCATCGCGCGCGGTGAAGTAGAACAGCACCGCGATGATGATGAACGGGACGATCGTGTACAACGCCTCGATGGGCATGTTGTAACGCGTCTGAGTGGGGACCTCCACCTTGGTCCTGCTGCGGCGGTGGAAGATCACGCTCCAGATGATCAGGCCCCAGACCAGCACGCCCGTTGCGAGGGCGGCGGCCCAGGAGCCCTGCCAAAGAGAGAGGATCCGCGGCGCCTCGTCGGTGACGGGCGTCGGCATGCCGAGGCGGGGGAAGTCCTTATATGTGCAACCAGTCGCGGTCGCCAGGACCAGGCCCGCAGCAAGCACCTGCGGCAGCTTCCGCCGCATCGGGCGCCGCGACGAGCGGTCGGAGCCGTTGGGACTCACGTAGCGCCTTCCCGAGAGTCTCGCCCGCGCGGTCGGCTGCGGCCTTACTCGCTGGTCGGTCGCCGCCCTGCGTCGGGCAGGGGTTTGGATGTTTATGCGGACCAAACCCTACTGGACGCTATTTGGGGTCGCGCGGGGAGGGTGCCCAACGCGCCGCGAGCCACCCCGATGGGGTGGGCGTGTCCGCCCCGGAGCGTCCCGCGAACCCCCGATTACCCGCTCCCACCAGGCATCTGACGGCATGCCGAGCCGACCGCGCGGCGGCTGGGCGGCGCCTCCCGGCGCCGGCTGGGGAGCTACCGTCTCGTACGTGCCCTACTTCGACGCCGCGTCCGCCGCCCCGCTGCATCCCGTCGCCCGGGAGGCCCTGCTCGCCTCCCTCGACGACGGCTGGGCCGATCCCGCCCGTCTCTACCGGGAGGGGCGGCGGGCCCGGCTGCTGCTGGATGCGGCGCGGGAGGCCACGGCGGACGCGGTGGGCTGCCGCCCCGACGAGCTGGTTTTCACCCCTTCGGGGACGCAGGCGGTGCATTCCGGTGTTTTCGGGGCGCTGGCCGCCCGTCGGCGTGTCGGCCGCCGGCTGGTGCACTCCGCCGTCGAGCACTCCTCCGTACTGCACGCCGCCGAGGTCCATGAGGCGGCCGGCGGCACGCTGACGCGGGTCGGCGTGGACCGTACGGGCCGGATCGCGGCCGGGGACTTCGCCGCCGCGCTCCGCCCCGACACCGCACTCGCCTGCCTCCAGTCCGCCAATCACGAGGTGGGCACCGAACAGCCCGTCGAGGAGGCGGCGGAGCTCTGCCAGGAAGTGGGGGTGCCCCTGCTGGTGGATGCGGCCCAGTCGCTGGCCTGGGGGCCGGTGCCCGGGGCCTGGTCGCTGATGGCGGCGAGCGCCCACAAATGGGGCGGCCCGCCCGGCGTCGGCCTGCTCGCCGTCCGCAAAGGCACCCGCTTCGCGCCCCAGGGGCCCCTGGACGAACGGGAGTCGGGCCGCGCCCCCGGCTTCGGCAACCTCCCGGCGATCGTCGCGGCCGCCGCGGCGCTGCGGGCGCTGCGGGCCGAGGCCGGCACGGAACGGGACGAAGCGGCCCGACTGCGGGAGCTGGTGGACCGGATCCGCCACCGGGTGCCGGAGCTGGTCCCCGATGTGGAGGTGGTCGGCGACCCGGACCGCCGCCTCCCCCACCTCGTCACGTTCTCCTGTCTCTACGTCGACGGCGAGACCCTGCTCCACGAACTCGACCTCGCGGGTTTCTCCGTCTCGTCCGGATCGTCCTGTACGTCCAGCACTCTGACGCCGAGCCATGTGCTGCGCGCGATGGGTGTGCTGTCCGAGGGGAACGTCCGGGTCTCGCTCCCGCACGGCACGCCGGAGGCGGAGGTGGAGCGGTTCCTGGAGGTGCTGCCGGGGACGGTGCGGTCGGTGCGGGAGCGGCTGGGGGTGCCGGCGGAAGGGCCCGCGCCCGCCGCCGCGGAGCCGGAGGAGACCGGGCTGGTGGTCGACGCGCTCGGCACCCGCTGCCCGGTTCCGGTCATCGAACTGGGCCGGGCCATCGGCCGGGTACGGGTGGGCGGCACCGTCACCGTCCTGTCGGACGACGAGGTCTCGGCCGTGGACATTCCGGCGTGGTGCTGGACGCAGAAGCAGGAGTACGTGGGACAGGAGGCGGCGGACCGGGGTGTCGCCTATGTGGTCCGCCGCTCCGTGTGACGTCCGCTCAGGCGCTCAGGCGAGGTGCGTCTGGACCTCGGCGGCGGCCTCGTGGCCGTAGGCCTTGGTGAAGCGGTCCATGAAGTGGCTGCGGTGCAGCTCGTACTCCTGGGTGCCGACGGTCTCGATGACCAGCGTCGCGAGCATGCAGCCGATCTGCGCGGCGCGCTCGAGGCCGACGCCCCAGGCCAGGCCGGACAGGAAGCCGGCGCGGAAGGCGTCGCCGACGCCGGTGGGGTCGGCCTTGGTCTTCTCCTCGGGGACGCCGACCTCGATGGCGGGCTCGCCGACCCGCTCGATGCGGACGCCGTTGGAGCCGAGGGTGGTGACGCGGGTGCCGACCTTGGCCAGGATCTCGTCGGCGGTCCAGCCGGTCTTGGACTCGATCAGGCCCTTCTCGTACTCGTTGGAGAAGAGGTAGGCCGCGCCCTCCATCAGGCTGCGGATGGCCTCGCCGTCCATCCGGGCGATCTGCTGGGAGAAGTCGGCGGCGAAGGGGATGCCGCGGCCGCGGCACTCCTCGGTGTGCCGGATCATCGCCTCGGGGTCGTCGGCGCCGATCAGGACGAGGTCCAGCCCGCCGACCCGCTCGGCCACGTGCTGGAGCTCGATCAGCCGGGCCTCGCTCATGGCGCCGGTGTAGAAGGAGCCGATCTGGTTGTGGTCGGCGTCGGTGGTGCACACGAAGCGGGCGGTGTGCAGGACCTCGGAGATGCGGACGGAGCGGGTGTCGACGCCGTGCCGGTCGAGCCAGGCGCGGTACTCCTCGAAGTCGCTGCCCGCGGCACCGACCAGGATCGGCTGGATGCCGAGCTGGCCCATACCGAAGCAGATGTTGGGGGCGACGCCGCCACGGCGGACGTCGAGCTGGTCGACGAGGAAGGAGAGGGAGACCGTATGCAGCTGGTCGGCGACCAACTGGTCGGCGAAGCGGCCGGGGAAGGTCATCAGATGGTCGGTGGCGATGGAGCCGGAGACTGCGATACGCACGACGGGTCTGCTCCTGCGGAAGGCGGAGGGACGGGCGGACGTAGGACAACGCTACCGGGCGTAGCGCCGTACCACCCGGTCATCCCGGACGATTGGACATACTGAAACTACCCAATAGTAGGTCTTTCTTCGCGATAGGCGGCTGCGTACCGTGCCCCTATGACCAAGCCTGTGAAAGCCGTCACACCCTCCGCGGTACATTCCGCGTCCGCCACGGCCGACCCGGAGTCGCTCGACCAGCTGCGCGGCGACTGCGCGCGGATGGCGCCACGCTTCACCGCCGCCCGGTCCGGGGCGCCCGCGCCGGGCAAGGCCTCCGATCTGCACGGGGTCAGGGTCCCGGCGAGGTCGGCCGCGCTCGTCGACGGCATGTCCGAGTACGGGGACTGAGTCCCGGAGAGGGAACCACCTGCGCCCCGGCTCCGTCCCATCGGCGTCCAGACCTCCTGGAAGGCGGCCTTCCGGCTTCCTGGAGGATGGCACGTCAGATGTTCGGCGGAGCTGAAGGAGCGATGCGGTGAACACCGAGGACACCGACGACACCGGGGACACCGGGGCGACCCCCGAGAGCTCGGAGCCCGAAGCACGCAGGCGGCCGAACCGGCTCGCCATCGCCTCGATGGCCGCCGCGGTGCTGCTCGCCGGCGGCGGCGCGGCGTACTGGGCCTCGTCCGCGTCCGACGGCGAGGACACCCCGGCGGGGGCCAAGGGCGCCCCGCCGCCGCTGGCCCTCGACGGCTACACCGGCGGCGGGATCGCGGCCGGTGAGCCCAACCCTCAGGGCGCGCACTACAAGGCGGTGAAGAAGCTGCCCGACGGGCCGGATGCGGCGCCGGTGTACCGGCCGAAGGGGCAGATCGGCAAGGCGGCCGTGGAACGGCTGGCCAAGGCGCTGGATGTGACCGGAAAGGTGCGGTCGGAGGGCACCACCTGGAAGGTCGGCGGGCTGACGCGGGACGCCCGTAGCCCCGTCCTCCAGGTCAACAAGACCGGCTCGGGTGCGTGGACGTACTCGCAGTACGGCACGCCGGGCGGGACGAACTGCGCGCTGCCCGCCACGCCGAAGGGCGACACGGGCACCTCGTCCGGCAAACCCGGCTGCCCCTCGTACCGCGGTGGCGGGGACGCGTCCACCGAGGACGACGGCAGCGGCAAGGGTGCGGTGTCGGCGGAGAAGGCCGAGCAGGCCGTGCGGCCGGCGCTCGAGGCGCTCGGCCAGGAGAACGCGAAGCTCGATGCGAGCGGGCTGTCCGGCGCGGTACGGATCGTGACCGCCGACCCGGTGCTCGGCGGGCTGCCGACGTACGGCTGGCAGAGCGATCTCCAGGTCGGCTCGGACGGTCAAGTGGTCGGCGGCAGCGGCCAGTTGGCGCATCCGGTCAAGGGCGCGGACTATCCCGTGCTGAGCGCCGACAAGACCCTGGACCGGCTGAACTCCGGCGACGGCCGCAAGCCGGCCTCCTGCCCCTCGACACCCCCGGAGGAGAAGGGCGCCTCGATCGCGCCCTGCGAGCCCTCGCCGACGAAGGGCCAGCGGCCGACCGAGGTGACCGGCGCGGTCTTCGGGCTCGCGGTGCAGTACGTGGACGGCGGGCAGGCGCTGGTGCCGTCGTGGCTGTACCGGGTGCGGCAGCCGGGCGCCGATGACGGCCCGGACGCGACCTCGGTCGTCGCGCACCCCGCGGTGAACCCGAAGTACCTGGCGCACTCCCCCGGCGGCGCCTCGCAGGGCCCCGGCGCGCCGTCGCACAAGCCGTCCGGCAAGCCCGGCGCGATGGCCCTGGAGTCGTACGCGGTCTCCGAGGGCGGCAAGAAGGTGACCCTGCACTTCTGGGGCGGCGTGTGCAGTACGTACACGGTGAACGCCGAGGAGTCGGCCACGACGGTCAAGACGCTGGTCGTCGGCAAGGACAAGAAGCCGCACCAGGTCTGCGTGAAGATCGCCAAGGAATTCACCAGGTCGGTGACGCTGAAGGAGCCGCTGGACGGCCGCAAGGTGGTCGATGTCTCGACCGGCGAGTCCGTCCCGAAGCAGTAGGTTCCCGAAGCAGCAGGTCCCTGAAGCAGTGGGTCACGGCCTGAGGGCGGCGGCCTGCGGGGCACGGTGTCCCGCAGGCCGCCGCTTCATGGCCGGTGGAGCGCCCGGGCGCGGGCGGCGTCGAAGGCCCCGTCCGCGCCGCCCGTGCCGATCTCCAGGAAGTGGTCCAGCTGCCACCGCTGCGTAGCGCGGGCCTGGCGGTTCACCGTCGTGACCCACGGCGGGTAGACGCGGAAGGCGCGCTTACCGCCGGTGCCGTTCCTCGAGACGATGCCCCGGTCGATGAGCGCATCCCGCGAGAAGACGAACTGTCCGAAGCGGTCGCCGTCCCGGGTGCTGACGACGAAGAGATCGACGGGGTCGGTGGAGTCGAAGGGCCGGATCGGCCCGCTGGCCGACCGCTGCCACACCGTGACGAACTGGCCGACCTTCGTCGGGGTGATCTTGGCCGCGCGGAACCTGACCGAAAGTCCGTCCAGGGTGAAGGCGTACGCGCCGTATTCGGCGCTCTCCGGCTCGGGCAGCGGAGCCGAGCAGGCGAACCCGCTCGGGTCGTACACCAGCGTCTTCGCCGCGAGCAGGTCGCCGTGGACCGCTCCCCCGCCCGGCCAGGTCCCGCCCGCGATGCTGCCGGCCGCCGCCGCGGAATCCTCGTGATCTGTCGCCATTGCGCCATCGTGCCATCCCCGGCCCGGCGGGCCCGGCCGAGGCTGCGGTCCGCGCCGAGGCCCTCCGGGAACGCCGAAGGCGGCGCTCCCCCTTTCCGGGGGCGCGCCGCCTTCGTACCCGCTACTCCGCCGCTCAGCTGAAGGAGTCGCCGCAGGCGCAGGAGCCCGTGGCGTTCGGGTTGTCGATCGTGAAGCCCTGCTTCTCGATGGTGTCGACGAAGTCGATGGAGGCGCCACCGAGGTAGGGGGCGCTCATCCGGTCGGTGACGACCTTGACGCCGTCGAAGTCCTTGACCACATCGCCGTCGAGCGAGCGCTCGTCGAAGAAGAGCTGGTAACGCAGTCCGGAGCAGCCGCCGGGCTGGACCGCCACCCGCAGCGCGAGGTCGTCCCGGCCTTCCTGCTCCAGCAGGCTCTTGACCTTCGACGCGGCCGTGTCGGACAGGATGATGCCGTCGCTGACGGTGGTCTTCTCGTCCTGAACGCTCATCTACATCTCTCCCGGGTTGTACGGACCGCTTGCCCTCGGCTGCAACCGAAGGACCCCCGGATCTATTCCGGCAGCGCGCAACTTGTCCTTGGTCTTCGTTCTTCATGCTCGCACATGACGGGCCGGACGCCGGTGGCTGCCTGGTCACACGGAGAGGCGGGAGGGGGGCGGAGGCGCACGGCGCAAGCAGAAGGCGGATGCGTCACATCGACACTATGGCCATCGTCAAAGTGACGTGAAGCGGTTATGATAGATAGCGTCAAATAGACGAAAAGGCCTGTCAGAGCCGTCTGCAGAAAAGAGAGGGTGCGTGTCGTGACCACCGCCCAGCCCCTGGACGTCCAGCCGACCCCGCTGGCGCTGCTCCTCCTCGGCCGCGAGGCCGACCCGAGGAGCGAGCGCGGCGTGGAGTGTCCCGGCGACCTGCCGGCACCGTCCGACCCCGACCTCGTCGCGCGCGCCCGCGCCGCCAAGGAGAAGCTCGGCGACAAGGTCTTCGTCCTGGGGCACCACTACCAGCGCGACGAGGTCATCGAGTTCGCCGATGTGACCGGCGACTCCTTCAAGCTCGCGCGGGACGCGGCCGCCCGGCCGGACGCGGAGTACATCGTCTTCTGCGGCGTCCACTTCATGGCCGAGTCGGCCGACATCCTCACCGGCGACGACCAGCAGGTCATCCTCCCCGACCTCGCCGCCGGCTGCTCCATGGCCGACATGGCCACCGCCGAGCAGGTCGCCGAGTGCTGGGACGTCCTGACCGAGGCCGGCGTCGCCGACCAGGTGGTCCCCGTCTCGTACATGAACTCCTCCGCCGACATCAAGGCCTTCACCGGCAAGCACGGCGGCACGATCTGCACGTCCTCCAACGCCAAGCGCGCCCTGGACTGGGCCTTCGAGCAGGGGGAGAAGGTCCTCTTCCTCCCCGACCAGCACCTGGGCCGCAACACCGCCGTCCGCGACATGGGCATGTCGCTGGACGACTGCGTGCTCTACAACCCCCACAAGCCGAACGGCGGCCTGACCGCCGAGCAGCTGCGGGACGCGAAGATGATCCTGTGGCGGGGCCACTGCTCCGTCCACGGCCGCTTCTCCCTCGACTCCGTCAACGACGTCCGCGCCCGCATCCCCGGCGTCAACGTCCTCGTCCACCCCGAGTGCAAGCACGAGGTCGTGGCGGCGGCGGACTACGTCGGCTCCACGGAATACATCATCAAGGCCCTCGAGGCCGCCCCGCGCGGCTCGAAGTGGGCCATCGGCACGGAACTGAACCTGGTCCGCCGCCTCGCCAACCGCTTCGCCGCCGAGGACAAGGAGATCGTCTTCCTCGACAAGACGGTCTGCTTCTGCTCGACCATGAACCGCATAGACCTCCCCCACCTGGTGTGGACCCTGGAGTCGCTGGCGGCCGGCAAGGTGGTCAACCGGATCGAGGTCGACCGCGAGACCGAAAGCTTCGCGAAGCTGGCGCTGGAGCGGATGCTGGCGCTGCCGTAGTCGCCGCGGGCGAGCCGGGGACGACGGCCGGGCCGGGGCCCGCACCGAACGGTGCGGGCCCCGGATGTGTGTCACGCTGATCTTGACGCCCGCGGTCCGTTCCGGACGGTCGCGGGGCGCCGGATGTGAGGTGCGCCGTGGCGGTACGCATCTGGTTCAACGGGATCTGGCCCGACAGGATGCACCTGCTCCCGTTGCTGCGCGAGAACCCGGACGGTGCCGAGGTCCGCGTCTTCGGCACCCATACCAACCCCGCGGCACCGGCGCTCCGGGCCTGCGACGTGGCCGGAACCGAGCCGGCGGCCGACGACGAGTTCTTCGGTTTCGCGCTCGACTTCTGCCGGCGGCACGGCATCGACGCGGTCATGCCGTCCGCACGTCTCGCGGCGTTCGGTGACCGCGCGGCGGCGTTCGCGGGGATCGGCACCGCGGTCATGTGCTCGCCCGCCGCGACGGCGCGCCTGGTGACCGGCAAGAGCCGCATGTACGCGGCAGCCGCGGACGCACACGTTCCGCTCGCCCCCTGGCGAGTGATCACCGACGCCGACGGGCTGCGGAACGCGGTCGAAGAGCTGGCGGAGAGCTGCGGCCCGCTGTGTCTGAAACCGGCGGGCGAGTACTCCGCCGACGGCTTCCGGATCCTGGACGACGCTCCGCAGGAGCTCTCGGACCTCGAACTGCCCCCGCGGCCCCGGGTGTCGGTCGCCGACGCCGCGGACGCGCTGCGGCGTGCCGAGGAGCGGGGCGAGCCGGTCCGCGCGTTCATCGTGATGCCGTACCTGGACCCGCCGGAGATCAGCGTCGACTGCCTATCGGATCCGGCGGGCACGCTGCTGGCCGCGGTCCCCCGGGCCAAGGAGGGCAAGGTCCGCACCCTGCTGGAGGCCCCGGAGCCGACGGAGTTCGCGCGGCGGGTCGTCGGCCGCTTCCCCCTCACGTACCTGTCCAACGTCCAGTTCCGCCACTGGAACGGGCGACCGGTGCTGCTCGAAGCGAACGCCCGGGCCTCCGCGGGCCTCTATCAGACGGCCCTGGCCGGGGTGAACCTCGTCTGGGCCGCCGTACGGCTGCTGCTGTACGGCGACCCCGGCGAACTGCCGCGCCCCAGGCCCGGCGGCCGGCTCGTCGTGGTCCACCACGCGATCGCGCTCTCCGAGCCGGTGCGGGCACGGGCGTCGGCCCAGGGGCGGGACGAAGGCCCCGTGGCGCCGGGAGACCGCTCTAGTGGCGGTCCCGCGGCAGGAGCCAGGCGGCCAGTGCCACCGTTGCGCAGAGGGTGAGGCCCGCCGCGAGGAGGCTCTCGCGCATGCCGGGGAGGGAGAAGCCCTCACCCGTGCCGTCGCCCGCGAGCAGCACGCCGAACAGTGCGACGGCCAGGGCTCCGCCCGTCTGGCGGAGGGCGTTGAGCAGGCCGGAGGCCGTGCCGACGCGGTGGCCGGGGACGGCGTCCATGAGCAGGGCGGTGAACGCGGGGACGGCCAGCGCGCCGCCGATGCCCGTGGGGATCAGGAGGATCAGGACCAACCAGAGCGGGGTGTGGGCCGTCAGCGGGAGCAGGGCGAACATCGCCAGGGCCATCACAGCCTGGCCGGTCAGGATGACCGTGCGGCGGCCCAGGCGTTCCGCCAGGCGCGGGGAGACGACGTTCATCGCAGTGGTGGTGGCCGCCAGGGGGATGAACATCAGCCCCGCCGCCACGCCCGACATGCCGCGCAGCTGCTGGTAGTAGAGGCCGAGGCAGAAGACGACACCGTAGAAGCCGGCGTTCGCGGCGAAGCCGGCCAGGAGAGGTACGGCGACCTGGCGCTGCCGCAGCATGCCGAGCGGGACCATCGGCGCGCGGTGGCGCCGTTCGGTGACGTAGAAGGCGACGGCGGCCGCGACCGCGACGGAGAACGCGGCGAGGACCGGCGCGGAGGTCCAGCCCTTGTGCCCGCCCTCGATCACCCCGTACGCGAGGCCGGCGAGGGCGAGGACGGCGGTGGCCTGTCCCGCCAGGTCGAGGGGGGCGGGGCGGCGCGGGGAGGCGGCGGTGCGGACGAGGAGCGCCAGTATCACGGCGCCTATCGGGAGGTTCAGGAGGAAGACGGTGCGCCAGCCCCAGGCCTGGGTGAGGACGCCGCCGAGCACCGGCCCGGCCGCCAGGGCGACGGAGCCGCCGACGGTCCACAGCGCGATGGCGCGGGCCCGGCGGCGCGGGTCGTCGTACGCCTGCCGGATCAGCGCGAGCGAGGCGGGCATGACGACCGCCGCCGCGCCGCCCTGCACGACGCGCGCCGCGATGAGCGAGCCGATGCCGGGGGCGAGGGCGCAGCCGAGGGAGGCGAGGGTGAACAGGGCGACTCCCCAGCCGTAGGCGCGCCGCGCACCGGCCCGGTCGGCGAGGGCGCCGGCGGAGAGCATCAGAGCGGCGAACATCAACGTGTAGGCGTCGACGACCCATTGCAGCCCGGACATGCCCGCGTGGAGGGACGTGCGGATGGCGGGCAGTGCGATGTTGACAGCGGAGACGTCGATGGTGATGACGGTGAAGCCGAGGAGGGAGGCGATCAGCGCGACGGAGGAGGCCGGGGACGAGGGCGACCGCGACGGCTCGTGCGGGAGCACCACGGGCGGTGCGGGCCGGTGCCGTCGTGCGGCGGTGGGGGACGACATGGACGAGGACCTCCTGCGGTTCGGAAGACAAGTCGCGGGCGGCACCGTCCACCGCGTCCGCGGCCCGGCGACATGCGCCCCCTGGGACCGCGGCGGCCGGGCCGCCCGCAACGGTGACCAGTCTGTCCGGCCGCCCGGCGCGGCGGCAGGCCGCGCTTCTCCGGGGCGCCGCGTTCCTGGCCCTGACACAGCCCCCCAACCGCGGCGGCCACCGGGGACAATGGAGGTATGGCAGACAGTACGGAGTTGGGCAGATATCTACGGGCGCGACGGGCACGGGTCACGCCCGAGGAAGCGGGGCTGCCCGCGGGCACCGGCATCCGTCGCACGCCGGGCCTGCGCCGCGAGGAGTTGGCGACGCTGGCCGGGGTGAGCGTGGACTATTACACGCGGCTGGAGCGCGGGCGCGAGACCAACCCGTCGCCGGCCGTGATCGACGCTCTCGGCCGCGCCCTGCGCCTGCGCGGGGACGCCCACGAGCGGCTGCACGAGCTCGCCGAACTCGCCTCGGGGCGCGTCACGGAGCCGCATCCCACCACGGAGCACACGGTGCGCGAGTCCGTTCTGCAGATGCTGGAGGCGGTGCGTCCGCTGCCCGCGTACGTCGTCAGCCCGCACAGCTACATGCTGGCCGCCAACCCGGCGGGGCGACGCCTGCTGCCCGGTCTGTGGGACTGGCCGCCCGAGCAGCGCAATGTCACGCGGTATCTGTTCCTGCACCCGGTGGGGCGCACCCTGTACCAGCCGTGGGAGGAGACCGTCGCCCAGTCGGTGGCGCACCTGCGGGCGGTCGGCGGCGCCGATCCGGACGTGCCCCAGCTGGCCGCGCTGGTGGGGGAACTCCTGCTGAAGTCACCGGACTTCGCGCGGCTGTGGGAGCGCTACGACGTGCGGGAGCGCGGCGGCGGCACCAAGAACTTCGTGCATCCGAAGGTCGGCCCGATGACGCTCACGTACGAGGTCATGCAGCTGGCCCGGACGGGCGGACAGCGACTCGTGGTCTACCAGGCCCCGCCCGGCAGCGCGGACGAGGCGGCGATGCTGCGCCTGGAGCCCGCGGCGCGTCCGGCCGAGACGCCCCCTTCCCAAGGGAGTTGACCTCCGGAGTCGACCTCCTTGCGCATCCGTCACGCGGGCCACTGACGACGAGGCCCCCGCAGCCGTGGGACACGGTTGCGGGGGGCTCGGTCGAGGAGTCAGCGGATCAGGGTGGTCACACCCCCGCCGGCTCCGGTGTGCGCTCGGCCTCCTCGGTCGGCGTGCCGTCCTTCTTGGCGCGCTTGGCCGCCTTCTTCTTCGCCCGGCGTTCCTTGCGGAGTTCGATGATCGCGTAGAGCGTCGGGACGAGGAGGAGGGTCAGGAGGGTGGAGGTGATCAGGCCGCCGATGACGACCACCGCGAGGGGCTGGGATATGAAGCCGCCGTCGCCGGTGATGGACAGGGCCATCGGGAGCAGCGCCATGATCGTGGCCAGGGCCGTCATCAGGATGGGGCGGAGGCGGTGGCGACCGCCCTCGACGACGGCCTCGACGACCGAGTAGCCCTGCGAGCGGTACTGGTTGATCAGGTCGATCAGCACGATGGCGTTGGTGACCACGATGCCGATCAGCATCAGCATGCCGATCATCGCCGGGACGCCCAGCGGGGTGCCGGTGGCGACCAGCAGGCCGATCGCGCCGGTGGCCGCGAAGGGGATGGAGATGAGGAGGATCAGCGGCTGGACGATGGACTTGAAGGTGCCCACCAGCAGCATGAAGACGATGGCGATGGCGGCCAGCATGGCCAGGCCCAGGGAACCGAACGCGTCGGTCTGGTCCTGGGAGACGCCGCCGATCGTGGCCGTGGCGCCGTCGGGCAGCTTCAGGTCGTTGATCTTGGCCTGGAGCTTGGTGCTGACCGCGCCGGTGTTGTCGCCGGTCGGCTTGGCGGTGACGGTCGCCGAGCGGGCGCCGTCGATGCGGGTCATCTGGACCGGGCCGGGCACCGTCTTGACGGTGGCGATGGTGCCGAGCTTGACCATGCCCGACGGGGTCGGGACGGCCAGGTTCTTCAACTGGGCCTCGGTGGTGGCCGGGTGGGCCGACTTGATCACGACATCGCGCTCGGTGTCGTCCAGGACGGCCTTGCTCTGGCTGGTGGTGCCGCGGACCGCCTGGGCGACCGCGCCGCCGAGGGTGGTCTGGTTGTAACCGGCGGCCGCCGCCTTGGCGTTGGGCGTGACGGAGATGCGCGGCACGCTCTGGGCGAGGTCGCTCTGGACGTCGGTGACGTCGTCGAGCGAGGCGACGGCCTTACGGACCTGCTCGCTGGCCTTCTTCAGGACGTCGGCGTCGCCGGCCTTGACGACCACGCTCAGGTCCTGGTTGCCGAAGCCGCCGCCGCCCGCGGTGACGGTGGTGTCGCCGATGCCCTTGCCGAGCTTGTCGAGGCCGGCCCGCAGGTCGTCGGTGACCTTGGCGGAGTCCTCGGAGTTCGTCAGCTTCACCTGGTACGAGGCCTGGTTGGCGCCGCTGCCGCCGCCGAAGGCGCTCATGAAGCCGGCGGAGCCGACGGAGACCTGGTAGTCCTCGACACCGTCGGTGTCGGCGAGGAGCTTTTCGACCTTCTTGGCCTGGGCGTCGGAGGCGCCGAGGCTCGTGCCGGCCTTGAGCTCCTGCTTGATGGTCAGGGTGTCCTGGTCGCCCTGGTCGAAGAAGTTGGTCTTCAGGAGCGGGCCCATGCCGAAGGTGCCGATGAGGATGACGACGGCGATGAGCAGGCTGGTGAACCGGCGGCGGGTGGCGAACCGGAGGACCGGGACGTAGAGCCGCTGGAGCGGGCTGCGGCTCTCCTTCTCCTCGGCCTTGCGGCGGAGCTCGTCGGGGGTGGTGCCCTCGGCGATCTTCGGGGCGCGCAGGAACCAGTACGACAGGACCGGGACGACCGTCAGCGAGACGATCAGGGAGGACAGCAGGGCGACCGTCACCGTGATGGAGAAGGAGCCGAAGAGGGCGCCCACCATGCCGCCGACCACGCCGATCGGCAGGAACACCGCGACGGTGGTCAGGGTGGAGGAGGTGATCGCTCCGGAGACCTCCTTGACGGCGGTGAGGATGGCCTCGCGGCGCTCCTCGCCGTAGCCCAGGTGACGCTTGATGTTCTCCAGGACAACGATCGAGTCGTCGACGACGCGGCCGATCGCGATGGTCAGCGCGCCGAGGGTGAGCATGTTGAGGGAGAGGTCGCCGGTCCACAGGACGATCAGCGTGATGACGACCGACAGGGGGATGGAGACCGCGGTGACCAGGGTCGAGCGCAGGCTCAGGAGGAAGAGGAGGATCACGATCACGGCCATGGCCAGGCCGAGCAGGCCCTCGGTCGTGAGCGACTCGATGGACTTGGAGACCGCCGGGCCCTGGTCGAAGGAGACCGTGACGTCCGCGCCCTTGCCGAGGTCCTGACGGATCTTGGGGAGCTTGTCCTTGACCGCGTCGGAGATGGCGACCGCGCTGCCGTCCTGGGCCATCGTCATGGTGACGGCGAGGCTGGGCTTGCCGTTGGTGCGGGTGAGGGAGGTCGGGGTGGCCGACTGCTCCTTGACCGTGGCGACGTCACCGAGGCGGACGGGCTCGGCCGCGCCGGCACCGGAGGCCGCGCCGCCCGCGCCCGCCGTCGGCACGATCCGCAGGTCCTGGATCTGCTTGACGGAGGTGTAGCCCGCGCCGACCTGGACGGTCCGGCTCTTGCCGCCCTCGGAGAAGGAACCCGCCGGCACCGACGCCCCGCCGGCGTCCAGCGCCTGGCCGAGCGCGGCGGCGTTCAGCCCCGCGGCGGCGAGCTTCTTGTCGTCGGGGGTGACCGCGACGATCCGGTCCGTGACACCGGTGACGTTGACCTGGCCGACGCCGTCGATGTTCTTCAGACCCGGGACGACGCTGCGGTTGAGCTGGTCGGCGAGGGTCTGCTGGTCCTTGGTGTCGGAGGAGACGGCGAGGACGACGGTGGGCAGGTCGTCCGTGCCGCCGGCCACCACCTGCGGGTCGACGTCCTTGGGCAGCTTCGCGCGGGCGCGGTTGACCGCCTGCTGGACATCGGCGACCAGCGTCTTGGAGTCGTTGCCGTAGTCGAACTGCGCCATGACGACGCCCGAGCCCTCGCTCGAGGTCGAGGTGACGCTCTTGATGCCGTCGACCGCCTGGATGCCGTCCTCGAGGGGCTCGATCACCTGCTTCTCGACGACATCGGGCGAGGCACCCTGATACGGCGCCACCACGGACACCATCGGAAGGTCGATGGAGGGCAGGAGCTGCTGCTTGAGCTGCGGGATCGCGATGGCGCCGAAGGCGATCGCGACGATCGACATCAGCGCTATCAGGCCCCGTTGTACGAGGCTGAGTCGGGACAGCCAGGACATGGGTGGGGTCTCTCTTCTGTTCAGAAAAGTCCGGAAGGTCGGCGGGGCCACCATGGGCCCACCTACACTTTCCGCCATGCTCAGGCCGGTTTTCCTCGCTCGCAGGTCGGTTTCCGGGCCCCGGCCGTACCGCGTTCGGAGTACGACGGCCTCCACCCGCCCTGCACCTGTGGGCGTACGGGCCTCATCGCGGCCGCGGGGACCTCACCGCACCCGCGGGCGGACCAGTCCGGATTCGTAGGCGATGACCACCAGCTGGGCACGGTCGCGCGCGCCGAGCTTGGCCATCGCCCGGTTGACGTGCGTCTTCACGGTGAGCGGGCTGACCGCCAGCCGCTCGGCGATCTCGTCGTTGGACAGGCCGCCGGCCACCAGGACCAGCACCTCGCGCTCCCGGCCGGTGAGCGTCGCCAGCCGCTCGGCGCCGCGGCCGCCCGGCCCGCCCTCCTCGTCCGAACTGCCGCCCTGCGCAAGGAACTTGGCGATCAGCCCCTTGGTCGCGACGGGCGAGAGCAGCGCCTCCCCGGCGGCCGCGATCCGGATCGCATTGAGCATGTCGTCCGGCTCCGCGCCCTTGCCGAGGAAGCCGCTGGCGCCGGCCCGCAGCGACTGCACCACGTAGTCGTCGACCTCGAACGTCGTCAGGATGACCACCTTGACGCCGGTGAGCTCCGGGTCCTGGCTGATCATGCGGGTGGCGGCCAGGCCGTCCACGCCGGGCATGCGGATGTCCATCAGGACGACATCGGCGCCGCTGGTGCGGGTCAGCTCGTAGGCCTGGGCGCCGTCGGAGGCCTCCGCGACCACCTCCATGTCGGGCTCGGAGTCGACCAGTATCCGGAACGCGCTGCGCAGCAGCATCTGATCGTCGGCGAGCAGCACCTTGATGGTCATGAAGTCTCCCCCGTCATGTCGTCGTCCTGGGTGCGGGTGGTGTGCAGCGGAAGGGTGACCCGTACCTGGAAGCCGCCGGTGGGGCGGGGGCCGGTGACGACCGTGCCGCGCAGCGCGAAGACCCGCTCGCGCATCCCGATCAGGCCGTGGCCGCCGCCGCTCCCGGCCGCCTCGTCCGCCCGCTGCGGCGGTACGCCGTCCGCCCGGCCGCCGTCGTCCTGGACGGTCACGGTCAGCGCCGCCTCGGAGCGCACGATCCGTACGGTGGCGCGGGCGCCCTCGCCGGCGTGCTTGTGGACGTTGGTGAGCGCCTCCTGGACCACACGGTAGGCGGTGAGGTCGACGGAGGCGGGCAGGGACTGCGGCGCGGGCGGGGCCTCGAGGCCGACCGGGAGGCCGGCGCGGACGAAGCCCTCGACGAGCTGGTCCAGGACGCCCAGGCCGGGGGCGGGTTCGGTGGGCGCCCTGGGGTCGTCGGACTGGCGCAGCAGGCCGACGGTGGCACGCAGCTCTTCCAGGGCCGAGCGGGACGCCTCACGGACGTGGGCGAGGGCCTGCTTGGCCTGGTCGGGGCGGTTGTCCATGACGTGCGAGGCGACCCCGGCCTGGACGTTGACCAGCGCGATGTGGTGGGCGACGACATCGTGCAGCTCGCGGGCGATGCGCATGCGCTCCTCGGCGACCCGGCGGCGGGCCTCCTCCTCGCGGGTGCGTTCGGCGCGATCGGCGCGCTCGCGGATGGCGTCGACGTAGGCCCGGCGGCTGCGTACCGCGTCGCCCGCGGCCGCGGCCATCCCCGTCCAGGCGAAGATCGCGACGTTCTGCTGGGCGTACCAGGGGTGCTCGCCGAACAGCATCGCGGCGGCGGTCAGCACCACGACGGTCAGCGCGCCGACCCGCCAGGTGGTGGGCCGGTCCGTACGGGAGGCGACGGTGTAGAGCGCGAGGACGGCGGAGAAGGCGACGGGGGCGCGGGGATCGTCGGTGCGGGCGAGCAGCTCGACGACAGTCAGCGAGCCGGTGGCGGCCAGGACCGTGCGCGGGAAGCGGCGGCGTGCGATCAGGGCGGTGCAGGCGAGCGCGGCCAGGACGACGGTGGTGACGGACAGTTCGCGGACGCCGAACCGGGGGCCGTGCGGGCCGTGCGGATCGGCCACCGCGCCGCACAGCGTCGCCGCGAAGAACACCGCGGCCAGGGCGGCGTCGAACGCGAGCGGATGCGTCCGGTGCCACTGGAAGCGGCCGGCGCGGCGGCCGTCCGGTACGGCATCCGAGGCGGGCGCCGGAGCGGTGTCCGGCGCGGCGTCGAGGGAGGTCACAAGAGGAAACGGTAACGCCCCGGTCCCTCCGGGGGCCGGGGCGCTGTCCGTGCTGCGCTGGAGTGGAGCTGCGGGATGCGGCGCTCGGCGCATCGCCCGCGTCGGCCGTCAGCCGGGGATGAGGCCGTCGTCGCCGAGCATCTCGCGGACCTCGCCGAGGGTCGCGTCCGGGGACGGCAGGATCAGTTCGGACGGTTCCAGGGATTCGTCCGGAAGAGGTGTGCCCAGGCGGCGCACCGCGTCCAGCAGAGCCCCGAGAGTGCGCCGGAAGCCGTCGTCGTCGCCGTCGTCCAGCTCGGCGAGCAGCTCGTCGTCCAGCTTGTTGAGCTCGGTGAAGTGGGCATCGTCCAGCCTCACCTGGCCCTCCCCCATGATCCGTACGATCACGACGGTCTCCCTTGGTCCGGTCCGACGATCCCGGCGGCGGCCCCTGCATCGATCCGTACGGCGCCCGTACTGCCCGTGCGCCCGTACCGCGTCTGTGGTGCGGGATCTCTGCGAGGCTAACCGCCGCCGGCCGTCACTGCTTGTCGAAACGCGGCTGGTCCTGCTGCGACGAGGGCTGGGCCTGCCCGCCCTGGCCGCTCTCGATGGCCTGCTGGCCGGCCGACGAGCCGCCCGCCAGCTCCGCCTTCATGCGCTGCAGCTCCAGCTCGACGTCCGTGCCGCCGGAGAGCCGGTCCAGCTCGGCGGCGATGTCGTCCTTGGCCATGCCGGACGGGTCGTCCAGCGCGCCGGACGCCATCAGCTCGTCGATGGCACCGGCCCGGGCCTGCAGCTGGGCGGTCTTGTCCTCCGCCCGCTGGATGGCCATGCCCACATCGCCCATCTCCTCGGAGATGCCGGAGAAGGCCTCGCCGATCCGGGTCTGCGCCTGGGCGGCGGTGTACGTGGCCTTGATCGTCTCCTTCTTCGTACGGAAGGCATCGACCTTGGCCTGCAGCCGCTGGGAGGCGAGGGTGAGCTTCTCCTCCTCGCTCTGCAGCGTCTGGTGCTGCGTCTCCAGGTCGGTGACCTGCTGCTGCAGCGCGGCGCGGCGGGAGAGCGCCTCGCGGGCGAGGTCCTCCCGGCCCAGCGCGAGCGCCTTGCGGCCCTGGTCCTCCAGCTTGGAGGACTGGCCCTGCAGCTGGTTGAGCTGCAACTCCAGGCGCTTGCGGGAGGTCGCCACGTCGGCCACGCCACGGCGCACCTTCTGGAGCAGCTCCAGCTGCTTCTGGTACGAGTAGTCGAGGGTTTCGCGCGGGTCTTCGGCCCGGTCCAGGGCCTTGTTGGCCTTCGCGCGGAAGATCATTCCCATCCGCTTCATGACACCATCGCTCATGGGCCTCGCGCGCCCCCTTCTGACCGAGTTACATCGGGCATTGGCTCCAGCACATCTACAGACCCCACAGTACGGGCCTTGGTTCCATTACCGCACTGTTCGGGCCCGGATGCGCTCCTCCTCCAGGACGATCGCGGGTTCGGCGTCTCCCGCCCAAGGAGTAGGGCGGTCCCGGACGGGCGCTCGCAGCGGACCCCGCCCACCGACCGAAACCACCGACGGCCCCTGCCCCGGGCTCACCACGCCGCGGGGGAGCAGCGTTGCCGTATCGTTCCCCGTCCGGCCCTGGCCCACACCCGGCCAGCACGTACCCTGGCAGTGTGTTCCGATCCCGTTCGAACGATCAGCAGGCCGCGACCGCCAAGGCGAACGCGGACCAGTCCCAGCAGCCCCGCGACCCGCAGGCCCCCAAGGGTCGCCCGACGCCCAAGCGCAGCGATGCCCAGTCGCAGCGCCGGTCCCGCGCGCACACGCCCACCAACCGCAAGGACGCGGCGAAGGCGCAGCGTGAGGCCCGGCGGGTGGACATGGCCCGCCAGCGCGAGGCCATGGCCAGCGGCGATGAGCGCTATCTGCCGGTGCGCGACAAGGGACCGGTGCGCCGGTTCGCCCGTGACTACATCGACTCGCGCTGGTGCGTCGCGGAGTTCTTCCTGCCGATGGCCGTGATCATCCTGGTGCTCACCATGATCCGGCAGCCGGGGATCCAGAACATCGCGCTGCTGCTCTGGCTCGTGATCATCGTCCTGATCGTGCTGGACTCGGTCGTCATCTGGTTCCGCCTGGGCAAGGTGCTGCGGGAGCGCTTCCCCAACGAGAACCTCAAGGGCGTCAAGGCGTACGCGATCATGCGCACCCTGCAGATGCGGCGGCTGCGGCTGCCCAAGCCGCAGGTCAAGCGCGGCCAGCGGCCGTAGTGCCGGCCTGCTGTGCCGGCCCGTGGGCCCGGCACAGCAGGGGCACGGCGGGGGCCGCGGGCCCTCAGCTCTCGGCGGCGGCGCGCAGGCTCATGGTGTAGATCTCCGTGCCGTCCTCGAACAGCGCGACCTGCTCCGCGCCCCCGTCGAGCAGCTCCTTCCACACCTCGCCGACCCAGGACTCCGCGTCCCCCTGCGTGGTGAACTCCTCCGGTTCCACGGCAGGCGCCGTCTCGCTCCCGTCCGCGTTCTCGAACCGCCACGTCCACGCCATGTCCGCCTCCTGGGTCCCACCGGATACGTGTCTGTGCCACGCCGGAACGCCCTTGGTCACGCCCCGCCGTGTCGTGCTTCCGTGCTGATCCGCAGCCTATAGCGGCGCCTGGAGCATGCCCCGGCCGCCAGGCGAAACCACCACCGGCCCCGGCCCCGGCCCGCCCTCTCGTACGGGAACTGCCGTGTCCCGGGTCCCCCCGCGCGCTGAGAGCGGCCGGACGCGAGAAAATCGGCGGGTGGAACTGACTCTCCTCGGCACCGGCGCCCCCCAGGGGCTGCCGCGCCCCGACTGTCCCTGTGCCGCCTGTGCGGTCGCCATCGGTGACGAGGCGCGGGCGGCCACCGCGCTGCTCATCGACGGCGTGCTGCTCATCGACCTGACGCCGGGCCCGGCCTTCGCGGCCGCCCGCGCGGGCAAGTCGCTGGCCGGGGTGCGCCAGGTGCTGCTCTCCCATCCGCACGACGGGCCCGCGCTGGAGGTGCCGGCCGGGGTGCCGACGCCGGGCCGGGTCGCGGACGGGCGGGAGCTGGCGCTGCTGGACGGGCACCGGGTGAAGGCCCTCGCCGTGGACATCCCCGGTACCGGGTACGAGATCACCGGTATCGCGGGCGAGCGGCTGCTGTATCTGCCGCCGGGCGGGGCGCCGGCCGGGCTGGACAACGGGCACGGGAACAGCGGGGGCAGCCCGTACGACATGGTGCTCCTGGACGTCCTGGAGCGGCCGGACGGGCTGGCGCGGCTGCGGGCGCGCGGAGCGGTGGACGCGGCGACGGATGTGGTCGCCGTCCATATCGACCACGGTGCGCCGCCGGGGCCCGAGCTGCACCGCCGGCTGGCGGCGGCGGGCGCGCGCACCGTGCCGGACGGCACCACGCTGGTGGTCGGCGAGTACCACGCGGTGCCGGATCTGCCGCGCCGCACGCTGGTGCTGGGCGGGGCGCGCAGCGGGAAATCGGCGGAGGCGGAACGGCGGCTGGAGTCGTTCCCGGACGTGGTCTACGTGGCGACCGGGGGGACGCGCGAGGGCGATACGGAGTGGGCGGAGCGGATCGGGCTGCACCGTGAGCGGCGCCCGGCGAGCTGGCGCACCGTGGAGACCTGCGCTCTGGTGCCGCTCCTGGAAGGCGAGGGGACGGCCGGGCCGGGCGACCTGTCACCGCTGCTCATCGACTGTCTGGCGCTGTGGCTGACGCATGCCATGGACGAGGTCGGGGCGTGGGACGACGACACCTGGGAGGCGACCGGCCGGCGGGCGCTGCGGGAGCGGATCGATGCGCTGGCCGCGGCGGTGCGGGCGGCGCGCCGTCCGGTGGTGGCGGTCAGCAACGAGGTGGGCTCCGGGGTCGTACCGGCCACTGCGGCGGGCCGTCGCTTCCGGGACGAACTGGGGCGGCTGAACGCCGCGTTCGGGGCGGAGTGCGAGCAGGTGCTGCTGGTCGTCGCGGGGCAGGCGCTTGCGCTGCGCGGATGACGCGGGGCCCGCCCGGCCCGTGTCCGCTTGCCTGGGGGCGCGGCGGCGGGTGCTCTTGGGACGTGGACGGATCCGAGCTGAGCGAAGCCGGCGTGCGGGGCGTTTTCGACGCGGTCGTACGGGCCTATGTGAAGCGGCGCCCGGAGGCGACGGTGGTCGCGCTCGGCGAGGGGCTGGGAACCGGGTTCTGGCGGCTGGACAACGGGCGGCTGAACTGGCTGACGGTGCAGCCCCCGGAGATCGCGGCGGTGCGCCGGATGCTGCTCCCGGACGGCCCCCGGCGCCGTACGGTGGCGCGCACCGTCGGGGACCACGGCTGGCTGGACGCGGTACGGGACCCGGATCTCGGGGTCGTCGTCACGGCGCCCGGGGTGCTGATGCGGCTGTCCCCGGCGGCGGTCCGGGCGCTGCTGGCGGCGTGCGCGGAGCGGTTCCCGGACGGGGCGCTGGTCTTCGACGCGCTGCCGCGACGGGTGACGGCGCTGGCCCGGCGGGGCGCCACGCCGGGCGGCGTGGCCGGTCCGCTGCGCTGGGGGCTGGACCGGGCGCAGCTGCCGCGGGTGGCGAGCGCGCATCCGGGGATCGTGGCGGTACGGGAGGTGCCGGTGCACCGGGGGCGTTTCGGGCGGCTGTCGGCACCGCTGGTGTGCGAGGTGAGGTTCGCCGACGTCCGTTCCCGGCACCGTGCCTCGTCAGCGCCGAGTTGACGGTAATCTGCGCCGAATGAGTGCCCTGAACCTCGATGACTTCGCCCACCTGATCGAGCGCCCCGACGGCGGTGCGCGCCGTGACGCCGAGGAGCGGCGGGCGCGGCTGGCCGTGCCGCCGGGGGCGCTGGGCCGGCTCGACGAGCTGGGCGAATGGCTGGCCTCCGTCCAGCAGCAGGTGCCGGTGCGGCCCCTCGAGCGGGCGCGGGTGCTGCTGTTCGCGGGCGATCACGGAGTGGCGGAGCTGGGTGTGTCGGCGCGGCCGGCCGGTGGCACGAGGGATCTCGTACGGGCCGTGCTGGACGGTTCGAGCCCGGCCGCCGTGCTGGCGCGGGCCGCCGGGGCGCAGCTGCGGGTCGTCGACATGGCGGTGGACTGCGACCCGGAGGAGCTGCCGGAGGAGGTCACCCGGCGCCGGGTGCGGCGCGGTTCGGGGCGGATCGACATCGAGGACGCGCTGAGCGCCGAGGAGGCCGAGGCGGCGTTCCGGGCCGGGATGGCGGTCGCGGACGAGGAGGCGGACGCCGGGACCGACGTGGTGGTGCTGGGGGATCTGAGCGTCGGCGGCACCACGGCCGCGAGCACGCTGATCGCCGCGCTGTGCGGCACGGACGCCTCGGTGGTCACCGGGCGGGGCGGCGCCGGTATCGACGATCTGGCGTGGATGCGCAAGTGCGCGGCGATCCGCGACGCGCTGCGCCGGGCCCGGCCGGTGCTCGGCGACCAGTTGGAGCTGCTGGCGGCGGTCGGCGGCGCGGATCTGACGGCGATGACCGGGTTCCTGCTGCAGAGCGCGGTGCGGCGGACGCCGGTGATCCTGGACGGGGTGGTCTCGGCGGCCTGTGCGCTGGTGGCGCAGCGGGTGGCGTTCCGGGCGCCGGACTGGTGGATCGCCGGGCAGGCCGGCGGCGAGCCGGCGCAGGCGAAGGCCCTGGACCGGATCGCGCTGACCCCGCTGCTCGACCACGGCGTCACCGCGGGCGAGGGGACGGGCGCGCTGCTGGCCCTGCCGCTGGTGCAGGCGGCCGCGGCCCTGGCGGCGGAACTGCCGGTACGCGACTGAGCCGACGTACCCGGCCGAACCGGGGTACGCGGCCGGGCGGCGGGAGCGCCGTCACAGGAGCGGCCGGGACGCGGACGCCCGGCACGGGAGGGCCGGGACGAGCCCCGGGACGAGAGCCGCCGCCGAAAGCGGTGAAGATCACTCGGCGGTCGCTCAACTCCGCGGCGTTCCGCTCCGTCTACGCAGATGGCACGCGGCACGGCGCGGGCCCGGTGCCGCGCCGGTAGCGGGCACCGCTCGGCTTCTCCTCCCGGTGGTGGCAGATCAAATCGCTCCCTCGCTCAGGCGAAATACCGCCCTATAGGCGAACTGCGGTACATGCTCATCGACAAGAGCGCCGATGCCCGGTGCAGCCGGCTCACCCGCGATCCGCCGCAACGACTGCACCGCACGTACCTGGAGAACCACAGATGACCGAGCCGGCTCTGCGCCGCGCCGCGCGTGCCGAGTGGGGGCCGCTGCTGCGGACCGGGTGGTCCGCACTGGCCGCGAAGAAACTGCGGGCGATCCCGGTGACGCTCACCGCGGTGTGTCTGACGCTGGTCTTCCAGATCGTGCAGAACCAGCCCTGGGGCTACCGTCCGATCCAGAACATCGGGTCCGTACAGGCCTATGAGCACCTGTGGCTGGCGCTGCTGCGCACTCCCCTGTCGCTGTTCGTGCCCGCGCTGGATCTGCCGGTGTGGGGCGCGCTGGCGCAGATGCTGGTCGTCTTCGGGCTCGCGGAGATCTGCGTGGGCTGGCGGGTGACGCTCGCGGTCGCCTATCTGGCCACGCTCGCCGGAACGATGTACGCGCGGATCGGCCTGTGGATCGGGCCGGACTCGCCCATCGGGCTGCCGGACGCGGACAAGTTCGTCGTCGACACCGGCCCGTCGGCGGCGGTGGTGGGCCTGGCGATCTTTGTGAGCTGGCGTTACCGGGCCTGGTTCACCTGCGCGCTGGTGGTGGCCTCGATGGTCTTCGAGGTGCTGTTCATCAAGAGCAACCTGGCCGGCAAGGAACACATCGCGGCGGTGCTGGCGGTGCTGGTGCTGTGCGGGGTGTGGGAGCTGTGGCGGCCGGGAAAACCGCGCGATGCGCAGCAGGTCAGCGGCTGGGAGCACCCCCGATGAGGTGCTCGGCCTTGCGGCGCAAGGCCGACCAGCGGCGGTCGTGGCGGTAGGCGCGGACCGTGGCGCGGGCCCGCGCCTTGGGGCGGTTGCGGTAAAAGCGCCTGGCCCAGAGCGAGTTGGGGCGGGCCAGTCGGACGGCGCCGAAGAGCGCGACGAAGGGGACGAAGACGCCGATGACGGCGATCCGGCCCTTGCCCTTGGCCAGGGCGATCACCGCGAAGAGGAAGTTGACGCCCACGGTCCGGACGACCTGGAAACGGTCCTGGGTCTCCTCGGGGCTCAGTTCGTTGACGCCGAACGGCAGGAATCCGCCGAGGATCAGGGCGACCAGGGCGACGGTGAGGATGACGATCTCGACGCTCTTGGCGCCCTCCTCGGTCCAGTACACGTCGTCCAGGTGGAGGATCAGCGCGAATTCGTCCAGGACCAGCCCGACTCCCATGCCGAAGAGCACCGCGGCGAAGCCGGAGCCGAAGCCGCGGCGGCCGCCCGCCAGGGCGATGAAGCCGCCGAGGACCATGAGGACGACGCCGGGCACGACGTGGTGGACATGCACCCCGCCGGGCGCGATGTTGCGGAACGGGCCCTTGCCCGCCCGGATGAGCCGGGTGATGACCCGGGTCACCAGGAAGGTCAGGACGAAGGAGGCGAGGGCCAGCAGCAGCGGGAGCTTTCCCGGCTCGACGATGTTGCGGTACCACCAGTGACCCATCCCACGCTCCCCTTTGCCCCGTAAGGGCAATTTACGGGGTTTGCTGGTGATTTCAGCTTCTCCGGGGCGCGGAACGGCCGGGATAGCCTGCCGCGATGAGCGACACCCCCGGCCGCCCCGCCCCCTCCGACGCCCTGCGCTTCGCGTTCGGGACGCTGACCGCGCTCCCGGTACGCCTGACCCGCTGGGACCGGGAGACCGCCCGCGGCGGGATGCTCTGCGCGCCGCTGGCCGGGCTGGTCGTCTCGCTGGCCGCGGCCGCGCTCGGCGGGGCGCTGCTCCTGCTCGGCGGCGGGCCGCTGCTCGCCGCGGTCGGCACCGCCGCCGTACCCGCCGCGCTCACCCGCGGCCTGCATCTGGACGGACTCGCCGACACCGCCGACGGCCTGGGCAGCGGCCGGCCCGCCGACGACGCGCTGCGCATCATGAAGCAGTCCGACATCGGCCCGTTCGGGGTCATCACGCTGCTGTTCACCCTGCTGGCCCAAGTGGCCGCGCTGGAGGGGCTGTACGCACGGGGCTGGGCGCAGGGCGCGGTGGCGGCGGCCGTCGCGGGGGTCACGGCCCGGTGTGCGCTGACGCTCGCCTCCCGTAGGGGGGTGCCGGCGGCCCGGCCGGAGGGGCTGGGCGCGGCGGTCGCGGGCGCCGTTCCGGTGCGTGCCGCGCTGCTGTGCGCCGCACTGGTCGCCGCCCTGTGCGCGGCGGCCGGTGGCCTGTTCGGCCCGTACGGCTCCGGTGCGTACGGCGCGCTGCACGCCGGGCTGGCCGCACTCGGCGGGCTCGCGGCCGGCGAACTGCTGCTGCGGCACTGCCGACGGCGGTTCGGCGGGGTGACCGGGGACGTCTTCGGCGCGCTGGCGGAGACCGCGGGGCTGGCGGCGCTGGTACTCCTCGCACTGGGCTGAGGGCGGGAGGCGCGTGCACGGGAGGCGCGGTGCCGTGCGGCCGGCGCGGTGCGGTGTCGTACCGCCGGCGCGGCGCGGGAATACCCGCCCGGCGCCCGGCGTTGAGGCCCCGCAGGGGGCGCTCGTACCCCCTACGGGATCCGTTCGCCCACCCCCTAAGGGCCCCCCGGACCACACCGTCAGGCCCCTCGCCCCCTCGCGACCCGCCCGGACCACCGGGCCCGCCCGGCCCCCAACTCCGCCACGACGGGTGCGGGTTCCCCGGCCGGGCCGGGTTCTGCGCCGACGCACCGTTACCGGCCGTTGCGGCGACAGGCCGGGCCTTGCGGCGTCGCCGAGCGTAGGCTCGGCCGCAGCAGCGCCCAGGGCGCACAACGGATTCCCGGACGGAACAGGACTCTCATCACCGTGACTGCACTGACCCTCAGTACTTCTTCCGCCGCAACGCTGCGTGCGGATGCCGTCGTCGTCGGCGTGGCCAAGGGCGCCAAGGGCGTCGTTGTCGCCCCCGGCGCGGAGGCCGTGGACAAGGCCTTCGGCGGCAAGCTCGCCGCCGTGCTGGAGACCCTCGGCGCGAGTGGTGCCGAGGGCGAGGTGACCAAACTGCCCGCCGCGGACGGACTCAAGACGCCCGTCGTACTGGCGGTCGGCCTGGGCGAGGCCCCGGCCAAGGGCGAGGACTACGACAACGAGGCGCTGCGCCGCGCCGCGGGCAGCGCCGCCCGCGCGCTGACCGGCGCCAAGAAGGCCGGCTTCGCGCTGCCCGTCGAGGACGCCGAGGCGGCCGCCGCGGTGAGCGAGGGCGCGCTGCTGGGCGCGTACGCCTTCACCGCGTTCCGCAGCAACGGCAACGGCAAGAGCGCGAAGAAGAACGACGCCAAGTCGGCGCCGCTCGCCGAGGCCGCGATCCTCGGAGGCAAGCCCCGCGACAAGGAGTTCAAGGCCGCCGCGGAGCGGGCCCAGGCGCTGGCCGCGGAGATCAACCGCGCCCGCGACCTGATCAACACCCCCTCCAACGCCCTCGACCCGAAGTCCTTCGCGGCCGAGGCCCAGGCCGCGGCCAAGGAGTTCGGCCTCAAGGTCGAGGTGCTGGACGAGAAGGCGCTGAAGAAGGGCGGCTACGGCGGTCTGCTCGGCGTCGGCCAGGGCTCGGAGGCCCCGCCGCGGCTGGTGCGGATCGCGCACACGCACGCCAAGGCGACCAAGACCCTCGCGCTGGTCGGCAAGGGCATCACGTACGACTCGGGCGGCATCTCGCTCAAGCCGGCCGGCCACAACGAGACCATGAAGTGCGACATGAGCGGCGCCGCCGCCGTCTTCGCCGCGGTCGTGACCGCCGCCAAGCTGGGCCTGGAGGTGAACGTCACCGGCTGGCTGGCGCTCGCCGAGAACATGCCCTCCGGCTCCGCCACCCGCCCCGGCGACGTGCTGACCATGTACAGCGGCAAGACCGTCGAGGTGCTCAACACCGACGCCGAGGGCCGCCTGGTCCTGGCCGATGCGCTCACCCGCGCCTCGGAGGAGTCGCCGGACGCGATCGTGGACGTGGCGACGCTGACCGGCGCGATGGTGCTGGCGCTGGGCCACCGCCACTTCGGGATCATGGCGAACGACGACGCATTCCGTACCGCGATCCACGAGATCGCCGAGGAGGTCGGCGAGCAGTCCTGGCCGATGCCGATGCCCGGCCACCTCCGCAAGGGGATGGACTCGCCGGTCGCCGACATCGCCAACATGGGCGAGCGGATGGGCGGCGGCCTGGTCGCCGGGCTCTTCCTGAACGAGTTCGTCGGCGAGGGCATCACCTGGGCCCACCTGGACATCGCGGGCCCGGCCTTCCACGAGGGCGCGCCGTGGGGGTACACCCCCAAGGGCGGTACGGGTTCCGCGGTGCGCACCCTGGTGCGGCTGGCGGAGCGGACGGCCGCGGGCGACCTCGGCTGAGCGGCCCGCCGCCCCGTCTTGCCCGTTTATGTCCCTACGGCCCCGGGCTCACCGCCCGGGGCCGCAGGTGTGCGATTTCTCTCTCCCGTCCCCACCTCGCGCGGATCCGTTCGCCCTCAACGAAATCCGTACGTCCGTACGCCCCGGTAACCCCCTTGAGGCGCCCCCTCGGCAGTCCCCGGGCCCGGCCCGCCGTCCCGTCCGTGTTCAACAAGTGCGAAGATGGGTTCTCGGCAGGACAGGGCCCCCCTTACCCAGGGCCGAAATTCAAGCGGCCGAACCACAGCCGCCGTCCGGTCATTGGAGACCGGCTCCGGCGTACCCATGCATGGAGGACGTGACGTGGCGAACGACGCCAGCACCGTTTTCGACCTAGTGATCCTCGGAGGCGGTAGCGGTGGTTACGCCGCTGCCCTGCGCGGGGCTCAGCTGGGCCTGGACGTCGCCCTGATCGAGAAGGGCAAGGTCGGCGGCACCTGCCTGCACAACGGCTGCATCCCCACCAAGGCTCTGCTGCACGCCGGTGAGATCGCCGACCAGGCTCGCGAGAGCGAGCAGTTCGGTGTCAAGGCCACTTTCGAGGGCATCGACATCGAGGCGGTCCACAAGTACAAGGACGAGGTCATCTCGGGCCTGTACAAGGGCCTGCAGGGCCTGATCGCCTCCCGCAAGGTGACCTACATCGAGGGTGAGGGCCGGCTGTCCTCCCCGACCTCCGTCGATGTGAACGGCCAGCGCATCCAGGGCCGCCACGTCCTGCTGGCGACCGGCTCCGTGCCGAAGTCGCTGCCGGGCCTGGAGATCGACGGCAACCGCATCATCTCCTCGGACCACGCGCTCAAGCTGGACCGCGTGCCGAAGTCCGCGATCGTCCTGGGCGGCGGCGTGATCGGCGTCGAGTTCGCCTCGGCGTGGAAGTCCTTCGGCACGGACGTGACCATCGTCGAGGGCCTCAAGCACCTCGTCCCGGTCGAGGACGAGAACAGCTCCAAGCTGCTGGAGCGAGCCTTCCGCAAGCGCGGCATCAAGTTCAACCTCGGCACCTTCTTCGACAAGGCCGAGTACACCGCCGACGGCGTCAAGGTGACCCTCGCCGACGGCAAGACCTTCGAGGCCGAGGTGCTCCTGGTCGCGATCGGCCGCGGGCCGGTCTCGGCGGGCCTGGGCTACGACGAGCAGGGCGTCGCGATGGACCGCGGCTACGTCCTGGTCGACGAGTACATGCAGACCAACGTGCCGACCATCTCGGCCGTCGGTGACCTCGTTCCCACCCTCCAGCTCGCGCACGTCGGCTTCGCCGAGGGCATGCTGGTGGCGGAGCGGCTGGCCGGTCTCAAGACCGTGCCGATCGACTACGACGGCGTGCCGCGCGTGACGTACTGCCACCCCGAGGTCGCTTCGGTGGGTATCACCGAGGCCAAGGCCAAGGAGCTGTACGGCGCCGACAAGGTCGTCGCTCTGAAGTACAACCTCGCGGGCAACGGCAAGAGCAAGATCCTCAAGACCACGGGCGAGATCAAGCTCGTCCAGGTCAAGGATGGTGCCGTGGTCGGCGTCCACATGGTCGGTGACCGTATGGGCGAGCAGGTCGGCGAGGCCCAGCTGGTCTACAACTGGGAGGCCCTGCCGGCCGAGGTTGCGCAGCTCGTACACGCGCACCCGACGCAGAACGAAGCTCTCGGTGAGGCCCACCTGGCCCTGGCCGGGAAGCCTCTCCACTCCCACGACTGACCCCCAGTCCCGGGCGCGACCACATCCGCACATTCGATAGGAGCAACCGAAACCATGGCGGTTTCCGTAACCCTGCCGGCGCTCGGCGAGAGCGTCACCGAGGGCACCGTCACCCGCTGGCTGAAGGCCGAGGGTGAGCGCGTAGAGGCCGATGAGCCGCTGCTCGAGGTGTCGACCGACAAGGTCGACACCGAGATCCCGGCACCGGCCGCCGGCATCCTGGCCTCCATCAAGGTGGCCGAGGACGAGACGGTGGGGGTCGGCGCCGAGCTGGCCCTCATCGACGACGGCACGGGCGCGCCCGCTGCCGCCCCTGCCCCCGCCGCCGCTGAGGCGCCCGCCGCCCAGCCGCAGCCCGAGCCCACCCCGGCTCCGGCCGCCGAGGCCCCTGCCCCCGCCGCCGCCCCCGCGGGTGGCGCCGAGGGCACCGACGTCGTCCTCCCCGCGCTCGGCGAGAGCGTCACCGAGGGCACCGTCACCCGCTGGCTGAAGGAGGTCGGCGAGGAGGTCCAGGCCGACGAGCCGCTGCTGGAGGTCTCCACGGACAAGGTCGACACCGAGATTCCGGCACCGGCCTCCGGCACGCTGCTGGAGATCGTGGTCGGCGAGGACGAGACCGCCGAGGTCGGCGCCAAGCTCGCCGTCATCGGCGTGAAGGGTGCGGCTCCGGCCGCCGCCCCGGCCGCCCCGGCCCCGGCTCCGGCCGCCGCTCCGGCCCCGGCCGCTGCTCCGGCCCCGGCGCCCGCCCCGGCCGCTGCTCCGGCCCCGGCTCCCGCGCCCGCTCCGGCCCCCGCGCCGGTTGCGGCTCCGGCCCCCGTTGCCGCCCCGGCCCCCGTCACCCCGGCTCCGGCCGCGGGTGAGGAGGCCGCGTACGTCACTCCGCTGGTGCGCAAGCTCGCCGCGGAGACCGGCGTGAACCTCGCCACGGTCAAGGGCACCGGCGTCGGTGGCCGCGTCCGCAAGCAGGACGTCATCGCCGCCGCGGAGGCCCTCAAGGCCGCCGCTCCGGCTGCCGCCCCGGCCGCCGCCGTCTCGAAGGCTCCGGCCCTCGAGGTCTCCCCGCTGCGCGGTCAGACCGTCAAGATGCCGCGGATGCGCAAGGTCATCGGCGACAACATGATGAAGGCCCTGCACGGCCAGGCGCAGCTGACCTCCGTGGTCGAGGTGGACATCACCGCGATCATGCGGATGCGCAACAAGGCCAAGGACGCCTTCGCGCAGCGTGAGGGCGTCAAGCTCTCCCCGATGCCGTTCTTCGTCAAGGCCGCTGTCCAGGCGCTGAAGGCCCACCCGGTCGTCAACGCCCGGATCAACGAGGACGAGGGCACCATCACCTACTTCGACACCGAGAACGTCGGTATCGCGGTGGACGCGGAGAAGGGCCTGATGACCCCGGTCATCAAGGGTGCGGGCGACCTGAACATCGCCGGTATCGCCCGGAAGACGGCGGAGCTGGCGGGCAAGGTCCGCGGCAACAAGATCACCCCGGACGAGCTGTCCGGTGCGACCTTCACCATCTCCAACACCGGCTCGCGCGGTGCGCTGTTCGACACGGTCATCGTGCCGCCGAACCAGGTCGGCATCCTGGGCATCGGTGCCACCGTCAAGCGCCCGGTGGTCATCAACCACCCGGACCTCGGCGAGACCATCGCCGTGCGCGACATGACCTACCTCGCGCTCTCCTACGACCACCGTCTGGTGGACGGCGCCGACGCCGCCCGCTACCTGACCACGGTCAAGCAGATCCTGGAGGCCGCCGAGTTCGAGACCGAGATCGGTCTCTGAGTCCGGCAGGCACGCCGTAGGTGCGCCAGGGGTCGGCCCCGGTTCTCACGAGCCGGGGCCGGCCCTTTTGTGCGTCCCCGACCCCTTTGCCGTCTGCCGGATCCGTGCGCCCCTCGCGGATAATGGCCTCCGCGGCCCCTCGCTCGTCACCACCCGCTCTGAAGGAGCACCTCATGACCCCGCCCGTCGTCCATTCGCTGCGCGAGCAGATCCGCGAGCACATCCTCGAGGGGATCGTCAGCGGCCGCTGGCAGCCGGGCGAGCGGATCGTGGAGCGCCGGATCGCCGTGGAGCTGGAGGTCAGCCAGACGCCGGTCCGTGAGGCGCTGCGGGAGCTGGAGTCACTGCAGCTGATCGAGTCGGCGCCGAACAAGGGCGTCCGGGTGCGGAATCTGACCGCGGACGACCTCAGGGAGAGCTATCCCGTACGGGCCGGGCTCGAACAGGTGGCCGCGGAGCTGGCGGCGGGCCGGCTGGCGGACGATACGGCGGCCCTGGAGCGCGAGGTGGCGGCGCTGCGGGAGGCCGACCTGGCGGGGGACGGGGAGGCGCAGGTGCGGCACACCGTGGCCTTCCACCGGGAGATCGTGCAGGCGGCCGGGAACGCCGTTCTGCTGCACACCTGGGAGTCGCTGGGCATCGAGGTCTGGACGACGCTGTCGATCCGCTGGTTCAGCCCGGAGCCGCGTTCGCACGCCCAGGACCATCAGGAGATCGTGGACGCGTTCCGGCGGCGCGACCCGAAGATCGGCACCTTGCTCAAGACACACGTGCTGAGCTGCGCACCGAGGGTCTGAGAGGGCTTCGGCGGGGCCCGCGGGGCGTATCGGAGGAGACCTCCGGCGCCCCGCTTTTTGCTGGCACCGCGTGCCGAAATGTACGGCACCCCGTGCCGACCTGCGGTTATCCGCGCGCGGAGCGTTGATCGATCATCGATCAGGGGCGTATCGTCCTCTGTCGGGGCGCGACACCCCTGCCTGCCAAGCATCACTCGCACTCCCGACCCACCGTCCGGAAAGGGGCCACCCATGCCCGATCCCGTACGCCTGCCGTACAGCCAGCTCGACCAGCTCCCGGACCGGGATCCCGAGGAGACCGCCGAGTGGCGCGAGTCCGTTGACGCCGTCACCAAGGCCGCGGGCCCGCACCGCGCCGCGTATCTGATGCGCCGCGCGCTGGAGCACAACGGTGCTCCCGGGCTCGCGCCCCTGGAGACGGACTACGTCAACACCATCCCGACCTCCGCCGAGCCCGCCTTCCCGGGCGACGAGGCGATGGAGGCCCGGATCACCGCCTGGAACCGCTGGAACGCGGCCGCGATGGTCACCCGCGGCTCGCGGTTCGGCGTCGGCGGCCACATCGCGACCTTCGCGTCCGCGGCCTGGCTGTACGAGACGGGCTTCAACCACTTCTTCCGCGGCAAGGAGGGCGACGGCAGCGGCGACCAGCTCTACATCCAGGGCCACGCCTCCCCCGGCATCTACGCCCGCGCCTTCCTCGACGGCCGCCTCACCGAGGACCACCTCGACCACTTCCGCCAGGAGTCCGGCGGCAAGGGCCTGCCCTCCTACCCGCACCCGCGGCGCCTGCCGTGGCTGTGGGAGTTCCCGACCGTCTCCATGGGCCTCGGCCCGCTGTCGGCGATCTACCAGGCCCGTTTCAACCGCTACCTCCAGGGCCGCGGCATCAAGGACACCGCCAACTCGCACGTCTGGGCCTTCCTGGGCGACGGCGAGATGGACGAGCCCGAGTCGACCGCCGCCCTCGCGCTGGCCGGTCGCGAGGGCCTGGACAACCTGACCTTCGTCATCAACTGCAACCTGCAGCGGCTCGACGGTCCGGTGCGCGCCAACTTCAAGATCGTTCAGGAGCTGGAGGCGCAGTTCCGCGCCGCCGGCTGGAACGTCGTCAAGTCGCTGTGGGGCTCCGCCTGGGACGAGCTGTTCCAGCTCGACACCACGGGCGCGCTGGTCCGCCGGCTGCGCCAGGTGCCGGACGCGCAGTTCCAGACGTACGCCACCCGCGACGTCGCCTACATCCGCGAGCACTTCTTCGGCGCCGAGCCGGCCCTCGCCGAGATGGCGAAGGTGCTGACCGACGCGAAGATCGCCGAGTGCTTCCACACCTCCCGCGGCGGCCACGAGTCCCGCAAGGTGTACGCGGCGTACAAGGCGGCCGTCGGCTTCAAGGGCGCGCCGACCGTGATCCTCGCCCAGACCGTCAAGGGCTACACCCTCGGCCCCGGCTTCGAGTCCAAGAACGCCAACCACCAGATGAAGAAGCTCTCGGGCAAGGAGTTCCGCGCGATGCGCGACCTGCTCGACCTTCCGATCCCGGACGCCAGGCTGGACGAGGACCTGGTGCCGTACGGCCACCCGGGAGCCGACTCCCCCGAGGTCCGCTACCTCCAGGAGCGCCGCGCCGCCCTCGGCGGTCCGGCCCCGGCCCGCCGCCTGCACGCCTCGGCCGCGCTGCCGCAGCCCGAGGAGCGCGCCTTCAAGGCGCTGTACAAGGGATCCGGCAAGCAGGAGATGGCCACCACCATGGCCTTCGTCCGCCTGGTCAAGGACCTGATCCGGGACAAGGAGACCGGCCGGCGCTGGGTGCCGATCGTCCCGGACGAGGCCCGTACCTTCGGTATGGAGTCGCTGTTCCCGTCGGCCGGTATCTACTCCCCGAAGGGCCAGACGTACGAGCCGGTCGACCGCGACCAGCTGATGTACTACAAGGAAGCCACCGACGGCCAGATCCTCAACGAGGGGATCACCGAGGCCGGCGCCATGGCCGACTTCATCGCCGCCGCCACGTCGTACGCGACACACGGCGAGCCGATGATCCCCTTCTACATCTTCTACTCGATGTTCGGCTGGCAGCGCACCGCCGACCAGATGTGGCAGCTCGCCGACCAGCTCGGCAAGGGCTTCATCGTCGGTGCCACCGCGGGCCGTACGACCCTGACCGGTGAGGGCCTGCAGCACGCCGACGGCCACTCGCACCTGATCGCGTCCACGAACCCGGCGTCGCTCAACTACGACCCGGCCTTCGCCTACGAAATCGCGGTGATCGTCAAGGACGGTCTGCGCCGGATGTACGGCGAGACGGCTGAATTCCCCACCGGCGAGAACGTCTTCTACTACCTCACCGTCTACAACGAGCCCAAGCCGCAGCCGGCCATGCCCGAAGGCGTCGAAGAGGGCATCATCAAGGGCCTCTACCGCTTCAAGGAAGCCGCCAACGCGACGTCCGAGAACCCGCGCCTGCAGCTGCTGGCCTCCGGCACCGCGATCCACTGGGCCCTGGAGGCGCAGCGGCTGCTCGCCGAGGACTGGGACGTGGCCGCCGACGTATGGTCCGCGACCTCCTGGGGCGAGCTGCGCCGCGACGCCCTGGAGTGCGACGCCGCCCGCCTGGAGGGCGAGGACCGGGTCCCGTACGTCACCCGTGCACTGGCCGGCGCTCCCGGTCCGGTGGTCGCGGTCAGCGACTGGATGCGGGCCGTCCCGGACCAGATCGCCCCCTGGGTCGAGCAGGACTGGGTCTCCATCGGCACCGACGGCTTCGGCCTCTCCGACACCCGCGACGCGGCCCGCCGCCACTTCGGCGTCGACCCGCAGTCGGTGGTCGTCCAGGCGCTGGCCGCGCTGGCCCGCCGGGGCGAGGTCAAGCCGGAGACGGTCAAGGAGGCCCGGCAGCGGTACGGCCTGTGAGGCCCGGGGGCCGTGGCGGCCGGCCGCCGCAGCAGGTGCGGCGCCGACCGGCCCGCGGCCGATGAGACGCGGGCGGCCCCGGCCGACACCGGGCGCCGCCCGCCCCGCGGGCCCGCCGCCCCGCCCCTGAGAGCCCCTCGACGGGCTCTCCCCGAACTCCCGTGCGGAGGCCACCTTCCCGCGCCCGGGGCCTCCGCACGGGAACCCACCGGCCCGGCCGGCCATGCCCTGACTCGGCCGGGCCGGTTCGTTGTCGGTGGTGCCCGGCATGATGAAGGTATGCGCGCTGCCCGGCTGATCAAGATGGTGTTGCTGCTCCAGTCGCGGCCGTCGATGACGGCCGCCGAGCTGGCGCGCGAGCTGGAGGTCTCCGAGCGCACGGTCGCCCGGGACGTCCTCTCGCTCTCGGAGGCCGGCGTGCCCGTCTACGCCGACCGCGGCCGGGCCGGCGGGTACCGCCTGATCGGTGGGTACCGCACCCGCCTCACGGGCCTGGGCCGCAGCGAGGCGGAGGCGCTCTTCCTGTCCGGAGTGCCCTCCGCGCTGCGCGAGATGGGCCTCGCCGACGCCGCCTCAGCCGCCCGCCTCAAGGTGTCCGCCGCGCTGCTGCCCGAGCTGCGGGACGCCGCCGCGGGCGCCGCCCAGCGCTTCCATCTCGACGCACCCGCTTGGTACCAGGAGCCCGAGACGCCCGCCCTGCTGCCCGCCCTCGCCGACGCGGTCCGGGACGACCGACGGATCACCGCGCGCTACCGCCGCAAGGACACCGAGGTGCAGCGGGAGTTGGAGCCGTACGGGCTCGTTCTGAAAGCGGGGGTGTGGTATCTGGCGGCGCGGGCAGCGGAGGAGCAGCCCGAAGGGCTTCCGTCCGGGGCGGTGGCCGGGCGACGGGCGGGCGCCTTCCGGGTCTACCGGGTCGATCGCTTCGCCGCCGTCGAGGCCGGGGACGAACGCTTCGGCCGGGACGAGGAGTTCGACCTGCCCGCGTTCTGGGCCGAGCGGGCGGCGGAGTTCGCCCGGTCGATCCTGCGCGAGGAGGTGATACTCCGGCTCTCCCCGCGCGGCGCGCTCCAGCTGCCGTACGTCACCGAGCGCGCGGCGGCCCGGGCGGCGATAGCCGAGGCCGAGGCGGCGGGCGGGCCCGACGAGGACGGGCGGCTGACCGTGACCCTGGCCGTGGAGTCCGCCGAGGTCGCCTACGCCCAGCTGCTGGCGCTCGGCCCGGAGGGCGAGGTGCTGGCGCCCCCCGAGCTGCGCGAGCGCCTCGCGGCGGCCGCCCACCGGACGGCCGCGCTGTACGCGTAGCCCTGCCCGCCCCGGTTCTCCCCGGCGGGCCCGCCGGGGACCGGAGGCCCGCCCTACCGGTAGTCCGCCGCCGGCGCGTCCTTCCCGCCGAGGACCACCTCCTCGAAGTAGCCGAAGCAGTCCGGGCGGGAGCCGTCCGTGTCGGTGAAGTCGTACTCCTTCGCCAACTGGCCGCTGGAGAGCGACTGGCCGCTCCAGCGCCCCCGGTCCGGGTCGGCGGCCAGCGCCCGCACGGCGCGGGCGATCAGGGCCGGGGACTCGGCGATGGCGAAGTGCGGCTCCTCGGCCACCGCATCGCGCCAGGTCCCCTCCGTCACACCGAAGTGGTCCAGCATCTCCTCGGAGCGCAGGAAGCCGGGGGTGAGCGAGACGGCCGTACCGCCGTACTCCTCGAGCTCGGCGGCGAGGCCGAAGGCGATGCGGTGCGGGGCGTTCTTGGTGAGGTCGAAGCAGAGGTTGTCGCGGTAGGTCCGGTTGAAGGCGGCGGTGCCGTCGGTGATCTCGACCACCAGTCCCCCGGGCCGCCGGATCAGCAGCGGCAGCGCGTAATGACCGGTGATGACGTGGCTGTCGATGCCGAGGCGGAACATCCTCAGCCCGCCCTCCAGATCGAGATCCCAGAGCTTGGTGTCGAACTCGATCAGACGGTCGCCGCCCCAGAGGCTGTTGACGAGGACGTCCAGCCGCCCCTGTTCGCGGTCGATGCGCTCGGTCAGCGCCTTGACCTGGGCGGGTTCCAGATGGTCGGTCGGTACGGCGATCCCGGTGCCGCCCGCCGCGGTCACCAGCTCCGCGGTCTGTTCGATGGTCTCCGAGGGGCGCCCGACCTCGCTGACCCGCTCCCTGGTCGTCCGCCCGGTGACATACACCAGCGCGCCGGCCCGGCCCAGCTCCACGGCCATCGCCCGGCCCGCGCCCCGGGTCGCCCCGGCGACCAGCGCCACCGTGCCGGTCAGATCCCCCGCCACGGACCGGTCCTCGTGTCCCGTCACTTCGCCACTCCTCGTTGTCGGGCACCCGGCGGCCCGTCCGGCCGCCGTGCATCTGTGCACCTCACGACCCTGACAGCGAATCCAGACACCTTCTGTCGGGATTGATGGGCGCGCAGGGGTGCCGGGCGGGAATGCGGGGCGGGGATGCCCGCCGGGGCGGCGGCGGCCTTCCGGTCCGGCCCCTACCGGCAGGTGGGCCGGTTGGCCGGTAGGTGGGCCGGTAGGTCGGCAGGCCGGTCGGCAGGCCGGTCGGCCGGTCGGCCGGTCGGCCGGTCGGCCGGTCACGGACGCACCGCCCGCACGCTCCCCCCGTCCGCCGATCGCCCCGTCACCTCGGCCGCCGCGCCCTGCGGAGCCGGTACGGCAAGCGTGGCCCCGTTGCCGCCGGCCCGTACGCCGCCCGTGACATCGATCCCGCCGACCCCTCGGCTGCCCGCGGCGAGCAGGTACCACTTCCCGGACTTCGCCTGCCAGTGGACGTCGCCGACCACCGGGCGCCCGAAGCGCCCGCAGGCCGCGGTGCCGGCGGCCCGTCCGGCGATCCGCCCGGGGTCCGCCGGGCGCGCGGCGGGCGGCTGGAACTGCACGGTGATCCGGCCGGGGCCGCGCCAGGTGTCGGCGCGGGTGCAGACCCAGGTGGCGCTGCCTCCCTCCTCCGGGAGGCGCTGTTCGGCGTACGCCCAGTTGTTGACGGACCGGGCGCCGGCGCCCCGTAGCGAGCGCAGCGAGCAGGCCGTACGGGCCCAGCTCCGCAGCGCGGGGGCGTCGGTGACCTCGCCCGGACCGGTGGCGGCGGGCAGCGCGGGCCGAGAGGTCAGATGGACGGGCGCGAGATCCCCGAGGTCGGTCAGCAGGAAGGAACGGTCCTCGGCGATCCGTGTGGAGGAGCGCAATCGGGCCACCGGCCAGCTTCCGCAGTCGCCGCCGTCCGCGGGCGGCGTCGGGATCCGGTCGGTGACCCCGTCCGGGGCGAGATGCAGCCCGCGTCCCGGGGCGTCGGGCGCGAGCAGGTCCAGGACCGCGATGTCCGACACCCACGGCGCGAGCAGATAGCGCATCCAGCCGTTTCCGCGGCCGATCACCAGCGCGCCGCCGGTCGTCAGGTCCGCGTTGTCGACCCGCGCGAAGTGCAGGGTGGGCGTGGTGTCCACGGGCTCGGCGTAGCGCACCAGCCGGTCGCCGTCGTGGAAGACCACCACCATGACGTTGTCGATCAGTCCCGCGTACAGGAGCCGGGGCGGCTGGTCCGGCGGCCTGGTGGACGTCCCGGCGGAGGCGGTGATCCGCGTTCCGGCGGGCGGCGCCGCCCAGACCCGCAGCGCCCGCCCCAGCAGCTCCCGGTCGCCGGCCTGCCGTCCGCGGGGCGGCCAGGCGGTGAAGTCCACCCGTGAGGTGTCGGCCCACTGCTCGTTGGGGGTGCGCAGCAGCCGGGCCGGGTCCAGCGCCTGCTGTGCGACGGTCTCGTGCCGTGGCCGGGCGTCGTCGCCGCCCGCCACCCCCGCCACGGCCGTACCGGCCGCCACCACGGCCACCAGTGCGGCCGACGCCCGCACCCGCTGGCGGCGGCGCAGCAGGTCGGTGGGCCGGGTCTGCACCGTGCACGGGTCGAACTCCCCGGAGTCCAGCAGCGCGGCGGCGCCCGCCCCGGCGGCGCGGTCCAGCCGGTCGGCCGCCCGCTGCGCCGCGTCGGGGTCCCCGACCCCGGCGGCGACCAGGACGGCGCGGGCCGCGTCCCCGTCGAGGCCCTCCAGGTGCCACAGCCCGACGGCGGCCCGTACGGGGGCGGGCACGGCGGACAGCGCCTGGTCCAGGGCGAGTTCATCGGCGCCGCCGGCCCGGGGGAAGAGCCGCAGCCCCCAGACGAAGGGCAGCGCGGGCAGCGGCCGGGCGGGCCGGTTCTCGTACGCCAGCGCCAGCCGCAGGGTGCGCAGCCGCACCAGCTCGTAGCTGGATGCGGTCTCCGGGCCGCGCTGGGCGGGCAGGGCGCCGCGCTCGCGGCCGCGTCGGCCGGCGCGTGGCAGCGCCCGCTGGACCAGGCCGTGTGCGGCCAGGACCCGGCGGTGGCGGCCCATCGACGGCGGCAGTACGAGGTAGCCGAGGCGGACCAGCCGCGGATAGTGCTCCACGATGGCCGCCTCGGCCCGCTCGACATCGGCCCGAGTTCTTTCGTCCATGGGCATGGCCTGAAACAGCCCTTCGCGTATGGGGGAAATGTCGCGATGGTCTTTGCACGCCTTCCAACGAGTGATTCTTGAGACGGTCACACGAGGGATCACCGGCCCGGAGGAGCGGCCACCGGGTCCGCGCCCCGAGGGCCGTACCGGACGTCCCGTCACCGGTCCCGGTAACAACCGCGTCGCATCCGGGGGACTCCGCGTGCGCGGCGCCGCGCCAGGGCCGATGCTGGAGCGGTGATGGACGAGACGGAGTTCTGGGAGCTCATCGACGCCTCCCGCGAGGCCGCCGAGGGCGATCCCGAGGAGCAGGCCGACGCCCTGGTCGAGCGGCTGCTCGGGCTGGACCCGGACGCCGTCACCGACTTCGCCCGCCACTTCGAGTCCCGCTACAACCGCGCGTACGCCTGGGATCTGTGGGCCGCGGCCGCGGTGATGCTGGACGGCGCCAGCGACGACGCCTTCGACTACTTCCGCTGCTGGCTCATCGGCCAGGGCCGGGAGGTCTTCGAGGGCGCGCTGCACAACCCCGACCATCTCGCCGAGCTCGTGGAGGACTTCGACGAGGAGGTGGACGGCGACGCGGAGGAGCTGGGCTATGCGGCCGACGAGGCGTACGAGCGGCTGACCGGCACGGTGATGCCCGACCTCGGCCTGCCGCCGCCGCCCCGCGAACCGCTGGGCACCTACCTCGACTTCGACGACGACGACACCCTGGCGGAGCGCTTCCCCCAGCTCTGGGACCGTTTCAGGCCATAGGGCGCGCGCCACCCCGTGTGCGGCCCCTCCCCCGGCCCGGCGGGCAGTATGGCCCCATGCGGATCGCGATCACCGGCTCGACCGGTCTCATCGGCACGGAACTCGTTCGCTCGCTGCGGGCGGACGGGCACGACGTCGTCCGGCTCGTGCGGCGCCCGCCCGCGGCCCCCGACGAGGTCCACTGGGACCCCCGCGGCCAGGAGGTCGATGTGGCCGGGCTCGCGGGCTGCGAGGCGGTGGTGCATCTCGCCGGCGCGGGCGTGGGCGACCACCGCTGGACACCCGCGTACAAGCGCGAGATCCGCGACAGCCGCGTCCTGGGCACCAAGGCCGTCGCCACCGCCCTCGCCGCGATGGACGACCCGCCGCGCGTCTTCGTGTGCGGCAGCGCGATCGGCTACTACGGCGACACCGGCAGCCGGCGTACGGACGAGACCGGGGCACCCGGTACGGGCTTCCTGCCGGAGGTCTGCGTCGCGTGGGAGGACGCCGCCGCGCCCGCCCAGGAAGCGGGCATCCGTACGGTCTTCGCCCGCACCGGCCTTGTCGTGGGCCGTTCGGGCGGCGCCTGGGGACGGCTCTTCCCGGTCTTCCGCCTGGGCCTGGGCGGCCGGCTGGGCGACGGCAGCCAGTACTGGAGCTTCATCTCCCTCCAGGACCACATCGCCGCGCTCCGCCACCTCGTCGACACCGAGTCCCTCACCGGCCCCGTCAATCTCACCGCCCCGGAGCCCGTCACCAACCGCGAGGCGACCGCGGTGATGGGCAAGTTCTTCCACCGCCCCACCCTCCTCACCGTCCCCGCGCCCGTACTCCGCCTCGCCCTGGGAGAGTTCGCGGGCGACGTCCTGGCCAGCCAGCGCATCATCCCCCGGCGCCTTTTGGACTCCGGCTTCACCTTCGCCCACCCCCGCATCATGGACGCCGTACGCGCCGCGTGACCCGCCACTGCCCGGCCCCCGCCCGGGGCGGCCGCGAAACCGCCGGACGGGGCCGGGCCGCGGGGACGAGGTCCCGGAGGCCCGGCAGCGTGGCGGACGACGCAACGGCGCGCCCCGGACGCCCCCTGTCGCGTTTCCCCGCCCCCTCCTAAGGTCCCGGCACAGACCACCGGCATCCGGCACGGCGGCACGGGGCAGGGCCCGGTGCCGCCGCCGGGACAGCCCCCGGGAGGGCACCGTGCTGCGCACCGCATCGACCGTGGACATCGTCATCGTGGGAGCCGGCCCGGCCGGTCTCGCCGCCGCCCGTCATCTGACCGGCGCCGGAGCGTCGGTCACCGTGCTGGAGGCCGCGCCACGGATCGGCGGCCGCGCCACCACCGACGCCATCGACGGCTTCCGGCTGGACAGGAGCGGCCGCCCGCTGGCGGTCTCCATCGCCGAGCTGCGCCGTACGCCGGGCCTCGGGGCGCTGGCGCTGCGGCCGTTCGCGCCCGGTCTGTGTCTCCACAACGGCCAGCGGGCGCAGCGCATCAGCTCGCCCCGGAGCACAAGGGGCGCACTCTACGCCGCGCGCGCCCTCTCACGCGCCGACCGCCGCACCGACCGCAACGGGGACCGCACCGCCGCCGCAACGCCCGCCGACCGCCCGGTGGCTGACACCCTGGCGGGCCGCGCAGGATTCCCTCCGCGCCCCCAGGACGCGTTTCTGCGGCCGCTGCTCGCCGCGCTGACCTGCGACCCCCGGCTGCGCTGTTCCAGCCGCGGTGCCGCCCGGGTCCTGCGCGACTTCGCCGAGGGCCGGCTGTGCCTGCCGGCCGGCGGCGCCTTTGCCGTCCCCGAACTCCTCGCCGCCGCCCTGCCCCCGGGCACGGTCCGTACGTCCGTGCGCGCCACGTCCGTCTCCACCAACGGCGTCGGCACCGCCGAACACGGGCTCATCCCCTGTCGCGCCGTCCTCGTGGCGACCGGTGCCCACGACGCCGCCGAACTGCTGCCGGGGCTGCGGGTGCCCGCCTTCCACCCGGTGACCGTCCTGCACCACACCACGGGCACCGCGCCGGGCCCGCGCAACGGCATGGCCCCGTCCCGGGACACGGCGCTGATCCTCCCGACGGACGGCCCGGTGGCCCACACCTACGCCGCCGGGGCCATCGACCCGTCGCGCACGCCGCCGGGCCACTCGCTGATCACCACGACGGTGCTCGGCGCCGCCGCCTCGCTGCCGCTGTCCGTCCTGGACAAGACGGTCCGGCCGCAGCTGGAGAAGCTCTACGGCGCGGCGACCGACGACTGGCAGCTGCTGACCGGCCATCACGACCCGTACGCGGTACCGGCGATGCCCGCGCCCTACGATCCCCAGCGGCCGGTGCGGGTGCTGTCGGGCCTGTACGTGTGCGGCGACCACCGGGACACCGGCACGCTCCAGGGGGCGCTGCACTCGGGCCGCCGGGCCGCCCGCGCCCTGCTGCGGGACTTCGGCCTGCCGGCCCTCGCCGAGCCGCGCACCCTGCGCCCGGCGGCCTGACCCGCGCCGCCGGGCAGGGCTCACCCCAGGGCGGCGACCCGGTCCCGGTACCCGCGCACCGCCGCCGCATCGCGGTACGGCTCCAGGCGGCGCTCGAAGTCCCGTACGTACTCATGGGCGCGGACGGACCGCATCTCGGACGCCTGGAGCGCCGCCTCCGCGCCCAGCGTGCAGGCCTGCTCCAGCTCGCCCAGGCCCAGCCGGGCGCTGGCCAGCACCACCCGGCAGAACAGGCGGCTGCGGGCGAAGGAGGCCGGCCGCAGCTGGAGCGAGCGCTCGGCGTGCTGGGAGGCGGCGCGGTACTGCTGGAGGTCGCGGTGGCAGTGTGCCAGCTCGTCGGCCAGCTGGGCCTCGTCGAAGAACCGCGCCCAGTACGGGGTGTCGTCGCCGGGCCGGGCGGCCTCCAGCGCCCGCTCCGCGCGGGCCAGCGAGGCCGTACAGGCCCGGACCTCGCCCATCAGGCCGTGCCCGCGCGCCTCCGCGGAGTGCAGCAGCGCCTGGACGACCGGCGGCGCGCTGCTGCCGACGCCCTGCTGGGCGACCCGCGCCAGCTGGACGGCCTCCCTGCCGTGCCCCAGATAGACGGCCTGCCGGCTCATCGTCACCAGGACGTAGGACCCGTACGCCCGGTCGCCGGCCGCCTGGGCCAGCCGCAGCGCCTGCACGAAGTACCGCTGCGCCAGGCCGTGCGCGGCGATGTCGTACGAGGTCCAGCCGGCCAGCCGGGTCAGGTCGGCGGCGGCCGCGAACAGCCGGCGGCCGGTCGCCTCCCCGTAGCTGCCGCGCAGCATCGGCTCGGCCTCGTGCTCCAGATAGCGCACCAGTGCCTGCCGGGCGTGGCCGCCGCCGTAGGCGTGGTCCAGCGCCCGGAACAGCTCGCCGACCGAGCGCAGCGCGGCGATGTCGCCGGAGGTGACCCGGGCGCCCGGGGCGCGGTCGACGCGGTCGGTGCGGCGCTGGCGCGGCACGGCCGGGCGGCCGCCCTGGACCGGGACCCGGCCGCTGCCGTCGGCGCCGGTCTCGCCGCGGGCGACCCGTTCGTCGGCGCGGCCGATCAGCCAGTCCCGGCTGGGCACCACGAGCCCGGCCGGGGTGAAGGCGATCTTGCGGAGTTCGGCATGGCTGCCGGAGTCCTTGCGCCACAGACCGCTGACGATGTCCACCGCCTCGGCGGGGCTGGCGGCGAATTCGAGCCCGGCGTACACCGGCGCACAGGCGTCCAGTCCGAGATCCTGCGCCGAGAGCCGGCGCCCCAGCCGGCGCGTGAACACCTCCGCGATCAGCGCGGGGGTGGTGCCTCTGGGCTGCTGGCCGCGCAGCCAGCGCGTCACCGAGGTCTTGTCGTAGCGCAGGTCGAGGCCGTGCTCGATGCCGAGCTGATCGACCCTTCTGGCCAGCCCTGCGTTGGAGAATCCCGCCTCGGCGATGAGCGCGGCGAGCTGGCGGTTGGGCGTGTGGTGCGGGGGTCGTTCGGTCATCGGCTTTACCGGTCTCCTGCTTTCCGAGCCTGGCCGCCGGGCTCGGCTCACCCTGTCCGGCAACGCTCCTTCGCCCTTGTGGGACGGCGTGAATGTAACGGCCTTCGGCGCCTTTCTGACCGCCTGTGCCCCGCGTTCATCCGATCGTGTGAGCAGGAAACCTGCGGTACGGCGGGCCGGGTTCCGCCGGGCCGGAAACCGGCCGCCTGCAGCGGGCGGGAGCGGCGGTCGTACAGTGGCATGGGCGCGATATGGCTCTCCTGGTGCAGCACCGTGCAACGGGAGACGGAAGTGCGAAGAGGAGCTGCCGTGACTGCGATCTCTCGGGGGGAGACCCCCGCACCCGAGGGGCTGCACTTTGTGCATATGGGCTTCGGTGCCGACGCCGTGGACTACGAGACCGCGTGGCAGGAGCAGCGCCGGGTGCACGCCGCCCGGTTCGCCGACGAAGTGCCGGACACCTGCCTGCTGCTGGAGCACCTGCCCGTGTACACCGCCGGACGGCGCACGTCCGACGACGAGCGCCCCCTGGACGGCACCCCCGTCATCGATGTGGACCGCGGCGGCAAGATCACCTGGCACGGCCCCGGCCAGCTGGTCGGCTATCCCATCCAGAAGCTGCCGCGCCCGGTCGACGTCGTCGCCCATGTGCGGCGCCTCGAGGACGCCCTGATCCGGGTCTGCGCCGAGTTCGGCGTGGAGACCAGCCGGGTCGAGGGCCGCAGCGGCGTATGGGTGCTCGGCGACCCGGTCGAGCAGCGGGCGGCGCTGGGCGGCCTGAACCTGGACTTCGACCCGCGAGTGGCGGACGAGATGTTCGACCCGCGGCTCAACGGCCCCGAGTACGCCCCCTCCAACGCCGGCCAGCGCCGCGAGGACCGCAAGCTCGCCGCGATCGGCATCCGCGTCGCCAAGGGCGTCACGATGCACGGCTTCTCGCTGAACGTGAACCCGGACAACACCTCGTTCGACAAGATCGTCCCGTGCGGCATCCGTGACGCCGGCGTCGCCTCGCTCGCCAATGAGCTGGGCCGCGACATCACGATCGCCGAGGTGCTGCCGGTCGCGGAGAAGCACCTGCGCGACGTCCTGGAGAACGCCGAGCTCCTGCCCCGCGCGGTCTGACCTCCAGCTGCCGGGAATGCGACCCCGCCGTACGGGGTTGCCCTGCACGTAACGCCATGACGTCCAGCGGTAACGCAAGGGCATGACGTAAAAACGTGCGAATTTACGGGCGTACCCTGGTGGACGCCGAAGAATCGAAGTCGTAGGGAGCCGGACGTGTCCGCAGTCGCACCCGACGGACGCAAGATGTTGCGCCTGGAGGTCCGGAACAGCCAGACCCCCATCGAGCGCAAGCCCGAGTGGATCAAGACCCGGGCGAAAATGGGTCCCGAGTACAACCACCTCCAGGGCCTGGTGAAGAGCGAGGGCCTGCACACGGTCTGCCAGGAGGCGGGCTGTCCCAACATCTTTGAATGCTGGGAGGACCGCGAGGCGACCTTCCTCATCGGCGGTGACCAGTGCACCCGCCGGTGTGACTTCTGCCAGATCGACACCGGAAAGCCTCAGGAGCTGGACCGCGACGAGCCCCGCCGGGTCGCCGAGTCCGTCCAGACGATGGGCCTGAAGTACGCCACGATCACCGGCGTCGCGCGCGACGACCTGGAGGACGGCGGCGCCTGGCTCTACGCCGAGACGGTCCGGCAGATCCACGCCGCGATGCCGGACACCGGCGTCGAGCTGCTGATCCCCGACTTCAACGCGGTCCCGGAGCAGCTGGCCGAGGTCTTCTCCTCCCGCCCCGAGGTGCTGGCCCACAACGTCGAGACCGTGCCGCGCATCTTCAAGCGGATCCGCCCCGGCTTCCGCTACGAGCGTTCGCTGGAGGTCATCTCCAAGTCCCGCGAGGCCGGTCTGGTCACCAAGTCCAACCTCATCCTGGGCATGGGCGAGGAGCGCGAGGAGATCAGCCAGGCACTGCAGGACCTGCACGACGCGGGCTGCGAGCTGATCACGATCACCCAGTACCTGCGCCCCTCCGTGCGCCACCACCCCATCGAGCGCTGGGTCAAGCCCGCCGAGTTCGTGGAGCTCAAGGAGGAGGCCGAGGAGATCGGCTACGCGGGTGTCATGTCCGGCCCGCTGGTCCGCTCCTCCTACCGCGCCGGCCGCCTTTACCAGCAGGCCATCGAGCGGCGCGAGGTCGAGGCGTCCAGTCAGGCGGTTTGATCTGCCCGGTGTGCCGCCTTGTGAATCGTGGCACATGCTGTGAGGACGCGGCCCGCACTTCCCCAGGCTGGGGACGTGCGGGCCGCGTCAACGTTTCATTGGTGTTTGACCAGCAGGTCATCCGTTGGTAACACCGTTCCGTGACGATGGATGCACGCACCGCTCCCGCAACCATCGCTCCTCCGACCTCCCCGAGGGAGTCCACACCATGCAGGCCGCGCCGCTCCGCGCCACCCCCCGTCCTCTCCCCTCCGTCACCGGTGCCCTGCGCGCCGTCGAGGCCGTCCTGATGCGCGGCGGCCAGCGCACCGCCCGCCGAAATGCGTGGACGTCGGTCCTGGAGGACCGCCGCCGCGCCAAGGACCGGTACGAGGCCGAGTACGTACTGGAGGCCGCGGCGACCCGCCGTCCCCAGGCCACGTAAACTTCGCTGTATGGCGAGGAAGGCAAACTCAGACGGCGCTGCCGGCGCTGAGAACACCGGGCGGCTGAAGCAGATCGCCCTGACCTACAAGATGACCCGTCGGGTCGACTCCAAGGTCGGTCTAGTCGTCGCTGGTGTAGGCATCGTCGTATTCGGCGTTCTCCTTGCCATCGGCTTCGCGATCGACCACCCCATCTATGCGGGCATCCTGGGCTTCGTCCTGGCCTTCCTCGCGATGGCGATCGTCTTCGGACGGCGCGCCGAGCGGGCTGCCTTCGGGCAGATGGAAGGCCAGCCGGGGGCCGCGGCCGCCGTGCTGGACAACGTCGGGCGCGGCTGGACGACCACTCCCGCGGTGGCGATGAACCGCAGCCAGGACGTCGTGCACCGCGCCGTCGGCAAGGCCGGCATCGTGCTGGTGGGCGAGGGCAACCCGAACCGTCTGCGCGGCCTGCTGGCGGCCGAGAAGAAGCGGATGGCGCGCACCGTCGCCGACGCCCCCGTCCACGACATCATCGTGGGCGACGGCGAGGGCCAGGTGCCGCTCAAGAAGCTCCGTACGACCCTGCTGAAGCTGCCGCGCGTCCTGCCCGGCGCCCAGGTGACGGTCGTCAACGACCGCCTGCGTGCCCTCGGCGACCTGATGAGCAACATGCCGGTCCCGAAGGGCCCCATGCCCAAGGGCATGCGCATGCCGAAGGGCGGCGGCAAGGGCCGCTGACCAGGATCTATCACGACGCCCCGGGGCTTTGGCTCCGGGGCGTTTCGTTTGGGGGCGGGGGCGCGGGGGGCCTGTATACAAGTGCGGGCACGAGTGCTGATACCAGTCCGGGTGCAGGTGCGGGTACGACCGCTGCGCAGAGGAATGCCGCGTATACGAGTCCTGCAGCTCTGAGCGCAGGAGTGCCGGCTGGAGTACTGGAGTCCTGGAGTGCCTATACGGGTGCCCTATACGGGTGCGGGGCCGGGGACACTCACCGGACCGCACACCGCACTCGCGCCTCGGACCTCGCCCCGCCCGGGCCGAGGGCTCAGATCCGCACCTCGACGGACCGGGCCAGCCGGTCGTGCAGTCCACGTCCGTCCCGGTCCCAGACCACCGCCGGAATGACGATCACCAGCAGCAGCGTCCGCAGCACCACGCGAAGCGGCGAGATACGCCCGCCACCCTCCGCGATCACCTGCAGGCCCAGCAGCCGCTTGCCCGGCGTGAAGCCGACCGTGCCGACCGTCAGCAGGCTGAGCACGGCGAAGACCACCAGCGCCCAGTTGCTCGCCGACTGTGCCTTGCCGCCGCTGAGCAGCCCGTAGGCGATGAGCATGCACAGCGCCCAGTCGATGCAGAGCGCGGCCAGGCGGCGCCCGAACCGCGCGACCGAGCCCGGTCCCTGCTCCGGCAGCCCGAGCCGCTCGCCGCGGTACCCGAAGTCGACGCCCATGTCCTCGGCCGTCGCGCGGGGCCCGGAGATCCACGATCCGATTGCTTGCCTGTTGTCCACCCGACAACGGTACTGCGCCCGCATACGTTCCCTTCGAGGAGGTCCGGTACGGGCCCGGCCGGGGCGCCGCGGGCGGCAGGCGTGGGGCCGCCCGCAATGCGTCTCATTGGCGCACACTGGGGGACAAAGGCGACCGCGCGGCGGTTAACCTCGGCGAAACAAATGGGTCATGCTTGGGAAATCCCGCCTGCCTAAGGTCGGGCGAGCGCGCCACCGCACATGGACGCGCTCCGAGTAGCAACCCCGGCAACCCCGCGTCCGCCGACCGGTGACCGGGCTAGGAGGAGTGGGATGTTCCAGAACGCCGACGAGGCCAAGAAGTTCATCGCGGATGAGGACGTCAAATTCATCGACGTCCGGTTCTGCGACCTGCCCGGTGTGATGCAGCACTTCACGATCCCGGCAGCGGCCTTCGACCCGGACGAGGAGCTGGCCTTCGACGGGTCCTCGATCCGCGGCTTCCAGGCCATCCACGAGTCCGACATGGCCCTGCGCGCCGACCTCTCCACCGCCCGCGTGGACCCCTTCCGGCGCGACAAGACGGTCAACGTCAACTTCTTCATCCACGACCCGATCACGGGCGAGCAGTACAGCCGCGACCCGCGCAACATCGCCAAGAAGGCCGAGGCCTACCTCGCCTCCACCGGCATCGCCGACACCGCTTACTTCGGCCCCGAGGCCGAGTTCTACGTCTTCGACAACGTCCGCTTCGAGACGTCGGCGAACCAGTCCTTCTACCACATCGACTCCGAGGCCGGCGCCTGGAACACCGGGTCGACGGAGAACAACCGCGGCTACAAGGTCCGCTACAAGGGCGGCTACTTCCCGGCCCCGCCGGTGGACCACTTCGCCGACCTGCGCGCCGAGATCTCCCTGGAGCTGGACGCGGCAGGCCTCCAGGTCGAGCGCCAGCACCACGAGGTCGGCACGGCCGGCCAGGCGGAGATCAACTACAAGTTCAACACGCTGCTCGCCGCCGCCGACGACCTGATGCTGTTCAAGTACATCGTCAAGAACGTCGCCTGGCGCAACGGCAAGACCGCGACCTTCATGCCCAAGCCGATCTTCGGCGACAACGGCTCCGGCATGCACGTCCACCAGTCCCTGTGGCAGGGCGGCGCGCCCCTCTTCTACGACGAGCAGGGCTACGCGGGCCTCTCGGACACCGCCCGCTACTACATCGGCGGCATCCTCAAGCACGCCCCCTCGCTCCTCGCCTTCACCAACCCGACGGTGAACTCCTACCACCGCCTGGTCCCCGGCTTCGAGGCCCCGGTCAACCTGGTCTACTCGCAGCGCAACCGCTCCGCGGCCATGCGCATCCCGATCACGGGCTCCAACCCGAAGGCCAAGCGCGTCGAGTTCCGCGCCCCGGACCCGTCCTCGAACCCCTACCTCGCCTTCTCGGCCCTCCTCCTCGCGGGCCTCGACGGCGTCAAGAACAAGATCGAGCCCGCCGAGCCGATCGACAAGGACCTCTACGAGCTCGCCCCCGAAGAGCACGCGGGCGTCCCCCAGGTCCCCACCTCCCTCCCGGCCGTCCTCGACGCCCTCGAGGCCGACAACGAGTACCTCCAGCAGGGCGGCGTCTTCACCTCCGACCTGATCGAGACCTGGATCGACTACAAGCGCACGAACGAGATCGCCCCGATCCAGCTGCGGCCGCACCCGCACGAGTTCGAGCTGTACTTCGACATTTAAGAGGCGGGGTCAGGTGACCTAGGCTCAGTTGCGAAGGCAGGCTGTCACCTGCGGAAACGCCCTCGGTGTTTCGCGTTGTTCCCGTTTGTTTCCATCCCCTTGTGCAACGGTGTGCACCAGCCGACCAGTTCCCTGATTTGCCGTCAGAATCGCAGCGAGGGCCGCTACCCCATATCCGGGGTAGCGGCCCTCCTCGGCTTGGCCGAGCCGGACTTCAGGTGCAGTGAGCGCCAGCGTCAGGTAGTCAGCCGACCTAGCTTACGTGCGCAACCGCGTACCCACCCGCTTCCCTCAGCAAGCCCTCCGAACGGAGCCAATGACCCACATCAGCTCTCTCCGACTCGGACTTCCCCATTACGCCACGAGCGGCTGGACCGCGTGACCGGATTGAAAAACCTAGTCGGGTCGTGACTCGCCGTCTGTCGTGTTGCTTCGTAGTCCGTTTTCACCCGTTCGGATCAGGTCTCTCGTAGTGTCAAGTTCACCTGCTGACGGCTGTCTCCGGGTCGTCTGCTGACGCGTTTCGGGTGGCTCGCCCAGCCGCCTGTTCCATCGAACGCTCTATACCAGCAGCAACGAAACACGTGAGATCAAGCAACGCCGACGGAATCACGAGACACTAGTTGCCGCGTTGCATATCGAGGAAAAATCTCACCTCATCAATTCCGGTTGACCATTCAGAAATTCGATTACCATCTTCATCAACGGTGCATCGCGGATCCACAGAAAGCCAAGGGTTTTCGGGGTCGAATTTCTCGCGCAGCTCATCGAGAAAGATAATCGCATTTTGGACAAAGACGGTGCCACCGCTGCGGTAGAGCGGCCAACAAAAGATGAAGTTGCTGTCCTCCGGGTCGGTAATGGAGGAAACAAGACACGAAACAGCCGACGGTCCGTCCTCGAGCCTCTCAAGGGCACAAATCCACTGCCTTCGATAGTCAGGCACTCCCCAGTAGCTAAGATTCATACGGAACTCTTCCGAGAACTCACCCACTGTGATTCGACCGACAGTCTCATAGGGAGCTACCCGACGTTCATTCGCAACATCGGGGGTCACCTCGATCGCGAAGACGTTATGGCTTGAGGTAGTTGAGGTCTGGGTCATAAGTTCCCATTCGCTTCCCTTTGCGATTGAACATTTTCCAACCGTCAGAGACGTTATGTCCATCAATGTCTCGCGTGATGTAGGTCTTTCCATTGGTGAAGACCCGCTGACCGTGATTGTCGAAGGGGGCCGATTTCGCGGGACGAACTTCTTTCGGATATCCGAGATCGCGGGCCCTATCTGCATCCGAAGGGCCATAATATTCATTGTTCTCCGCACTGCGTTTTTCAACCGATTCCGGCGAATACGGATCGGATTCCACGAATGGAGCGGAGGTGTACCCCTCTTTAGGCCTGCACTTGGGGGCGAGGCCGTAAGGGTCTATCGATGCATGGGGGTTTTGGACATAGGTTACCGGATTGGGGGCAGGTGCAAGACCGATGGGGTCAGGGCTGGCATAACGGGCAGTTTCCGGATCATAATACCGGTAGAAATTGTAATGGAGGCCGGTTTCGGGATCGAAGTATTGACCGGGGAATCGGAGAGGGGTGTAGCCGGTGCTGTTCGCAGTCCACGTAGTGCTGCCCCAGACAGTACTACGGCTTCGCCAGACAACATTTCCCGTCACATCGGCGAGTTCTGTCGGTGTACCGACCAGGTCTGTGATGATCGCGAAGAAGCGCTGGTCTATCTCCTGTTGCGTTGTATCGCACACTGCCTTTCTTTCGACCTGAGCGATGGGCTGCAGGCCGTCATGCTCCCAGGAGACGGTCAAAGCGTCGGACCGACCGACGGACCTGGTCGTTTGCTCAGCAAGGTTCGTTCGGTCCCAAGTGAAGTCGATCTGTTCCAGGACGGTTCCGTCCTCTGAGATCTTTTGCTTGGCGATGCGGCGACCGAGCGGGTCATAAAAGTAGCGCCAGCGCTGTCCGTCAGGGGTGGAGACGGCGGTAAGGCGATCTTCAGCGTTCCATTCAAAACGCCACGTGTCAGGCTTTCGCGAGATACGAGTTTTCTGACGCACAGTTACGCGACCTTGCGCGTCGTGTTCATAGCGGATCTGGCCCGCGCCGACAATCCGGGTTCCATTATAAACGCGCATTCCGCGCGATTCTGAACCAGGGTGCCTGGCAGGCCAGTTGGCGGAAGCTTGATTGCCCGCATCGTCGTACGCATACTCTTCTTTCCAGTTATGCGCACGAACTTCAGTGATTCGACCTGCGACGTCCAGTTCGAACTCGCGAGCCCCATTGAGTTGATCGTTGACTCCAACGAGGTGGCCGTCCGGGCGATAAGTAAAAGTCCGGTTCTGAACCAAGTGGTTCTCGACCCCCAGCGACTGGCTGGTCAGATGACCTGAGGAGTCCCACGCGTGGGAAAGCTTAACGCCTTCACCCCAGGCGCGCGAGACTTCTTGACCAATCATATCGTGCGCAAACTCAATGAGGTGACCAGCGGCAACCAGTTTCCTGAGGTTTCCGTCAGCATCGTGGACCTGCGTCGATTCTACGCCCGTGGGCGTGCGTCGACGTTTACGTCGGCCTAGCGCATCGTATTCGTTAGTGAGGGTACGGCCGTTCAGTGTTTCCGACACGATGCGGCCCAGTTCATCGCGGCCCAAGGTAAGGGTTGCATCCGGACTGATTGCCTGCACCAGACGTCCGGAGGCATCATAGGAGAAGGCGGTTCGGGCGTCAGGTGTGGTCTTTTCGATGACTCTGCCGAGAGCGTCGTGCCTAAAATCTATCTGCTGCCCGAGTGCGTTTGTTCGAGTGATTATCTGGCCTGCTACGTCGCGGATGTAAGTAAGCGCGCGGCCGTCAAAATCTTTTTCGGAGATCAATCGCCCAGCTGAATCATATTCATATTTCCATTCCAAGCCTTGCGGGTTGGTGACGCTGATGAGGCGAAGGTTGGTATCGTGCGTGAACTCGTAACGCACGCCAGCGGGGTCAGTGCGGGCAGCCAACAGGTCAAAGTGGGTGTACTCGTACCTGGTCAGGCTTCCCATTGCGTCGATCGAGGCAACGCAATTGCCCTCACCGTCGTACGTCCACGACTCGCGTGTACCGTCCGCTTCGATGCGGGAAGTTAGATGACCTTCGACAGTCCAGCCAAGCTCAGTGGCATTTCCGAGCGCATCGATTGCAGCAGTGACACGGCCAAAACTGTCACGCCGATACCGTGTGATCGTCCCCTGCGGACCAGAGACCGTGACAGGCAACCCCGCCGGGTCGTTCTCAAGGAAAGTGGTATGGCCCAGTGCGTTCGTGATGCCTGTCAGAAATCCACGGCTGTCATAACTATAAAGCGTTGCGGCATTCCCCGGATCGGTCACAGACGTGCGATTCCCACGCTCGTCGTACGTCTGCCTCCAGGTACCGCCATCCGGGTCGATGATCTCGATCGGAAGACTGAGATGATTGTAGACGGCGGCGGTCATCAGACCGTCAGGGCGAATGGCCGAGACCACGTTGCCCGCCTCGTCATAGTCGAAACGCGTGACACGTCCCAGGGGGTCGGTGATGGCCAGCGCCCTGTCGTATCGGTCCCGTTCGGTACGGGTGACACCACCCAGCGGGTCGATCTCAGCAACCACCTGAAGAGCGTCATTGACCAGGTAGCGGCTGGTGTGGCCGAGGGAGTCGGTGGCGGTGGTGACGCGCAGCCCGGTCGCGGGGTCGGTCTGATCGTAGGTCAGGCGCATGCCGACGTGTCCGTCGACGCCACCCTGGGCGATGCACCGGTTCTGGTCGTCGTAGAAGTAGTCGTACCGGCTGTCGTTGCTGTCGGTCCAGGAGACGATTCTGCCCGCTTCGTCGTACTCGAAGCAGGTCGCGTGGCCGGAGGAGTCGGCGACCTCGGTGAGGTGACCATCGGTGTACCCGTATCGCTTCAGTAGCTGGTCGGATCCGTCGGGCCCCGCGTCGGCCAAGTGCAGCGCGGTGATGCGCCCGTCGGCGGTGGTGAGCTTCAGGTGGTAGCCCGCGCCGTGGCGGATGTCGGTCGGTGCACCGTCCTTGTCGTAGTCGAAGCTGATCCACTGACCGTTGCGGTCCGATATTTCGTCGAGCAGTGCAAGCCCGCCGTCGTGCGGAGTGAAGTGCCGTATGAGTCCGGTCGCGGGATCGGTGACGGTGTAGTCGCCATTGTCGTCCAGCTCCAAGGGCCAGCGCGGGCCGGCCTCAGGCAGTACGGGGGCTCCAGCGGTCGGCCAGCGATAGGAGAGCAGCAGTCCGGCCTCTGTGACGAAGATGATGCCGTCGTCGTCGATCTCCAGGCGCTGATCCGCAGTGCTGGACCACGAGGGACCGAACCACCGGCCGATGTGATACCCCGACTCGGCCCGGCGCGAAAAGCTCAGAGGCAGCCGTCCGGCCAGCGTCACATCGGTCTGCGGCAAGTACATCTTGCCGCTTGCCATGTCCACCGGGTCGCTGCCCCCGGAGCACACGCTGTCCTGCGTACGGGTGCTGTTGTTCTCGTGATCGCGCCCGAGCTGATCCCGGGACTTGCTGTTGGCCCGGCCGTCCTTGGCCGTTCGGCCAGTCCCCAGCCCACCGCCACCGTTGGGGGCTTTGGGATCCTTCTTGCCATCCTTGCCGAGGCCCTTGAAGTGATCGGCCAGGCCGGTGTCGTTGTCGCGGTGGTTCTTGGCCATCTGCTTGACGCCGCGGGTCATGTTGTCGTCGAGGTGCTTGGCGGTCTTCTTGACGCCGTCCTCGATGCCATCGATGACCTTGTCCAGCACCGTGTTCGCGGCATCGGCGATGGCGTCCTTGCCGCGGGTGCGGCCATGGTGGCCCTTGGCGCGGCCGATCTTGCCGCCGGCCTTGTTGCGGAACGTGCCGCTCGCGCTCTGAAGACCGGTCACGACGTTGTCGTGTTCGCCCTCGTCGAAGCTGAAACCGCTTCCACCGCCGGATGCTCCGCCGCCACCCCCGCCGCCGCCCGCGCTGAGGAGCCCCATCGCCGGGTTGGCGGCACCTTGCTTCGCCGCGCCCTTGGCGTCCTGCACGCCCTGGCCGAAGCCGTCCTTGCCGGCCTTGGCGGTACGGCCGAGGTCGACACCGTCCTGGACACCGAGCGCATTGGCGCCAAGCTGGACGACAAGGTCTCCGACCATCGCGCCCAGGGCTTCCTCGACCGGGGTCAGCGCGATGCTGACGACCTGCTCGGCAACCTGCTGGCAAACCTCCTTGAACAGCCGCTTGAGGATCAGCCGGGTCGCCTGCGTCGCGCCCATCGCGCCCAGTTCGGACAAGCCAAGGGTGAAGGGGGCCGCGGCCTGGGCGGCGATCACCTCAGCGGCCAGGATCCCGAGCTGGACCAGGGCGCCGATCTTGGCGCCCTCGATAAGGACCGCGACACCGTCCATCGCGGTGCCCGCCATACGGCCGCAGTCGGCAAGACCCTTCAGATGCTTGCCGTTGATCTTGCCCCAGTGGGCGTTCAACGCCTCCACGGCCATCGATCCGCCGGCCGAACCGACCAAGCTCTGAATAGCGGTGTGCGCCTCGTTGGCGCCCTCGTCGATGTCGTCGGCGAACTCCCGCATGGCGTTTGCCATCTCGCGGTAGTCGTCCTCATCCACATTCGGCCACGACACACCGATCAGATCGAGCAGCTCATCAGCCCAGCCCGGCAGCACAACACCCACGCGAAAACACGCCCCCCGTAAACAACATGTAGAACTCTTCCAACAGACGCTCTCACCTCGGCAGACGGTTCCTCAAGACAGGAATAAGTCCCGGAAGGAGCCGACCTGATGGTGCCGGGCAGTCTCTCTCGGCCCGTGCCTGGTCAGCAGGGTTACTGGCTTGACGCGTGATTCGGGTGGTGACGTGCCCGTAGGACGCCGTCCGCTCGCCCATCGCTCACGCGCAAAACTTCCCCGACCACACCAGCCCGGCGCACTGCCGCTACTGACCTGCCCTCGTCGGCGGTCCCACGTTCCAGGAAGGCCCAAAGGGGAAACCCGCGGAGGCCTTTGAGCCGGTTCGGAAAGTCCGGAGGACGGCGCGTGCTAGCCCGGGCCGCTGTGGACCTAGTCGGTTCGGAGTTCTCGGGAGTTGGGCCCATCCTGGGTACGTATCAGGGCCGATGGCCTGGGTCTCTTGTCACAGGCTTGGGTAAAGACAGCGTACGACGCAGGCGAAGAGGTTTACCGGCAGGCGGCCGCTGAAGGTGTCCTCCACGCCATTACGCACCTAGCCCATCGTCGAAGGGACCTTGGCGACATGTCCGAAGCCGAGCGGCTCGGTAGGTAGGCAGCCGACTTGGCCATGCCCAGGCGCTGATCTCTCTTGTCCGGGTGCGGATGGCGGCGGGGGAGACAGAAGGCGCCGAGGCGCTCTGCCGCGCCACAGTGGGCACGGGATATCCGGCAGGGCGCCAGGAGTGCGGAGACCACCTGTCTACTGACGGCCTGGACCTGGACGATATCGCCCATGAACTCAACCATCGTCCGCGCAAGACTCATGGCTACCGCACTCCGGCGGAGGTTTACGCTGACCTCCTGAACAGCGGTGATGCGCTCACCGCTTGAGCTCGCCACCGTTTACCGCCAACCGCTGAGGGACACCTGAGGCCCTCCAGTGAGGTGGCAGCGAAGGGCACTGGCAGTGGTGTCTACGAACTCCTCGGGGGTGGCGTTGGCGTCGACCCAGCGGACCTGGGCGTGCTTCTTGGGCTCGCGGTTCTCCGGATCGCCGATCCTCTCGTGGGCGACAAAGAAGACGATCAGGAAGCCGTTGGGGGCTTCGACACCCCAGGCACCGTGGATGATGTGGGCGGCCTGGAGAGCCTCCGTCTTGACGATGAGGCCGGTCTCTACACGGAGCTCATGGACGGCGGTTTCGCTGATGGGTTCACCGGGGTCGCTCTTGCCAACGGGGAGGTCCCATTTACCCTGGGCGAACTTGTCGCCCTCATGGAGCACCGTCGCCGTACGGCCGGGAGGGGCGTACAGCGGCAACGATTCACTAGCAAGCGCCGCAAGCCACATCACCGAAGCCTCAAGGGAGGCGGCGGATCCGCCTGACGCCTCCCCAGTGCACCGGTTGTGCACCGATCGACCCACCATACGCATATCTGTGCAGGTCAGAGCGTTCCCCCACCTCTACTTCGACATCTAAAGAGCAGCGCCCGGCGACCTGGGCGTAAGTCTGGAAAACCAGCTGTGACCTGCGGAAACTCCTCTCGTGAGTTCTCGTGGGTCACAGCTGTTTTCCGGCCCCTTGTGCACCGTGTGCGCACCGGTCCGCCCAAAGCCTGACCCGACGTCAGCACAGCAGTGGGGCCGCCACTCCGTTGGAGTGGCGGCCCCACTGGTTTGTCGGGCTGCCGCAGGTCGCTGACCCGGCCTTTGCTGAGTGCCGGCGATGGGGTGCGACGGTCTTGGCGTGGTGGCGAGGCGGGGCCGTGTTGCTGGTGAGGGCAGTCCGCACGACGGGTCTGGATGCGGCGATATCAGCGGCGCCGGCACCGTGGCGCAAGCAGCGGGCGGTGCACGGAGCCCCACTCCTGCGGCCACTCCCACTGGATCCCCGCGTGCAGCACGGACACGTTCGTCCAGGGGCACCAGGTTCCTGCTCCGTTGCGGCCGGCGACACCAGCCCCCTGCGCGACCACTTCGGACCCAGCCACGACGGTGCCCTCCCCACACTCACGGCAACGGTCCTCGACGGCTTCATCGCCGAGACCGGCTTCGTCCTCGAAGCGCCGTAACTCCAGTCGTTCAAGGTCAGTGTGCGCTTCGGTGTGGGGACCTACGCACGGAGGCCGAGGTGGGCGTGTGAGGCAGCTCACGCCCCGGGACTGCATAGCGGGACGTGGGTCAGTGCCTTTGTAGGGGTGTAGGCAAGTGAGCGAGGCGGGGACGGCGTTGATGAGGCAGTTGCGGACCGATGCGTTCGACGGGTTCGTCGCGGCTCGTTGGTCGGCGCTGCTTCACCTGGCGCATCTGCTCACCGGTGGAGATCGGCATCGGGCCGAGGATTTGCTGCAGGAGGCGCTGGTCAAGCTGTGGTTTGCGTGGCCGAGGGTGGCCGAGCAGGCGCCGGAGGCGTATGTGCGCCGGGTGCTGGCACGTGCGGCGGCTCGCTCGGCGCGACGCCGCTGGTGGGGCGAGCGCCCGGTGGAACGGTTGCCGGAGCTTCCCGAGGCCGGCGATGTGGCCACTGCCGTGGAGGAACGGACGCAGTTGGAGGCCGCGCTGGCATTGCTGCCGGTGCGACAGCGCACCGCGGTGGTGCTGCGCTATTACCAGGACCTGTCCGAGGTGCAGGTTGCCGAGGCGCTGGGGTGTCCGGTGGGCACCGCCCGGTCCCTCACGTCACGGGGCGTGGCGCGGTTGCGGCAGCTCATCGGTGACGCCATCGAGCCGGTGAAGTGAAAGGAGACATCATGGAAGACTTCGAACGCGAACTCGCGCGGATGATGCGCGATACCCAGGCAAACACCCCCTTTGAGGACCAGCACCGGCAGCGGTTGCAAGCCGGGGTCCGGGCCCGTCGGCGTGCTCGGACGGTCTGGATGGCCACCGGCTCGGCGCTGACGATCGCGGGGCTCGGCGTCGGGCTGGAAGTCCTGCCGAGCGCTTCCGCTCAAGGCGGGCCCACCATTCCTCATCACCAACCCACCTCCACGACCGCGCCGGTCCCCATCCCGCCCCGCACCTGCACGACCGTGCCGGTCCCGATTCCGACCCACACCTCAACGACCGTGCCGGTCCCGATCCCCACCCGCACCTGCACGACCGCGCCGGCCCCGATCCCCACCCACACCGCAACGACCAAGTAGCGCCGGCCAGGTTCGGGCCATGGCGGTTGAGGAGCGGACGGTAACGGCAGGGATGTCGAGATCAAGGTGCGGGGATCTTGGAGCGGCGGGCATCGACCCGCCGGCGGAACAGCCTGACGCCACACCGACAGCGCGCCCGGGATGGAGGAGATGGAGTGGGAGGGCTGTAAGTACGCTTCGAAACTCGCCGCTTACCTGCGCGACTCCGTTTCGGCAGCGGCACCGGGGCGAGGAGCAGCTCGCCCGTGCGCGCGCTGCGCCGCACTGCCGCTGGAGCTTCGAGTCGACCACCACCGACCGCCCGCCGACCGGCAGATCTGCGTGTCGACACCGGTGATACCGGGCACCTGCCGCTTCGGTCGTCCACGCCGCGACCAGGCCACCGGGCCGCAGCGGGTCAGGCCACTGCCCGAACCAACTTGCCGTCGATATCCAGGTGCTGGGCACCTACGGCAGCAACCACCCGACGGAAGATGATCTTCAGGATCTCCACATCAGCAACAACGACACCGCCACGGCGCCTGTCGGCCCCACCGCCATCGCGCAGAGCCGTTTAGTTCGCAGGCATTCAGCCACTGAGACGGTCCCGTTGGCGAAGGCGCCACCAAGAGATCGCCATGCGATGCCACTACCCAAGACGTGCCCAGCGCCGCGAGCTCCATGACTTCACGTCAGTCCTGGCTGCACTCAGCAACCTTCTCCTGACCAGCGATGACCGCTGCCTGCAACGGGAATAGTGAGGCGTATCCAGATCGGCAGAGGTCATGAGCTATCAGCCCGCGAAGACAACCCTGCTCGATCCACATTTTTCCCCATGCGCCTGACGTGACCAATCACTTCAGGCGGCGAATGACTGCACCCTGGCGAGCCGTCATCAACGGGTGCTCCGACCGCCGAATGGCGGCAACTCGGCGGGCAAGGACAGTCGAGAATCAGCGCAAATTCCTATCAACTTGCGAGACTAAGGACGATTTGAAAAGTGCCTACCATATTCGTCAGGGTTTTCAAAACGCCCGGTCTTCGCAAAAAGATACTCTTCACGCTGGGAATCCTGCTTCTCTATCGATTGGGGCAGAACGTTCCGGTCCCTGGGGTGGATTATCGGAGCGTTACGCAGTGCATCAAGGACGGTGTCGGCAACGGCGGCCTCTTCGGCCTGATCAACACGTTCAGCGGTGGTGCGCTACTGGAGCTCACCCTCTTCGCCCTGGGGATCACGCCGTACATCACGGCGAGCATCATCCTTCAACTGCTCACGGTGGTCATTCCGCGCCTGGAGGCGCTGAAGAAGGAGGGCCAGGCGGGTACCGCGAAGATCACCCAATACACCCGGTACCTGACGCTGGGCCTGGCGGTGCTCCAGGGCGCCGCCTTGGTGGCCAAAGCCCAAAGCGGTGGGCTCTTCCCCACCTGCCGGCTCCGCACCCAGATCGTCCCGGACACCTCGATCCTCCGGACCGCCGTCATGGTCGTCACCATGACCGCCGGCACCGCCGTAGTGATGTGGCTCGGAGAGCTGATCACCGACCGCGGCATCGGCAACGGCATGTCAATCCTGATGTTCACCTCTCTCGCCGCCAGCTTCCCGGCCAACCTGGGAGGGATCAAGAAATCGGGTGAAATCCTGGGCGGCTGGGGCGAGTTCGCCCTCGTGATCGCGGTCGGCCTCTGCATGGTGTGCCTCGTGGTCTTCGTCGAGCAGGCGCAGCGCCGGATCCCGGTCCAGTACGCAAAACGAATGATCGGCCGCCGTTCCTACGGCGGCACTTCGACCTACATTCCACTGAAGGTGAACCAGGCGGGTGTAGTTCCCGTCATCTTCGCCTCATCACTGCTCTCCATCCCCAGTCTGATCGATCTCGGCGGCAACTCAGCGTCAGGATGGACCCGGTGGATCGCCACCAATCTCGCCAGGGGTGACCAACCGATCTATCTGACGCTTTACTTCCTGCTGATCGTTTTCTTCGCGTTCTTCTACGTCACCATCTCCTTCACCCCCAAAGAAATTGCCGACAACATGAAGACGCATGGCGGGTTCATCCCCGGTATCCGTGCCGGCCGACCCACGGCTGACTACCTGGGCTACGTGCTCAACCGCATCACCTGGCCGGGAGCGCTCTATCTGGGGCTGATCGCCCTTGTGCCGACAACGGCACTGACGCTGTTCAACGTCAGCAATTTCCCGTTCGGCGGCACGAGCATCCTCATCATCGTGAGCGTCGGATTGGAGACCGTGAAGCAGATCGAGAGTCAGCTCCAGCAGCGCAACTACGAAGGGTTCCTGCGCTGACGCGCATCGCCCTGGCCACGATGGCCACGTAGCCAGGACGAACAAGCGCGGAATGCCGACTCAACCTCGCTCTTTCAGAGGATTTCCGAAGCTTGGGATTCCCTCGTGGGCTTGAGCGGCTTGAGCGGCTTGAGCGGCGCCGCGGCGTCGGCGAGTCGCCCCGGCGCAGGCCCGGTCCCGGGCCGCCGTGAGGGTGTGCGGGGGTCAGTGGGCGTTCGGTTGGTCGGGGATCGGGGAGGTCGGCTCGGCGGGCCGGGGGCTCGCCGGGTCGGCTTGCCTTATCAGCAGGGCCGCGGTCAGGCCTGCGAGCAGGGTGATGCCGACCGACCACCACAGGGCCTCGGTGTAGCCGCCCAGTGTGGCCTTGTTGATCACTTCGGCCAGGTGTGGTGGAACCCCCCGCGCGCTGACGATCCGGCCGCTCCGGGCCGCATCGGCGAAGGTCGGTGCAAGGTCGCGTTCAGCCTCCAGTCCGGCGGCGACGGCCGAGGTGAGGACGCTGCTGAACAGCACCACGCCGAGCGCCCCGCCCACCTGGCCGGCTGCGCTGGTCGCTGCCGCGCCCCCACCGGAGTCCGGTGCGGCGAGGCCGGCCGTCGCGAGGGAGTAGAGCGGCATCAGGGCCATGCCGAGGCCCAGGCCGGCGAGGAGAATGCCGGGCAGGACCACGGCGGCGTAGTCGCTGTCGGTCTCGATGCGGGTCAGGAGCGCCAGTCCGACGGCGGTGAGCAGCAGGCCCGGCACGATCAGGTTGCGCGGGGCCATGCGGTGCAGCAGGCGGGCGGAGACCTGGGTGGAGCCGATGACGATCGCGGCGGCCAGGGGCAGCATGGCCGTGGCGGTGGCGAACGGGGCGGAACCGCGGATGTTCTGCAGGTACGCCGTCAGGGCCGCGAAAAGGGCGAGCGTGACGGCGCCGGCCAGCAACAGGGCGAGGAAGGAGCCGAGGCGGTCGCGGTCCCTGGTGATGTACGGCGGCAGGAGCGGGTCGGCGGCCTTGGTCTGCCACCATGCGAAGGCCACGAGCAGGGCGACGCCGACCGCGAGCAGGGCCAGCACCGGCAGGTCGGTCCAGCCGCGCGGTTGCGCCTGGTGGAAGCCGTAGACGAGGGCGGCGATCCCGCCGGAGCCGAGCAGCAGGCCCAGCGCGTCGAGGCGGCGGCCGGTGCGGACCGGGCGGTCGTGCACCAGGGTGGCGGCAGCGATCACGGCGATCACGGCGAAGGGGACGTCGGCGTACAGGAACAGGCGCCAGGACAGGCCCAGGTGCTCGAGCAGCCATCCGGCGGTGAGCAGGCCGACCGTCGAGCCGCCGGCGGCGATCGCGGCGTAGACCCCGAAAGCCCGGCCTCGTGTCTTCGGTTCGGTGAAGTTGACCGAGACCAGGGCCAGTGCGGCCGGCGACAGCAGCGCGGCGAAGGCGCCCTGCAGGGCGCGGGCCCAGACCAGCACGCCGGACGTGGGAGCCGTCCCGCCGATCGCGGCGGCCACCGCGAAGCCGGCCAGCCCGATGATCAGCATCCGTTTGCGGCCCACCAGGTCCGCGAGATGGCCGCCGAGCAGCAGCAGCCCGCCGAAAGCCACTTCGTACGCGGTGAACATCAGGTTCAGGTCGTCGGCGGGTAGGTGCAGGTCGACCACGATGGTCGGCATCGCCATCTGCAGGGACACCGCGTCGATCAGCACGAACAGCTGCACAAGAGCGGCGACCGCCAGGCTCCACCAGCGCCGGGGGTGCGGGAGCAGGGGGTCCTGAAGGTGGGGCGGGGATGCGGGGGTGGGCCAGGCGTGGGGGGCCGTCCCCGGGGGTGGTCCGAACCCCTGTGGCGGGTCGAGGTGCGCCGGGGCCGTGGGCGAGTACACAGGCGGCGGGGGTGCCGACGGCTGCGGATGCCCGGACGGGATGCGCCGGTCCACGGCGGCATCGGGCGCGCCGACGGCCGTCTCGGGCGCGTAGTCCAGCAACTGGGCCGCATGCCGCCCGAGTTGGGCCAGCACCGCGCCCGGCAGCCACTCCCCTTCCGTGTCCGCCTCCGTACGGGCCACGACCTGCTGGAGGGTGGGCCGCCGGGCCGGGTCCTTCTCGAGGCACTCGCGTACGAGATCGAGCAGCGACTCCGGTACGCCGGTCAGGTCCGCCTCCTCCTCGGCGATGCGGAAGAGGTGGGCGTTCAACCCGGTCTCCGTGGCGCCGAAGAGCAGGCGTCCGGTGGCGGCGTGGACGAGGACGGCGCCCAGGCAGAACACGTCGCTGGCGGGGGTGAGTTCGAGGCCGCGTACCTGCTCGGGCGACATGAAGCCGGGCGAGCCGATCAGCATGCCGGTGCGGGTGTGCAGGCTGTCCCCGGCGAGGGAGTCCATGGCGCGGGCGATGCCGAAGTCGATGACGCGCGGACCGTCCACCGTCACCAGGACGTTGGACGGCTTGAGGTCCCGGTGGATCAGGCCGGCCTCGTGCACCGCCTGGAGAGCGAGGGCGAGGCGGTTGGCGAGGACCCGTACGGAGTTCTCGGGCAGCGGCCCGAAGTCCTCGGCCACCACCGTGGTCAGGTCGGGCCCCGGGATGTACTGGGTCGCCACCCAGGGCACCGCGGCGTCGGTGTCGGCGTCGAGCACGGCCGCCGTCCAGGAGCCGCCCACCCGCCGCGCGGCCGCCACTTCACGGGCGAACCGCCTGCGGAATTCCGGGTGCTGCGCGTGCTCGTCCTGGACGACCTTCACCGCGACGGTCCGCCCGGCTGCGGAACGGCCCAGATAGACCAGGCCCATGCCGCCGGCGCCCAGGCGGGCGATCAGGCGGTACGGACCTATGTGCGTCGGGTCTGAGGGGATCAACTGGTCCACGGGGGAAAGGTAATCCACGGCACGGGCCCCGGCACCGGATTCCGCACTTCCTCCTGGAAACGCTTGAGGCGCTTCCACGACTCCGCGATGCCGCGATGCCGCGACCGCCACCGACGGCCGGGCGGCGCGGGACCGTGCCTGGGCACCGGCAGCGATCGGCGCGTCCGTGAACAGGGTCGGCACCGTGGCGGCCGCGGCCCGCGCCGACTCCCCGGAGGCCGCGGCGGCGGAGTGCCGGACAGCCGCAGCGGACCCGATCCGCAGGAGGCCGGCGTCGCGTGCGTCACCTCTTTATGCAACTTGTTGCATAGCTGCTCCGGGTGGTCTAGAACGTCTGTGACGACCGCTGTCCAAGGAGGCGCCCGATGAGCCCGTACCCCCACCTGATGAGCCCTCTCGACCTCGGCTTCACCACGCTCCCCAACCGGGTGCTGATGGGGTCGATGCACATCGGCCTGGAGGAGGCCGAGAACGGGTTCGCGCGGATGGCCGCCTTCTACGCCGCCCGCGCACGCGGCGGCGTCGGCCTGATGGTGACCGGCGGCATCGCGCCGAACGACGCCGGGCGGCCGTACGACGGCGGGGCCAAGCTCACCACCGAGGCGGAGGCGGCGCAGCACCGGACCGTGACCGATGCGGTGCATGCGGCGGGCGGACGGATCGCGATGCAGATCCTGCACTTCGGGCGGTACGCGTACCACGACCAGCTGGTGGCTCCCAGTGCGATCCAGGCGCCGATCAGCCCCTTCACGCCGCATGCGCTGACCGACGACGAGGTCGAGCAGACCGTCGAGGACTATGTGCGGGCGGCCGAGCTGGCCCGGTCCGCCGGGTACGACGGCGTGGAGATCATGGGCTCCGAGGGGTACCTGATCAACGAGTTCATCGCCGGGGCGACCAATCACCGCACGGACCGGTGGGGCGGCTCGTACGAGAACCGGGTGCGGTTCCCGCTGGAGATCGTGCGGCGTACCCGCGAGCGCGTCGGCGCGGACTTCATTCTGATCTACCGGCTGTCGATGCTGGATCTGGTGCCGGGCGGCTCCACGCTGGAGGAGGTGGTGGCGCTCGCCAAGGAGATCGAGGCGGCGGGTGCCACGATCATCAACACCGGGATCGGGTGGCACGAGGCCCGGATCCCGACCATCGCGACGTCGGTGCCGCGCGGGGCGTACACCTGGGTGACGAAGCGGCTGATGGGGTCGGTCTCCGTTCCGCTGGTGACCAGCAACCGGATCAACACCCCCGAGGTGGCGGAGGAGCTGCTCGCCGACGGGCGGGCGGACATGGTGTCGCTGGCCCGGCCGTTCCTCGCCGATCCGGACTTCGTCGGCAAGGCGAAGGAGGGCCGGGCCGACGAGATCAACACCTGCATCGGGTGCAATCAGGCCTGCCTCGACCACACCTTCAGCGGGAAGATCACGTCGTGCCTGGTCAATCCGCGGGCCTGCCACGAGACCGAGCTGGTGCTGTCGCCGACGCGGCGCCGCAAGCGGATCGGGGTGGTCGGGGCCGGCCCGGCCGGGCTGGCGTGCGCCGTCTCGGCCGCCGAGCGGGGGCACGAGGTGACGCTGTTCGACGCGGCCGAGGAGACCGGCGGGCAGCTGAACATCGCCAAGCGGGTGCCGGGCAAGGAGGAGTTCGAGGAGACCCTGCGGTATTTCCGTACGCAGCTCGCGGTGCGGGGCGTCGAGGTGCGGCTGGGCGCCGCCGTGACGGCCGCCGATCTCGCCGCGTACGACGAGGTGGTCGTGGCCACGGGGGTGGAGCCGCGCATTCCGGAGATCGAGGGGATCGATCACCCGAGCGTGGTCAGCTACCTCGAGGTGCTGCGCGACGGCGCGGAGGTGGGCGACCGGGTCGCGGTCATCGGCGCGGGCGGGATCGGCTTCGACGTCGCCGAGTTCCTCACCGATGCGGGGGACGGCGCGAGCCGGGACGCGGAGACGTACTTCCGCGCCTGGGGTGTGGATACGGCGTACGGCGAGCGCGGTGGGCTGCGGGCGCCCGAGCGGCCCAAGGTCCCGCGCCAGGTGCATCTGCTCCAGCGCAAGGCATCGAAGGTCGGCGCCGGGCTGGGCAAGACCACCGGCTGGATCCACCGTACGGAGCTGCGGCACCGGGGGGTGACGATGATCGCGGGGGCGACGTACGAGCGGATCGACGACGAGGGGCTGCACCTCACCGTCGACGGGACGCCCGGCACGCTGGCCGTGGACACGGTCGTGCTGTGCACGGGGCAGGAGCCGCGGCGGGACCTGTACGAGGAGCTGCGGGCCGAGGGGCGTGCGGTGCATCTGATCGGCGGGGCGGACGTCGCGGCCGAGCTGGATGCCAAGCGGGCCATCCAGCAGGGGACGGAGCTGGCGGCGGCCTTGTGACCCGGTCGCCGGGGTGAGCACCCTGCCTAGGATCGCCCCATGTCCCTTCCGCATGCGATTCTCACCGCGCTGCTCGAAAAGCCCTCTTCGGGGCTGGAGCTGACGCGCAGGTTCGACCGGTCGATCGGGTACTTCTGGTCGGCGACGCACCAGCAGATCTATCGCGAGCTGGGGAAGCTGGAACAGGCCGGGTTCATTCGCGCGCTGCCGTCCGAGCGGCCGGCCCGCGGGCAGAAGAAGGAGTTCGAGGTGCTGCCCGCGGGCCGGGCGGAGCTGACCGACTGGGCGTCCCGCGAGCAGGACTCCAAGCCCATCCGGGATGCGCTGTTGCTGCGGATCCGGGCGGCGGCGGTGGTCGGCCGCGAGGGGCTCGACGAGGAGCTGCGACGCCATCTGACCCTGCACCGGCGGCAGTTGGCGCAGTACGAGGAGATCGAGAGCCGCCATTTCGGGGCCGCGGCCGACGACCCGGAGGACCGGTTGCGACGGCTCGTGCTGCGCGCCGGGATCGGGCTGGAGACCTTCTGGGTGGCGTGGCTGGACGAGGCGCTGGCGGAGATCGAGGACATGGGGGCGGGCGGGGGGGGGGGCCCCGGCGGGTGCCCCCCCCCCCCCCCCCCCCCCCCCCCCCCCGGGGGGGGGGGGGGGGGGGGGGGGTGGGCACCCCATGTGGGTTGGAACGGGCCCCGCCCCCCGGGGCGGCG
>NZ_JBITYA010000008.1:0-23194 GCF_044544985.1 Streptomyces sp. NPDC053427 | reverse complement strand
CGGCCCCCGCCCCCCCCCCCCCCGCCCCGCCCCCCCCCCCCCCCCCCCCGCCGCCCCCCCGCCCCCCCCCCCCCCCCCCCCCCCCCCCCCCCCCCCCCCCCCCCGGGTATGTCGCCCCGCCCCCCCCGCCCGCCCACCGCGCCGTCGGCGGGTGTCGTCGTCAGCGGTTGTCGTCAGCAGTTGTCGTAGATCAGGGCCCGGACCAGGCGGCAGGTCGTGTCGGACGGCGCGTGCACGCCGATGGCGGCCGCGGTGCTGCGGATCCGGCGGTTGTGGGCCTGCTCGGGGCGGTAGACGCCGGTGTCGAGCAGGGCTATGGCCAGGCGCATGGCCTTCAGGCGGCGGTTGTGGGATTCGTACCGTTCGCGCGGCCATCCGGCCGGCAGCGGCCTCTTGGGCAGCGGGTGGCTCGGGAGAGGCTTCGTCATGAGTGCGGCAGCGGCCATCGGCGACCTCCTGGAGTGCTGGGTGAACCCTCACTGACTGGTTCCCATTCTACCGGCCACCACTGACAAAAGCCCCTGGCCAGAGGGGATTTGACCCCTCTGGCCAGTACTCCGGACGGCTCCTCGGCCGGCCTCCCGGACCGGCCCGGATCAGGCCGTCGCGGACGTCGCCCGCAGGAGGGGTTTGTCGGGTTTGCCGGCGGCGGTGAGGGGGATCGCGTCGACGACATGGACGGCAACGGGGGCGTAGAGCGCGCCCTTGTGCTCGGTGACGAAGGCACGGAGCACATCGGGGTCCACGACGTGGTCCGGCGCGGGCACGACCGCGGCGTGCACCTCCTCCGCCTCGTCGGCCGTCCGCACCCCGTAGACGGCGCAGTGGGCGACCGCCGGGTGGGTGTGCAGCAGGTCCTCGACCTCCGCCGGGTGGACATGGCCGCCCACGACGATGATCACGTCCTTGACCCGGTCGACGAGGTAGAGCCGGCCGTCGTCGTCCAGGATGCCGACGTCGCCGGTGTGCAGCCAGCCGTCGCCGGGCAGCACCTGCGTGGTCAGCTCGGGCTGCTTCCAGTAGCCGGTCGTCACCCCGGCGGAGCGCACATGGACCTCCCCCCGCTCCCCCGTCGGCAGGTCCCGCCCGTCCGCGTCGCGGATGGCCAGTTCCACGCCGGGCATCGCGCGGCCGACGGTGATCCGGCCACCGGGGCCGGTCGAGGTGTGGTCCGCCGGCAGGGCCACGGTGATCGACATCGCCTCGGACATGCCGTAGATCCCGTACAACACCGGGCCGAAGGCCTCCACCGCCTGCATGATCCGGGAGGGGGAGGCCATGCAGCCGCCGTAGGTGATCCTGGCGAGCGAGCCGAGGTCGGTGGTGGGGAGGGTGGGGTCGTCCAGGAGGCGGTAGAGGAGCGGGGGCAGCAGCCAGAGGTCGGTGATGCGCTCGCGGGCGACGGCGGCGAGCACGGCGGTGGGGTCGAAGGCGCGGTGCAGTACGACCGTGCCGCCGGACGCGAGCGCGACGTCGGAGAAGACGCCCGCCAGGTGGGCGAGTGAGGTGCAGGCGAGGAAGCGGGGCCGCGCCTCGTCGGCCGTCGGCAGCTGCTGGGCGATCATCCTGGCGTACGGAGCGTTCGCCATCCGGACGCCCTTGGGGACACCGGTCGTTCCGCCGGTGTGGCGGATGCACCAGTCGTCCTCGGACCGGGCGGCGCAGGTGATCTCCGGGGTGGCGGGGAGGGCCGCGCCGGCGGCCAGGAGGTCGGGGCCCGGGGCGGCGGCGTCCGCGGCGGCGCCCGCCACGGGTGCGGGCATCGGGCCGAGGGTCATGACCTCGGGGGGCGGTCCTTGGAGATGGCCGAGCAACGCCCGTGCGGTGGCGTGCAGTTCGGGGTCGACCAGGAGCAGGACGGTCTCCGCGCTCTCCACGATCCGGGCCAGGATCTCGGGGGCCATGCCGACGTAGAGGAACACCACGCGGGCGCCGAGGAGGTTGGCGGCGTAACGGGCGGCGAGCACCTCGGGGCGGTTGCCGCTGAGCAGGGTGACGGTGTCGGCCCGGCCGATGCCCCGTTCGGCGAGTACCGCCGCCATGCGGTGCACGGTGGCATATAAGGCGCCGGCGGTGAGCTCCGTACCGTCCGCCGAGGTCACCGCGGGGCGGGCGGGGTCCCGGGCCAGGGCGGCCAGGAGGAGGTCCACGTAGCAGTCGGGGGCGGCGGTGTCGGTGCGGCCGGGCTCGGTGGCGTGCGTCATCGGGTGGCGTTCCTCGGGTCGGTGGGGCGGGCGGCCGCCGGTCGCCCGGCGATCGCCCGTTGTCCCCTGACGGTAGGGCGGTTCGGTCCCGCTTTCCACGACCTGGATTTCATGTGGATATGCCCGGTGAGGCATGAGCGGAAGGGCGCGCCGGGCCGTTCTCCGGCCCCCTGTCCGACGGCGCGGTGCGCACCGGATGTCCGCCGCTCATCCCAACGCCTCCTCCGCCGCCGCCAGGATCTCGGTCACCCGTACCCCGAAGCGGATGTCGCACGGGTGCGGCCGGCCCGTGCGGGCGGCCTCCAGCAGGGCGTCGACGGCCCGGTGGAAGGCCGGTTCCGGGCCGGCCTGGCGGCGCGGCAGGGTGGTGGTGCCGGCGGTGCCGCGGAGGGTGACCTCGACGCCGGACGCGGGCCGGGGAGCGGACAGGCCGAGGGTCGCCGAGCTGGCCGCACCGCCGGTGTGCCGGAGCGTCAACAGCACGGTGTCGGCCGGGCCGCGGGCGGCGGTGACGGTCTCCGCGTCGCCCAGGACGGGGAGCAGTACGGACAAAGCATGCGGGCCGACGTCCCACAGGGCGCCCTTTTCGCGGCGCCAGGGCGAGTCCGCGTACGGACTGTCGCTGTCGTCGGCGAAGACCGAGCCGAGCCAGTCGGCGTGCGCCGTGAACCAGCCGCCGGCCGCCGCCTGCTCGGCGATCCACGCGCCCTCGCGCTCCCCGAAGCGGGCGGTGAAGAAGACGACCGAGGCGGAGCCCGCGCGCTCGGCGGCGTCGGCCACGGCGCGGGCCCCGGCGACCGTGGTGGCGACCGGCTTGTCCAGGAGGAGGTGGCAGCCGGCCTCGGCGGCCCGGACCGCCAGCGGGGCCTGGACGGACGGCGGGAGGGCGAGGGAGACGGCGTCGCAGTCGGCGAACAGCTCGTCGGGGGTGGCGTATGCGCGGGTGCCGTGGGCCTGCGCCAGCTCGGCGGCGGCCGCGGGTCTGCGCCCCCAGATGCCGCTGAGGACGGCGCCGGGGTGGGCGGCGAGCACGGGGGCGTGCACGCGCCGCGCCCATGGGCCGGTGCCGAGGAGTCCGATGCGCAGAGCCGGTGCCGGAGTGGTCATGGAACCAGTCTCTCGCGCGCCACTGACAACGGCCGGCGGGCCCGCCCTCCCCGTGCCCGTCGGCCCCGGGCCCGTAATCCCCGTGCCCGCCCCGCACCGCGGATGTTACGTTTCCGGCGCCGGCCGCGGGACTCCGGTGCGACTTCCGGACCTGCTCTGCTAAGCAACGATTCGCTGTTCGCGCCCCCATTCCCCGGCCGGCTCCACGCTACGGGGGAGGACGGAATGGCGACCCGCGCCGAGCCGGCGACGACGCATGCGGATCTGGTGGCGGCCGAGGACGTGCTGCTGTTCGTGAATGCCGCGATCACCTCCACCGGGCAGCGCGAATTCCACTCCGGCGAGGACGCGCAGCACATGTCGCTGGGCTTTCTCCACGAGTACGTCAGGGTCAACTACCGTCCGCTGTACGCCGCTTCGCTCGCCCTGGACATCAACGACCACAACGCGGCGCTGATCGTGCGGCAGCTCCTGGAGACGGCGGGCGAGGCCGGCCCCGAGGAGCGGCGGGTGGAGGGCCGGCTGATCGCCGCCCGGCTGGCGCGGCTGCCGGCGCCGCGCGTGTACCGGCTGTTCCGCGCGCTGCGCGCCGCCAAGGTGAACAACCGCCGCACCCGCGCGATCATGCGCGACTGGCTCGCCGCGCGCCCCGACCCGGCCCTGGACGCCGTGAAGTACCGCGCCGGCCTCAAGTGCGCGGCGCGGCACGCCCATCTGCCCCTGGGCGGCACCGGGGTCGCCGACGGCGAGCTGGGCGATTTCCTCTTCGCGCCGGGCCGCCGCAAGCACTTCACCGCTCCGCTGCTGGACGCCTGGCGGCGGGCGCACTACGAGCAAGGCGCCCTGTACGAGCTGCCGTTCACCGTCGCGGAGGGCTTCGCGGCGAAGCGCGGCATCGACCGCCGCACCTTCCTGGAGCGCATCGCGCCCCGGATGACGCGGCTGGAGCGGCTGCGCCTTCAGGAGTCGGCCCGTACGCACCGCGCGGACGTGGGCGCGGACCTGACCGGAATGCCGCTGACCCGGCTCGCCGGTTATGTCCTCGCGCTGTCCCTCGACGACCGGGTGGCGCGCCGGGCGGAGCTGACCGGTGCGCTGCGGGCCGCGGCGCGGCGTACGGCGGGTGCGCAGGCCGGGACGTGGGGCCGGGTGGCCGCCGTCCTGGACGACAGCTTCTCCGCCTCCGGGTCGCGGCAGAAGCGGCAGCGTCCGCTGGCGGTCGCGCTGGCCTGCCACTTCCTGCTGGAGGCGCTGGCCGGGACCTATCTGCCCTTGTGGACCTCGGGGCGGCGGGACGCGCTGCTGGCCTATCCGTACGGGCCGACGCCGCTCGGTATGCGGCTGCTGGACGCGCTGGAGTCCGCGCCGGAGCGGCTGGTGATCGTCTCGGACGGGTGGGACAACGCGCCCCCGGGGCTGGCCGGTGAGGTGCTGCGCGCGTGGCGGACCTCGTTGGATCCGGCGGGCCGGACGGCGGTCGTCCATCTCAACCCGGTGTACGACGCGGATGACTTCGACGTACGGCGGCTGTCGGCCTCGGTGCCGACGGCGGGGGTGCGCAACGCCGAGGATCTGCCGGCGCTGGTGCAGCTGGCGCGGTTCGCGGAGGGCCGTACGGGGGTGGCGGAGCTGCGCGCGCATATGGACGACCGGGTGCGGCAGTACCTGGGTGAGGCGACGGGCCGGGAGGAGGACACGGTATGAGCAGGCTGGATCTGGACGGGCTGAGCACCGGCCCGGCGCAGGTGTGGGGTGCCGTCCGGCTGGTCCCGCTGCTGCGCGCGGAGCCGATCACCGATCTGCGGCTGCACCGCGAGGTCTACGACGGGGGCGTGGCAACGGTGGCGGCCGACCGGCGCACGTCGTACACCTCGTACATTCCGCACGGTTTCGTGGCGAACTGGACGGGCGACGGCACTCCCGCCGCCGCGTACGGCTCGCAGTTCGGCGACCGGAGCGACCCGGTGGACTGTGCGCCGCTGCATCTGCCGCGCAAGCTGGTCCAGCGGCAGCCGAAGTCGCGGGCGGCGGGCGGCGGCCCGGTGGGGCTGCGCTTCCTGCCGCTCCATCTGGCGCTCGACGGCTATCTGGCGCTGCATTTCGGCGGCCCGTCCATCGTGTGGGAGGAGTGGACGCGGCGCGCGGTGCGCGACGGGCTGTCGCCGCGTGCGGAGACGGCATACCGGGGCGGACAGGTGCGCGGGCTCGGCGATGCGCTGCGGATCTTCGAGATCCATCCGGGACAGTGCGGGGTGATGGTGTACGTCGCCGATGCCCTGGCGGCCGCCTTCGTGGTGCCGCATCCGGACGACTACCGGGCGCTGCACCCCTCGCTGGTGCACGACCTGTACGGGGAGCTGATGTACCAGTACGGCCGGTACGGCCCCAGGTCGGTGCCGGACTTCACCGTACGGATCGACCCGGAGTACATCGCCTCGGTGGCGGATCTGCGCGCGGCGGCGGCGCGGCGGCAGCGGGAGTGGGCGGAGCAGCATCACGACCTGATGGCGGGCGATCTGCTGGATGAGTCGTACGCCGTCCGCCAGGTGTACCGGATGGGGCGGTTCCGGCTGTCCCGTTTCCGTCCGCCGTTCGCGTTGCAGCGTGCCCAGCACATCGGCGAGATGATCACCGACGGGAAGGGCCGGGTCGCCTACCTCAAGACGTTCCGGCTCTCCGACAAGCAGGTCCGGCGCGGGTACGTACTGGACCGGCTCGACGCGCACGAGTGGCACCTCGGCCGGACCGCGGCGGCGATGGGAATCGGCGTCGAGGAACTGGCGCGGCGGATCCGCCATCTGGGGTTCGAGGACCTACTGAAGGATGATGTGTAGGCCTGGCAGCGCGTTCGGTCACACAAAGACAGGCAATACGGGGCAATCGACGACGGAATCGAAGGATGTCCGTTTGGGTAACCTGTGGTTCACATACGAGCAACGGACGGGAAACGGCCGCTTGCGAGAGTGCAGGAGTACGCCCGCACGCGTACCCGCACCTACCCGTATATGAGGACCCCGTGACCATCAAGGCCGAGTACATCTGGATCGACGGCACGCAGCCGACCGCCAAGCTCCGCTCCAAGACCAAGATCCTTACGGACGGGAGCAAGCTGCCCCGGTGGGGCTTCGACGGGTCCAGCACCAACCAGGCCGAAGGCCACTCCTCGGACCTCGTCCTGGAGCCGGTGTTCAGCTGCCCTGACCCGATCCGCGGCGGCGACCACCTCCTCGTCCTGTGCGAGGTCCTCCACACCGACCTCACGCCGCACGCCTCCAACACCCGCGCCCTGCTGCGCCCGGTGGCGGAGAAGTTCGCGGCGCAGGAGCCGATCTTCGGCATCGAGCAGGAATACACCTTCCTCAAGGGCGACCGCCCGCTCGGCTTCCCCGAGGGCGGCGGCTACCCGGCTCCGCAGGCCGACTACTACTGCGGCGTGGGCGCCGACGCGATCTTCGGCCGGGAGATCGTCGAGAAGCACCTCGACCTGTGCCTGGCCGCCGGGCTCGGCCTGTCCGGCATCAACGCCGAGGTCATGCCCGGCCAGTGGGAGTTCCAGGTCGGCGCACTGCCGCCGCTGGAGGTCTCGGACCACATGTGGGTGGCGCGCTGGCTGCTGCACCGCGTGGCGGAGGAGTTCGGCGTCACCGCGTCGCTCGACGCCAAGCCGGCCAAGGGTGACTGGAACGGCGCCGGTGCGCACTGCAACTTCTCCACCCGGGCGATGCGTGAGGGCTACGACGCGATCATCACCGCCTGCGAGGCGCTGGGCCAGGACGGCAAGCCGCTGGAGCACGTGCGCCAGTACGGCACCGGCATCGAGGACCGGCTGACCGGCGCCCACGAGACCGCCCCGTGGGACCAGTACTCCTACGGTGCCTCGGACCGCGGCGCCTCGGTGCGCATCCCGTGGCAGGTCGAGGTCGAGAAGAAGGGCTACATCGAGGACCGTCGGCCGAACGCCAACGTCGACCCCTATGTGGTCACCCGCCTGATGGTGGACACCTGCTGCGCGGAGCTGCAGAGGCGCGAGCAGGTCTGAGACCGGTAACACACCGTCGAAGAACGCGAGTCGGGGCCGGGCCGGTGTGGTCCGGCCCCTTCGCCTGCCCGGCGGCGGGCCGTACGGCGGCCCGTCCGGGCCGGTTGTCAGTGGCGGGTGGCACGCTGTAGGCATGCTTGAGATCACCGTCAAGGCCGAGACCGGGCCGGACCTTTCACGCCCCACCGAGGCCGAGCTCTCCGCCCTGCTGCGGCGGATCGGCGGCGAGGGCGACCAGTTCGCTGTCGTCCTGCGGATCCCCGACGAGCCCGAGGAGTTCGTCCAGACCCTGAGGGAGGGCGACGGTCCGTTCGCGGTGGAGTACCGCGACGGCGGACCGGACCGGCACTTCCGCGCGGAGAGCGCCGATGCCGAGCAGGTCATCGCGCTGATGGTCGACTGGGCGCGCGGCGGGGAGAGCTGGCGTACGGCGCTGGAGTGGGCACCTGCGGACCTGTATGCGACGCCCGGACTGGACCCCAAGACGCGCGAGAGGGCCGAGGAGCAGGCCCGTGCGCTGATACGGACCGGCTTCTGGGACTTCCATCGAACGGCGCAGGGCGTCTGCGACATCTTCGGCCCCGACGACACCCCGGTCTCGTTGGACGAAGCCCGCCGGATCGTCGCGGGCCCGTGGCAGGAGCGGCTCGCCGAGCAGGCCGCATGGCCCGAGGTGACCGATGCGGACCGGGTGGCGGGGGTGTTCGCGGCGCTGGAGCGGCAGGGGCTGACGGCGCGGATGAACTTCACCTGCTGCAGCGGCTGCGGAGTGGCCGAGATCGGCGCCGAGCGCGCCGAGGGCGACCACGGCTTCGTCTTCTTCCACTACCAGGACACCGAAACGCTCGCGGACGGCGGCGGCCTCTCGGTCCGCTACGGCGCCTACGCGGATTCCGGGCGGGAGCGGGCGGAGGTCGGGCGGACGGTGGTGGCCGCGCTGTCCGAGGCGGGCCTGCCGACGGAGTGGGACGGCAATCCGGACAAGGTCATCACCGTCGACCCGCTGGACTGGCGCAAGCGGCTGCCGACGGGAGACTGAAGTGGCGAGCGTCCGCAGGCGGTCGGCCCTTCCCTGGGCGGCGCCGCTGTACGTCGGTGCCGTCCAGCTCGGCGCGTACGCCACCGCGCGGCTGCCCCGGGAGCGACGGACGGAGGTGCTGCGCGCGCACTCCACCAATGTCGCCAATCTGCGGGCCGGGCGATGGCACACGCTCGTCACCAGCGCGGCGCTGGTCGAAAAGCCGCTGCCGGCGGCCTACGGCGCCGCGCTGCTCGCCACGCTCGGTACGGCCGAGGCCCGTTGGGGCACGGGGCGTGCGGCCGGGGTGTTCGCGGCCGGGCACATCGGGGCGAGCCTGCTCGTGTACGCGGGCCTGCGCGGCCGGGGGCACGGCGCCGTGAAGGGCGAGGGGGACGATCCGTCCGGGATCGACGATCCGTCCGACGGGACCGCGCGGGCCGTCGACGTCGGCGCGAGCTACGGCTTCCAGGCCACGCTCGGCGCCCTCGCCGCCGCCGTCCCGCACCGCGGCGCGCGGACGGCGGCGACGGCCGGGCTGCTGGCGCTGGGCATACGTCCCGTGCTGCGCCGGGAGCGGACGTTCACCGACGCCGGCCATCTGGCGGCGCTGGCGCTCGGGGTGGCGATGGGCACGGGGATACGGGCGGTGGGGATACGGACCGCCGGGACACGGGCGGTGGGGATGCCGAGGACCGGGGTCCGGACGGCCGCGAGACGGGCCGTCGGGGGACGGACGGCGTGACGCGGGCGGGCGGCGCCGTCTCCGGCGCCGTCCGCGATACGGACAGGGCCGTGACGTCGGTCAACTCCGTTCCCCATCCAGTCGACCGTCTGGTTCAATAGGGCCATGGCCAGCCTTCCTCACACCGCGACGGGTCGCAGCGACCTCGAGCCTTTCTGGCCGTCCCGGCAGGCGCACGCTTTCGACCGTCTGTGTTGCCGCGCGCACTGAGCGCGGGCCCGCACATGCCTCACCGACGCCGCTGACCGGCGTCCCCAGCCCTGCCCGCGCGCACGACGTCCCCGACGCCTCCCTGCGCGAAAGAGCTGATCCCGATGACGAACGTCCGTACCCTTCCTGCCACTTCCGCGACGGCCCCCCTGTCCGCCCAGACCACCGCGCCGCACCGGCACCGCCTGCGCGCGGTGGCGCCCGACGAACCCCTCCCGTCATCCACCGCCCCGGGTGGCCTCCGGCCGGGGGGACCCCCGGCGCGCCCCGGCATCCAGTCGGTCGCCGAGCTGTTGGACGCCGGCGCGACCTGGCTTCCGGCGCCCCAGGCCAGCCTGCCCGTCCTGCCCGGCCAGCCGCCGATGGTCGGCTACCTCGTCCTCGTCCCCGCCGAACACGCCCCCCCAACCGCCCGGAACAGCCAGGTCCCCGCCCCGCGGCCCGCAGCCGAGCCGACCGCGACGGCCACCTCCTGGACGGGCGACGCGATCGTCCGGATCGACCCCGAGCGGCGCACCGCACAGGTCCACGGCCGGCCGCTGGACCTGACCTACCTCGAGTTCGAGCTGCTGGCCCACCTGGTGGCGCATCCGCACCGGGTGCACACCCGCGACCAGCTGGTGACCACCGTGTGGGGCTACGGCCATGTCGGCGACGGCCGCACCGTCGATGTCCATGTCGCCCGGCTCCGCCGCAAGTTGGGCGCCGAGCACCGGTCGTCGATCGTGACGGTCCGCCGGGTCGGCTACAAGTACGTGCCCGGCGTGTAGGGATGCCACGACGGGGCGGGGTCAGACCCCGTCCCGTACGCCCCGGCACGGGCCTCCCGGCCCGGCCGCACCGCCCCGGCGGTGCAGATACGCCACACACCCCGCCACCACCAGCCCCGCGCCCGACGCCATCAGCAGGCCCTTGACCGGGGAGTCGGTGAGCGCGGCGCCGCCGAGCCCGCCGAGTGCCGTGCTGAACACCGCCCACAGGGCGGCGCCCACCGCGTCCAGAAGGACGAAGCGGCGCAGCGGAAAGCGGACGCTGCCGGTGGACAGCGCGGCGACCACCCGCCCGCCGGGCAGGAAGCGTCCGGCGATGACGAGCGTGGCGGCGTGGCGTTCGACCGTCGTACGGGCCCGGATGCGGCCGGTCCGGCGCGTCCGGCGGCGGCCGGGTGCGCCGCGGAGCAGCCAGGCGGTGGCGCGGGGCCCGGCGTAGCGGCCGACGGCGTAGCCGAGGCAGTCGCCCGCCAGCGCGCCGGCCGCCGCGACGGCGGCCAGCAGCGCGAGCAGCGCCGGATGCGGTCCGATCAGCACGGCGACCAGCACGACCGTGGTCTCGCTCGGCATGAACGGCAGCAGCGCGTCGAGACCGGACACCAGCAGGACGACGAGCCACAGCCAGGGCGAGTCCAGCATGCCCCGGAGCGACTCGGTGAGCTGGTCCAGCTGGTCAAACATGCTGGTGGGCCGCGGGTTCGGGAGCCGGTCGCGGGGCGGGCACCTCGGGGAGCCCGGACGGCCGCCGCCCGCCCAGTACGGCGCGCTCCGCCAGCGCGGCCAGCTCCCGCCGGTCGCGCCCCTCCCCCGTCAGCGCCGGATGCGCCGTGACCCGTACGGCCAGCGCGCGGGCCGCCAGGACCCGCCGCAGCGAGGCGACGAACGTGTCCTCGCCGCAGAACGCGGCCACCGTGCCGGGCCGGCCGCCCTGGGTGTAGTCGATCGTCACCGGGCGGACCGGGGCACCCGCGTCGAGGGCGGCCTGGAAGGTGGCCCGGCGGAAGGAACCCTGGTCGGCGGTGCACCAGGTGGTGGCCTGCGGGAAGACGGCGACCGAGCGCCCGGAGGCGAGGAGGCCGGTCAATTCGCCGACGGTGTCGGGGAGTCGGCGGGGGTCGGAGCGGTCGATGAAGTACGTACCGGCCCGGCGGGCGAGGCCGCCGACGACGGGCCAGCCGCCGACCTCGCGCTTGGCGAGCAGGGTGACCGGTTCGACGGCGAGCAGGGCGGGGATGTCGAGCCAGGAGATGTGGTTGACGACGATGAGGGTGCCGGGGCCGCCGGCGGGCACGGTGAAGCCGTCCGCCGCGCCCTCCCTGCGGATGCCGAGCGCCGCGATCAGCGCTCGGGCGTGGGCGGTCAGCCGTACCGGATCGGCCATCCGCCCGCCGTCCGTCAGCGCGCGCCGCACCGCGTGCGCGAACGCGGCGCCCCGCCGCGCGGTGTGGGTCAGCGGGGCCTTCGGCAGGCCGTGCGTGGCGCAGTCGGGGGTGCAGTCGGACCACACGTCCCAGGGGCCGGTCGGCGCGCGTCCGGTCCTCGCTTCCCGGGTCGCCGCTCGCCCGGTCGGCGCGCCCCCGTTCACTGCTCCCCCAGGAAGAAGCGGCGGTAGCGGTCGCCGAGGCGCTCCATGTCCAGGACGACGAAGAAGTCGGCGACGTCGAACTCGGGGTCGTGGGCGGGGGCGCCGCAGATGACGGCGCCGATGCGCAGATAGCCGCGGAGCAGCGGCGGGAGCTGGGCGGCGCTGGGGCGTTCGGGGGTGGGGACGGTGGTGCGCCAGGGGCGGTGCGGGGTGACCTGGAGCCCGGAGGGTGCGGCGTACCGTGTGCGGCCCAGCTCCTGGGCGTGGGCGGCGGCGGTGCCCCCGTCGGCGAGCGGGACGGAGGCGCAGCCGGCGAGATAGCGGTGACCGGAGAGCAGGGTGTAGCGGGCGAGGGCCGCCCACATCTGGTTGATCACCGCGCCGCCCCGGTGGTCGGGGTGGACGCAGGAGCGGCCCGCTTCGATGAGCGAGGGGCGCAGCGCGTCCAGGGCGCCGAGGTCGAACTCGCCGTCGGAGTACAGCCGGTCGCTGCGGCCGGGCGGCAGCAGCCGGTAGGTGCCGACCACGTCGCCGGTCGCGGTGTGGGTGACGACGAGGTGGTCGGCGAGGTCGTCGACGGCGTCGATGTCGTGACCGGCCAGCGGGGAGTGCAGGGTGGCGCCCATCTCCTCGCCGAAGACCCGGTGGCGCAGGCGTTGCGCGGCGCGGATCTGCTCCTGGGTGTCGGCGATCACGGCGGTGTAGCCGGGTGCGGCGGCCGGGTCGGTGACGGGAGCGGCGGTCGGGGTGGGAGAGACGGGGGTGGCGGGTGTGGGGATGGCGGCGGACGCGGTCGATGCCGTGCGCATGGGAGCCCTCCTTGGGTGGTGGTGTGTGCACCACCGAAAAGGTGGTGCTTACCCCAATGACCTGGCCTTCTCTACGCGGCAAACTGTTCCCGTGCCCGACGGCCGGGCGCGTGAAGCCCAGGGAGCGTACGGATGAGGGTCCGCAGAACACTGGTCGCCGCGGCCCGGGGGCTGGGGCTCGCCCTGGTCGCCGAGGTCGGGTCGATCGTGCTGTTCGTGCTCACCGTGGTGTCCATGGCGCTGATGGTGATCGGGATAGGGGTGCTGACCACTCCGGTCGTGGTGGCGCTGGCCCGGTCGTTCGCCCGGTGGCGCCGGGTGTGGGGGCAGCAGGTCGCGGGGCTGCGCATACCCGCGGCGTACCGCCCCTTTCCGCCGGGGCTGAGCCACGGCCCGGTCGGCCAGGCGCGGCGCTGCGCGGTGCTGCTGCGGGACCCGGCGACATGGCGCGAGCTGCTGTGGCTGCCGGTGGATGCGACGGCGGGGTTCGCGCTGGCGCTGCTGCCGCCGTCGTTGGTCGCGTACGGCGCGGCGTTCGTCCTGCTGCCCCTCTTCCAGTGGGTGACGGGGCTGGGGACCCAGGCGCTCGGGTTCGGTCCGCTGACCACCGACCACCCGGTGGTGCTGCTCGCGGCGCCGCCGCTCGGCATCGCCCTCCTGGCGCTCGCCGCCTACGGGAGCCCGGCGCTGCTGCGGGCCCACTTCCGGCTGGCCGAGGTGTTCCTGACGCCGCCCCGGGCCGACCTGGCGGCGCGGGTGGCGCGGCTGGCCGAGACCCGGCAGGACGCGGTGGACGCCTCGGCGGCCGAGCTGCGGCGGATCGAGCGCGATCTGCACGACGGGGCGCAGGCCCGGCTGGTGGCGATGGGTATGAGCCTGGGCGCGATCGAGGCGCTGGTGGAGAAGGACCCGGCGCGGGCCAAGGAGATGCTGGGCCGGGCCCGTCGGTCGTCGGCCGAGGCGCTGACCGAGCTGCGGGATCTGGTGCGCGGCATCCATCCGCCGGTGCTGGCCGAGCGCGGCCTGGGCGATGCCGTACGGGCGCTGGCGCTGCGGATGGAGCTGCCGGTCGAGGTGACGGTGGCGCTGGAGCGGCGGGTCGCGGCGCCGGTGGAGTCGGCCGCGTACTTCGCCGTCAGCGAGGTGCTGACCAATGCCGTCAAGCACTCGGGCGCGGACCGCATAGGGGTGGACATCGGGCATTCCGGGGGGCGGCTGCGCCTCGCGGTCATCGACAACGGACGGGGCGGCGCCGTGCCGGGTCCGGTCGACGGTACGTCACACGGCTCCGGGCTGCGCGGGATCGAACGCCGGCTCGGTACCTTCGACGGCGTCCTCGCCGTCAGCTCCCCGGCCGGCGGCCCCACCCTGGTGACGATGGAGATTCCGTGCGAGATGCCGGGCGAGATACCGAGCGGGACCCCGTGCGCGTAGTGCTGGCCGAAGACCTCTTCCTGCTGCGCGACGGGCTGACCCGGATGCTGGAGGCATACGGCTTCGAGATCGCCGCGGCGGTGGAGAGCGGACCCGAGCTGACCCGGGCGCTGGCGGAGCGGGAGCCGGATGTGGCGATCGTCGATGTCCGGCTGCCGCCCTCGTTCACGGACGAGGGGCTCCAGTGCGCGCTGGCGGCCCGGCGGGCCCGGCCCGGTCTGCCCGTGCTGGTGCTCTCGCAGCATGTGGAGCAGCTCTACGCCCGCGAGCTGCTGGCCGACGGCAGCGGCGCAGTGGGCTATCTGCTCAAGGACCGGGTCTTCGACGCCGAGCAGTTCATCGACGCGGTACGCCGGGTGGCGGGCGGCGGCACGGCGATGGATCCGCAGGTCATCGCGCAGCTGCTGGCGCGGCGTTCGCGGGACCGGCCGATGGGGCGGCTGACGCCGCGCGAGGTGGAGGTGATGGAGCTGATGGCGCAGGGCCGGTCCAACGCCGCCATCGCGGGTCGGCTGGTCATCACGGAGCGGGCGGTCGCCAAGCACACCTCCAACATCTTCGGGAAGCTGGATCTGCCCCCGTCGGACGACGACAACCGGCGCGTGCTGGCCGTCCTGGCCTACTTGGACCGCGGCTGACCGACCGTTAGCGTGCCCCACGCACGGGTCCGTTGATACTGCCGAGCAGTGGGGGCACACGTGAGCCAACCGTCACGACGCGCGCTGTTGGGAACCGCCGGAGCGATCGGCGCGGGGGCGGCGCTCGGTGCCGCGGCGCCCGCGAAGGCCGCCGAACCCTCCGTACCCCGGCCGGAGCGGCCGGCCGCGGACGGCACCGCCGCGGCACGGGCGGCGCTGGAGCGGCTGCTGCCCGACCATGCCGACCAGTTCCGGCTCGTACGGCTCGCCGCGGACGGCGGGGCCGCCGACCGCTTCCGGGTCGACGGCAGCGAGGGCCGGATCACGGTCGCCGGGACCAGCCCCGCCACGCTCCTGACCGGCGTCCACTGGTACCTCAAATACACCTGCCGCGCCCACCTCTCCTGGGCCGGCGACCAGCTCGACCTGCCCGCCCGGCTGCCCTCCCCCGCCGCGCCGCTCGAACGCGCCACCGCTCTGCCGCACCGCTTCGCGCTCAACGACACCCACGACGGCTACACCGCCCCGTACGCCACCTGGGCGCGCTGGGAGCGGCTGATCGACGTCCTCGCACTGCACGGCGTCAACGAGGTGCTGGTCACCCCCGGCACCGAAGCGGTCTACCACCGCGTGCTGACCGCCTTCGGCTACTCCGACGCCGAGGCCCGTAGCTGGCTCCCGGCGCCCTCCCACCAGCCCTGGTGGCTGCTGCAGAACATGAGCGCCTACGGCGGCCCCACCAGCCCCGAACTGATCGCCCAGCGCGCCGAGTTGGGCCGCCGGATCACCGACCGGCTGCGCGCCCTGGGCATGCACCCGGTCCTGCCCGGCTACTTCGGCACCGTCCCGGACGGCTTCGCCGCCCGCAACCCCGGGGCCAGGACCGTCCCCCAGGGCACCTGGTCCGGCCTGAAGCGCCCCGACTGGCTCGACCCGCGCACCGACGCCTTCGCCGAGGTCGCCGCCGCCTTCTACCGCCACCAGCACCACCTCCTCGGCCCCGCGGGCCACTTCAAGATGGATCTGCTGCACGAGGGCGGCGACCCCGGCGACGTACCGGTCCCGGAGGCGGCCCGCGCCGTGGAGAAGGCGCTGCGCACCGCCCGCCCCGGCGCCACTTGGGTCATCCTCGGCTGGCAGGAGAATCCGCGGCGCGACCTGCTGGACGCCGTCGACCACGACCGGATGCTGATCGTGGACGGCCTCAGCGACCTCGACAAGGTCACCGACCGGGAGCGGGACTGGGGCGGGGTGCCGTACGCCTTCGGCTCCATCCCCAACTTCGGCGGCCGGACCACGATCGGCGCCAAGACCCATATGTGGGCGAAGCGCTTCACCGTCTGGCGGGACAAGGAGGGCAGCCGGCTCGCCGGCACGGCCTATATGCCGGAGGCCGCCGAGCGCGATCCCGCCGCCTTCGAGCTGTTCGGCGAACTGGCCTGGCGCGAGCGCCCGGTGGACCGCACCGCGTGGTTCGAGCGGTACGCCGACCTGCGCTACGGCGCCCGCGACGACCACGCCCGGGCGGCCTTCGCCGCGCTCGCCACCAGCGCATACGCGATCGACAGCAAGGACGGCCGCCCGCACGACTCGGTCTTCGCGGCCCGCCCGGACCTCGCCGCCCGCTCCGGCACGGTCTACGCCACCCACACCCCGGCCTTCGACCCGGCCGCCTTCGACGTCGCCTTCGCCGAACTGCTCAAGGTCCGCCCCGGGCTGCGCGGCAGCGACGCCTACCGCCACGATCTGACCGACGCCGCCCGGCAGGCCCTGGCCAACCGTTCCTGGCAGCTGATCGGGCAGCTCCAGGACGCCTACCGGCGCAAGGACCGGCCGACGTTCCGGGCGCTGGCGCGGCTGTGGCTGGAGCTGATGCGGCACAGCGAGGAGGTCACCGGCGCGCACCGGCACTTCCTGCTCGGGCCGTGGCTGGCCGACGCCAGGGCGATGGCGTCCGGCGACGCGGAGCGGGCCCGGCTGGAGCACAGCGCCCGCGCCCTGATCACCACCTGGGCGGACCGGGCCACCGCGGACGGCGGCGCGCTCGCCAATTACGCCAACCGCGACTGGCACGGCCTGATCGGCGACGTCCATCTCCCCCAGTGGCGGGCGTACCTGGACGAACTGGAGGACGCGCTGGCGTCGGACCGGCCACCGAAGTCCTTCGACTGGTACGCGATGGAGGAGCCCTGGACCCACCGGCGCAACGCCTACCCGCTGCGCCCCACCGCCGACCCCCACCGCACCGCGCGCCGGGTCCACGACCTCCTCGCCGCGGCCCCCTACCAGGGCACCGTCACCCTCACCGCCGAGCCGCAGGCGATGCCGCCGGGCGGCCGTGCCACCGTCACCGCAGCCCTGCGCAACGTCAACGGCCTGCGCGCCACCGGCCGGGCCGACTTCGCGCTCACCGGCCTCGAGGCCACCGCCGACGGCCCCCTCTCGCTGCCCTCCGTCCCGCCCGGCGGCACCGGGCGGGCACGGTGGCGGGTGGCCGCACCGGCCGGACCGCCGGCCGGTCCGCTGCACCCGCTGCCCTACGGCCTGACGGTCGAGTACGGCCCCCAGGGCGAGCCCCGGGTCCGCGCGGCCCGCCACGGCACCCTCTTCGTGGCCGGTCCACTGGACGACAATCTCGAGACCGTCACCACCAATGCGGCGATTTTCGGCCAGCTGGACGGCCGCTTCGCGATCGACGGCGCGGGGGCCGACCTGTGGAAGGGCACGGCCGAGTTCGGCGCCGTCTACCGGGCGGGCGCGCTCCGGGCGGGCGGAGCGGTGACGGCGGAGGTGACCCGTCAGGACGACACCACCGGCCCCTGGGCCCGCGCGGGCATCATCGTCCGCAACGACCTCACCCGGCCCTCCTCCCCCGGCTTCCTGAACCTCTCCGTGACGCCGGCCAACGGGGTCGTCCTCTCCTACGACGCCACCGGCGACGGCACCCTGGACACCTACCGGCGGCTCACCGGGATCGGCGCCCCGGTCCGCCTCCGCCTGACCCGCGGGCAGGACCACGGGAGCGCGGGCACCTACACCGGCGCGTGCTCCACCGACGACGGCCGGACCTGGCGCGAGATCGCCACCGTCGCCGTCCCCGGGGCCGCCGCCGCACAGGACACCGGCCTGCACCAGTGCGCCGCCAACTCCGCCACCGGGCACCGCGGAACGGCCGAATTCCGCCGCTGGCAGATGTCCTGACCGGCCGCCTGCGCTCCACTGGAAGGGGCCGTCGGCCACCCCGTACGCTGGCCGGATCTGATCACGAGCGAGGGGAATCGGTATGGGCACCGCTGCGGACAAGGAGTGGCTCTACGGCCTCGACATCTCGGGCGCCGTCTGGCAGCGCCCGCCCGGTAACGACGCCGAGGAGGCGGTGGAGATCGCGTTCCTGGAGCGCGGCGCGGTGGCGATGCGCAATTCCACCGAACCCGATGTGGTTCTGCGCTACACCGAGGCGGAGTGGCGGGCCTTTGTGCTGGGTGCGCGGGACGGCGAGTTCGACCTGCGGTAGCGCCGTCCGGGTCACCCATGGGGGCGAGCGGGCGGCCCCCGGGTGACCATCACAGGATTCACTCGTTCCACTGAACGTGGAGCAGCAGCAGGCGACATCCCCGCGTCCGGACCGTACCTCCGCCGACGGCTTCGCCGACGTCGGCGAGGTCATCGACGTCGAACAGGCCGAGGCGGCGCTGGTCGAGCACTACTCCAGGCTGGTGCGGCTGGCGTATCTCGTCCTGCCGCCCGGCAGCGGCCGCGGCCGGCGGGTGCTGACCGCCCACGCCGTGGTGCAGCGCGCCCTGCCGCGCCAGCGCACCGCCACCCGCGACGCCGGTCTGCCCGCCCAGCGCGCCGGCGACGACACGGCCGCCGATCCCGGTTACGCCTTCCTCCGGCAGCGCGTGCTCAAGGCCGCGCTCGCCACCGGCCGCACCTGGTGGCGCCGGGCCCCGCTGCTCCCCCAGGTGTGGGGACTGCGCCTCTTCCCGCGCTCCGGCGGCGCCGACGAACTCGCCCTGGACCAGGCGCTGTCGGCGCTGTCCGGACCCGGCCGAGCCGCGTTCGTGCTGCGTGACCTGGAGGGACTCACGGCCGACGGGACCGCCCGGGCTCTGGAGGCCGCCGGGGTGGCCGACGCGCAGGAGGCGCTGGACGAGGCCGAGGAGGCGGCGGTCCCGGCGGGCAGCCGGGACCGGTCGCTGCTGGAGTCGGTGGAGTTCGACCCGTGCGCCCTTCAGGCCCGGCCGACGGATCTGATCCGCCGACGGCAGCACGCCCGGGCGGCGCTGGCGGCGGGCGCGGCGGTGGTGGTGTGCGGGGCACTGCTGGGGCTGCCGGGCGAGGGCTGGGGCCCGGACGGCGCCGCCGCTCCCCCGTACGCGCAGAACGCGGCGGCCGAAGCGGCCCTGGATCCCGGAGAGTTGACGGCGGCGTCCGCGGACGCCTGGCAGGGCGCGGCGCGCCAGGACTTCTCGGCGTGGCCCGCCCGCGGCGGCCGGACCGGCGACAAGGCGCTGCTGCGCCGGGCGCTGGCGGTGTGGGCCAGGCCCGGGGCCGGGGTGCAGGTCTCGGCCACGCCGGGTACCCCGGCAGGCCCCGCGGCCGGGCCCCCGCAGCTGCTGTTCGCGGGCGTCGTCGACCACTCCGTCGTCGTGCTCTTCCATGACGGCCTGCGGGTGGTGCGCTACGCCGAGGCGGCGGACGGCGAGGGCCGGGAGGCCGGCCGGGGCGCGGCGCTCGACTTCGCCCGCACGGACGGCGCGGAGGCGGCTTCGGCGGGCGCCTTGGTGGTGGGCCGTACGGAGGGCAACGTCCGCTATCTGACGGCCCCCTGGGTGAACTCCGTCCGACTGGTCGACCTGCTCGCGCCGGAGGCCGCGGGGCAGAAGCTGGGCGTGGACGCGAGCGGCGTGAGCGACCCCGTACCGTCCCCCCGCCCCGACCGGAGCTGTACGACCTGGCCCGCGCTGCGCATGGGCGGCCGTCTGCTGACCGACCTCGGCGAGCTGGCCCCGGCCCGGCTGACGTACGGCAGCCCGCGCAAACCGGGCGAGGCGACCTCCCCGCAGGCCCGGACGGCATGGGCGCGCGGCGGCTGCGCGCTGGCGGCGGTGCGCGGGCAGGGCGTACGGAGCGTGAATTCCTGGGAGTTCGCGCGGCAGCCGCTGCCCGGGGGCGCGGGCAGCGCGGCGTGGGTCTGCACCAGGGCGGAGACCTGGCGGGGGGCGGGCAGCCGGACGCTGGCGCAGTTCCAGGCCCCCGCGCCGAACGGCCGGCCGTACGCGCGCGGAACGGTGGCGGCGAGCGTCGAGGGCGGTACGGCCTGCGGGCCGCGGGCGCCGCGGGCGCTGGCCGGGGTCCTGTGGAAGGCGACCGGCGGCCAGTGGTGGCTGCTGGCCGCGGGCAGCGAGAAGGTCACGTCCGTCACGGCCACCGGCGGGGTGCAGGGCCGGGCCGCCGGGCACCTGATGGCGGTGCAGACGCAGGCCGGCGCCCAGGCGCGGCTGACGGGGCGGACGGCGGACGGCGGGAAGGTCGAGGCGCTGCGCTGAGGTCGCCGGCCGCGGCTCCCCGGCCGGAAAGGTGCGTGCGAGGGGTATCGACATTCCTTACCCGCCAGTACATTGACGCCATGTCTAATACGGCCTCGCTGCGGCCCCAGCCGGTCGCGTCCGAGCACATCCCGCTGAAGGCCCGCAACGTCGCCTTCGACTGGGCGGACACCCCCCTGCACTGGATACCCGGCGACCCCGCCAGCACCCACACCATCAACGTCCTGCATCTGCTGCTGCCGGCCGGCGAGCGCTGGTTCGTCCACGTCTACAAGCAGGTGCTGCCGTACATCCGCGATCCTCGGTTGCGCGACGACGTGATCGGGTTCATCGGCCAGGAGGCGATGCACTCCCAGGCGCACGACGACGTCCTGCCGCACCTCAGGTCGCAGGGGCTGGACCCCACCCCGTACACCGCGCAGGTCGACTGGCTCTTCGAGAAGCTGCTGGGCGACCGGACGCTGCCGCCGGGCCGGGCCCGGAAGTGGTGGCTGCTGGAACGGGTCGCCACCATCGCCGCGATCGAGCACTACACCGCCTTCCTGGGCGACTGGGTGCTCAACGCCGACGCGCTGGACGCCAAGGGCGCCGATCCGACGATGCTCGATCTGCTGCGCTGGCACGGCGCCGAGGAGGTCGAGCACCGGTCCGTGGCCTTCGACCTCTTCGTCCACCTCGACGGCGGCTATCGGCGGCGGGTGCGGACCTGGGCAACCGCATTCACCGCGCTGGTGTTTCTCTGGCAGAGAGGCACCCGCTTCTTCATGGAGAACGACCCCACCCTGATCGACGGAAAGGCGAGCTTCCGGGAGTTCTTCCGCGCCGGCCGGCAGGGCACGCTGCCGACCGCCGGGGCGATGGCCCGCTCCATCCCCCAGTACCTCAGCCGGACCTACCACCCTTCCCAGCACGGCAGCACCGCGCAGGCCGTCGCCTATCTCGCCGGATCCCCCGCCGCGACCGCGGCCGGTTCCGCTACGACCGGAGGTGCCTGAGAATGCCCCGCACACCCCGGACACCGCGTATCCGCACCGTCGTCGTGGTGGCCGCGGCGGCCCTGGTGGCCCGCCGGGCGCTGCGCCGACGCATCAAGGCGTCCCCGCTGTGGCCGATGCCGGCGCTCACGGACCCCCTGTCGGGAAGGGGGCGCAAGCCTTCCGGGACGCCGCGCCACCTGCTGGTCGTGGAGCGTACGGACGAGGCCGAGGGGGTCGTACGGCTGCGCCTGGAGGGTGACGACCTGCCGGGCTGGGAGCCCGGGGCGCATATCGACCTGGTGCTGCCGTCGGGGACGGTGCGCCAGTACTCGCTGTGCGGGGAGCCGGAGACACCCGGCTCGTACACCATCGCCACCCGGCTCATCGTGGACGGCCGGGGCGGCTCGCGCGAGGTGCACGAGCAGCTGCACGAGGGCACGGCCGTCGAGGTCCGCGGCCCGCGCAACCGCTTCCGCCTGGACGAGTGCCACGCCTATGTCTTCATCGCGGGCGGCATCGGCATCACCCCGATCCTGCCGATGGTGCGGCGGGCGGAACGGGAGGGGGTGCCGTGGCGGCTGCTGTACGGCGGGCGGTCGCGGGCCTCGATGCCGTTCCTGGAGGAGATCGAGAAGCTGGCGGGGGCCGGGGCGGGCCGGGTGACCGTGGTCGCCGAGGACGAGGACGGCCGGCCGGACCTGGCCGCCCTGCTCGCCGACGCGCCCCCGCACGCCGCCGTCTACTGCTGCGGCCCCGAACCCCTGATGGACGCGGTGGCCGCCCTGCTGCCCGACGCGCCCGAGGGACTGACCCTGCACACCGAACGGTTCGCCCCCGCCGCCCCCGCGCCGGGCGCGGAGAACGCCCCGTTCGAGGTGGAACTGCGCCGTACCGGCCGCACGGTCACCGTGCCCGCCGGCACCAGCGTGCTGCGCGCCCTCCGCGACCAGGCGCTGCCGGACCTGCCGTACAGCTGCGAGCAGGGCTTCTGCGGCACCTGCCAACAGCGGGTGCTGGCGGGTGAGGTGGAGCACCGCGACGCGCTGCTGACGGACGCCGAGCGCGACGATTCGCTGCTGATCTGCGTGTCGCGGGCGCGGGAGGGCGGGCGCCTCGTCCTCGATCTCTAACCTCGACGGCTGACACCGGCTTGTCACGGCCGTGATTCCGTGGCGCGCCCCCGGTCGTTAGGGTGGTCCGCATGACGACCGGGGCGCGCCGCAGAATGGGCGTCGAGGAGCGGCGCGAGCAGCTCATCGGCGTCGCACTCGACCTCTTCAGCCATCGTTCTCCCGAGGACGTGTCGATCGACGAGATCGCCGAGGCGGCCGGGATATCGCGGCCGCTCGTCTACCACTACTTCCCCGGCAAACAGCAGCTGTACGAGGCCGCGCTGCGGCGCGCGGCCGAGGAGCTGTCGGCCCGGTTCATGGAACCGCACGAGGGCCCGCTCGGCGCCCGCCTCCTGCGCGTGATGGAGCGCTTCTTCGACTTCGTGGACGAGCACGGCCCCGGCTTCTCCGCGCTGATGCGGGGCGGTCCGGCGACCGGTTCGCAGAGCCGCACCGGGGCGCTGATCGACGGCGTACGGCAGGCCGCGTACGACCAGATCCTCGCCCATCTCGGCATCCCCGACCCGCCGCCGCGGCTGGCGCTGGTGGTCCGCTCGTGGATCTCGCTCGCCGAGACCACCGCCCTGCTGTGGCTGGACGGACGGCGCATCCCGCGCGAGGAGCTGGAGCGGCAACTGGTGCACGATTTCGCGGCGCTGGCGGCGGTGAGCGCGGCGTACGACGAGCGCATGGCGGAGATCGTCCGCCACATACTGGCGGACGAGCCGGACAACGGCATGTTCGCGGACCTGGTGGCACGGCTGGTGAGGCTTCCCGTGCCGGTTCGCTGCGCTTAGCTTGGCCCCACGTTGTCGGCCGTCCCGCCGTGGTGGTGTCTCTCCGTTGCGCCTGCGGCGGGCCCGTTCGCTGCGCTTTGCCTGGGCCGGTGTTTCGGGCTTTCTCGCCGTGGCGCCTGCGGCGGGCTGGTTGCCGCTGCGCGGGGCTGTTCGGCAGCGGCACCGGGCCTACACGGCTCCGCCGCTACGACCCGGCA
>NZ_JBITYA010000007.1:300618-490592 GCF_044544985.1 Streptomyces sp. NPDC053427 | reverse complement strand
GTACTGCAGGGGGGACCCTGTGGGAGAGTAGGACGCCGCCGAACAATCTTTGTGGGAAGCCCCGCACCTTATGGTGCGGGGCTTTTCCGCGTTCAGGGGTCGGTACGCTCGGGGCGTGCGCTACGACCTGGTTATTTTCGATAACGACGGCGTCCTTGTGGACAGTGAGCCGATCTCGAATCGAGTCCTTTCCGAGTACCTCACGGAATTGGGTCACCCCACCACGTATGAAGAGTCGCTGCGCGACTACATGGGCGATGCACCGTATTCATGATGTGGTGCTGGAGCGGTCGGGTGAGCGGCTGCCGGCGGACTTTGATGCCACGTTTCACGGGCGGGTCTTTGAGGCGTTCCGGCGGGAGCTGGAGCCGGTGGTGTGGGTCGGCGAGGTGCTGGAGAAGTTGGCTGCGGAGGGGGTTCCGTACTGTGTCGCCTCCTCAGGGAGTCATGAGCGGATTCGGGTGGGGCTGAAGAAGGCCGGGTTGTTCGAGCGGTTCGGGGAGGAACGGATCTTTTCCTCGCAGGATGTGGGGCGGGGGAAGCCGGAGCCGGATCTGTTTCTGCATGCGGCGCGGGTGATGGAGGTTGTCCCGGAGCGTTGTGTGGTGGTTGAGGACAGTGTGCTGCGGGTGCGGGCGGCGGTCGCGGCGGGGATGGACGTCTACGGGTTCACGGCGATGACGCCGGCGGCGGCGCTGGCGAAGGCCGGAGCGACGGGTCTGTTCGCCGAGATGCCGGAGTTGCCGGGGCTGCTTCAGTAGGTTCACCCGGGCGGGCCATCCGCGGAATTGGGGGAGTGATCCATCTACCCATCGGTAGCGCCGAGTTCTAGGCTGTGCGGCCATGACGGCCCCACTGGTCCCAGGAGCGCAGCTGCGGCACGGACGTGCCTCGCTCGCCATCAGCTTCTTCATCCAGGGGGCGGTTTTTGCCCTTCTGGTGACGCGCATACCGGCGATCCAGGACCGGTACGGGATATCTGACGGCCTGCTGCCGGTGTTCCTGGCGGCGGTGCCGGTGCTGGCCGGGGTCGGCAGCGTCGGCACCGAGCATCTGGTGAAGCGGGTGCGGCCCAGCAGGGTGCTGCGGTGTGTGCAGCCGGTGGTGTGCCTGGCGTTGCTGGCCGTGGGGTCGGTCGGGTCGATGGGGCAGGTGGCGCTCGCGCTGGGGGCGTTCGGCCTGTCGGTGGGGGCGCTGGATGCCTCGATGAACATGCTGGGCGTCAGTTTGCAGCGGGCGTACGGGCGGAGCATCATGCTCGGCTTTCATGCCGCGTACAGCCTGGGCGGCATCGTAGGGGCGTCGCTGGCGTGGGCCGGGGCGCACTGGCATCTGTCGCTGGCGGTGCTGTACGGGCCGGTGGTGCTGGTGTTGGTGCCGGTTGCGCTGGTGGTGGGCCGGTGGTTTGTGGACGGGGAGCCGGCGGAGGCCGCTGAGGGCGGTGCGGCGAAGGCCGCGCCCGTTGCGATGCGGCTGCTGGTGCCGCTGTGTCTGGTGATGGCGTTTGCGTATATCGGGGATTCGACCGTCTCCAACTGGAGCGCCAAATATCTCCAGGACGTGCTGGGGAGCTCGGAGCAGTTGGCGACCGTTCCCTACAACGTCTACATGGTCACCACGCTGCTCGGGCGGGCCGTCGGTGACCTGGGGGTGCGGCGGTTCGGGGCGGCTGCGGTGGTGCGGGCCGGGACGGTGGTCGCGGCGGCGGGCTTCGTGGTGGTGGCGGCGGCGCAGGGGGCGTGGACCGGGATGGCGGGGTTCACCCTGCTGGGGCTCGGGCTGTGTGTGATCGTGCCGCAGACGTTCGCGGCGGCGGGAAGACTGTTTCCCGCGGCTTCGGACACGGCCATCGCGCGGCTGAATATTTTCAACTATGTGGGGTTCTTGATCGGTTCTCCGTTGGTGGGGGCGCTGGGGGACGCCTGGAGCTATCGGGGGGCGATGCTCGTACCGATGGGGCTCGTCCTGGTGACGTTGGTGTATGCCCGATCGTTCGGGTCACCGGAGGCCCGATACGGTGACGAACATGAGCGGCCGCGCACAGCTGATGTGGGATGAGGCAGTTACGGGCTACGACTTCGGGCCCGGCCATCCGATGGACCCGGTCAGGCTCGCGCTGACCATGCGACTGGTGGAGGCGTACGAGCTCGACCGTGGGCCCCTGGAGGTGGTCGCGGCCAAGCCGGCCGGGGACTCCACATTGCGGCTGGTGCATCGCGAGGACTACATCGAGGCGGTGCGCAACGCCTCCGTCGACCCGGCGTCCGCGGATGTGTCGTACGGGCTGGGGACGGAGGACGACCCGGCGTTCGTGGGGATTCATGAGGCGTCGGCGCTGATCGCGGGGCAGTCGGTGGGGGCGGCGGAGGCCGTCTGGCGCGGCGATGCGCTGCATGCGGTGAACTTCGCCGGCGGGCTGCACCATGCGATGCCGGGCGGCGCGTCCGGGTTCTGTATCTACAACGACGCGGCGCTGGCGATCGCCCGACTGCTGGAGCTGGGCGCCGAGCGGGTGGCGTACGTGGATGTGGACGTGCATCACGGGGACGGGGTACAGGCGGCGTTCTGGGAGGACCCTCGGGTGCTGACCATCTCGCTGCATGAGCATCCGCGGACGCTCTTTCCGCAGACCGGCTGGCCGGAGGAGACCGGCGGCGACGGCGCGGAGGGCGGCGCCGTCAATGTGGCGCTGCCGGCCGGGACCGGTGACGAGGGATGGCTGCGGGCCTTTCACGCGGTGGTTCCGGAGCTGCTGGGCGCCTTCCGGCCGCAGGTCATCGTGTCGCAGCACGGCGCGGACACGCACTTCGAGGACCCGCTGGCGCATCTGGCGGTGAGTGTGGACGCGCAGCGGTCGGTGGCGGAGTCCTGCCATGAGCTGGCGCACACGCATGCGGACGGCCGGTGGGTCGCGCTCGGGGGCGGCGGCTATGCGGTGGTGGACGTCGTGCCGCGCAGCTGGACGCATCTGACGGCGATCGCGGCGGGGCGGCCGATCGATCCGACCTCGATGGTGCCGGAGGCGTGGCGGCACGAAGTGTTCCGCCGGACCCGGCAGTTGGCGCCGTACCGGATGACGGACGGGCGTACGCCGCAGTGGCGGGACTTCGCCGACGGTGGATACGACCCGGCCGACCGGCTGGACCAGGCGGTGTTGGCCACCCGGCGGGCAGTGTTCCCCGCGCACGGGCTGCTGCCGTAGGCCTTAAGGGGTGGGCGAACAGATCCCTTAGGGGAGGCGAGCGCCCCCTGTGGGCCACAACGAGGCGGGGAGCAGGGGGTATTCCCGCATTCCCGCATTCCGGCATTCCGGCATTCCCGCGTCCCCGCATCCCCGCATCCCCCGCGTTCTCGTTCCGTGTTGCGATCGGCGAGGGGCCGGTCGGCCTGGAGCGGCCGCCAGGATGCCGCCATACGTGCAGTCGTTCCCCACGGATGTGTGACTACCCGTCGGTTGGGGCGTCCGACGGCAGGTCAGCGCATGACCATGGGCGCGTGTTGGGTACCGGGGCGCTGCGGGCGCACCTGATCGAGGCGCGGCTCGCGGGGACGATCGCGACCATGCGCGAGAAAAGTCTGGGACGCTATCGGCTCTTTGCGGCGCGCGATCCCCGGGTTCTCCTGGGGCTTGATCCCGAACGGGACTGGCCGGTCGGCGAAGTTCTGCGACTGATGGGGCAGAAGTGCGGGGTTCCGGCCGATCCCGCGCATACTTCCGGCCCCGATGTGATCGATCCGGATCGTACGATTGCCGCGTTGGACGGGTTTGCCGAGCGCGTCGGCGAGGCAGCCGGCCGGCGGGCGCCGGTGCTGCTCGGTACCGGGCATCCGCACCGGCTGCTGGAGTTCTACGCCACCCTCGCAGACGCTCTCTCGTCGGCGGGTTGCCACGTCCTCACCCCGGCGTATGGCCGCCGTGTCGACATAGCGACCAGGTTCGGGGTACGTACCCGCTCGCTCGATTACGTACGGGGAGTCGCGCTGATGCGCGAGGCGGGCGCGCGGGGAGCACCCGGTACGGGGGGCGTGCACACCCATTCGCCGCTGCCGGTACGGACCGCTCTGGCGGCCGCGGCGGACGCCGGCGGGCCGCTCCCGGCTCTGGTGATCGGCGACCACGGATGGGTCTGCGGGGCAGGTCAGCTGGGCATCGAGGCGATCGGGCTGGCGGATACGGACGATCCCGCGCTGTTCGTCGGGCAGGCGGAGGGCCGGGTGTCCGCGGTGGTGCCGCTCGATGACGCCGTACGGTCCGCCTCCTACCGGCCCCTGGCGCGTTATGTCCTCAATCGCTCGTGTCTGTCACGGTAGGCGGCTGTTCGCTGCTCCTCTTCCCCACTCGCATCACTGGCCCCTAATCTGGGGAGTGAGCGCATAGCGACGAAGAGTCACCGGAGGGGAAGCCGGTGACCGTCTTATGCGGAAGGTGCAGGTGTGGCATGGCTGCAGACCAGAGGCCTCTGAACGAGGTCGTGTTTCTGACCGTGGCGGAAGTCGCCACGGTGATGCGAGTGTCGAAGATGACCGTGTACCGCTTGGTGCACAGCGGTCATCTGCCCGCGATCAGGGTGGGGAGGTCCTTCCGGGTTCCGGAGCAGGCCGTTCACGACTATCTCCGTGAGTCCTATGTGGGGGTGGAATCAGCCTGACGGATCCTTCGGCGACCCTCGGATTACGCCGTACGCCCGGCGCCGGGTAGGCTGGCCCGATGTAGGTAGTGTGGGCTCGGACGCCCCGCACCGAGTAATTCGAAGTGAGCGAGGGTAGTCGTGGGCTCTGTTATCAAGAAGCGGCGTAAGCGGATGGCCAAGAAGAAGCACCGCAAGCTGCTCAAGCGCACCCGCGTTCAGCGTCGTAACAAGAAGTAAGCGACGCTGAATCGCGATTTCGCGGCCTCCTGTCACCTTGGTGTGGCAGGGGGCCGCGGTGCGTTGTGGGCCGTATGGGCGGGCCTTGGGCGCGAAATGCAGTGAAGGGCATCCTGCGGTCATCACCGTGCAACACCGACCCGATAGCGTGGCCCGTACAGCTCGACTCAGGCGGAGGCCGAGGGCGGGAAGGAAGGGCTGATCTTGGGCAAGGTCGTGCTCGTCACGGGAGCCGCACGCCAGCTGGGGGGCCGGTTCGTCCGCCGTATCCAGCGCGATCCCGACATCGACCGGGTGATCGGGGTCGATGCCGTACCACCGGAGCACCATCTGGGCGGTGCCGAATTCCTCAGAGCCGACATCCGGCAGCCCACGATCGCCAGGGTCCTGGCCGAGACGGGCGTCGACACCGTCGTCCATATGGACATCAACGGCACGCCCCTGGGCAGCCGCGGCGGCCGCACCGCCGTGAAGGAAACCAACGTCATCGGGACCATGCAGCTCCTCGGCGCCTGCCAGAAGGCCCCGAAGGTGCAGCGCCTGGTCATCAAGTCGAGCGCCAGCTTCTACGGTTCCGCGCCGAAGGACCCGGCCGTCTTCACCGAGACCACCCCGCCCAAGTCGCTGCCCAGCGGCGGCTTCGCGAAGGACGTCGTCGAGATCGAGGGGTACGTCCGCGGCTTCGCGCGGCGGCGGCCCGATGTGGCGGTGTGCGTACTGCGCTTCGCCAACGTCCTCGGGCCGTGCGCGGACTCCCCGCTCGCCGAGTACTTCTCCCTGCCCGTGTGGCCGACGGTCCTCGGCTATGACCCGCGGCTGCAGTTCGTCCACGAGGACGACGCGATCGAGGTGCTGCGGATCGCCGCCGCCGCGCCGCGCCGCGGCACGCTCAACAGCGGTACGTTCAATATCGCCGGGGACGGTGTGCTGCTGCTCTCACAGATCTCCCGGCGGCTGGGGCGGCCCACGCTGCCCCTGTTCCTGCCGACCGTGACCTGGGCCGGTACGGCGCTGCGCGCCATCGGCATCACGGACTTCTCGCCGGAACAGATCCGGATGCTGACACACGGCAGAGTCGTCGAGACGACGCAGATGCGCGAGACACTGGGGTTCCACCCGCAGTACACGACGGCGGAGACCTTCGCGGAATTCGCCCGCAGCCGCGGCCCCGGGCTGCTGCCGCCCGAGTGCCTCGCCCGCACCGTCGACAAGCTTGCCGGCGTGCTGCCCGCACGCTGCGGCCCGACCCAGTGAGGAGTTCACCCACGATGGCGGACGCCAAGGTCATTCCCTTCGGCGAGGAGCCTCGGGCGCGCAGAAAGGCCAGGCGGGCCGAGCGCGCGGGGCAGGGTGCGGCGCTGGCGCCCGTACCCGAGGCGCGCAGTGAGCCCGAGGAACCGGCGGCGCAGCGGCGGGCCGGCGCCGGGCGGCCCCTGGACGAGAAGATCGCGGGCGGGCTGGCCTTCCTGCGCCGGCGGATCACCGGCGACTACGAGGTCGATGACTTCGGCTACGACGAGGAGCTGACCGACCAGGTCCTGATGTCGCTGCTGCGGCCGTTCTACGAGAAGTACTTCCGGGTGGAGGTGAAGGGTGTCGAGAACATCCCCTCCGACGGCGGGGCGCTGATCGTCGCCAATCACTCCGGGACGCTGCCGCTGGACGGCCTGATGCTCCAGGTCGCGGTGCACGACCACCATCCGGCCGAGCGTCATCTGCGGCTGCTGGCGGCCGATTTGGTGTTCGTCCTGCCGGTGATAAACGAGCTGGCGCGCAAGGCCGGGCACACCCTGGCGTGCGCGGAGGACGCGCAGCGGCTGCTGGAGCGTGGTGAGGTCGTCGGGGTGATGCCGGAGGGCTTCAAGGGCATCGGCAAGCCCTTCGCGGACCGCTACAAGCTTCAGCGGTTCGGGCGGGGCGGGTTCGTCTCGACGGCGCTGAAGGCCGGGGTGCCGATCGTGCCGTGCTCGATCGTGGGCGCGGAGGAGATCTACCCGATGATCGGGAACGCCAAGACGCTCGCCCGCGTCCTGGGGCTGCCGTATTTCCCTCTTACGCCGACGTTCCCGTGGCTGGGGCCGCTGGGTGCGGTGCCGCTGCCGACGAAGTGGACCATCCAGTTCGGCGAGCCGATCTCCACGGACGGCTATCCGCCGGAGGCGGCGGACGACCCGATGCTGATGTTCAACCTGACCGATCAGGTACGCGAAACGATTCAGCACACGCTGTACAAGCTGCTCGTGCAGCGGCGCTCGGTGTTCTTCTGAGGGAAGGACCGGAAGAACACCGAGCGCCGCGTCCGGAGCGAGCGCTGCCTATGGCTATTTCGGCAGATCCTCACCGTCGATGCCCAGGCCGGGAAGCAGCCCGGGCAGCAGCGGCGGGAGGGTGACGTCAGGGTGGCCGGGGGCGTGACGACCGCGGCCGTTGTGCGGGCTGGGGCTGTTGTGCTTGGCGGGCGGGTCGAGCAGTCCGCCCGTATTGCCGCCGAGCAGGCCCTCGTCCTGGGACGGTGAGGCCGACGGGCGCGGTGTGTGTGAACCGGCGCGGTGCTTGCCCGTGGAGGGCTCGTGGCCGGACGGCGTGGCCCGGTCGCCGGTGCCGGAGTCGGTGTCCGGGACGGCGGGCGCGCCACCATGCCGGGGGCGCTTGCCGTCCGGGGCCTGCGGCAGCAGCGAGCGGAGCGGACCGACCTCTTCGTCTATGGCGTCGAAGACCGAGCTGACCCTGTCGCGGACGTCCATGAGCTGTACGGGGAGCTTGTCGCGCAGCTGCGACCACGTGCCGCGGTGGGACTTGGTGAAGGAGTTCAGCGCCTGGATGGGGCCGAGTGAGCCGTCGCGGGTGTATGCCTCGTGCAGCAGGCGGTGACCCTCGCCCGCGTCATGGGTGACGCCGGCCAGCGCCTTGCGGACCTCGCCGAGCGATTCATGGTCGAGATGGGCGACCCGGCCGCGCTCCATCAGACGGCGGGCCTCCATCATGCGGGTGGCGGCCTGGTCGAGGTAGAGCCGCCCGCGGGCGGAGTCGTCGTCGGCCATGCCGAGCTTGAGGTCCTCCATGCCGCGTTTGAGGCCGTAGAGGGAGTCGCCGGGGAGGGCGTCGGAGCTGGCCGCGGCGACGCCGCTGAATGCCCCGGCGGCCACGCCGACCGTCAGTCCGCCCGCGGCCAGCCCTTTGGAGAGCCGTGAGCGCGGGCGTAGCCGGCCGAGGGATTTCGCGGCGCGGTGTGCGCCCTTGGGTGTGCGCTGCTCGGGCACCCTGGCGTCGCCGGACGGGGTGCCTTCGGCGAAGGCGGCCTCCATCGCGGCAACGAGCTGGGCGCGCTGGACAGTCTTGACCTCGGCGGCCATCTCCGGCTTCGGGAGTTCCCCGAGGCCGTCGGCGACCGCCAACAGCCGTGCTTCTTCCGGCGCCTGCGCCGGAGTGTCGACCTGGTCCTCGGCCGCCGCGCCCTGGAGGACCTGCTCCTCCAGGGCCTGGGCGAAGGCGTTGGCCCGCCGGTGCGCCGAGACATTCGCGATCACCTGCGGCACCTCCTCTCGTCATCCCGCTCGACTCCCCGGACTGGCTTTGACTGTCCAGACGGACCGGACGGTGCGCGCCGTGCCTCGTGACCACTCGAAAGAGTGAGGGGCGACGGGGATGGCGCGACCGCATGGAGCCTGCATTCCGCACAACGAGCGCCGCGGCACTCGGGTTACGCACTCACGATGATCTGACCGACCGGGCATGGCCGGTCACCAAGCGTAAGTGCGGGACGGCGTGGAGGAGTTGGTGAATTCAACGGGGGCGGGGGGTGGTCGGGTCGGCGTCGGGTCAGCGGGCGTCTTCGGGGAGGAGCCGCGCCAGGGTGCGGACGGCCCGGTACTGAAGGGTCTTGATCGCGCCCTCGTTCTTGCCCATGACGCGGGCGGTCTCGGCGACCGAGAGGCCCTGCAGGAAGCGGAGTGTGACGCATTCCTGCTGCTGGGGGTTGAGCTTGCGGACCGCCTCCAGAAGGGCGGCGTTGGAGAGGGACTCGAGGACCGAGTCCTCGGGGCTGCGCTCGACCTCGTTGGCGTCGAGCATCTCTCCGGTGGTGACTTCCAGGCGGAAGCGGGAGGACTTGAAATGGTCGGCGACGAGATTGCGGGCGATGGTCACCAGCCAGGCGCCGAAATCGCGGCCCTGCCAGGTGAAGGTGCCGATACGGCGCAGCGCGCGCAGGAACGTCTCGCTGGTGAGGTCCTCGGCCGTGGCCCGGCCGCCCACGCGGTAGTAGATGTAGCGGTACACCGTGTCGGCGTACTGGTCGTAGAGGCTGCCGAAGGCGTCGGCCTCGCCGGCCTGGGCGCGTTCGACGAGGTCCATCATGCGACGGCTGTCGCTGTCGGCGGGGCGACGGGCGGTGGTCGTGCCGGCGCCGGAACGGCGGGTTCTGCCGGCGGCCTTGCCGACCGCAGCGCTCCCGTCGGCCAGGGCGTAGCAGGGTTCGGCGGCGGGGACGGCTGAGGCGAATGCGGGGACGGCGTACGCGGTGGGGACAAAACTGCGCAGGTGGTCGACGAGCGTCGTACGCAGCGTAGCCAGGCCCGAGGCGTCAACCCCGACGTGTGGGTACACGGGACTCCCAGAGGCAGAGCTTCCATCACGTGCAGTACGGGACCGTTCACTCGTCGTAGGGACGTGTGGGTTCCGGATTGCGTCTGAGGAGAATAACGCTTCGTACAGGCAGCGCTACACCCAGTTGCTCAAATCATCGATTACTTACGGTCCGTGGCCGGTTGGTGGCGGATCAAGTATCGAATACTGAGCAACTATTGATCGGAAGGCGACGTAATCTGCCTGGTTGGAGGGCGTGTTGTGGTTGACCGCCAGCAACGGGACTGACGGGGCGGCGGTGGGGGTAGGGAGTCCGGATGGTCCGCCGCGCCGTCTGGTGATCAACCCTGGTCAGCGGCGGCGGCGCTGGAGCGCGACGGCGGCCGCGGCGCCGCCCGCGAGGGCGCCCACTCCTGCGGCGGCGGGGATGCCGATCTTGACCGCCTTGCGGCCCGTCCGGTAGTCGCGCAGCCGCCAGCCCTGCTCCCGGGCGTGCTTGCGCAGCCGGCTGTCGGGATTGATCGCGTACGGGTGCCCGACGAGCGAGAGCATCGGGATGTCGTTGGCGGAGTCGCTGTAGGCGGCGCAGTGCGACAGCTCCAGGCCCTCGGCCGCGGCGAGCGCGCGGACCGCCTCGGCCTTGGCCGGGCCGTGCAGCGGTTCGCCCACCAACTTGCCCGTGTAGACGCCGCCGACGGACTCGGCGACGGTGCCCAGGGCGCCCGTGAGGCCCAGCCGGCGGGCGATGATCGTCGCGGTCTCGACCGGCGCCGCGGTCACCAGCCAGACCTTCTGGCCCGCGTCCAGGTGCGCCTGGGCGAGCGCGCGGGTGCCCGGCCAGACGCGCTCGGCCATGTACTCGTCGTAGATCTCCTCGCCGATGGACATCAACTCGGCGACGCGGTGGCCCTGGACGATCGAGAGCGCGCTGTTGCGGACGTCCGCCATGTGCTCGGGGTTCTCCGAGCCGGCCAGTCGGAAGTAGATCTGCTGCCAGGCGAAGCGGGCCAGATCGCGCTTGTGGAAGAAGTGCCGCTTGTACAGGCCGCGGCCGAAGTGGAAGAGGGCCGCGCCCTGCATGACGGTGTTGTCGAGGTCGAAGAAGGCGGCGGCCGCCTCGTCCCCGGCGACCGGGAACTCCGGTTCCTCCGGGGCTTCCTCCGCCTCGGGTGCCTCCTGGGAGGACTTACGGGCGGCCTCGGCCGCGGCCTCGCCCGCCAGCACGCTGCGGGCCGTGGCGGGTCGTCTGCGGCGGGTGAACCATTGGGGAGCGGGCGCCATGACGGTAGCGTAGCCAGTTTGTTCGGTGCGACTGGTTACGGGCGCGTGTCCGTAAGGCCTGGGGCGGCAAAAGGTTGGGCAAGGGCCCGCCGTACGGGCGTCCGGAACGGGTATGGGCGGCGCTCAGGCGCCCAGCGCCGTACGCAGCCGCTTGGGGTCGACGCGCCAGAAGTCGTGCTGTTTCCCGTCCACCAGGACGACCGGGATCTGCTCCCAGTACAGGCGGTGCAGCTCGGCGTCCTCGGTGATGTCCTTCTTCTCCCAGGACGCGCCCGTCTCGGCGCAGACCTTCTCGATCACCGCCTGGGCGTCGTCGCACAGATGGCAGCCGGGCTTGCCGATGAGGGTGACCGTCGCGTCGGCGGGGTTCTTGCGGGAGCTGCGGCTGAACAAGGGGGCCATGGAGCCATTGTGCCAATTCGGCAGGGTGCTCCGGGGCGCCGGTTCGCTTACCATCGGTGGGCGATTTGTAGGTTTCCGGGGGCATAGCGGCAAGGAGTGAGGGCTCGTGCTCCCGTCGGCGCTCCCGCGATACCAGTGGGAAGCGGGTGAACGGTGTGACGTGGGAGTTGGTTCCGCGAACACTGGTAAAAGCCGCGTGACCCCGGTCACTTTGGGCGGACAAAGCGGACACCATCTTTGTGCACGCGTTCACAAAGGCATAGCCTGCGAGGGACAGGGCGGTCGGGTTCCATGCCGGCGCCCGCAGCCCCGCTCTACCCGCAGGAGCACCGTGGCAACTGGCCGAACTCACCGACCGGCGACCCGAAGCCGAGGCATTCCCGAGGCCACCGTCGCCCGGCTTCCGCTGTATCTGCGTGCACTGACCGCGCTCTCCGAGCGCTCGGTCCCCACGGTCTCCTCCGAGGAGCTCGCGGCCGCGGCGGGGGTCAACTCCGCGAAGCTGCGCAAGGATTTTTCCTATCTCGGCTCCTACGGAACTCGCGGCGTCGGCTACGACGTGGAGTACCTCGTCTACCAGATCTCGCGTGAGCTCGGCCTGACCCAGGACTGGCCCGTGGTCATCGTCGGTATCGGTAACCTCGGCGCCGCCCTCGCCAACTACGGCGGCTTCGCCTCCCGCGGCTTCCGCGTCGCGGCCCTGATCGACGCCGACCCGGCCATGGCCGGCAAGCCCGTCGCGGGCATCGCGGTCCAGCACACCGATGAGCTGGAGCACATCATCGAGAGCAACGGCGTCTCGATCGGCGTCATCGCCACGCCGGCCGGGGCCGCCCAGCAGGTCTGTGACCGTCTGGTCGCCGCCGGTGTCACCTCGATCCTCAACTTCGCGCCGACCGTGCTGACCGTCCCGGACGGGGTGGACGTACGCAAGGTCGACCTGTCCATAGAGCTGCAGATCCTCGCCTTCCACGAGCAGCGCAAGGCGGGCGAGGAAAGCGGGCAGGACAGCGGCCAGGAATCCGGCCAGGAGAGCGGACCGCAGGGCCCGGTGGCCCGCGTCGCCGCCGCCCCGGCCGACCGTAAGGGACCTGACGGGGACGTACCCGCCGTGATGCCGGCATGAGTCTTCTCGTTGTCGGACTGAGCCATCGCAGCGCGCCGGTGAGCGTGCTGGAGCGGGCCGCGCTCGCCCCCGAGGCGCGCGGCAAGCTGCTGCAGGACGCGGTGTCGGCCGAGCCGGCCACCGAGTCCGCGGTGCTCTCCACCTGCAACCGCATCGAGCTCTACGCCGACGTGGACAAGTTCCACGCCGGTGTCGCCGAGCTGTCCACCCTCCTGGCCCGCCACGGCGGCGCGGCCCTGGAGGAGCTCACCCCTTACCTCTACGTCCACTACGAGGACCGCGCCGTCCACCACCTCTTCTCGGTGGCCTGCGGCCTGGACTCGATGGTCATCGGCGAGGGCCAGATCCTCGGCCAGATCAAGGACGCGCTGGCCGTCGCCCAGGAGCAGCACACCGCGGGCCGGCTGCTGAACGATCTCTTCCAGCAGGCGCTGCGGGTCGGCAAGCGCGCCCACAGCGAGACCGGCATCGACAAGGCCGGCCAGTCGCTGGTCACCTTCGGCCTGGAGCAGCTCGCGGGCGGCTCCGACGTCGAGAAGTGGGCCGACGGCAAGCGGGCGCTGGTGATCGGCGCGGGCTCGATGTCCTCGCTGGCCGCGACCACGCTCGTACGGGCCGGCGTGGCCGAACTGGCGGTCGCCAACCGTACGGTGGAGCGCGCCGAGCGGCTCGTGCAGATCCTCACCGAGCCCGGCGGCCCCGGCGCGGCGAGCGGGCTGACCGCCCGCGCGGTGCCGATGGACGCCGTCGGGGCGGAGCTGGCGGGCGCCGATGTGGTCGTCTCCTGTACGGGGGCGGCCGGGCTGGTGCTGGGCGCCGACGCCGTGGCCGCCGCGCTGGCGGACCGTACGGACGCCCTGGCGCTGCTCGACCTCGCCATGCCCCGCGACATAGACGCCGCGATCCACCGCATCGAGGCCGCGCATCTCGTCGACATCGAGACGCTGGCCGACGCGTCCGCGGACGCGCCGATGGCGGCCGATGTGGACAAGGTGCGGGGCATCGTCTCCGACGAAGTCGCGGCCTTCGGCGCCGCCCAGCGCGCCGCGCACATCACCCCCACCGTGGTCGCCCTGCGCACCATGGCCGCGGACGTCGTCGCCGGCGAGATCGCCCGGCTCGACGGCCGCCTCCCCGACCTGGACGACAAGCAGCGCGCCGAGATCACCCAGACCGTGCGCCGCGTCGTCGACAAACTCCTGCACGCGCCCACCGTGCGGGTCAAGCAGCTCGCCAGCGAGCCCGGCGGTGCCGGGTACGCGGACGCGCTGCGCGAACTCTTCGATCTCGACCCGCAGACGGTTGCCGCCGTCAGCCGGGCCGACACGCGCGCCGACAGGCACGATGCACGGGAGCGCACATCATGACCGACACCCCTACCAGAGCCCTGCGGCTGGGTACCCGCCGCAGCAAGCTCGCCATGGCCCAGTCCGGACAGGTCGCCGAGGCGGTGCGCGAGCTGACCGGCCGCCCCGTCGAGCTGGTGGAGATCACCACGTACGGCGACACCTCCCGCGAGCACCTCGCGCAGATCGGCGGCACCGGAGTCTTCGTCTCCGCGCTGCGCGATGCGCTGCTCGCCGGGGACATCGACTTCGCCGTCCACTCGCTGAAGGACCTGCCCACCGCGCAGCCCGAGGACCTGACCGTGGCCGCGATCCCCGTACGGGAAGATCCCCGTGACGCGCTGATCGCCCGCGACGGCCTCACCTTCGCCGAGCTTCCCGACGGCGCCCGCATCGGCACCGGCTCCCCCAGGAGGATGGCGCAGCTCAACGCCTGGGCCAGGACGCTGGGCCGGCGCGTGGAGGCCGTACCGATCCGCGGGAACATAGACACCCGCATCGGCTTCGTCGAAAAGGGCGAGCTGGATGCGGTCGTGCTGGCCGCCGCCGGGCTCACCCGGATCGGCCGGATCGACGAGGCGACGCAGCTGCTGTCGCCCGACGTGGTTTTGCCTGCCCCCGGCCAGGGGGCGCTGGCGATCGAGTGCGCCGCGGTCAACGTGGACCTCGTCGCCCAGCTCGCCGGACTCGACGACCCGTACACCCGGGCCGCCGTGACCGCCGAGCGTTCCCTGCTCGCCGCCCTGGAGGCCGGCTGCTCCGCACCCGTTGGAGCGCTGGCCGACCTTTCCCCAAGCTCTCGACTTCGCTCGAGCAGGGGAGGCCCCAAGGCTGACGAGCAGGCTGTCACCGAAATGCATCTGCGCGGCGTCGTCGGCACGACCGACGGCAGCGCGCTGGTGCAGCTGTCCACCACCGGGCACGTACCTGCCTCTCTTGACGACGACGCGACCTGGCTGAACATGGGCCGGGAGCTCGCCGCCGAGATGCTCGCAAAGGGTGCGGCCGGTCTTATGGGGGAGCGAGCACTTTGAACCCCACCGCCCCAAACCACTCCGCCTCCGGTCAGGTCACCTTCCTGGGTGCCGGGCCGGGAGACCCGGGTCTGCTGACGCTGCGGGCCGTGGAGGCGCTGGCCTCCGCGGACGTACTGATCGCCGACCCGCAGGTGCTGGACGTCGTGCGCGTGCATGCCCGCGCTCACGTGGACACACCGCTGCAGGCGTCAGCTGACGAGGCGTCAATCCCCGTCACCCCCAATGGCGTTTCGGCGCTTCGGGACACCGCCAATCTTGTCATGGGGGCCGCCCGCGCGGGCAAGCGGGTCGTCCGTGCGGTCGCCGGTGACCCCGGCCTCGACGGTTACGTCGCCGAGGAGATGCTGGCGTGCGCCGCCGAGGGCATCGTCTTCGAGGTCGTACCCGGCGTCGCCGCGGCCGTCGGCGTCCCCGCGTATGCGGGTGTCCCGCTGCGGGACGCCCAGGGCACGGACGTGCGGTTCATCGACGCCCGCAGCGCCGATGACCGCTGCTGGGCCGAGCTCGGCGCCAGCGACGCCACCGCCGTGGTCTCCACCACCCTGGACTCGGTGGCCGCGGCCGCCGGCGAGCTGGTGACCGCGGGCCGCAAGCCCGACACCCCGCTCAGCATCACGGTCGCCGGCACCACCACCCGCCAGCGCACCTGGACCGCGACCCTCGGGTCCGTCGCCCAGGTGCTCAAGGCCGCCAAGGTGCTGCCCTCGGCGGACGGCGGCCAGCCGGTCATAGCCGTGGTCGGGGAGCGGAGCGCCCCGGCGCAGCGCGACCAGCTGTCGTGGTTCGAGTCCAAGCCGCTGTTCGGCTGGCGGGTGCTCGTACCGCGCACCAAGGAGCAGGCCGCGTCGCTCTCCGACCAGCTTGTGTCGTACGGCGCGGTGCCGCACGAGGTCCCGACCATCGCCGTCGAACCGCCGCGCACCCCGCAGCAGATGGAACGCGCGGTCAAGGGCCTGGTCACCGGCCGCTACGAGTGGATCGCCTTCACCTCGGTCAACGCCGTCAAGGCCGTCCGGGAGAAGTTCGAGGAGTACGGTCTCGACGCCCGCGCCTTTGCCGGGATCAAGGTCGCCGCGGTCGGCGAGCAGACCGCCAAGGCCCTGGTCGCCTTCGGTGTGAAGCCCGACCTGGTGCCGAGCGGCGAGCAGTCGGCCGCCGGTCTGCTGGAGGACTGGCCGCCCTACGACCCGGTCTTCGACCCGATCGACCGCGTCTTCCTGCCGCGCGCCGACATCGCCACCGAGACGCTGGTGGCGGGCCTGATCGAGTTGGGCTGGGAGGTCGACGACGTCACGGCCTACCGGACCGTGCGCGCCTCGCCGCCGCCGGCCGAGACCCGCGAGGCGATCAAGGGCGGTGGCTTCGACGCGGTGCTCTTCACGTCCTCGTCGACCGTGCGCAACCTCGTCGGCATCGCCGGCAAGCCGCACAACGTCACCGTGATCGCCTGTATCGGCCCGGCCACCGCCAAGACCGCCGAGGAGCACGGGCTGCGGGTGGACGTCATGTCGCCCGAACCCTCGGTGCACAAGCTGGCCGAAGCGCTCGCGGACTTCGGCGCGGCGCGGCGCGATGCCGCGATCGACGCCGGTGACCCGGTCACCCGCCCCAGCGAGCGGCGGCCCGGATCGCGTCGGCGGGCGCGGAGCTGAGCGAGGTCCCTCGACCTCGTACGGAACGTGTGAAGGGCGCCCCTCTGCGGGGGCGCCCTTCTGCTTGTCCGAGTCGTGCCGTGCCCAACTCGCGCCGCAGCCGACCGGCGTGACCGACCGAGAAGCATCCGGCGGCGCGGCGGCGGAGCCCGCCGGCTCCGGGAGGGGCCGACGCGACGTCGGCAAAGGCGGGTGCGGGGCGGGCGTAGCGTGGGTGGTATGACGAAGTACGGAAGCTTCCCGGGGGCGCGGCCGCGGCGGCTGCGCACCACCCCCGCCATGCGGCGGATGGTCGCGGAGTACCGCCTGCATCCGGCCGACCTCATCCTTCCCGCGTTCGTCCGGGAGGGCGTCGCCGCGCCGGTGCCGATCAACGCCATGCCGGGCGTCGTCCAGCACACCCGAGACACCCTGCGCAAGGCGGCCGTCGAGGCGGTCGAGGCCGGGGTCGCCGGGATCATGCTGTTCGGCGTGCCGGAGGAGGCGAAGAAGGACGCGGCCGGGACGGCCGGTACGGATCCGGACGGCATCCTCCAGGTGGCCATCCGGGACGTACGGGCCGAGGTCGGCGACGATCTCGTGATCATGTCGGACCTGTGCCTGGACGAGTACACCGACCACGGCCACTGCGGTGTCCTGGACGCCGACGGGCGGGTCGACAACGACGCCACGCTGGAGCGCTACGCGGAGATGGCGCAGGTGCAGGCGGATGCGGGCGTCCATGTCGTCGGCCCCAGCGGCATGATGGACGGCCAGGTCGGCGTCATCCGGGACGCGCTGGACCAGACCGGTCATGAGGATGTCTCGATCCTGGCGTACACGGCGAAGTATTCGTCGGCGTTCTACGGACCGTTCCGCGAGGCCGTGGGATCGTCGCTGAAGGGCGACCGCAAGACCTATCAGCAGGACCCGGCCAACCTCCGCGAGTCGCTGCGTGAGCTGGCGCTCGACCTGGACGAGGGCGCCGACATGGTGATGGTCAAGCCGGCGCTGCCGTATCTGGACGTGTTGGCGAAGATCGCGGACGCGGTGGACGTGCCGGTGGCGGCGTATCAGATCTCGGGCGAGTACGCGATGATCGAGGCCGCCGCGGAGAAGGGCTGGATCGACCGCGACAAGGCGATCCTGGAGACGCTGACCGGCATCAAGCGGGCCGGGGCGAACATGATCCTGACCTACTGGGCGACGGAGGTCGCGCGGGGGCTGTAGGCGACGCATGCGCGGGGCCCCCGTCCGGATGCTTTCCGGGCGGGGGCCCTACGCGTGGTGCTCGGTCCGCTCGCTCGTCGTCGGCGGGGCCGGGTTCCGTCAGCGCGGGGCGCCGGGGTAGCCCGGGTGGCCCGGGTAGCCGGCGGGGCCCGTCGCGGCCGGTGCCGCCGTCGCCTCGGCCTTGGCACGCTTACGGCCCAGGACGCCGAGCAGGATCGCGGCGAGGACCATCAGGAGGCCTGCGCCGGCGGCGCTGTAGGCGACCGTCGCCTCCTGGGTGTCCAGCGCCGGGTGGTCGATCTTTGACGTGCCGTCCTGTCCGGCCGGGTACTGCTTGCCCTGGTACTTCGCCGGGGCCGCTCCGTCGGCGGGCGGGTTCGTGGCGGCCTGGACCGCGGCGGCGGCGTTGATCGTCCCGTATCCGACCAGGGCGTTGTGTCCGCCGGCCGGGTGATGGGCCGTCCTGGTCAGCACCGCGCGCACCTGTGCCGGCGTCAGCTTGTGGTTGTGGGAGAGCATGAGGGCCACGACGCCGGCGGTGAGCGCCCCCGCGGGGGAGGTCCCGCTGACCTTCCAGTAGCCGCCGGTGTTCTTCGCGCTCACGATCTCCACGCCGGGCGCGGCCACGGCGTTGTAGGTCCGGACGGTGGAGAACTCGGCGCGGTTGCCGCCCTTTTGGGTCGCGGCGACGGAGATCGATTCCGGGTAGGCGGCCGGGAAGGAGGTTTCGTTGAACATGTCCCCGTCGTTGCCCGCGGAGGCGACGACCGGGATGCCCTTCTGCGCCGCACGGGCCAGGGCGTCGATCTCCTGCTCGTTGAATTCGCGGCCGAACAGCTCGCCGCCGAGCGACATGCTGATGACGTCGGCGCCGTGGTCCACGGCGTAGTTGATGCCCTGGCCGACGGGGCTGGGCCCCTGCCGCAGCTTCTTGTTGTCCTTCTCGTCGTCGATCACGCGGACCGAAAGGATCTTGGCCTTCGGGGCGACCTTGAGGACGTCCGAGGCCATCGCGGTGCCGTGGCCGCCCCAGCGCGGGTTGCCGGGCTGGAGGCCGTCCTTCTGGAAGTCGGGCCCCGTGGTCACCTTGCCCCGGAGCGCAGGGTGGTCGGACATGACGCCGCTGTCGAGGACCGCGACCGTGACGCCGTCACCCTGAGCGGTCCGTTGCGCCGCGGCGAGGCCGAGTGCCTGGTACTCCCAGCTCCTGGGGGCGTCGGCGGCCGCGGGCGTCGCGGTCGTCACGCACAGCAGCGCGCTGATCCCGGCCGCCGACAGGGCCGTTGCGATGCGCCGGAATGTCACGGGGTCTCCTTCAGCAGCAGATCGCCGAGGTGTGCGTTCATGAGGTCGACGAGAGTCATGGCGGCGCCCTCCCAGGGAGAGCGGTCCGATTCGGCGTCGCCGGTCGCGTGCCTTCCCCACTCGCCGGGCAGCTTGCCCGCCTTGCGGCCGTCGGCCGCGCCGGTGGAGGCGGAAAGGGCGTAGGGGAGGTTCATCTCCGTCACCGTGTCGCCGTGCGAACCGTTACGGGCCGCGTCGTTCCAGCGGGCCGCGAGGGTGCGCGGGACGCCGAACGCCTTCACCTGGTCCCTGGTGGAGTGCTTGTCCTGCTCGTAGCTGAAGAAGTCGCCCATCTTGTTCTTGGCGGTGTCGCCCTTGGGCAGGACGATCACGGCGACCGTCGCCACGGTGTTGCCCGTCGGGTCGACGTAGGTGGCCCGCAGTACGGCCTTGCAGCCCAGCTTCTTCGCCTCGGCCGCGATGGCGGAGCTCAGCCCCTCGTCACACCCGGTCTTGTCCGATATGCCGATGCGGTGCCACTGGGCCCGCTTGCGGTCGGCGGTGTCGGACTGGGCGTCCTGCTTGTCCGCCAGGGCTTCCGGGAAGATCTTGTCCACCGGCTCGTTCCGCCACATCGACGGGCCGAACTCGCTGCGGTTGGGGATGGACTGGCTCGCGTTGGAGTACGCATGGGAGAGCAGCCCGCCGCCGCCCAGCAGCGCGAGGGCGCCGACGACGGCGAGGGCGGCGGTGAGGCAGGTGCGTCCCGTGTTCGACCGCGGTGCCGGCGCGGGGACCCCCGCGGGGGGCATGCCCGGCATCCCCGGGCCGCCCTGCGGGGCCCAGCCGCCTTGCTGCGGGGCCCACGGGCCTTGCGGGGCGCCGTGCGGGGGCCCTTGGGGCGGGCCTTGAGGCGGGCCTTGCAGGGGTGGTCCCTGCGGGGGGCCCTGCGGCGCGCCGAGCGGGGGTCCCTGCGGGGGGTAGCCCTGCGGGGGTCCCTGCGGTGGTGCGGGCGGCGGCTGCACGGGCGGTGGCGGGGCCATGCCTCCCTGGCCCTGTGGCCAGGCCCCTTGCTGGGGCTGCTGCCCGTACGGCCCGGCGTTGCCGGGGTTTTCGGGCGGCCTCGGGTACGACATGGCTCCCCTCCTTGGCGTCGGCGTCCGGCACTCGGGCCCGGAACGGCGGGGGAAGACAAGTCGGCGCGGCACGCCCCCGCGCGTGCGCTCAGCAGACACTATCGAGCACATGTTCAGTGATGCGAGGCGCGTTTGCCGATCCGGACGGCCCGGGTCCGGCGGAAAAACGACGGAGCGGCGGCCCGGAAGGAATCCGGGCCGCCGCTCCACGCTTCACCGCGCGGTGGTCACAGCCGCTCGGGCGTACGGATCCCCAGCAGCGCCATCCCCTGGTGCAGGGTGCGGGCGGTCAGGTCGCACAGGAAGAGGCGGTTCTCGACGACCTCCACCGGGTTGTCCTCGCTGACGACCTGGCACTGGTCGTAGAACGTCGTGAACAGCGAGGCGAGCCCGTAGAGATACGCGGCGAGCTTGTGCGGCTCGTACGACTCGGCCGCCTCCGCCAGGGTCTCCCCGAACTGGTCCAGGTGCAGCCCCAACGCCCGCTCGGCCGGGGCCAGTTCGAGCTCCGGGTGGGCCGCCGGGCGGGTCTCGCCGGCCCGCCGGATGATCGAGCGGATCCGGGCGTACGCGTACTGGAGGTACACGGACGTGTCGCCGTTCAGCGAGACCATCTGGTCCAGGTCGAACTTGTAGTCGCGGCCGGCCGACGTCGAGAGGTCGGCGTACTTCACCGCGCCGATGCCGATCTGGACGCCGTTCTCGACGATCTCTTCCTCGGTGAGGGCGATCTTCTCGTTGTTCTTCTCGCGCACGACCGCCGTCGCCCGCTCGATCGCCTCGTCCAGCAGATCCACCAGCCGCACCGTCTCGCCCTCACGGGTCTTGAACGGCTTGCCGTCCTTGCCCAGGACCGTGCCGAAGGCGAGCTGGACGGCGTCCGTCTTGTCGTTCAGCCAGCCGGCCCGCCGGGCGGTCTCGAAGACCATCTTGAAGTGGAGGGACTGGCGCACGTCGACGACGTAGAGGAGGGTGTCCGCGCCGAGGTTCTGGACGCGGTCGCGGATCGCGGAGAGGTCGGTGGCGGCGTAGCCGTAGCCGCCGTTGGACTTCTTGACGATCAGCGGGACGGGGTTGCCGTCCGGGCCCTTGACGTCCTCGAAGAACACGCACAGCGCGCCCTCGGAGCGCACCGCGACGCCGGACTCCTCCAGCAGCCGGCAGGTCTCCTCGAGCATGTCGTTGTAGCCGGACTCGCCGACGATGTCGGGGTCGCGGATCTCCATGTCGAGCTTGTTGAAGACCGAGTAGAAGTAGATCTTCGACTCGTCCACGAACCGCCGCCACAGCGCGAGCGTCTCCTCGTCGCCCGCCTGGAGCTCGACGACCCGGCGCCGCGCCCGCTCCTTGAACTCCTCGTCGGAGTCGAAGAGGGCACGCGAGGCCTTGTAGAGCCGGTTGAGATTGGACGCGGCTTCCTCGCCGGAGGCGTCGGTGCTCGCGCCGTCCTTGTGGTCCAGCTCGTGCGGGTGCTCGACCAAGTACTGGATGAGCATGCCGAACTGGGTGCCCCAGTCGCCGATGTGATGGCGCCGGATCACCTTCTCGCCGGTGAATTCCAGGATCTCGACCATCGCCGCGCCGATCACCGCGGACCGCAGATGGCCGACGTGCATCTCCTTCGCCACGTTCGGCTGCGCGTAGTCGATGACGGTCGTGCCGCCGTCGGCCGCGTACGGCACACCCAGCCGGGCATCGGCGGCGCGCTCGGCGAGGTTCCTGATGATCGCCTCGTCCGCGACGGTGATGTTGAGGAACCCGGGTCCGGAGACCTCGATCTCCTTGATCGCCGCGCCGCTCTCGCCGGTCGGGATGCCGGCCACGACCTGCGCCGCCAGCTCCCGCGGGTTGCCCTTGAGCTTCTTCGCCAGCGCCAGCATGCCGTTGGCCTGGAAATCGGCCCGGTCGCTACGTCGCAGCAGCGGGTCCGCGACGCCGGCCTCCGGCAGGGCTGCCGAGAGGGCGTCCGCGACGCGCTGGTTGACCGTAGCTGCGAGGGAAGTGACCGAGGCCATGGGGATGAGCTCTCTTCTGGAGGGAGGAGTCGTTGGAGTGGAAAGGGTTTGCCAGCGAGTATCCCACGGCGATACCACTGAATTTCTGTCCGGGCGACGTCTGGGAGAATGGCACCGACAGGCTTGTGTACGTCGGACGGCGGCGTCGGACGCACACCAGGGCGCAACGAGCAAGCACCAGGAAGAGGAAGGGCCGATCGTGGCTCAGCAGAGCACCGAGACCGACTGGGTCTCCAGGTTCGCGGACGAGGTCATTGCCGAGGCGGAGCGCCGCGCCCCGGGCAAACCGGTCGTCTGCGCCTCGGGCCTGAGCCCGTCGGGCCCGATCCACCTGGGCAACCTCCGCGAGGTCATGACCCCCCACCTGGTCGCGGACGAGATCCGCCGCCGTGGCCACGAGGTCCGCCACCTCATCTCCTGGGACGACTACGACCGCTACCGCAAGGTCCCGGCCGGCGTCGCGGGCGTCGACGACTCCTGGGCCGAGCACATCGGCAAGCCGCTGACCTCGGTACCGGCCCCGGCCGGCTCGGCGTACCCGAACTGGGCCGAGCACTTCAAGGCCGCCATGACCGAGGCGCTGGCCGAGCTGGGCGTCGCGTACGACGGCATCAGCCAGACCGAGCAGTACACCTCCGGCGCCTACCGCGAGCAGATTCTGCACGCGATGAAGCACCGCGCGGAGATCGACGCGATCCTGGGCCAGTACCGCACGAAGAAGGCCCCGGCGAAGAAGTCGCAGAAGCCCGTCGACGAGGCCGAGCTGGAGGCCGCCGAGGGCTCCGGCGCCGCCGGCGAGGACGACGGCAGCAGCGGCTCGGCCGGCTACTTCCCGTACAAGCCCTACTGCGGGCAGTGCGACAAGGACCTGACGACGGTCACCTCCTACGACGAGGAGAGCACCGAGCTCGCCTACACGTGCACGGCCTGCGGCTTCGCCGAGACCGTCCGGCTGAGCGAGTTCAACCGCGGCAAGCTGGTCTGGAAGGTCGACTGGCCGATGCGCTGGGCCTACGAAGGCGTGACCTTCGAGCCGTCCGGTGTGGACCACTCCTCGCCCGGTTCGTCGTTCGTCGTCGGCGGGCAGATCGTCCGCGAAATCTTCGACGGCGCCCAGCCCATCGGCCCCATGTACGCCTTCGTCGGCATCAGCGGCATGGCCAAGATGTCCTCCTCCAAGGGCGGCGTCCCCACCCCGGGCGACGCGCTGAAGATCATGGAGGCGCCGCTGCTGCGCTGGCTCTACGCCCGCCGCAAGCCCAACCAGGCCTTCAAGATCGCCTTCGACCAGGAGATCCAGCGGCTCTACGACGAGTGGGACAAGCTGGCCTCCAAGGTCGCCGACGGCTCCGCGCAGCCCGCCGACGCCGCCGCCTACAAGCGCGCCGTCGGCGTTGCCGCCGGCGAGCTGCCCACCACGCCGCGCCCGCTCCCGTACCGCACCCTGGCGTCCGTCATGGACATCACCGCGGGCCACGACGAGCAGACGCTGCGGATCCTGAGCGAGCTGGACCCCGACAACCCGGTCCGCTCCCTGGACGAGGCCCGGCCGCGGCTCGACAAGGCCGAGTACTGGATCACCACCCAGGTCCCGGCCGAAGCGCGCACCGTCGTCCGCGACGAGCCCGACAAGGAGCTGCTGGGCTCGCTGGACGAGCAGGGGCGCACCTCGCTGCGGCTGCTGCTCGACGGCCTGGACGCGCACTGGTCGCTGGACGGTCTGACCACGCTGGTCTACGGCGTGCCGAAGATCCAGGCGGGCCTGGAGCCGGACGCCAAGCCCACGCCGGAGCTCAAGGTCGCCCAGCGTGCGTTCTTCGCACTGCTCTACAACCTGCTGGTCGGCCGGGACACCGGGCCGCGGCTGCCCACCCTGCTGCTGGCGGTCGGCGCGGACCGGGTGCGCAAGCTGCTCGGCGGCTGAGCGACCGCCGCTGAGTCGTAGGCGCCGGTCCGGGCGTGCGACTTCCGGACGAGGACGGGTTCGGCCCCGGGGACGAGGAGCCCCGCGGCCGGACCCGTCACGCTGGAGGCATGAGGGGAATCATCGGCTTCATCGCCATGCTCCAGGGGGCGGTGGGCTTCGTCGGCCAGGTGTTCTTCGACAAGAACTGGGGGATCATGGCCCGCTTTTTCGATCCGCCAGTGGCGGCCCACCTGGGGGTGTTCGCCGCCGGTGCGGCGCTCGCCGTATGGGGCGAACTGGACAAGAAGCGCAAGCAGAAGCGGCTGAAGGGCGGGGCGGCGTAGGGCCGCCGGCCCGCTGCGGGAGCCGTCCGGCTCTCCCCTGCCCCTGCCGCCCCCGTTACGGGAGGTATTCGGTCTCCATCTCCGACCGGAACCGCATCTGGAACTCCCGCACGAAACCGCGCAGATATCCCTCGGTCAGCGGGCCGCCGTTGCGCCCCGTGACCCCGTGGGAGTCCAGCAGATAGCGACCGAACTGCCGGGAGTCGGGGAACGTGTGCTTCTCGGCGACATAGGCCCGGAAGGCCAGGAAGTACGCCTCGTCGCGGGGGACGTCGTCGGGGAGGGTGGCGATCGGGGGGAGCGCTTCGGGGTTCGGCTCCGGCTCCGCTTCGAGGGCACCGGCGGGGCCCAGGGGGCGGCTGCGGCCGGGACCTACGGGGACCGTCAACGGGGGCGTGCCGGCGGGCTGTTCGGGGGCGGCGATCGCGTGGGCGGCCGCCTGGAGGTCCTCGGTGGCGGTCTCGCCGAAAACCTCGTCGACGGTCTCGCGCCGGGGCTCCCACGACGCGGTGTCTGCCTGCGCTGCGTCGTCCGTCCGCGCCGTGTCTGCCGGCGCCAGGACTGCCGGAGCGGTGTCCGTCGGCGCTGTGGCCGTCGGCACCGGGCGTTCCGCCACTCTCTGTGCCGGGACGCCGTACGGCTTCGCCTCGGGGCCCGGCACCGGATCCGTGCCCGCCGGCATCAGCACCGGCGGGGCTATCCCCGCGGCCGTCAGCCCGGCCGGCGCGGTCTTCGCCAGCGGCACCCCGTACCGCGCCAGCCGCAGCGGCATCAGCGACTCGACCGGCGCCCGACGCCGCCACGCCCGCCCGTAGCGGGCCCGCAGCCGCGCCTGGTAGACGAGGCGGTCCTGCTCGAGCTGGATGACCTGGTCGTAACTGCGCAGCTCCCACAGCTTCATCCGGCGCCACAGCCGGAACGTGGACGGGAAGGCGAGCAGCCAGCGGGTGAGCCGGACGCCCTCCATGTGCTTGTCGGCCGTGATGTCGGCGATCCGGCCGATGGCGTGCCGGGCGGCCTCCACGGCCACCACGAACAGCACCGGGATGACCGCATGCATGCCCACGCCCAGCGCGTCCGGCCAGGCGGCCGCGCCGTTGAACGCGATCGTCGCGGCCGTCAGCAGCCACGCCGTCTGGCGCAGCAGCGGGAACGGGATGCGGATCCAGGTCAGCAGGAGATCCAGCGCCAGCAGGACGACGATCCCCGCGTCGATGCCGATCGGGAAGACGGCCGAGAACGCCCCGAAGCCCTTCTTCTCGGCCAGCTCGCGTACCGCCGCGTAGGAACCGGTGAACCCGATGGCCGCGATCAGCGCCGCACCGGCGATGACCACGCCGATCAGGATGCGGTGCGTACGGGTCAACTGCGCCGTCTTCGTCGCGGACACCCGCGGTTCCTCCCCGGCCTCGGCGAAATGGCGCGCCTAGCGTGGCACACCCGGTCAAGCCGGGGCCGGGGAGGGCCCGGGGTCACGGTGATGCGGCGGTGTTGCGGCGCTGTGGTCAGCCGTTCGCCTTGATGGCGGCCTGCACGGCCTCCTTGGCGGCGGCCTGGGCCTTCTTGAGCAGGTCGGCGCCCTTGGGGGTGTCGGCGCCGGCCAGGCCCGAGCCGTTGTAGTTGACCGTGACGACGATGTTGGCGGTGCGGGCGATCACCGTCGTGTTCTTGAAGGAGTTGCCTTCCCTCCTCACGTCGTAGGTGATCGAGGTCGCCTCGTCGCCGGTTCCGGAGGTCTTGACGGCCTCCAGCTTCTTGGCGCCCGTGGTGGCCTTCGCGTCGGAGACCTGCTTGGCGTAGAAGTCCGCGGCGCGCTTCTCGCCGGAGCCGATCTTGGGGTTCGGGTCCGAGCTGTAGCGCTGGAATCCGACGTCCAGCCAGCGGAACTGGGTGCCGTCGACGCCCTGGTCGTCGGAGCTGTCCCACGAGCAGGTGCCGTGCGCGTTGTCGGTGATGCCGCCCTGCTTCCCGGCCTCGCTCTTCGTCTCGGGCACCAGCTTGTCGAGGGTGCCCTTGGAGAACGCCTCACACGGCTTCGGCAGCGCGGCGAACTTCGCGGCCGCAACGGTCGGCGACGGGCTGCTCGACTTGCTGGGCGCTTCGGAGGAATCGTCGGAGCTCTTGGTGTCCGAGCCGGAGCAGCCGGCGACGAGCATCACCGGGACTGCTGCGCAGGCGAGAAGGCTGGCGAGTCGCTTGGCTGAACGGTGCATGGTTCCTTCGCTGTTCGTCGTCGTGGCGGCCGCCCCACCGCGCGTACGGGGGTCGTGCGGACGTTCGCACGGGGGCGGGGCTAGACGGCACGGTACGCGGCGGAGCGGGATCGGTGGCCGATTCGTGTCGTTTGACTGAGCGGATGAATAGGGCGTTCCGCACTCGACGCGACCATTGCCTCAATTCACCCAATCGGGACTATTCACTCAGTCGGTCGGCGAGCTCTCCGGCCAGCGAACGGGCCTTGTCCTGCAGTTCCTGGCTCTCCGGCAGGTTGGCCTTGTCCGTCGACCACTGGTCGTATGTGATCGTCACGATGACGTTCGACGTGCGAAAGACCACAGTGATGTCGCGGTGCACACCGGAGTCCGCGGTGGCCAGTTTGTCGTTCAGGAACGCCGCGTCACCCAGGCCGGCCAGGACGCGCGGCGCGGTGGAGCTGCCGGGGTCCGTGCTCGCCTCGGCGGACGGCGAGGCCGGGCCGCCGGACGGCTTCCCCGTGCCGCCCTTGCCGCCCGTGCCGCCCTTGGCGTCCTTGCCGCCCTTGGCGGTCTTCGCCTCCGGCGTGCTCTTGGGGGTCGAGGGCGGCCGGGTGGGCGTCGCGGAGCCGTCGGACGGTATTTCGGCGGCCAGCTCCTTGCCGGCGTAGATCTCCTGGGCCCGGTCGTCGTCGCCGACGGCGGGGTCGTACGAGACCACCCGCACGATGTCGAGCGCCAAGTGACGGGTGCCCTCGGTCGTCTCGCGCTTCCATCGGCAGCCGACGCGGCGGTCGGTGTCATAGGTGACATCGGCCTGGCCCGCGTAGATCTTCTCCGCGTCCTCGCGGGAAAGCTGCTGGTCGTCGCCGGGCAGCAGGCCGCGTACGGTGCTGCGCGCGGGGAGCCGGCAGGCCTCCGGGAGGGTCTGGTAGCGGCCTGGCTCGACGGCCTGGCTCGACGTGGAGGTGTCGCCGCCCTTGTCGTCGGCGGCCCCGCCGTCGGTGGTGGAGCCGGCGGTGCAGCCGGTGAGGCCGACGGCGAGCGCCGCGGCGGTCACCAGTACGGCACCGGGGGCGAACGACTTCCGTAGCGACTTTCGCTGCGTGGCTCGCTGCGTGACCGGCTGCATGGCTCGCTGCACGGTTCGTTGCATCGTTCGCGGCTCCTTTCCTGTGGAGTCCTCCACGAAATGTGGTTGCCGCCGGGCGGCGGCCGATGGGCACAATGTCTACCGCACGTCTTGCCGCGAACGTCGGCCAACCGTCCAAGATCCGATGAGTTGTCCGCGTTTTGCGTTTTATCTGTTTTCGGGGGAAAGAAGAAGTTATGTCGTACACCGAGGTGCCCGGCGCACAGGTGCCGATCCGCATGTGGACGGACCCGGCCGCGGTCGAGGGCGTCGCGATGCAGCAGCTGCGCAATGTCGCCACCCTGCCGTGGATCAAGGGCCTGGCCGTGATGCCGGATGTGCATTACGGCAAGGGGGCCACCGTCGGCTCGGTGATCGCGATGCGGGGCGCGGTCTGCCCGGCGGCGGTCGGTGTCGACATCGGCTGCGGGATGAGCGCGGTGAAGACCTCGCTCACCGCCAACGATCTTCCCGGTGACCTCTCCCGCCTCCGCTCCAAGATCGAGCAGGCGATCCCGGTCGGGCGCGGGATGCACGGCACCCCCGTCGACCCGGGGCGGATGCACGGCTTCCCGACGGCGGGGTGGGGCGACTTCTGGGCGCGGTTCGACGGAGTCGCCGAGGCGGTCAAGTTCCGTTATGAGCGCGCCACGAAGCAGATGGGTTCGCTCGGAAGTGGCAACCACTTTCACGAGATCTGTCTCGACGCGGACGAGTCCGTGTGGATCATGCTGCACTCCGGATCGCGCAACATCGGCAAGGAACTGGCCGAGTACCACATGGGCGTGGCCCAGAAGCTGCCGCAGAACCAGGGGCTGGTCGACCGCGACCTCGCCGTCTTCATCGCCGACACCCCGCAGATGGCGGCGTACCGGAACGATCTGTTCTGGGCGCAGGAGTACGCCAAGCACAACCGCGACATCATGATGGCCCTGACCCAGGACGTGATCCGCCGTGAGTTCAAGAAGGCGAAGGTCACCTTCGACGAGGTCATCTCCTGTCAGCAGGAAGATGCCGAGGGCGGGATGCAGACCGTCGAGTACCGGCCCGGCGTGATCAGCTGCCACCACAACTACGTCAGTGAAGAGCGCTACGACGGGATGGACCTGCTGGTCACTCGCAAGGGAGCGATCAGCGCCCGAGGCGGGGAGTGGGGGATCATCCCCGGCTCGATGGGTACCGAGTCGTACATCGTCCGCGGTCTGGGCAACCCGAAGTCCTTCAACTCCGCCTCCCACGGGGCCGGCCGGAAGATGAGCCGGAACGCCGCCAAGAAGCGGTTCTCCACGCGGGACCTGGAGGACCAGACCCGGGGCGTCGAGTGCCGTAAGGACACGGGCGTGGTGGACGAGATCCCCGGCGCGTACAAGCCGATCGGCAAGGTGATCGAGCAGCAGCGGGACCTGGTCCAGGTGGTCGCCAAGCTCAAGCAGGTCATCTGCGTGAAGGGCTGAGGACGGCGCCGCCGGTTCTGCCGGTCTTGGTGTCCTGCCTGTCCGGGCGGTCCTGCCGGTCTTGGCGGTCCTGCCGGTTCCGGGGCGTGCGCGCCGCGGGACCGGCTTGCGGTGAGCGCCGGGCCCACTCGTGCGGAGCGTCGTGCGGGGCCCGCGGGTCCGGGCCGTCCCGGACCCGCGAGCCCGGCGCGCGTCGGTCGTCTCCCGCGGCTTCGGGGCCGTCCATGGCCCCGAGCGGCACGCCGAGCTAGCCCGCCACCCGCCGTGGCCTCCGCTTCCCCTGCCGCTGGATCACGTACTCGGCCGCGATCAGGTTGAGGACAAGGGCGGTCCAGGCCGTCCCGCTGGCGATGTCGTGTGAGGCGGCCAGTTGGTCGCCGCCGTAGCCGACCGGGTCGGAGAGCCGGGCGGCCACGAGGTGTTCGAGCAGGGGCTGGATGAGGCGGGAGGTGATGGCGACGAGGGTGAGGGCGAAGTTGCGGATCATCCAGACGCGGTGGTCGGCGTAGCGGCGCCGGAGGGCGGCGCGGTAGCCGGCGAGCGCGGTGCCGATCCAGAGGATGTCGAGGACGGCCAGGGAGAGCTGGTTGCTCAGGCCCGTGGGCGCGAAGTAGACGACGGGGATGCCGACGAGAGCGGACGGGAAGACGCCGGCGAAGAAGTAGCCGCGGCCGGTCCAGCGGTGCACGGCCGGATGGCGGCGGCGCAGCCAGGGCCAGAACTGGGCGATGCCGGTGAGCACCGCGAGGGCGGCGGTGAAGATGTGCGCCAGGAGCAGTGCGTAGTGGAGCTCGCTGCGTGGGGGGACGCGGCTGGTGCCCAGGTCCGGGGGAATGTAGGCGCTCAGGGCGCGGGCGGTGACGAGGACGATCACCGCGGCCAGGGGGATCAGCCACCAGGCGGCGCGGCGGCGTCGGGGGCGGGGCACGGTCGGGCCGGGCGGTCTGGCGCGGGTGGTGGCGGGGTCGTCCGAATGCGTCGCGGAGGTCATGCGTCCACTGTCGCGACGGCGGCGCCGCGGGACACGGGGCCGGGACACCCGGTTGGGGGTGTACCCAGGCCCCGTACGCGAGGGGGCGGCCTCAGGCGGGGAGCGGGGCGGGCGGCGGGCGAGGGGCCCGCCGGCCGCGGGCCGCGGGCCGGTGCGCCGTGCCGGTGTGGCCTCACATGGTGCGGTGGACCTTGGAGTTGGAGGCCTGGGCGCGCGGGCGGACGACCAGGAGGTCGATGTTGACGTGCGCGGGGCGGGTGATCGCCCAGGTGATGGTGTCGGCGACATCGTCCGCGCTCAGCGGCTCGGCCACGCCCTCGTAGACCTTGGCGGCCTTGGCGGTGTCGCCGCGGAAGCGGGTGGTGGCGAACTCTTCGGTCTTGACCATGCCGGGGGCGACCTCGATGACCCGTACGGGCTCGCCGCACAGCTCCAGGCGGAGGGTCTCGGCGATGACATGCGCGCCGTGCTTGGCGGCGACATAGCCCCCGCCGCCCTCGTAGGTGGCGAGGCCGGCGGTGGAGGACAGCACGACGACCGTGCCGTCCCCCGATGCCGTGAGGGCGGGCAGCAGGGCCTGGGACATATGGAGCACGCCGAGCACATTGACCTCGTACATCGCGCGCCAGTCGGCCGGGTCACCCGTGGCGACGGGCTCCGCGCCGTAGGCGCCGCCGGCGTTGTTGACCAGGACGTCACAGCGGTCGAGGGAGGCCGCGAAGGCATCGACGGCGGAACGGTCGGTGACATCGAGGGCGTATGCCTCGGCGTGCGGCAGCTCGGCGGCGAGCTCCTCGATGCGGTCCTTGCGGCGGGCCGTGAGGACGACGCGGTACCCGGCCGAGGCCAGCTGCCGTGCGGTGGCGGCGCCGATGCCGCTGCTCGCTCCGGTGATGACGGCGGTACGGGCACCCGCGGCGGCACCCGGGGTGCGGCCCTCGGCGGTGCGGGCGTCGTTGCGGGCTTCGGCGGTCATGCGCTCTCCTCGTGGCCGGGATGGAGGCCGGGCGGGGGCCGGGGTGTGGCCCGGGTGACCGTGCCCCGCATTCCTCAAGAGCTTGGGGCGGGGGCCGGGCGGCGGACGGTGGTTGATCAGGCGGTACCTGGCCAGGATATGCAGGCGCGGGTCAGCGGCCCCGTGGGGCGTACATGATCACACCCATGCCGGCCAGGCAGATCAGCGCGCCGATGACGTCCCAGCGGTCGGGGCGGTAGCCGTCCGCGACCATGCCCCAGGCCAGCGAACCGGCGACGAAGACCCCGCCGTACGCGGCCAGAATGCGGCCGAACTCGGCATTCGGCTGGAGGGTCGCCACAAAGCCGTACAGGCCCAGGGAGATCACCCCCGCGCCGATCCAGATCCAGCCCTTGTGTTCCCGGACCCCCTGCCAGACCAGCCAGGCGCCGCCGATCTCGAAGAGCGCGGCGACGACGAACAGGGCGAGGGAACGGGAGATCAGCATGACGGCCAGGGTAGGGAGCGGCACGCCGCGGTAGCGGGCGGGCGTCATCGGGAACGCCGATGGCGGTGCCCTGTGAGAGCTTCGAGGGCATGCTCATCGAACGTGCCTACGTGGACCTGCCGGAAGGCGAGGGAACGGCCGACGACGGCTGGCCCTGGACCGTGCCCTGTGTGCGGCAGCTGGTCGAGGAGGGGCTGACCTTCCGGGCCCCGGTGACCTTCCTCGTGGGGGAGAACGGCTCGGGGAAGTCGACCTTGGCGGAGGCGCTGGCGGAGGCCTTCGGGCTGGATTCTTACGGTGGCGCGGCGGGCTACAAGTACGCCGGTCCGCGAGCGCCGTCGGAGCTGGGCGCACTGCTGCGGTTCGATCCCACGCACGCCGGCCGACGGATGCTCCGGGGTCCGCGCACCCGACGCCGCGGCTTCTTTCTCCGGGCCGAGACCGCGCTCGATGCGCTGAGCCGCGCGCGGCTGACGCAGGACCCGGACGAGATGAGCCACGGCGAGGGCTTCCTGCTGGCCTTCCGGGAGAAGTTCGCGCAGCCGGGGCTGTATGTGATGGACGAGCCGGAGGCGGCACTGTCGTTCTCCTCCTGTCTTCAACTGGTCGGCTTGATGGACGAGTTGGCCGCCATGGGCGCGCAGGTCGTCTGTGCCACGCACTCGCCGGTACTGACGGCGCTGCCCGGCGCCGAGATCATCGAGGTCGGTGAGCACGGACTCCGGGCCGCCGAGTGGGCGGAGCTGGGCCTCGTCGATCACTGGCGCCGATATCTGACCGATCCCGGGGCCTATCTGCGGCATGTGCTCACCTGACCTCGCGCTCCGCGGTCATGAGGCGACGGCGACGTGGTCGGCCGGACCGGCCGGGCCCGCCCCGGCGGGGGCTATCGCCGCGCCCGTCCAGTGGACGAGAGCGGTACGGAGCGCGGTGGTGCGCTCGGCCGGTGCGGTGGCATCGGTGGCCCAGGCGACATAGCCATCGGGGCGGACGAGCAGGGCGGTGCGGCGGTCGCTCTCCCAGGAAGCCGTGGCGATGCGGTCGGCGGCCGGGCGGAGGGAACCGGTCTCGTCGGCGGGGGCGATGAGGACGAACTTCCCTTGCCGGAGGAGTTCGTACAGGCGGCTGCCGTCGGCCAGGCGGATGTCGGGGGCGCGGCGGCCGGCGAGGGGGTGGGCACCGCGGGCGGCCGGATAGGCGACGTCGATGGCGGAGACGGCGCCGATCGCGCGGCGGGACAGCGGGCTCATGCGGTTGATGAGCCGGGCGGCGAGCCCCCGGGCGGCGCGGCCCGGCGTCGAGCGCAGCAGCGCGAGCCGGATGATGGCGCCGCTGCTGCGGAGCACCTGCTTGCCCACCGGGTGCCGTTCGGCCTGATAGCTGTCCAGCAGGCTGTCGGGGGAGTGGCCCTTGAGCACCGCCGCCAGCTTCCAGCTGAGGTTGGCCGCGTCCTGGAGCCCGACGTTCATGCCCTGGCCGCCGGCGGGGGAGTGGACATGTGCGGCATCGCCCGCGAGGAAGACGCGGCCGACGCGGTACGCGGGGGCCTGGCGTTCGTCGCTGTGGAAGCGGGAGATCCAGCGGGCGTCGTGCATGCCGTAGTCCGTGCCGAGGGCGAGCCTGGCGACCTCCCGGACCTCGTCGAAATCGGCCGGGGCGTCGTCGTCGGCCTGGGCGTGGCGGTTCCAGCCGATGACGCGGTACCAGCCGTCGCCGAACGAGCCGATCAGGGCGAAGGCATCGCGGCCGGCGTTGACGGTGAAGGGGGAGGGGGGCTCCTGGGCCAGTCGGACATCGGCGAGAACCACGGAGCGGATGACGGACTTGCCGGGGAAGGGCAGGCCGACGGCTTCACGGACCGCGCTGCGGGCGCCGTCGGTGCCGACGACATAGGCGGAGCGGGCGCTGCCGGTGCCCCCGGGCCGACGGAGGCGCACCGTCACGCCCTCCGCGTCCTGCTCGACGCCCAGCACCTCGGACTCGTACCGGAAGGTGACGCCGGCCTGCCGGGCCCGCCGCTCCAGCAGGCGCTCGACCTCGTACTGGGGGGTGATCAGTACGAAGGGGAAGCGGGACGGGAGCCGGGACGGGGCGAGGGCGACCTTGCCGAACAGGGTGAGGGAGCCGAGCCGGTGGCCGCCGGCGATGAGCTCGTCGGCCAGGCCGCGGGCATCCAGCTGCTCCAGCGAACGGGCATGCACCGCGAGGGCGCGGGTGAGATTGCTGAGGGTCGCGGGGCGGCGCTCCAGAAGCGTGACGCGCAGCCCGGCCTCGGCGAGGTCGCCGGCGAGGAGCAGGCCGGTCGGGCCGGCGCCGACGACGATGACGTCGCTGTGCGGGGTCTCGGGGGGCGTCGTCGGATCGGTGGTGCTGGGCTCGTGGTTCGTCGCCGTCATGGCCGCCTCCAGTGCCAACAGTGCCAACGTTGCCAACATGTGTTGGTCAACGCTTGTTGGCAACAACGGTAGGACGCCCGGGAGTAGCATGTCAACACTTGTTGGCCTACATTTGTTGGCATGGCCGACAGCAGACCCCCCACCAGCCCTTCCCGCGCCCCCGACGTGGACCTCGACGCACCCCCCGTCGCCGCCGAGGCCCCCCACGCCGGCGCCCATCCCCGCCCCCGCCGCTCCGCAGCCACCCGCGCCGCGATCCTCGCCGCCGCCCGGGACCGCTTCGCCGCAGACGGCTACGAACGCGCCACGATCCGCGCCATCGCACGGGACGCGGGCATCGATCCGTCGATGGTGATGCGCTACTACGGCAACAAGGAGGGCCTCTTCGCGGCCGCCTCGGAGATCGACCTGCGCGCCCCCGACCTCACCCAGGTGCCGCCCGACGAGGTCGGCGCCCGGCTCGTCCGCCACTTCATCGAGCGCTGGGAGGGCGACGAGACGCTGACCGGCATGATGCGCGTCGGCGTCACCAACGCCGCGGGCGCGGAACGGATGCGCGGGATCTTCGCCGAGCAGATCGGGCCGGTGCTCGACGCCGTCTGCCCGGTGCCCGAGGAGTCGGCCACCCGCGCCGCGCTGATCGCCTCGCAGATCCTGGGCATGGCGCTGTGCCGCTATGTCCTGCACGTGCCGCCCGCCGTCGCCCTCACCCACGACGAACTCGTCGCCTGGCTGGCCCCCACCGTCCAGCGCTATCTGACGGCCGAACGGCCCTGAGGACCCGCCCCGCGGCTCAGCGCCCGTACGCCGTCGGGGACACCCCCACGGTCGCCGTGACATCGCGGATCAGATGCGCCTGATCGCTGTAGCCCAACTCGGCGGCGACCGCTGCCCAGTCGGCCGCGGCCCCGGAGGCGGCACGCTCCAGGGCCTCATGGACGCGATGGCGCAGCAGCACCCACTTGGGGCTGACCCCGACGTACCCGGCGAACAGCCGCTGCAGCGCCCGTACGGACATCCCCTCGTCCCGCGCGAAGTCCGCGACCCGCCGGATCGTACGGTCCCGGCGGATCCGGTCGGCCAGGCGCATGGCGAGCCCGGTCTGCTCCAGGACCCGCGGCCCGCCCCGTAGCAGCGGGGCCAGAAAAGCGTCGAGCGCCGCCACCCGGGCGTCCTCGTCGTCCGGCTCCAGCACACCGGGCGCGGCGGCCGCACCGGAACCGGAACGCTCCGCACCGCCGAACACCACATCGAGCGGCAGTCGCCGCCCCGTCCAGTCCGTGACCGACCGCCCCGGCGCGAACGGCCGGAAGCCACCTGGCCGGAACTGCACCCCGCACACCCGCCCCCGCCCCACCAGCTTCTGCGAGAACAGCTCCAGCCCGACACCCGCGACCTCGCCGAAGCCCGGCCGGTCCGCGTACCGCTGGAAGACGATGTTCACGGACGGGTGCGGGACGACATGTGTGGCGTACGGCTCGGCCAGATCCCAGTCGATCAGCCAGTAGTGCTCGACGTACGGGCGCAGCGGCACGGCGGGGACGCGGCGGCGGAACTGCACCCGGGTGAGGAGTTCCCGGGCATCGACGATGCCCCGGGTATCGCGCCGTGGAGCGGTCATGCCAACGAGCCTACGGCGCGTCATGACGCGCACGAAGGCTTCCGACTGTCGCGTTTTTTCAAGCCACCGGCGAGGGGGGCTCGTAGCGTCGGGCACATGACGGAAGAACCCCTCGGCGAACCTCTCAGCCATGCCCTCGGCGAACCCCTCGGCGAACCCCTCGGCGAACTGCTCGACGCGGCCGCCGCAGCCGCGCTCCCCGTGCTGCGCGGCGTGCGCGACGACCAGCTGGACCGGCGGACGCCGTGCGCCGAATACGACGTACGGGCCCTGCTCAACCACCTCTTCCAGGTGATCGTCGAGTTCCAGGCGCTGGCCGCCAAGAAGGACGCGGACTTCAGCCGTACGCCCGACCGGATCGCCGAGTACGGCGCGCAGTGGCCGGACCGGCTCTCCGAGGAGACGGCGCGGCTGGTCGAGGCCTGGGCGGCGCCGGGCGCGGAGGAAGGGCTGAGCGGGGGGATGCAGCTGCCGGCCCGGATCGTCGGCGGGATGGTGCTGCTGGACCTGACGGTGCACGCATGGGACGTGGCGCGGGCGACGGGCCAGACCTACGCGCCGGCCGCGGGGTGCCTGGCCGAGCTGCGCTCGCTGGTCGCCCAGATGTCCCCGACGGCCCGGAAGATGAACGTCTTCGCCGCACCGGTCCCCGTACCGCCGGGCGCGTCCGACATCGAGGGGCTGCTGGCGGAGACGGGCCGCGATCCCCACTGGACGGCGGGCTGACCGGCCCTCACGAGGCAGGGGGCGGGCCTGAGGGGGGAGCCGACCGGCCCGGAGCGGACGCCGCCCGCTCCGCCACCCGCCCCAGATGCCCGTCGAACACCCGCCGCGCCTCCGGGGTCAGCGTCCGCAGGGCCACCATCGCCGTCACGATCACATCGCACAGCTCGCTCTGTACGTCGTCCCAGGTGTGGGTATGGCCCTTGCGCGGGTTCTGGCCGGTGGCCCCGATGACGGCCTGCGCGACCTCGCCCGACTCCTCCGAGAGTTTGAGGATCCGCAGCAGCCGCACCTGTTCGGGCGGCAGCACGCACTCCCGGTCCAGCCAGCGCACCAGCTCCTCGACGGTCTCCCACACGGCCGTCCCCGCCAACGCACCGTCGGCTCCCGACCCGGTAGCGGATCCCGCCTCGGACACGGTCACGGCGTCGGTCACGACATCGGGCACGGCGTCAGGCATGCCGTCGGGCGTGACTTCTGACACGGCATCAGGCATGGCATCAGGCATGGCCCAATTGTGCCCGCGCCCCGCCCGCCCCCTGCCTAGGGTGTGGGGCAAAACCAGGAGTACGGGAGGCCGTAATGCACCAGCCGACGCCCGAGGCCCTGATCGACTTCTACGGACTGGTCCCGCTGCCCCGTGAGGGCGGGCGGTTCCGGCGTACCTGGGCCGGGCCCGAGCGGGCGGACGGGCGTCCGGAGGGGTCGGCGATCGTCATGCTGCTGACCGCGGAGCCCGGTGACTTCTCCGCGCTGCACCGGTTGCCGACGGACGAGATCTGGCACTTCTACCGGGGCGATCCGCTCACCCTGTTGCTGCTGCACACGGACGGCACCGCCCGTACGGTCGTCCTCGGCCCGGACATCCTGGGCGGGCAGCACGTCCAGTTCACCGTTCCGGCCGGTACGTGGATGGCCGCCGCGGTCGCCGACGGCGGTTCCTGGGCGCTCTTCGGCTGCACCATGGCGCCGGGCTTCACCTTCGAGGACTACGAGCACGGGGACGCCGCCGAACTGACGGCGCGGTTCCCCCAGGAGGCGGCGCGGATCGCGGCGCTGAGCCGGCCATGACAGGGGAGACGCCCCCCTGTGGGGCCCACAACGCGGTCGGGGGGTCGGCTACTCCCGAGGGGGCCGACGGTTCCGGAAGTACACCCGAACGTGTGAGCGACACGCCCGGCCACCAGGACGGACGCGGTCGGCCAGGCGAGCCCCGGCGCTCCCCGGCCGCCGGAACGCGGCCGAGCCTGCCCGACCTCACCGGCCAAGTCGCCCTGGTCACCGGCGCGGGCGGCACCCTCGGCCGCGGGATCGCGCTGCGGTTCGCCGCGGCCGGCGCCGCCGTGGTGGCGCACTACCGTACGGCTGCCGATGCCGCCCAGGACCTGGTCCGGCGGATCGAGGCGGACGGCGGGAGCGCCCTGGCACTGGCCGCCGATCTGGCCGTCGAAGAGGAGTGCCACCGGCTCGTGTCGGAGGCGGCCGCATGGCGCGGGCGGCTGACCGCGCTGGTGAACAACGCGGGGGTGCAGCCGACGCAGGAGCTGGCGGGCATGTCGCTCGCCGACTGGCGGGCGGTGGCGGACCCGAACGTCCACAGCGTCTTCGCCTGCACACAGGCCGCGGTGGACGTGATGCGGGCGGGCGACGGGGGATCGGTGACCCATATCGCCTCCATCGAGGCGGCCCGGCCGGCGCCGCTGCACGCCCACTACAGCGCGGCCAAGGCGGCGGTGGTGATGCACGCACGGTCCGCGGCGCTCGAGTACGGGGCGTACGGCATCCGCGTCAACAGCGTCTCACCAGGGCTGATCGCACGTCCCGGCCTGGAGGACGACTGGCCGGAGGGAGTGCACCGCTGGCAACGGGCGGCGCCCGCCGGACGGTTGGGGCGGCCCGAGGACGTCGGCGATGCCTGTGTCTTCCTCGCCTCGCCGATGGCCTCCTGGATCACCGGTCACGATCTCGTCGTGGACGGCGGGGTCTCGGCCCGCCCTACGTGGTGACGCGCCCACGACGGTGCCGCGGCGCCGTCGCACCACCGCCCGACAGGCATCTGCGACGGCATTGCACCTGGTCATGAGCCTTATCTCGGCAGTGGCTGCAAGGGAGTTGCGGTGCCACGATGAAGTGTATGGAGGGACGCTCGCACCACCACCACCACCACCACGATCACCCTCACCGGCCCGGCAGGGCTCGCTGGACGGCGGCATCGGCCGTGTCAGCCGTACGCCACCGGGCCGCGCACCTGCTGAAGCCGCACGGCCACGAGGCGGCGGACAAGCTCGACCCCGCGATGGAGGCCTCCGGCGAAGGGATGCGCACGCTGTGGATCTCGCTGGCCGTCCTGGGGCTGACCACGGCGGTGCAGGCCGCGGTCGTCGTCCGGTCGGGGTCGGTGGCGCTGCTGGGCGACACCGTTCACAACGCCGCCGACGCGCTGACCGCCGTTCCACTGGGCATCGCGTTCGTGCTGGGCCGGCGCGCGGCCGATCGCCGCTACACCTACGGATACGGGCGGGCCGAGGATCTGGCCGGTATCGCCATCGTGCTGACGGTCGCCGCGTCGGCGGTGGTCGCCGCCTGGGAGGCCGTCGACCGGTTGCTGCACCCCAGGGACGTCTCCCACCTCGGGGCGGTGGCGCTGGCCGCGGTGGTCGGGTGCGTCGGCAACGAGTGGGTGGCCCGCTACCGGATCCGTACCGGCCGGAAGATCGGCTCGGCGGCGCTGGTCGCCGACGGACTGCACGCTCGGGCCGACGGATTCACCTCGCTCGCGGTGCTGCTGGGGGCGGGCGGCGCGGCGCTCGGTTGGCGCGCGGCCGACCCGGTGGTCGGCCTGCTGATCACCGCCGCCATCGCGCTGGTGCTGCGGGACACGGGCCGGGAGGTCTGCCGGCGGCTGATGGACGCCGTCGATCCGGAGCTGGTCGAGCGGGCCGAGTCCGCGCTGCGCGGCGTGCCGGGGGTGCGGGACATCGGGCCGGTGCGGATGCGGTGGATCGGGCACACGCTCCGGGCCGAGGCGGACATCGTGGTCGACCCGCGGCTGCCGGTGCTGGCGGCGCACGAGCTGGCGGTGGCGGCCGAGCACGCCCTGATCCATGCCGTACCGCGGCTGACCGGGGCCACCGTCCACACGGACCCCGCCCCCGCCCTCCTCGACGGCGCCGCCGCCGATCCGCATGCCGCGCTGGCGCATCATCACCCTCACCGCCACGATCGGCGTCAGCAGCACGCAGCCGTCTGACGCTTCACGGCGATCACCCGGCGCGTCGCCGGGTATCCGAGGTGCGCACGGCGCGGGAGGGGCCGCCGGACGGCCCCCGCCGAGGCCTCGGCGGGGTGGTCAGGGCCACACCAGGCAGTACGCCTGATGCCCCGCCTCGTGCAGCCGGTGGCTGAAGTCCTGCCACTCGTGCAGGAGCTGGTAGACGGTGTAGGCGTCGCGCGGGCCGCCGCGGTCGGGGACGGTGGACCAGATGAAGGCGGCCGCGCCGACCGATTCCTCGCCGACGCCGCGCAGCGGGTCGACGACCGTCATGGGGAGTTTGACGACGGCGTAGTCGGGGTGGAGGACCACCAGCTCGAGCGGGGGAACCTTATGGAGGGGTATGCCCTCTATACCGGTGAGGACCATGGCGGCCATCGTCTCCGGCTTGATCTTGGTGAACATGCCGCCCATGCCGAGCTCGTCGCCGCCGAGTTCCTCGGGGCGCATGGAGATCGGGACCCGGGCCGCCGTCGCGCCGTTCGGCGCACCGAAGTATTTGTACGTCACCCCCATGCGGCCGCCCCTGTTGTCCCCGCCCGTGATGCCCTCGACGTCCTCACGCCGGTGACGGCCGCGCTGGGCGCGCTCGGGACCCCGGTCATCGGTCCCCTCACCCAGTTCGCCACCGCGATGCATATCTCCACCCGACCACTCGCAGCTCCAGCCGCGCAACCCGATCATCGTCCCAGAGACCTCCCCCGTCACCGGCGCATGAAACGCCCGGCCACGCGCCCCGGTGTGCCTCTGAGACCATTGCTTGCGTGACTTACTCGTACGTCGCCCCAGTTTTGCAGACGCACGGGGGCTGACGCCCGGTCGAGAGCGAGAGGAATCAAAAAGGGACCGAGATGGAACCGCGCGGCGCCCCAAGAGGTCCGCGAGGGGATTCCGCACCGTTGTCAGCCGGGCCGTGTCCGTGTGCCACCGCCCTCCCTCCGTTTACGCAGGTCAGGATCACAGTGTCTTTTCCGTATGAAGCCCCTGTTTCGCAGTCGCTGTTCGACCGGGCGTCCGTGGTGACCCCGGGCGGCGTCAATTCCCCGGTGCGGGCGTTCCGGGCCGTGGGCGGTACGCCCCGGTTCATGGTGTCTGGTACGGGTCCGTACCTCACCGACGCCGATGGCCGGGAGTATGTCGATCTGGTGTGTTCGTGGGGGCCGATGATCCTCGGCCACTCGCACCCCGAGGTGATCGCCGCCGTCCAGGAGGCGGTCGCCCGCGGTACGTCGTTCGGCACGCCCGGCGCCGGTGAGGTCGAGCTGGCCGAGGAGATCGTGGCCCGCGTCGAGCCGGTCGAGCAGGTGCGGCTGGTCTCGTCGGGCACCGAGGCGACGATGTCGGCGATCCGGCTGGCGCGCGGGTTCACCGGACGGGCGAAGGTGGTCAAGTTCGCGGGCTGCTACCACGGGCATGTCGACGCGCTGCTCGCCGCGGCCGGTTCGGGCGTGGCGACCTTCGGTCTGCCCGACACGCCGGGGGTGACCGGCGCGCAGGCCGGCGACACCATCGTGCTGCCCTACAACGACCTCGAGGCGGTCCGGGCCGCGTTCGCCGCGCACGAGGGCGAGATCGCGTGCGTCATCACGGAGGCGTCGCCGGGGAACATGGGCGTGGTGCCGCCGCTGCCCGGCTTCAACAAGGGCCTCAAGGACCTCTGCTCCGCCAACGGCGCGCTCTACATCTCCGACGAGGTCATGACCGGCTTCCGGGTCAGCAAGGCCGGCTGGTACGGCATCGACGGCGTCCGTCCGGACCTGATGACCTTCGGGAAGGTCATGGGCGGCGGCTTCCCGGCCGCGGCCTTCGGCGGTCGCGCCGACGTCATGGCGCACCTCGCCCCTGCCGGACCGGTCTATCAGGCGGGCACCCTGTCGGGGAACCCGATCGCCACCGCCGCGGGCGTCACTCAGCTGCGGCTGCTGGACGACGCGGCGTACGAGAAGGTCGACGCGGTCTCGGCCGAGCTGCGGGCGCTGGTCGGCGAGGCGCTGACCAAGGCGGGCGTGGCGCACCGGCTCCAGGTGGCGGGCAACATGTTCTCGGTCTTCTTCACCGACCAGGACGTGCGGGATTACGAGACGGCGAAGACGCAGGAGTCGTTCCGCTTCACCGCCTTCTTCCACTCGATGCTGGAGCAGGGCGTCTACCTCCCGCCGTCCGCCTTCGAATCGTGGTTCGTCTCCACCGCGCACGATGCGGCGGCCGTCGAGCGGATCGCCGCCGCGCTGCCGGCCGCGGCGCAGGCCGCCGCCGAGGCGACCGCGTGAGCGCGACGGACCGGACGACGGCGGACCGGAAGAAGGGCGACGGCGACATGAGCGGCGACGACATCACCGTGGTGCATGTGATGCGGCACGGTGAGGTGCACAACCCGGAGGGCGTTCTCTACGGGCGCCGCCCCGGCTATCACCTCTCCGACCTGGGCCGGAAGATGGCCGACCGGGTCGCGGAGCATCTGGCGGAGCGGGACATCACCCATGTCGTCGCCTCCCCGCTGGAGCGCGCGCAGGAGACCGCGCTGCCGATCGCGGGCGCGCACGGACTGGATCTGGCCACCGACGAGCGGCTGATCGAGGCGGGCAATGTCTTCGAAGGGAAGACCTTCGGGGTCGGCGACGGCGCGCTGAAGAAGCCGGGGAACTGGAAGTACCTGACGAATCCGTTCCGGCCGTCGTGGGGCGAGCCGTACATCGAGCAGGTCGTACGGATGATGGCGGCGCTCGGCGCGGCGCGGGACGCCGCACGCGGGCACGAGGCGGTGGCGGTCAGCCATCAGCTGCCGATCTGGATCGTGCGCAGCTTCGCCGAGCGGCGGCGGCTGTGGCACGACCCGCGGAAGCGGCAGTGCACGCTCGCCTCGCTGACGTCGTTCACCTTCCACGGCGACAAGATCATCTCGGTCGGCTACAGCGAGCCGGCACGCGACCTGGTTCCCTCCCATCTTCTGGCGGGCGCCAAACCCGTCAAGGGAAATTCCAAGGCTTTCGGGGCCTGATGCTGCCTCAATTGGCGGAATGTCAAACGCCAGGAAAACAAGAGATTTGAGCGCATAAACCGGAACCCCACCGTTCGACATGCCCTCTGCGCGGTTGTCCGTTTATATGGATATCGAGTACGGCGAGTACGGATGGGGTCACGGTATGCGTGCGATCAGTCGGCGGGACCTGCTGGGTATGGGAGTTGGCGCGGCGGCGGCCTTCGGCATAGCAGGCTGCTCCTCGTCCGGTTCGGGCGAGGAGGCGGACAAGCAGCGGGTGCAGAACTCGGTGCAGGCCCGTTCGAAACTCATCGGCGACGGCTCGACGGCCAATTCCGGCGCGCAGCCCCATCAGCCCGGAAAACCCGAACGGCTGGAGCCCGGTCAGACCCCGCCGCAGTTCGTGGTGTTCTCCTGGGACGGCGCGGGAGAGGTCGGCAACGGCCTCTTCCCGCGCTTTCTCAAGCTCGCCAAGGACCACGGCGCGGCCATGACGTTCTTCCTCTCCGGCCTCTATCTCCTCCCGGAATCCCAGCGCCATCGCTACGAACCGCCGAACAACCGCCGCGGCGCCTCCGACATCGGGTATCTCGCCGACGACCACATCAAGGCGACGCTGAGATACGTGCGCGAGGCCTGGCTGGACGGCCATGAGGTCGGCACCCACTTCAACGGCCACTTCTGCTCCGGCTCGGGCAGCGTCAGGAACTGGACGCCGCAGCAATGGCAGTCCGAGATAGACCAGGCGATGGAATTCGTCACCAAGTGGCGTACGCATACGGGGTTCACGGACATAGAACCGCTGCCGTTCGACTACCGCAAGGAATTGGTCGGCGGCCGCACCCCCTGTCTGCTCGGCCAGGGAAACCTGCTGCCGACCGTCAAGGAGCTCGGCTGGCGCTATGACGCCAGCTCGCCCGGCGGTCTCCAGATGTGGCCCAGGAAGAAGTCCGATATCTGGGACTTCCCGCTCCAGCAGGTTCCCTTCCCGGGTCACTCCTTCGAGGTCCTCTCGATGGACTACAACATCCTCGCCAATCAGTCGCGGAACTCCACCAAGGCGCCGCCGGCCAATTACCCCGGATGGCGGCAGCAGGCCACCGGGGCTTATATCTCCGGATTCGAGCGGGCCTACGAGACCAACCGCGCGCCGTTCTTCATCGGCAACCACTTCGAGCAGTGGAACGGCGGCATCTACATGGACGCCGTCGAGGAAGCGCTCAAGCACATCGCCGACGACAAGAACCGGGATGTGCATCTCGTCTCCTTCCGGCAGTTCACCGACTGGATCGACGCCCAGGACCCGGAGGTGCTGGCCAAGCTCCAGCGGATGGGCGTGGGCGAGCGGCCGGCCGGCGGCTGGAACGCGTACCTCTCGGCGGCCTGAGACACCGGGCGCGCCCCGGTTCCGTACGTCCTGACATGCCCCTTTGGGTCGGGCGGTGCCGTGTGAGGGGGGTGCGGAAGATCCGGAATCGGCCCATGCGAAACTTTTCACATGAGTGCCTGCCGTCCACGCCGCACCAGTCGCCGCCGTCTTGCCCTGTTCGCCGCGGGGGCCGCGGCGGCCTCGCTGACGCTGAGCGCCTGTGGTGACGGCGCCGCCTCCGGAGGCTCCGCCCAGACCAAGTTCGTCCAGGGCAAGGGCGGAATCGCCACCGTGCCGAAGGCCGACCGGCAGCCGGCGCCCGACCTGTCCGCCCCGACCACCACCGGCACGAAGAAGCTGGACGTCGGCGATTACAAGGGCAAGGTCGTCGTCCTCAACGTCTGGGGGTCGTATTGCGGCCCCTGCATCGCCGAGGCGCCCAATTTCGCCAAGGTCGCGCAGGAGACCAAGGCCAAGGGCGTCCAGTTCATCGGGGTCAACACCCGCGACGAGAAGGCGCAGGCCGTCAACTTCGAAGAACAGCACAAGGTGCCCTACCCGAGCCTGTTCGACCCCACGGGCAAGCTGCTGCTCCGCTTCCCCAAGGGCAGCCTCAACCCACAGGCCATCCCCTCGACGATCGCCATCGACCGGCACGGGCGGATCGCGGCCCGGTCGCTCGGACCGCTCACCGCGAGCGATCTGCGCACGATGATCGACCCGCTGATCGCCGAGAAGTGATCGCGTGATCGCGCTCGCCGCCTACGCCGCGGAGAACCAGACCGTCGTGTCCGGCGCCCTGCTCGCCGCCGTACCCGTCGCGCTGCTCGCCGGACTCGTCTCCTTCTTCTCCCCCTGCGTGCTGCCGCTGGTCCCCGGCTACATGTCGTACGTGACCGGCGTCACCGGCACCGACCTCGGAGAGGCCAAGCGCGGCCGGATGCTGGCCGGCGCCTCGCTCTTCGTCCTCGGCTTCACCGCCGTCTTCGTCTCCGGCGGCGCCCTCTTCGGATACTTCGGGCAGAGCCTCCAGGGCTACAAGGAAACCGTCTCGCGCGTCCTCGGCGTGCTGATGATCCTCCTCGGGCTGGCGTTCGCGGGCATCCTCAAGCGCTTCGGCCAGCGCGAGCTGCGCTTCCACAAGAAGCCCGCCATGGGGCTGGCCGGCGCGCCGCTGCTCGGGGCGCTCTTCGGCATCGGCTGGACGCCCTGCATGGGCCCCACCTTCGCCGCCGTCAGCACCCTCTCGCTCGACGGGGCCAGCGCCGGCCGGGGCGCCCTGCTCACCGTGGCCTACTGTCTGGGCCTGGGCCTGCCGTTCATCGCCGTGGCGCTGGCCTTCCGCCGGGTGCTCGGCGCGTTCGGCTGGGTCAAGCGGCACTACCAATGGGTGATGCGGATCGGCGGCGGCATGATGGTCGCGCTCGGCATTCTCCTCGTCACCGGCGTATGGGACGGCCTGATGCAGGAACTGCAGAGCTGGACGCAAAGCTTCAATGTTGGGATCTGATTGATGGCCACGAAGACCGGCCCCCGCGAGCCGGACACCGGCGCACCGGCCGCCCCCGATACGAGCGGCGACCTCGGCGCCGCCGGATCCCAGCTCTCCACCGCCCCCAAGGAAGACATCAGCTTCCCCTCGCTCGGCCCCGTCGGCTGGGCCCGCTGGTTCTGGCGGCAGCTGACCTCCATGCGGGTGGCGCTGCTGCTGCTCTTCCTGCTCTCCATCGGCGCCATCCCCGGGTCGCTGATCCCGCAGACCAGCATCGACCCGGTCAAGGTCGAGCAGTTCAGGACCGAGCACGACACCCTCGGCGCGATCTACGACAAGCTGGGGATGTTCCACGTCTACAGCTCGGTGTGGTTCTCGGCGATCTATCTGCTGCTGTTCATCTCGCTGATCGGCTGCATCGTGCCGCGCACCTGGCAGTTCGTCGGCCAGCTCCGCGGCCTCCCGCCGGCCGCCCCCCGGCGGCTGACCCGGCTGCCCGCGTACACCACCTGGCGCACGGACGCCGAGCCCGAGGCGGTCCTCGAGGCCGCGCAGCGGATGCTGAAGAAGCGCCGGTTCCGCGCGCACCGGACCGGCACCGCGGTCGCCGCCGAGAAGGGCTATCTGCGGGAGGTCGGCAACCTCGTCTTCCACGTCGCGCTGATCGTGATGCTGGTGGCGTTCGCCGTGGGCAGCCTGTGGAAGTCCGAGGGCGGCAAGCTGGTCACCGAGGGCGACGGCTTCGCCAACAGCCTCGTCCAGTACGACGACTTCACGTCCGGCCCGTTCTTCGACACCGACACCATGGAGCCCTTCGGCTTCACGCTGAAGAAGTTCGAGGCGACCTACGAGCGGACCGGGCCGCAGAAGGGCACCCCTCGCGTCTTCCGTGCCGACGTCACGTACTTCACCGGTGCGGACGGCAAGGAGCACAGGACCGCGATCGAGGTGAACACCCCGCTCGACATCGCGGGCAACAAGGTCTACCTGCTCTCGCACGGCTACTCGCCGGTGGTCACCGTCAAGGACGGCCGCGGCAAGGTCGTCTACCACGGCGCGGTGCCCTTCCTGCCGCAGGACCCGAAGAACTTCACCTCGACCGGTGTGGTCAAGGTGCCGGGCGCGCAGACCAAGGACGGCAAGCGCAATCAGCTGGGGTTCAACGGGCTGTTCGTGCCGACCTTCGGCGGCAAGAACTCCGGGTCGATGTTCTCGCAGTTCCCCGCGCTGGACTTCCCCGTGCTGGCGGTGAACGCCTGGCACGGCGATCTGGGCGTCGACTCCGGTCTGCCGCAGAACGTCTACCAGCTCGACACCAAGCGGATGAAGCAGTACAAGGACGCCAAGGGCAACATCTTCAAGAAGATGCTGATGCCCAAGGACCGGCTGACGCGCCAGGCGCAGCAGCACACCGGCATCAAGGGCGGCCTGACGAAGAAGGACGTCGAGGCCGACAGCACGATGCAGCTGCCCGACGGCCAGGGCTCGCTCACCTTCGAGGGCGTCAAGAGCTGGGCCAGCTTCAAGATCACCCACCAGTCCGGCAACGACCTCGCGCTGATCGGCGCGGTGTGCGCCCTGGTGGGCCTGGCCGGGTCGCTGTTCATCCAGCGCCGCCGGGTGTGGATCCGGGCCGAGCAGGGGGCCGACGGGGTCACCGTCGTCGAGATGGCGAGCCTGGGCCGTAGCGAGTCGCCCCGGCTGCCGGACGAACTCGCCGACCTCGCCGTGACGCTCGGACCCGACGCCCCGCTCGCCCCGGACGCCGAGCCGGAGCCCGGTACGGAACCCACGGCCGAGGCCGCCGACCAAGACCCGACGGAGCCCACCGACTCTGCCGATCCTGCTGACCCCTCCGAAGGAGCGCGCGCGTGAATCTCGCTGCCGCAGCCAACGAGACACTGGCTCACAACAGCAATCTGCTGGTGTATTCGGCGATGGCCGTCTACACCCTGGCCTTCCTCGCGCACATGGCCGAGTGGGTGTTCGGCAGCCGCAGCAAGGTCGGCCGCACCGCCGCCGCGCTCACCACCGAGGCCAAGGCGGCGGCGCGTGTCTCCGTCACGGCGGCCCAGAAGGGCGGGGGCACCGCCGTACTGGAGCGGCCGAAGATCATCACCAAGGCCGCGGCCGGCAGCCGTGACGTCCCCGACGGCCCCGGCGCCCACGGCGGCACCGAAAAGGGCGACCTCTACGGCCGGATCGCGATCTCGCTGACCGTCCTGGCCTGGGCGCTGCACCTGGGCGGCGTCGTCACCCGCGCCCTGTCCGTGGAGCGTGCCCCCTGGGGCAACATGTACGAGTTCTCCACGACGCTCGCGGCCGTCGCGGTGGGCTTCTACCTGCTCCTCCTCGTACTGAAGAAGAACGTCCGCTGGGTCGGCCTGCCGCTGGTCACCACCGTCCTGCTCGACCTCGGGCTCGCCGTCTCGGTGCTCTACACGGCCAGCGACCAGCTGGTGCCCGCGCTGCACTCGTACTGGCTGTGGATCCACGTCAGCTGCGCGATCATCTCCGGCGCGGCGCTCTACCTCGGCGCGATCGCCACGCTGCTCTTCCTCTTCCGCGACCCCTACGAGGCCAAGCTCGCCGACCCGTCGGGCAAGCAGCCCGGCGCGTTCGCCACCTCCGTGCTGGAGCGGCTGCCCTCGGCTGCCTCGCTGGACAAGTTCGCCTACCGCATCAACGCCACCGTCTTCCCGCTGTGGACGTTCACCATCATCGCGGGCGCCATCTGGGCCGAGGCCGCCTGGGGCCGCTACTGGGGCTGGGACCCCAAGGAGGTCTGGGCCTTCATCACCTGGGTCGCCTACGCGTGCTACCTGCACGCCCGCGCCACGGCCGGCTGGAAGGGCCGCAAGGCCGCCGTGGTGGGCCTGATCGGGTTCGCCTGCTACCTGTTCAACTACTTCGGCGTGAACATCTTCGTGACCGGCCTGCACTCCTACGCCGGAGTCTGAGCGGCCCGACCGGGTCACACCCGCGGTGCCGTACGGGGCCGGGCTCGCCATGAGCCCGGCCCCGTACGGCACCGTCGTCCGTGCGGCCTCCCTCAGCGCCGCCTGCGCCGCCCGCGCTCCTGGTGGGGCAGATGCTGGCCCGCCCCCGGCAGCGTCGGCTTCGGCAGATGTGCCACCTCCCACTGCGCGTCGGCCAGCTGGTCGGCGGTGTCGTCCGGCAGCCGCGGCGGGCGGTGCGCCGCCTGCCGGAAGCCGAACGCGGAGGTCAGATCGCCGAATGCCGAGCGCCGCCAGTCGCTGATGTTGGGCTCCTCGATGCCGGTGAAGCGCTCCAGGAACTGCAGCACCGAGGTGTGGTCGAAGGCATCGCCCGCGGCCCAGCCGCCGACCGTCCAGGGGGAGACGATCAGGCACGGGACGCGGAAGCCGCCGCCGATCGGCAGGCCCTGGACGAACTCGTCCTTCGTCCCGGCGGGCGGCACCGGCGGCGGCACATGGTCGAAGAGGCCGTCGTTCTCGTCGTAGTTCAGGATGAAGACGGTCTTGCGCCACACCTTCGGGTTCGACGCGATGGCCTCGATCTTCTTCGCCACGTAGTCGGCGCCGGCGGCCGGCAGATAGTCCGGGTGCTCGGACTGGGCGCTGGTGGGGATCAGCCACGAGACGGCCGGCAGCCGGTCGTTGCGGGCGTCGTCCTCGAAGGTCCCGGCCGGCTGCGGCCGCACCCCGCGCTCGTACAGCGACTCGCCCGGCTTGGCGTCCCGGAACGTCTGGAACTGCTCCAGCAGATTGCAGCCGTAGTCGTCCTCCTCCTGGTACACCTTCCAGCTGATGCCGGCGGCCTCCAGCCGCTCCGCGTACGTCGTCCAGCGGTACGGCTTGGGCGCGGTGTTGTTGAGGACCGGGCCGCCCCGGGTGCCGCCGGGGTCGAGGGTGCCGGTCATCCAGTAGAGGCGGTTGGGCCAGGTGGGGCCGAGGACCGAGCAGAAGTAGTTGTCGCAGAGGGTGAACGCCTCGGCGAGGGCGAACTGGAAGGGGATGTCGTCGCGGGTGTGGTAGCCCATCACGTACGGACCGTTGATCCCGTCGGCCTTGCGGTGCGCGGGCAGCCAGCGGTCCATCCTGCCGCCGTTCCACGCCTCGTGCTGGACGGACCAGGCGTGGCTGGTGGACGGGATGGCCTGCGCGCTGGAGGTGTGCGTATCGAGGTGGAACGGCAGCAGATAGCCGTCCGGGTTCTCCGCGTCCGGCTGGTGGAAGACGGACCGGCCGCCGGGCAGGGACAGGGCGTCCGGGTCGGCGAAGCCGCGGACGCCGCGCAGGGTGCCGAAGTAGTGGTCGAACGAACGGTTCTCCTGCATGAGCATGACGACGTGCTCGATGTCCTGGAGTGAGCCGTGACGTGGGGGTCCGGCGGCGACGGCCTTTTGGACACTGGGCGGCAGCAGCGACAGCGCGGCTCCGCCGCCGATCGCGCCGGCGGCGGAGCCGAGGAGTCTGCGTCGGGTCATGTCGGGCATATGTGCCACTCTCCCTGAGTCGCGTGCGGCCTCGGTGGGCCGACCCGACTGTGGCGGTGGCCCGGTTTCCCGGGCAGGGGGAGGTGGCTGAACGCTGTATCAATTGGCCGTGAACAGCCGCGAGTTGGCGTGTTGCCGCTACGTCTCGTACGCCACACGAAGCAGCCCGCAGCGGACCGTTCGTGGCGCAAACTACGCGTTTATGACGCCGTGTCAGGACACGCGGGTCAGGCCCGGAGTTCCCCCAGGTGCCGGGTAGGGGCGCTCCTCGGGCAGCAGCGCGGCGGCCGCCGCGCTCTCGCCGGCGCGCATCAGCGCATGGATCTCATGGGCCAGCGGCGTGACATCCGTGATCGCCACCGTCCACTCGTCCGCGTACCGCCGCGAGGCCTCACCGCTCAGCCCGAGCTGCAGCGACCGGTACGGCAGCGCCGTCAGGTGCAGATCGCGCTCCGGGTCCCACTGCACCCGGGCCGGCGAGGCCTTCAACCGGCGCTTCCAGGCCGCCCGGTCGCCGTGCTCATCGGCGTCGTGGTGCGACAGGCAGGCGTTGCCCAGCGCCCAGTCGAAGCCGGCCCGGTCGATCTCGACGGCCAGCACGGTCTCCTGGCCGTCCTTGGCGCCCCAGCCGCAGCGGTACATCATCCACAGGAACGACGGCTTGATCCACGTCATCCGCTCGCGCTTCCAGGCCGCGGGGAACCGGCCGTCCCGGGCGGCCGGGACGCCGAGCGCCGGGGAGTACGCCTGATAGACGGTGACGGTCCGTTCGGTGTGCAGCGCCCGGATCCGGCGCAGGGGTTCGGGTGCAGGGGGTGCGGTGCTCATCGCGGCTCATCCTGGCGGACGGCCCGCCCGCGGGCCACCGAATTCCGTCGCGGCCCCGGCCGCCTACTCGTCCCCGATGTCCTCGTGCCACAGCGCCGGGTGCGCCCCGATGAACTCCCGCATCATCGCCGCGCACTCCGGGTCGTCCAGCAGCACGATCCGCACGCCGTGCCGCGCCAGCCAGTCGTGCCCGCCGTGGAAGGTACGGGCCTCGCCGATCACCACCCGGGAGATCCCGAACTGGCGGACCAGGCCGCTGCAGTACCAGCAGGGGGAGAGGGTGGTGACCATCGTCGTGCCGCGGTAGCTGCGCTGCCGCCCCGCCGCGCGGAAGGCCGCGGTCTCGGCGTGCATCGACGGGTCGTCGTCCTGGACGCGGCGGTTGCGGCCCCGCCCGAGCAGCGCCCCGTCCGGGCCGTACAGCGCCGCCCCGATCGGAATCCCGCCCTCGGCCAGCCCGGCCCGCGCCTCGGCCACCGCCGTCGCCAGCATCGCGCGGGCCTGTTCCTGGATGTGGTCGGGGTGCCCGTAGGGGTCGCTGGGGCCATCGGGGTTCCCGTGCCGCCGGATCGCGTCGCGGTCGGCGGCCCAGTCCTGGGTACGGCGCTGATCGGATGCCTCGTCCATGAGGTCACCGTACGCCGCGCGGGCCCCAGGGGCGCTTCTGCCGGATCTCCGCGGCGTCGCGTCAGAAGCGCCCTAACCTTTGGCGGCCGGCGGAGTGTCCTCCGGCCCGTTCTTCGCCTCGCCCTCCTTGCGCCGCAGCTCCTCCTCGCGGCGGCGCAGATCGGCCTCCCAGTCCTTGAGCAGCGCCTCGTCCTTCTTGTTCTCTTCCTTCAGGGACCTGAGGAACTCGGGGTTGTCGTCCGGCGCGATCCACTTCGCACTGCTGTGATTGCGGTGCCACTCCGAAGGCGTGCTGCCGCCGCCGGTCCCCGGCTGCCGCTGCTTGCCCGCCACCAGCCAGGCGATCGGGCCGATCAGCACCTCGCCGAAGAGCAGGATGACGATCACCCACACCACCTTGGGCAGGCCGCGCACCTTCGACTCGGGGGTGTTGAGGCAGTCGATGAAGGCGTAGATCCACAGCGCCAGGACCAGAAGGAACGGCAGATATCTGAGCACGGCGAACATGGTGGAACGGCCCCCTACGCGCGACGGCGGGCCCTTCGGCGGGGCCCGGTGACCCGTACAGGGTAGGGCGTGCCGGATACTGGAGCGCATGGCTTACGACGATCTTCGCTCCCTGCTGCGGGCCCTGGAGCGCGAGGGCGACCTCAAGCGCATCAAGGCCGAGGTCGACCCGTATCTGGAAGTCGGCGAGATCGTGGACCGGGTGCAGAAGGCCGGCGGCCCGGCGCTGCTCTTCGAGAACGTCAAGGGCTCGTCGATGCCGCTGGCCATGAATGTCTACGGCACGGACCGCCGTCTGCTGAAGGCGCTCGGCCTGAAGTCGTACGGCGACATCAGCGACAAGATCGGCGGACTGCTCAAGCCGGAGCTGCCGCAGGGCTTCGTCGGGGTGCGGGAGGCGTTCGGCAAGCTCGCCGGGATGACGCATGTCCCGCCGAAGAAGGTCAAGGGCGAGAGCGCGCCGGTCCAGGAGGTCGTGCTCCAGGGCGACGAGGTCGACCTCGACCGGCTCCCGGCCCTGTTCACCTGGCCCGAGGACGGCGGCTCCTTCTTCAACCTGGGCCTGACGCACACCAAGCACCCGGAGACGGGCGTGCGCAATCTGGGCCTCTACCGCCTCCAGCGCCACGACAAGCGCACCATCGGCATGCACTGGCAGATCCACAAGGACAGCCGCAACCACTACCAGGTCGCCGCCAAGCGCGGCGAGAAGCTGCCGGTCGCGATCGCCTTCGGCTGCCCGCCGGCCGTCACGTACGCCTCGACCGCGCCGCTGCCCGGCGACATCGACGAGTACCTCTTTGCGGGCTTCGTCCAGGGCAAGCGGATCGAGATGGTCGACTGCAAGACCGTCCCGCTCCAGGTCCCGGCGAACGCCGAGGTCGTCATCGAGGGCTGGCTGGAGCCCGGCGAGATGCTGCCCGAGGGCCCGTTCGGCGACCACACCGGCTTCTACACGCCGCAGGAGCCGTTCCCCGCGCTGAAGATCGACTGTGTGACGATGCGGAAGCGGCCGCTCCTCCAGTCGATCGTGGTGGGGCGCCCGCCGACCGAGGACGGCCCGCTGGGCCGCGCGACGGAGCGTTTCTTCCTCCCCCTGCTCAAGATCATCGTCCCGGACATCGTGGACTACCACCTCCCCGAGTCCGGCGGCTTCCACAACTGCGCGATCGTCGCGATCGACAAGAAGTACCCCAAGCACGCGCAGAAGGTCATGCACGCCATCTGGGGCGCGCACATGATGTCGCTGACCAAGCTGATCGTGGTGGTGGACGCCGACTGCGACGTCCACAACCTGCACGAGGTCTCCTGGCGGGCGCTCGGCAACACGGACTACGCCCGCGACCTGACCGTCGTCGAGGGCCCCGTCGACCATCTCGACCACGCCTCCTACCAGCAGTTCTGGGGCGGCAAGGCGGGCATCGACGCGACGAAGAAGTGGCCCGAGGAGGGCTATACGCGCGACGGGGGGTGGCCGAACATGGTCGAGTCCGACCCGCCGACCGCCGCCCTGGTCGACCGCCGCTGGAAGGAGTACGGACTGTGACCGCCTCCGCCGCCGCAGCGGTCCCGCAGCCCGGCCGCACCAAGGCTTTCCTCCGCCTGGTGATGATCGAGCACTCGGTCTTCGCGCTGCCCTTCGCCTATATCGCCTCGCTGACCGCGATGTTCCAGTGGGACAGGACCATCCACTGGGGCAAGCTGCTGCTGGTCACCGTCGCCATGGTCGGACTGCGTACCTTCGCGATGGCCTGCAACCGCATCATCGACCGCGAGATCGACGCCCGGAACCCGCGCACTGCGCACCGCGAACTGGTCACCGGCGCGGTCACGGTGAAGTCCGCCTGGACCGGTGCGCTGATCGCCGTGGTGATCTTCCTGGGCGCGGCCGCGCTGCTCAACCCGCTGTGCCTGGCCCTCGCCCCCATCGCCGTGATCCCGATGGTGGTCTATCCCTACGGCAAGCGCTTCACCGACTTCCCGCACGCGATCCTGGGCCTCGCCCAGGCGATGGGGCCGGTCGGCGCCTGGATCGCGATCAGCGGCACCTGGTCGTGGGACGCGGTCGTCCTCGGCCTCGCGGTCGGCGTCTGGATCGGCGGCTTCGACCTGATCTTCGGCTGCCAGGACGTCCAGGCCGACCGGGCGCACGGCGTGAAGTCCGTGCCGGCCCGCTTCGGCATCCCGGCGGCGCTGCACGGCGCCCGCGCCAGTCACGCCGTCACCACGGCCCTGCTGGTCTGGTACGCGCTGGCCACCGGCGCCGGGATCTTCTTCTGGGCCGGCCTGGTGATCGTGGTCGCGGCCTTCCTCTACGAGCACACCCTCGTCCGCCCGCACGACCTGTCCCGGCTCAACCGGGCCTTCTTCACCGTCAACGGCTTCATCGGCATGGCGCTGTTCGTCTGCGCGCTGCTGGATCTGCTGGTGCGGGGCCTGACGGTCTGACGGGCCGACGGCCGTCGGGAGCCCGACGGCCGTCCGGGGATCAGACCTTGGCCATCGGCCAGGCGATCAGCCGCGGGTAGGTCCACAGCTCGCCGCTGTTCGCCTTGACCGTGCCGATGATGGCGCAGACCATGCCGGCCACGGCGTACGCGGCCATGATGCCCATCACGGTCAGCACCGGGATCGCCAGGCCGGGCCCGTCGCGGTGCGCCTCGTCGGCGGCCGCCGCGAAGATGAAGGCGCTGCCGAAGTACAGCAGCACGCCGAGGGTCGCCACGATCGCCTGGGTGAAGCCGAAGTTCATTGCCTGGGTGGCGTGGTGGCGGACGTACGGGTTGTGCTGGTGGCGGGCGCTGTTGCGGATCGACAGCGGGGCGACCCAGCCGAGGAAGCCGCCCAGGCCGCAGCAGACCCCCGAGCCCACGGTGACGGTCAGCAGCGCGCCGAGGTGGGCCCACATCGCGGGGCTCGTCGAGGGCGCGGGCGGCTGGGGGGCGTAACCGGGGACGGGCTGCTGATAGCCGGGGCCGCTCGGGTAGCCGTAACCCGGCTGCTGGCCGTACGGCTGCTGCGGTCCGCCGGCCTGCGGCCCGTAACCGGACTGGTAGTAGTCGGACATGTTCTGCTCACCCCGTGGTTGCTGCGATTGCCGCCCGTCGCTGCCGTGGCGTCAACTGGCCCCGGCGGCGCGCGCGGTCCCGTCGGTCCGAGACTACGGGACGGGTCGGACGGGCGCTCCGGCGGTCAGGGACCGGGGGCGCTCGCGCAGGACAAAGGCCGCAACCACCCCGCCTATCAGCCCGAACAGATGCCCCTGCCAGCTGATCTGGCTGTCCGTCGGCAGCACGCCCCAGACGATGGAGCCGTACACCGCGCCGACCAGCACCCCGATGCCGATGTCGAGGAGCTTGCGCTCGATGAAGCCGCGCAGCAGGAGATAGCCGAAGAGCCCGAAGATGACGCCGGAGGCGCCCGCGGTGTTGCTGCCGGGCGCGGCGGTCAGCCAGACGCCGATGCCGCTGGTGAGGATCACCAGCAGGACGACGGCCAGGAAGCGGCGTATCCCCGTACGCAGCGCCGCGACGAAGCCGAGCAGCAGCAGCGGCAGGGTGTTGGCCGCCAGATGGCCGAAGCCGAAGTGGAGGAAGGCGGCGGGCACCACATCGACCAGCTCGGCGGGGTCGCGCGGCTGGATGCCGAAGGAGTCCAGGGCGTTCCCGGTGACGAGGTCGACGCCCTCGAGCACCCAGAGCAGGGCGACCCAGCCCAGCATCAGGCAGATCGCGGGCTTCGCGCGTGCTGTCATCGTTCCGGCCGTCCTTTCCCGTCCCGGGGCCCGTTCCCCGGCCGCGTCCCCGGCGGGCGCCCCTCGGCGGGGCCGCGCGACGGGCGCACAGGTAAGAACGGCCGTGACGGGGTCGGTGGTTCCGCCGGATAGGCTCGATGGTGTGGAGCCGCCGCACAACAACATCAGCAAGCAGGATCCCGGCCGCCGCCGTCCGTGGGTCGTGGGGATCTCCGGCGCGTCCGGAACGCCGTATGCCGCATCCGTGCTGCGCGGGCTGCTCGCCGCGGGGGAGGCGGTGGATCTCGTCGTCAGCCGGGCGTCGCGGCTGACGCTGCTGGACGAGACCGGCATCGCCTTCCGGGACGCGCATTGGCGCACCGACCTGCGGGAATGGCTGGCGCTCGGGGCGGACGGCAAGCCGGAGACGTTCCCGGTGACCGAGCAGACGCTGGCGGATGTGCGGTACTGGCCGGCCGGTGATCTGGCGGCCGGCCCGTCCTCCGGTTCGTATCCCGTCAAGGGGATGCTGATCGTCCCGGCGAGCACGGCCTGTGTCGCCGGGGTGGCGCTCGGACTCTCGAAGGATCTGCTCCAGCGGGTGGCGAGCGTGACGCTCAAGGAGCGGCGCCGGCTGGTGGTCACGGTGCGGGAGACTCCGCTGAACGGACCTACGCTGAAGCATCTGGTGGCGCTGGACGAGGCGGGCGCCGTGGTGCTGCCCGCCTCTCCGGCGTTCTATGCGGGGGCGACGCACATCCAGGATCTGGTGGACTTCGTCGCGGGCCGGGTGCTCGATGCGGCAGAGGTGCCGCACGGGCTGTACCGGCGCTGGGAGGGGGAGCTGCGGGGAGGCTCCAAGGAGGAGGCCCCGGACCCGTCCTAGCTGTGTCTAGCGCTTCTTGGCTGCGGCGGCGCGGCCGAAGAGTCGCCGGGCCCGGGGGGCCGCTTCCTTGTGGGCACGTGAACGATTGGCCTGGTCCTGCAGCTCGCGCATGCGGGCGTAGGCCATCTCGATCGAGTACACGGTGACAACTCCTGTGAAGATCGTCGTTGATCGTCGGAAGATTCGAATGAATCACAGGGCGTGAGGCCCTGTATGCCTTAGATTCTACATGCAGAACCCGAAAATGCGTAAAGATTGGAAGGCTTGAGGGCATGGACGCGGTGGATAGGCAGCTCATCCAGGCACTTCGCGAGAACGGCAGGGCCTCGTACGCCGAGCTCGGCCGGCTCGTGGGCCTCTCCGGGCCCAGCGTCACGGACCGGATCAACCGTCTCGAAGCGGCCGGCGTGATCACCGGCTACCGCGCCACGGTCGATGCCGCCTCCCTCGGGCTCGGTGTCACCGCACTGGTCGGCATCTCCCTGTCGGACGCCGCCGACCACGAGGACGTGGCACGCCGGCTCAAGGACCTCGCCGAGATCGAGGACTGCTGGTTCATCGCCGGCGACGACTCGTACATGCTCAAGGTGCGGGTGGGCGATGTGGACGGCCTGGAGCGCACCATCCGGCGGCTGTCCGGCACCCGGGGCGTCTCCCGTACGCGGACCACGATCGTGCTCTCCACCAAGTGGGAGAACCGCGTCGGCGAACTGCCCGAAGAGGCCGAGTAGGCGCGCGGACCGGGGTACGCGAGCGCGGGCGGACGGGGCGCGCCAAGGGGCCTCCGTCCGCCCGGAAAACGGGGGAGTAGGCTCGTCGGAGCCGAATTTTCGGCACCGAAAGGGCACCGAAGCGGCACGGATACGGCAGAGATACTGGGAGGCGACGGATGGCTGCATCTATGGATGCGGGCCTCAAGCGCGAGCTGGAGGCGAAGGTCCACGCCGGAGAGCGGCTGACCCGCGAGGACGGTATCGCCCTCTACGAGTCCGACGACCTGGCATGGCTGGGCGGCCTCGCCCACGAGGTGCGGACGCGCAAGAACGGCGACGTCGTGCACTTCAACGTCAACCGTCACCTCAACATGACGAACGTGTGCACCGCGTCGTGCGCCTACTGCTCCTTCCAGCGCAAGCCGGGCGAGAAGGACGCGTACACGATGCGCATCGAGGAGGCCGTCCGCCTCGCCAAGGCGATGGAGGGCGAGAACCTCACCGAGCTGCACATCGTCAACGGTCTGCACCCGACGCTGCCCTGGCGCTACTACCCGCGCTCCCTCAAGGCCCTCAAGGAAGCCCTCCCGCAGGTCTCCCTCAAGGCCTTCACCGCCACCGAGATCCACCACTTCGAGACGATTTCCGGCCTGACCGCCTCCGAGATCCTCGACGAGCTGATCGAGGCGGGCCTGGAGTCGCTGACCGGCGGCGGCGCCGAGATCTTCGACTGGGAGGTCCGGCAGCACATCGTCGACCACCGCACCCACTGGGAAGACTGGTCGCGCATCCACCGCCTCGCCCACGAGAAGGGCCTCAAGACCCCCTCGACCATGCTCTACGGGCACATCGAGGAACCCCGCCACCGCGTCGACCACGTCCTGCGCCTGCGTGAGCTCCAGGACGAGACCGGCGGTTTCCAGGTCTTCATCCCGCTGCGCTACCAGCACGACTTCGTCGACATGCAGGACGGCAAGGTCCGCAACAAGCTCCAGGCCCGTACGACCATGGCCAGCGGCGCCGAGGCCCTCAAGACCTTCGCGGTCTCCCGCCTCCTGTTCGACAACGTCCAGCACGTCAAGTGCTTCTGGGTGATGCACGGTCTGCAGACCACCCAGCTCGCGCTCCAGCACGGCGCGGACGACATGGACGGCTCGGTCGTCGAGTACAAGATCACGCACGACGCGGACAACTACGGCACGCCGAACAAGCTCACCCGCGACGACCTGCTCGACCTGATCCGCGACGCCGGCTTCCGCCCCGTCGAGCGCAACACCCGCTACGAGGCCATCCGCGAGTACCCGGGCCCGGACCCGGACCGTCGCGAGGCCCCCCAGGCGATGCGCATCTGACCTGGTCACGGCCGGTTGTCAGAGGCGGAGGTTAGGGTCCAGGTCATGAGCGTTCGCTTCGACCTGGACCCGGCCGTCACTCCCGAACTCCGCGACGGGATCTGCGCGTTGTGGGCCGATGTCACCAACGCCGGCGGCGCCGTCGGCTTCGTGCCGCCGGTGACCCGCGAGGACATCCGCCCGGACCTGCTGAGGCATCTGACGGCCATGGCCGAGGGCCGCGAACGCCTCGTCGTCGGCCGCGATGCCGAGGGCCGCGTCCTGGCCACGGCCTTCCTCACCCTCAACACCCACCGCCTGATGCGGCACTGGCTCTGGGTCTACACCGTCATGGTCCACCCCACCCTCCAGGGCCGGGGCGCGGGCCGCGCCCTGATGGCCGCGGTGGCCGACGCCGCCCGCACGGTCGACGGCGTCCGGGGCATACGCCTCACCTGCCGCGGCGGTACGGGCATCTCCCGCTTCTACGGCTCATGCGGCTACAAGGAAGTGGGCCGGGTGCCGGGCGCGATCAAGGTGGCGGAGGGGGATTTCCGGGATGACGTCACGATGTGGCTTGAGCTGGCATGAGGTTCGAGCCGGCTTGAGCGGGGAGCGGGAGGGGGAGCGGGAGCGGGGAGAGGGGCCGGCGGTTGCGGGCGGCGGCGAGCGCTGCGCGTGAGGGCGGCGGGGGCGCGGGGGCGCGGAAGATCGCCTCGGCCGCTGTGCTTCACTGGCAGGAGACCCTTTCGGTTGCCGTTGAGAAGAAGGTCCCGTCCGTGAGTAGCCCCCAGTTCGCCACGCTCCGCTACACCGCCCTTCGCATCGGCCTCTTCGTCGCCTCGTTCGCCGTGGTGTGGGTGCTGGCCTACTTCCGGATCATTCCGCTCGGCGTCGGCAGCTCCAACTTCGTCTGGCTGCTGCTGCTGGCCATCGTGATCTCCGCGCCGCTCAGCTTTGTGCTGCTGCGTAAGCAGCGGGACGCCATGTCCGAGCAGATCGTCTCCAAGGTCGACCGCCAGCGCGAGCGCCTCGCGGCCAACCGCAGCCAGGAAGACGGCGTGTAAGACGCCTCACACGAAGCCCTGCGCGGCAGGTGCCGGGCGGTTGGGAACCCTCCAACTGCCCGGCGCCTGCCGCTTTTTGTTTCCTTCCGGCCGTGTGCCGCGCGCCGCCTCGTCGTCTCCCCGTCCCAAAGATTTTCTTTGGGTTCCTCAAAGTTCAAGTGTTAACGTGTTTTTCATGAAGACAGCAGCCGCGCCCCCGTTCCCCATGAGCGTTCCGCTCGTGGCGCGCCTGCACGTCGATCTTTGCCGCTGTATGTCCGCGGCCTGTTGCCGCCGCTGACCACCACGTCATCCAGCGGCCGGAGATCCACGTACGGACCTCCTGGCGCTTTCTGCACGCCGTCCCCGAAGCCTTTCCCGCCCTCATCGGAGTGTGTCCGTTGTCCTCGTCCCCGTCTGCCCCGGCAGCACCCAAGTCCTCCCGAATACCCAAGATCCCCTTCTGGGTCCAGATCCTGGCCGGTCTCGCCCTCGGCGTGCTGCTCGGCTGGGTCGCCAAGAGCGGTGACGTCGGCTGGCTCACGTCCACGCTGCAGCACATCGGCGATCTCTTCGTCCAGCTGCTCAAGCTGGCCGTCGCCCCGCTCGTCTTCTTCGCGATCCTGGTGTCGATCACCAACCTGCGGCAGGTCAACAACGCCGCCCGGCTCGCCACCCGCACCCTGCTGTGGTTCATGGCCACCTCGCTGATCGCCGTGGCGATCGGCCTGGCCATCGGCCTGCTCACCAACCCCGGCGCGGGCACCGGCCTGACCCCCAAGGACGGCAAGCTCCCCGAGCACGCCGGCTCCTGGATCGACTTCCTGACGGGCATCGTTCCCACCGACATCATCACGCCGTTCACCGAGCTGAACGTCCTGCAGATCGTCTTCATGGCGGCCGTCGCCGGTATCGCGGCCCTCCAGCTCGGCGAGAAGGCCGAGCCGGTCCTGAACATCAGCCGCTCGGTCCTCGAACTGCTCCAGAAGGCCCTGTGGTGGGTCATCCGCCTCGCCCCGATCGGCACCGTCGGCCTCATCGGCAACGCCATCGCCACCTACGGCTGGAACCTGATCGGCAAGTACGCGACCTTCACCGTCGACATCTACATCGGCTGCGCGCTCGTTCTCTTCGGCGTCTACCCGCTGCTGCTCTCGACCGTCGCCAAGGTCAACCCGCTCCAGTTCTTCCGCGGCGCCTGGCCCGCCATCCAGCTGGCCTTCGTCTCCCGCTCCTCGGTCGGCACCATGCCGGTCACCCAGAAGGTCACCGAGCGCCTCGGCGTCCCGCGCGAGTACGCCTCCTTCGCGGTGCCGTTCGGCTCGACGACCAAGATGGACGGCTGCGCCTCCATCTACCCGGCGATCGCCGCGATCTTCATCGCCCAGATCTTCGACGTCCAGCTGAGCATCGGCGACTACATCCTCATCGCCTTCGTCTCCGTCATCGGCTCCGCCGCCACCGCCGGCCTCACCGGCGCGACGGTCATGCTGACGCTGACCCTCTCCACGCTGGGCCTGCCCCTGGAGGGTGTCGGCCTGCTGATGGCCATCGACCCGATCCTCGACATGATGCGTACGGCGACCAACGTCGCCGGCCAGTCGGTCATCCCGATCCTGGTCTCCGCCAAGGAGAAGATCCTGGACCGCGAGGCCTTCGCCACCGCGACCAGCATCCGCATCGGCGAGGCCGAGGCCAAGGCCGAGACCGGCGCCGACGCCGGTGCGGCCACCGAGGCGGAGGCCGCGCCGGTGCCCGCCACGGCGGCCGCCGCGAGCTGACGCCCGCCGAGAACGCGACGGCGCCCCCGCAGCCAGTACGTCCGGTACTGATGGCTGCGGGGGCGCCGTCGTATCGGCGCGTGCCGGGTGCTTGCCGGTCGGCGTCAGAACTGCCCGTCGTCGGCGCTTTCCGCCAGGGCGGCCATGCGGGCCTTGTACTCGGCCTGCGGGATCTGCCCGAGGGCCGCGAGGCGTTCCAGTTCGGTGGCTTCGGTTTCATGGGCGATCCGGCGGCTTTGTTCGGCTAACTCTCTGCTGTACTTGACGGCTTTGGCGCGCTCCAGGGAGCGCCTTCGCTGGAGCTCCTCGGCGATGGCCTGTCCGGCTTGTTCGAAGTAATCGTTGTGCCTGCCTGACCACATCGCGTCCCCTTGGTGTCCGTTGGCGGCATCAAAGCGGATTCAGGGTATTCCTCGGTCCTGACCGGGACCGGGGCGGCGCTGTGAGCGCGGCGCGGTGCGGGCTCGGCGCGGTGCGGGTCCGCGGCGGGTGCGGCGGCTCACTCGCCGGGCGGTATCGCTCCCGTATGCGCCAGGATCGCGGCGGTCAGTGGGGCGTGGACGGCCGGCGGAAGGGCGTGGCCCATGCCCGGGATCTCGATGAGGCGGGCGTTGCCGACGGCCTGGGCGAGGTGCTGCGGGTGCGGGGGAGGGAAGATCGGCTCGGCGAGGGCGGCGACGACGAGGGTGGGAACCCGGTTCTTGGCGAGCTCGTCGGTACGGAGCATGCCCTCGTGCTCGGCGCTGCCGTGCGCGGTGCCGGCGCGGTAGTGGCCGGTGTGCTCGATGACGCGGTGCTCGAACGCGCGGAAGTAGTCCTCGTCGAAGGGGAGCTGGTCACCGGCGAGTACCCGCCAGTGTGCGATACGGCGTTCCACTTCGGCCTCCCTCCCGTGGTCCTCGACGGGGCGGGCCCACATCTCCAGGACCTCGGGTGCGATGCCGGGGAGCTCGTCGACCGGGACCGTGCTGCCGTCGGGGCGGGTGTAGGGGGTGATGCTGAGGGCGTTGGTGCCCATGAGGGTGGCGCTGATCCACCGGTCGGGGTGGTCGGCGAGGGCCATCTGGGCAAGCATGCCGCCGAGAGAGAGCCCGGCGAGGTGCGCCCGCTCGATGCCGAGCCCGTCCAGGACGGCGATCACGTCCGCGGCGAGGTCGGCGATGCGATACGGCTGCTCCTCGAACGGCCAGCTGGAGCGGCCGGTGTCGCGGTGGTCGTAGCGGATGACCCGGTGGTGCGCGGCAAGCGCGTCCACCAGCGGATCGGGCCAGCCGACACCGGCCGCCTGGGCGCCCATGACCAGCAGTAGAGGGGGTGCGTCGGCGGGCCCGCGCTGTTCGGTCCACAGGCGGATGCCGGGGGTGGAGGCTTCGACGAATTGCTGCACGTCAGGTCCTGTTCGTAGGGGGTGGTGGGATCCGTGGGAGGGGAGGGATCCGTGGAGGTCCATGGCGATCCGTAGAGATTCGTAGAGATCCGTAAGGAGGCGGGGAGGGGCGGAGAAGAGCCGAGGGGAGCGCGCGGAAACGGATCGCGGTACGAGACGTATCGTCTCGTCATGGCGGGATCGTGTCAAGCGACAGAGGGCGCAGGGTGAAGATCGTAAACTTACTTTGCAGTAAAGGGGCGGGATGGAAGGGCATTCAGCGTGGGCGCTGTGAAGAGCAAGCGGGTTCCGCGGGCGGTCCGGGAGCAGCAGATGCTGGATGCGGCGGTACGGACGTTCGCCCGGCGCGGCTACCGGGCGGCTTCGATGGACGAGATCGCGGAGGCCGCCGGGGTCTCCAAACCGCTGGTCTATCTCTATCTGCATTCCAAGGACGAGCTGTTCACCGCGGTCATCCGGCGGGAGTCGGCTGCGCTGGTGGAGGCCGTCACGGCGGCCGTCGAGCCGGAGGCGTCGGCCGACCGGCAGCTGTGGAGCGGGCTGAAGGGGTTCTTCGCCCACACCGCCGCGCATCCCGAGGGATGGGCGGTGCTGCACCAGCAGGCCCGTACGCACGGTGAGCCGTTCGCGTGCGAAGTGGCCGCGATGCGGGCCGAGATCGTGGAGTTCGTCACGGGGCTGATCGGCGCGGCCGCCAAGGAGGCGGGCTGCGTCGGGGAACTGGCCGACCGCGAGGTGGCCGGCCTCGCGCATGCGCTGGTCGGCGCGGCCGAGTCGCTCGCCGAGTGGGGCAACGTCCGAACGGATGAGGGTGCGCCGGGAGAGTGGGAGCGCCCGCCGGCGAAGGACACGGCGGCCACACTGATGAACTTCGCATGGGCGGGGCTGAGCCGCATGATGAGCGGCGACCGCTGGGCGCCGGGCGACTGACGCAGGCGCCCGCCCCCGAGGCCCACCACCGACGCCCCTCTCCGAGGCCCGCCGCCGACGCGCGGCGCCGCTGGGCGGACCCCCGACCCAGGGTCCGCCCAGCGCTGCCGAGCCGGCGCTCCGTCCGGCGGTGTCACACGGCCTTGGCCGTGGCCCGTACGCCGAAGTGGACGTACCGGGCGCCGTCCGGCAGGGCGTAGAAGACCACCGGTATCCAGCTGTCCTTCTCGTTACGGCGTCCGGCGAACACCGTCTTCGACGGGCTGTCCGACACCGGGACCAGGTTCCAGAAGAGCGGCTCGAAGCTGTCCTTCAGGCCGTCGGCACCCTCGTATTTCAGCTGCAGTACGCCCTCGCCGACGGGCCGGTCGCTGATGGTCATCAGGAATCCTTCGCGCCGGTAGTTGCCCACGAACGGCGCCGGGTCCACGGCCGGTTGCTCTGCCGCCGGGCCGAATGCCGGCATGGTCACCCCGGCGAGCTCGGCGGTCAGTTCGCGGCAGAGCGTCTCGAAGATCTTCGGTGCGGCGCCCCCGCCGTTGGTCAGCAGGGCGATCGCTATGCCCTTCTCCGGGATGGCGCGCAGGTAGGCGAGCTGGCCGAACGTGCTGCCGTCGTGGCCGAATCCGCGTACCCCGTCCCATTCGAAGAGCCCCCAGCCCAGTCCCCAGTGGGCGCCCAGGAACCACTGGTCGGGCATCTCGACCTCGCGCGTCAGCATGGCCTCGACGGTCTCGGCCGACATCACACGGCTGCCGTCCGGAGCCGTACCGCCGTCGACGAACAGCCGGGCGAAACGGGCCACATCGGCGGCGGTGGCGCAGATCCCGCCGTACGGACCCGCCGAGCGCGGCATCATGTTCCAGACCGGGGTGGGGACCGGGGTCTCGCCCGGATCGCCCATGTGCCCCATCGCGGCCCGGAAGCGCAGCACCTCCTCGGGCAGGGTCATGGTGTGCCCGAGCCCGAGCGGGGCGTAGATCAGCTCCTTGAGCGCCTCGTCCCACGTCGTGCCGGTGAGTACTTCCACGATGCGGCCGAGGACGTTGTAGGCGGTGCTGGAGTAGGACATCGTGGCCCCGGGCGGGTTGGTCATCCCCACGTGCCTGGCGCCGTCGACATAGCGGGCGAGGCAGTCGTCGCCCCGTCCGGTGTCGTTGACGTAGTCGCCCTCGATGCCGCTGGTGTGGTTGAGCAGCTGTCGCGTGGTGATCGTCCTGCTGGCCGCCGCGTCGGCCACGGCGAAGTCCGGCAGTACGTCCACGACCGGCGCGTCCAGATCCAGCTTGCCCGCCTCCGCGAGCAGCATCACGAGCGCGGCGGTGTACCCCTTGCTGACCGATCCGATCTGGAACACCGAGTCGGTGGTCACCTCGACGCCGGTCCCGGTGTGCAGCACGCCGCCTGCCAGCTCGTGAATCTCCCCGTCGACGAGCACGGCCAGGGCGGCGCCCGGCACGCGGTGGGTGGACAGCAGCTCATCCAGGCGGGACTTCCAGCGGGCGCCGTCGAACGCCGTGGTCGTGGCGTTGCCGGTCGTCTCGTGCTTCTGCATGGCATCTCCCCGTAGTGGTCGGCAGCTTGTGCTGTCGGCGTGGCAGTTGGTTTCGACTCGCGCCCATCGAGCGATGTGCGCTTCGCCGAACACCGTTCGGTCTGATGTCGAACACTGTACGGCCTCCGAACAGTGTTCGCAAGTACGCACGTTGTACGAGTCGGCGTTACTCTGATCGCCGAACCGAAAAGGCGCAGGCGAACGCGGACGAACGCCGAAGAACCGCCGAAGAACCGTCGAAGAAACGTCGAAGAGCGTCGAAAAGAGGGGGACCGTATGCCGGTCGAGAAGAGGCAACCGATCCCGTCGGTGTGGACGCGCCCGCAGCGCCGCAAGCGCGAGCAGCCCGCGCTGAGCCGGGATCAGATCGTGACGGAGGCGGTCCGGCTGCTCGATGAGGAGGGGATCGGCGCGCTGAGCCTGCGGCGTCTCGGGACCCGTCTGAACGCCGGGGCCACGTCGTTCTATTCGCATGTGGCCAACAAGGACGAGCTGATCGAGCTGGTCGTGGACGAGGTCTATGGCGAGATCGACGTGCCGGAGGCCGGAGATCCGACGGACTGGCGCCCGCTCGCCGTCCGCTGCGCCCAGAGCCTGCGGGCGACGATACTGACGCACCCGTGGATGGCCTCGGTGCTCGGCGAGGTCGGGATGTCCCAGCTGGGGCCGAACCTGATGCGGGTCTCCGAAGGCATGCTCGCGATCTTCAAAAAGAAGGGCCTTGCGACGCGCGAGGCCGATCTCGCGGTGTCCACGCTCACCGCGTACGTCATCGGCATGACGATCAGTGAGGCTTCCTGGCTGACCACGCTCTCCCGCAGCGGTCAGAGCGAGCAGGAGTGGGTGGAGCAGCTGTGGCCGGCCGCCGAAGACGCCGCGCAGGGGCACCCGCAGCTCCAGGAGCAGTACGCCGCGCTGCGCAGCAAGGACCCGCGCGAGATCCGCGACGAGAAGTTCGACTACGGGCTCCAGCGGGTCCTCGACGGCCTGGCGGGATCGACCCGCAACGGGTAGGTCTGCGGGTAGGTCTGCAGCGGGTGGTTCCGCAACAGGCTTGAGCTACGGGTGGATCCACGGCAGGCAGGCAGGCAGGCGCCAGCCGGTCGGGCGTCCGTCAGGTGGTCACCTTCCCCGAGAGATGGACCCGCCCCGCCGTCCCGCCCCCGCCCCGCAGCTGAAAGGTGCAGCCCGCGCCGTCCCCCGCGTCCTCCTGGGCGTACGAGACGGTGGCGGGCAGCAGCACCGGGGCGCGGAACGTGGCCGTGAAGCGTACGGATGCGGCCCCGGGCGGCACGGCCTCCGCGGCGCACCGGGCCGCCGTCCACATGCCGTGCGCGAGGGCGCGGGAAAAGCCGAGCGGGCGGGCGGTCAGGGGGTGGAGGTGGATCGGGTTGAAGTCCCCGGAGACGGCGGCGTGGCGGCGGCCGAGGTCGGCGGGGAGCGGCCAGTCGGCCCGTATGGCTCGCATGGAGAGGGCGTTGTCGGGTTCGGCTTCCGGTTCGGCCTCAGGATCGGGTGCAGGTGCGGACGGGTCGCGGCGTCCGTCCGCCACCCGGTGCCGCGCCAGATAGCCGCTGCGGTCCACCCATACCAGCCGCTCCGCGCGCCGTACCTCCGTCGTCATCAGGACCTCGGTGCCGCGTCGATGGGCGCGCAGCCCCGCGGCGTACACGGTCAGTTCGAGCCGGTCGTCGGTGTTCAACGCCGCGTACTGCTCGATCTCAAGGGTCGTGTGCACCAGCCCGAGCAGCGGCAGCGGGAAGGCGCGGGCGCTCATCAGGCGGGTGGCCAGCGGGAAACCGAGGATGTGCGGGTAGGTGAGCGGCAGCGGTCCGGTGGAGGGAAAGCCGCAGACCCGGGCGTACGCGGCCACCTTGGCCGGGTCGATCCGGGCGGCGGGCAGGACCAGGCGGGTCGACGGCAGCGCGGCGTCCGGGTGCGGGCGCTTGCCGATGCCGGTCAGTACGCCCTTGCCGAGGGCCGGCAGCAGACGGGGCCGACGGCGCAGCACCACGGTCGGGTCGTTCACCGGGCCCCCAGCGGGCGCTGCCCGCAGACGCGGGCCGTCCGGCCGTTGCCGCCGGAGGCCGAGGAGGCGGGCCTCGCCGGCCACAGGCCGAGGCGGCGGGCGAGGAGGCGGCCGGGACCGGAATCGGTGCGACGAAGGTAGCGATCGGGCATTGGCCAACTCCTGGTCCTCGCGTAAATTTACTTCTAAGTAAGGTTACTGACGGGTCAGGGGCTGGTCGAGGATGAGCGCTGCCATCTGGTCGACGGCGGGACCGGCAAAGGGCCCGGTACCAGGTCCGGACAAGGGGCCGATACCGGGTTCGATGGAGGGCCCGGCGCCAGACAGTCCAACTTGCACCCGTATATGGCACGTTGCGGTCCTCCGCGGCCGCCGCCTCCCCCTCGCCCGCTCCGACGGCCGTACGCAACCGTCCCCCCTCAGGTCCCGACGGCCGCCCGCCGCTCCCCGACGACGGCCACCAGGGTCCGCGCGCCCGCCCGCATCCGGCCGCGCCATCTGATACCCGGCATCGCCCGCAACACCCCACCCCCCGCGCCCCCCTCAGCAAGAACGCGCCGCCAACTCGCCCCGATTTCGCGGAAGATTTGAGGAGCCGCCCGTGTTCAGCCAGGAAAGCGCCGCCCCCGAAACCACCGCCCCCACCCTCCTAGCGCCGCAGAAGACCGTCCTCGACGGCACCGTCCGCGAGGTCTTCGTCCCCGCGCTCGCCCCGCCCGTCCGCACCGGCTCCTTGGGCGACCTGCCCTTCATCAATGCCGCCGAGGCCCCCGCCGATGTCGTCCTGGCCCGAAAGCAGCCGAGCGGCGCTTGGCGCGACATCACCGCCGCGGAATTCGCCGCCGAGGTAAAAGCGGTGGCCAAGGGCCTGATAGCGCACGGCCTCCGCCCCGGCGAGCGACTCGCGATCATGGCCCGTACGACCTACGAGTGGACCCTGATCGACTTCGCCGCCTGGGCCGCCGGCCTGGTGACCGTCCCCATCTACCCGACCTCGTCCGCCCACCAGGCCCAGTGGATCCTGCACGATTCGGGAGCGCGCGCCTGTGTGGTGGAAAACGTCGAGGAAACCCGCCTGATCAGCGGCATTCGCACCGAGCTCGCCGCCCTCGACCACCTCTGGCAGTTCAACACCGGTGCCGTCTCCCAGCTCGTCTCCGCCGGGCGCGACCTCCCGGACGAGGTCGTCGACGAGCGCCGCGCCACCGTCGGCCCCGCCTCCCTCGCCACCCTCATCTACACCTCCGGCACCACCGGCCGCCCCAAAGGCTGCGCGCTCACCCACGCCAACTTCTTCGCCGAGGTCGACAACTCCGTCGAGCTCCTCCACCCGGTCTTCAAGTCCGTCAGCGCCGAACCCGCCGCCACCCTCCTCTTCCTCCCCCTCTCCCACGTCTTCGGCCGGATGGTCGCCATCGGCTGCCTCCGCGCCCGCGTCCGCCTCGGCCACGCCCCCAGCATCCAGACCGAGGACCTGCTGGCCGACCTGGCGACCTTCCAGCCGACCTTCCTCCTGGCCATCCCCTACGTCCTGGAGAAGGTCTTCAACACCGGCCGCGCCACCGCCGAGAAGATGGGCCGCGCCGCCTCCTTCGACCGCGCGGCCCGTGTCGCCCGCTCCTACGGCGAGGCCGTCGAGGCCCAGGAACACGGCACCGGACACGGCCCCGGCGTCGCCCTCAAGGCCGCCCGCAAGCTTTACGACCCCCTCGTCTACCGCCGCATCCGCGCCGCCCTCGGCGGCAAGGTCCGCTACGCCATCTGCGGCGGCTCGCCATTGGGCCACCGCCTCGCCGCCTTCTATACCGGCGCCGGCATCGAGATCTTCGAGGGATACGGCCTGACGGAGACCACCGCCGCCGCAACCGTCACCCCGCCCCTGCGCCCCCGTATCGGCACGGTCGGCTGGCCGCTCCCCGGGGGCGCGGTCCGGATCGCCGACGACGGCGAGATCCTCCTCCGGGGCGGCCATGTCTTCACCGGCTACTGGGACGCGACCCGCGGCGTCGCCATCCCGATGACCGACCAGGACGGCTGGCTGCCCACCGGCGACCTGGGCGCCCTCGACGCCGACGGCTACCTCACCATCACCGGCCGCAAGAAGGAGATCATCGTGACGACGGGCGGCAAGAACGTCGCCCCCGCCCCTCTGGAGGACCGCCTCCGCGCCCACCCTCTGGTCGGGCAGTGCGTGGTCGTCGGCGACAACCGCCCGTACATCACCGCCCTGATCACTCTCGACCCCGACGGCCTCTCCCACTGGCGCCAGATGACCAAGACGCGGGACGTGCCCCTCCCGGCCCTCATCCAGGACGACCGCCTCCTGGCCGACCTCCAGCACGCCGTGGACGACGCCAACAGCCTGGTCTCCCGCGCCGAGTCCATCCGCCGCTTCGCCGTGCTCCCGGTCGAGTTCACGGAGCAGACCGGCCATCTCACACCGTCGCTGAAGCTGCGGCGGGCGGCGGTCGCCCGCGACTTCGCGCAGGAGATCGACGGGTTGTACAGGGTGGGGTGACCGCTGGCTCCGGTCGTCCGAGCGGTGGACCGAGCGGTGGACCGACCGGTGGATCGGCTCAGCCATCCGGTCGGTCCGCAGGTTCAGCCCCGCCCCCAGATGATCGGTCGATGCGCGGGCCGCGGTGCCGTTGCGACGCTGGAGGCCGTCCAGACAGGAGAAGGCCCACCATGAACACCACCAGGTCGCGGCCCGCCGTGATACCCGACGAAGCCCTGCACCATCCGCGCAGCCTGACGGCGTTTCACACCGTGAAGTTCCTCGTCGGCGGCTACGTCGCCCTCAGCGTGTGCACTCTCGTGGCCGCCTACCTGCTCCGCCGCGATCCCGAGCTGGTGAACGACACGGTCTGGGCGCGGGGCGGGATCGTCGCCGTCACCTCCCTCCTGATGTTCACCTTCGCCCTAAGCGCCTCCCGCGGCCGCCGCAAGGCGTATCTGCGCTTGCGGATCGCCTCGGGCGTCATGCTGGCGGCCATCGTGGTCATCGCCTCGCTCCGCGGATTCCTGCCGTTGTGGATGAGGATCGAGCAGGGCGCTTGCGGCCTGCTCCTCGTGGGTGTCGTCCTGGTTGCGAACGGCAGGCACCTCCGCTCGTTGTTCGCCACCGGCTAGCCCCGGGGCCCGCGGCTAGATTGTCCGGCGAGAGCAACAGCGTGGGAGGGGGCGCGGATGAGCAGTCCGGTGCCACGCCGGTCCGGGTCGGCCGCCGCTGTGCCGGTCGCCGTCGTGCCGGTCACCGCTGTGCCGTACGTATTGCTGGCGATCCTGGCCGTCGTCACGGTGGTCGAGAAGCGCTCGGCGGGCGAGTCCGGGTCCCTGCTCGTCGACCTCGCCCTCTGCGCGCTGGCCGCGGCATGGATGGCGTGGTGCCACACGCTGCATCCCGCCTGGCGCGAGCGCGTGCCGGTGATGGCGGTGTTCTTCACGGTGCTCATCGGGATCACGGCGGTCCTGGTGGTCAGGGACCCGTGGTTCGGGTTCTTCACACCCGCGGGGTACCTCTACGCGTTCAGAGTTCTGCCCTGGCCGTGGCAGCCGGCCGGTGTCGCCGCGGTGGCGATGACGGCCGGTACGGCGCAGGCGTACGCCCTGGACAAGAGCACGCTGTGGGGCGTGGCCGCGTACGTCGCTGTCATGGCCGCAAATGCCATCCCCATGTGCGGCTTCGCCTGGTTCGCCCGGCGTGGCGCCCGGCAGAACGATGAGCGCGAGCGGGCGCTCGAAGAGGTACGCGAGGCGAACCGCAGGCTGGCGGCGACGCTGGCGGAGAACGGGGCCCTGCACGAGCAGCTGCTGGCGCAGGCGAGGGAGGCAGGCGTGCACGACGAACGGCAGCGGATGGCACGGGAGATCCACGACACCTTGGCACAGGGGCTCACCGGCATCATCACCCAACTGCACGCGGCCGAGCACTCCGGCGACGATCCGGTCGAGAGGCACAGGCACGTCACGGCCGCGACCCGGCTGGCCAAGGAGAGCCTGTCCGAGGCGCGGCGATCGGTGCACGCGCTGCGTCCCGAACCGCTGCAAACGGCGCGGCTGAGCGAGGCGTTGGGGGGTGTGGCCGGGCGGTGGTCGGCGCTGCACGAGATCCCGGCTCAGGTCACGACGACCGGCACGCCGCGGCCGATGCTGCCGGAGGCGGAGGTGGCGTTGCTGAGGGCCGCCCAGGAGGCGCTGGCCAACGTGGCCCGTCACGCGCGAGCGACCAGGGTGGGAGTGACGCTGTCCTATCTGGAACACGAGGTGGCCCTGGACGTGCGCGACGACGGCAAGGGCTTCGACCCGTCCCGGCTCGGTGCGGGCGTCGTGGGTGCTGCGGGTGTTGTGGGTGCCGCGGGCGCTCCGGGTGTGGATCGCGGCGGGTTCGGCCTGGTCGCGATGCGGCAGCGGATCGAGAGCCTGTCGGGCACGCTGCAGGTCGAGTCGGAGCCGGGTGCCGGCACGGGCATCTCGGCCCGCCTCCCCGCCGAACAGGCGGAGGCTGGCGCATGAGCCGCCCCGGCACCGCGATCACGCTGCTGATCGTCGACGATCATCCGGTGGTCAGGGACGGCCTGAGCAGTATGTTCGCGCGCGACCCGGAGTTCGAGGTGCTCGGGGAGGCCGCCGACGGGGCCCAGGCGGTCGGGCTGGCCGAAGCCCTGCGGCCGGACGTGATCCTGATGGACCTGCGGATGCCTGGGACGGATGGGGTGAGCGCGACAAAGGAGCTGGTTGAGCGGGGGAGTGGCGCGCGTGTGCTGGTGCTGACCACGTACGACACCGACAGTCATGTGCTGCCCGCGATCGAGGCGGGCGCCACCGGCTACCTGCTCAAGGACGCGCCACGCGACGAGTTGCTGCGGGCGGTCCGGGCAACGGCCCGCGGCGATGCGGTGCTCGCTCCCTCGGTGGCGACGCGGTTGATGAACCGGGTACGTACCGCCGCCCCGGCAGGACTGCTCAGCCAACGGGAGCTGGAAGTCCTCCGGCTGGTGGCGGCCGGGGCCACGAACCGGGAGGCGGCGGCCGGACTGTTCATCACCGAGGCCACGATCAAGTCCCATCTGCTGAACATCTACGCCAAGCTCGGCGTGGGTGATCGCGCCGCCGCCGTTGCCGAGGCGTTCAACCGGGGGCTGCTCGTCCCGCAACCGCCGGAACCGCGATGACCGCTCGCCGCACTCACGCCGGCCCTCTTCCTCCATCACCTAGGTGCAAACCCTGAGTCGTGCACCGCAGTTGGCCCCTTTCGCTTCCGGGACACCTCAGGGGCGAACGTCCGCCCTTGTGGTGATCCGCGGCGCGGTTGCGCGCGGCAGCATAAAAGCCGCACGAACCGGCCGTTCACACCACGGAGCTCCCATGCACTTCCGCAGCCGCCGCAGACCCGTCCGTACGGCCCTCGCCGCCGCCCTCGTACTCGCGCTGTCCGCCGGTGCGTCGGCCCCTGCCCTCGCCGACGCACCCGGCACGGGTACGACGACGGCTGATGCGCAGGCCACTCACCCCTCGACCCCGTCGACCGGCCCGAACGTACCGGCCCTGGAAAAGGCCCTCCATGGCCTCCCCGACAAGGACACCACCGCCGCCCTCGTGCGCGTCGGCGGCGACGGCAGCTGGCACGGGAGCGCCGGAGTCCATGACCTCCGCACGCACCGCAAGGCCTTGGAGAACGCCCGCTTCCGCGCGGGCTCCACCACCAAGGTGGTCACCTCGGCCCTCGTGCTCCAGCTCGCCGCCGAGGGGAAGATCGACCTCGACGGGACGGTGCAGCGCTATCTGCCCGGCCTGCTGACCGATGCCTTCCGGCCCATCACCGTCCGGCAGTTGCTCACCTTCACCAGCGGACTTCAGCCCGGCGCGACCCTCGGCCCGGAGAACGGCGAAGGCTACGAGAACCGCTTCAGGACCCTGACTCCGGAAGCCGTTGTCGCGTCCTCCGTCGCCAAGGGTCCCTACCGCGGCCCCGGGGAAGGACCGGGCAGGAAGCAGCGCTACGACAACATCGACTACACCGTCCTCGGCATGCTGATCGAGAAGATCACCGGCGACTCGTACGAGCACCAGGCCGCGGTGCGCATCTTCCGTCCGACCGGCATGCGGCACACCTCGTTCCCCAGTGGTCCCGACCCGCGGATCCACGGCCCGCACAACCGCGGCTACCAGAAGCTGGCGGACGGCCGGGTCGTGGACGCGACGGAGTGGAACATGTCCGACCGCCGGGCGGCCGGCGACCTGATATCCACCACCGGCGACCTGGAGAAGTTCCTCTTCGCGCTCTTCCGCGGAAAGATCGTCCCGCAGCCGCTCCTGGAGCGGGAGATGCTCACGGTCCCGGACATCAAGGGCGCCTCGATGAGCGCCGGACTCCAGCGCTTCGACGCCGGCGGAGGAAAGATCATCTGGGGGAAGACCGGTGGCCGGCCCGGCTACAACACGCTCATCGCCGCGACCAAGGACCTGTCCCGGACCCTGGTCTACTCGGTCAACGCCACCGACGCCAAGAGCGAGGAGATGAACCCCGTCGCCCAGCGCATAGTGCAGGCAGCGTTCGCGCTGCCCACGCGCCAGCCGTAGCCGTAGCCGTAGCCGTAGCCGTAGCCGTAGTCGGTGTCGGTGGCGGTGTCGTACGCCGACGGGCACGGCATCGGCGCCCCTCGCCCGACCGCCCCTCGCCTCACCGCCGCCCGCCTCCGCCGGACGACCACCGGTTCAGCCGGCGCAGGCTCTCCTCCAACGCCGCGCGCCGCCCGTCACCATCCGGCTCCTGCGGTTCCCGGGGCCTTTTCTCCGGCGCCTTCTCGCTCACCGGGTCGGCACCTCCACCCCGTGGACCCACCGCGGCCCGATGTCGACACCCTCGACGGCGAACCAGAGATCCCGCCGCCCCCGTTGTGCCCGCCGCTGCCGCCACTCCTCGCCGGTCAGCAGATACGGCCTGACCAGGCAGCTGTCCTCGCCGCGCAGCGGGATCTCGGCGGGGCGGCGGAACCTGCGCACCGGTGGCACCGAGGGGGCGGCGTGGCGCGGCCCGGTGTGCGGGGTGCCTCGGCTCGCCGTCCGGCGCTGTCCGCGTGCCGGAAGTAACCAAGTCAGTACCATCAGCAACATCATTCGGATAAGGTCAGGCATGCTTGTCGGCCTCCAGCGGGTTGATGGCCATGCCCCCGGACCGGTCGCACGGTCGCGGGGGTGATTTCCGGATGTCGCGCGAAAGAAGCGGCCCCTGCTCTGGAGCCGGGGCGCTCGGCGCGTCAGACTGGAACCCCCGTGTCACCTCTGTGGGGGAGGTGGCACGGGGCCTTTCATTGCGCGGCCGCCTTACGGAGCGCAGCCGTCAGCTTGCGGGCCGTGGCGGTGTTGCAGTTCCCGAGCGCGATGAGCGAGAGCCGGTAGTTGCCCGCGTAGGCCGGCAAATCGGTCCCGAGTGACGGCAGAGTGATGCCGTTCGCCGCGAGGGCGGCGCGGAGCGCCTCGGCGCAATCGTCCACGTCGTCGTGGTGGCGGTCGTTGCCGGTGTGGCGGTGGTCGGGCATGGGTTCTGACTCCCTGTGCGCATTGTGACGAACTGCTCACAGAGTGACGCGGCGCGGCGTAGCGTGGAAAGGGATTCAAGGCGACTGCGCGACCTGTGAAACGGTGAAAAATGCCTGCACGCAAAGAAGTTGATGGATCCACCAGCGTCCCGGCCTTCTATGGCTCCGAGCTGCGCTGGAAGCGGGAGAACGCAGGCCTCACCCTCCAGGCGATCGTCGACGGCATCTACTACTCACCGAGCTACCTCAGCGAGATCGAACGCGGGCAGCGGCGCATGCCGTTGGACATGGCTGTCCATGTGGACCGTGTGCTGAAGACCGACGGGTTCTTCGAGCGGCGCTGCGAGGATGTGCGCAAGGCGCGGATGGCCGGCCACGCCAAGTACTTCGAAAAGGTCCTGGAGGCGGAGAAGCACGCGGAGGCCATTGAGGAGTGGTGCCCCACCGTCATCCCAGGACTGCTGCAGACTGCGGTGTACGCGCGGGTGATGGTTCTAGCGGCACATCCGAATGCCTCCGACGCGGAGGTGGAGGAGAGGGTCAACGCCCGGCTGGCGCGGGCGCGCCTCTTCGAGGATGACCACAAGAGGCCAGAGTACTGGGTCATCCTGCACGAGTCGCTGTTGCGCAACCCCATCCTTCCGCCGGAAGAAATGGCCGAACAGCTGGAGCGCGTTGCGGCGTTGGCGAGGCGGCGCCGGATTGTTACGCAGGTCGTCCCGTGGAATAGCGGGCCGTATCCCCTGATGCTCGGCACGGTCATGACCATGGCCTTCCCTGACGCCCCGCCCCTGGTCTACACGGAGTCCGCGTACAGCGGCGCCACCATCGACGATCCGGCGCTCGTGAAGAAGTACCGCAAGGCATACGATCGGCTCAGGGCCGCCGCACTGCCGCCTGAGGCGTCCCTGGCCGTGATCGAGGCAGCGGCAGAGGACTTTCGAAATGGCAAGCAGGCAGATTGACTTGAGTGCCGCCCGCTGGTGCAAGAGCACATACAGCAATGGCGACGGCGGGAACTGCATCGAAGTCGCCAAGGACTTCCCCGGCGCCGCCCGCTGGTGCAAGAGCAGCTACAGCAACGGCTCCGGCGGTAACTGCATCGAAGTCGCAAAGGACTTCCCCGGCGCCGCCATCTGGCGAAAGAGCAGCCACAGCAACGGCGACGCTGGCCTCTGCCTCGAGGTGGCTGACGACATCCCCGGCCTCGTCCCCGTACGCGACACCAAGACCGCCCCCCACGGCCCGACCGTCATCATCCCGGCCGCTGCCTGGCGCCGCTTTGTCACGGCCGTCAAGGACGAGACCTTCACCGCCACCGCCTAGCCTCGCAGCATGTCGTACGAGGGTGGTCGGCTGTCCCGAGGTCGACGTCGACCGCCTGCATGCCGAAGCGAGGGCCCTCTCCGCGGTGCTGGACGCCGGCACCTGACCCTGCCGCTTGAGGTGCCGGATGGCACGGAATTCCGGAGGGGGAGCGATGGGCGGGGCCTGGACAGGGGTGCGCGAGCGCGTGCTCGCGCTGCGGAAGGCGCCGCGATGGTGGGCGGTGTTCGGCGCCGAATGGGGCAGCAGTGGCCATGAGTTCGAGCTGCTGCCCGTCCTCACCGAGGAGCAATTGCGGGCGGCCGAGCGGCAGCTCGGGACCGAACTGCCGGAGGAATACCGCATGTTCCTCCTGGAGGTGGGGGCGGGCGGCGCGGGCCCCGGTTACGGGCTCTTCCCGATGCAGCCGCCCGGCCCCGACGCCCCGCCCACCACTGGCCACTGCACGCTGCCCTTCCGTCCCGAGCTCACCGCCGAGCACGACGAGCACCAGTGCGCGGAGCCCCGGCGGACCGACTACCCGGACGACGATGCCTTCTCCGCCGCATACGCCGCCTGGGACGCCCGCGACGACGAGCTGCGCGCCGCCCTGACCGAGGGCACCCTGTGCCTGAGCCACCAGGGCTGCTCGTACTTCTACGTCCTGGTGGTCGCAGGCCCCCATCGCGGCACCGTGTGGGAAGACGTAACGGCCGTCGGCGAGGGCGTGGTCCCGGTCGGGCTACGCGGCAAAACGGGACCCCCGCCGTTCGCGGAGTGGTACCTGAACTGGCTCGACCACGCGGAGCGGAAAGCCTGGGACGAGACAACCGAACCCCCACCACGCCAACGGTTCACCAGCGACGGCTGACTGCCGATGGATCATGAGCTGAGCCAGAGGCCCACGGCTGTCATGGCCACGGCCCCGTGGGCTCAGCTCATGGACGCCGTCGGCCGAGCCCCGACGTTCACGCCCCAGCAGCTTCGTGACCGCAGCTGGTGGGCGGGGCCCCGGTTCTTCTTCGACTTCGACGACTACGATCCGATCGCCTCGTCGGCCGGCGATCCGCTCTCCGTCCTCACCGACCGTCTCCCGTTCTCCCGCTCTCCCGGGATGCCGGATTCCACTTCCCCATCGCCCGCACCACCGCCGGGGTTTCCCGGGCGCTGTTCGCGCCATTCCTCCAGCGGATCGAGGAACTCGGGGCTCAGGGGCTGATTCTCTCCGGCGACCCTCGTGAAGGCGACATTCTCGGGACCACCCGTGATTCTCGGGACCACCCGCGCCCAGCCCATGGCCCCGGGCCGCGGTCATTCCGTTTCGCGTGAGCGGGGCACGCTGTTGGTGCAGCTGGGATGGCTGCCGGGGGACCAGCGGCGGGTGGGCGGGGCGATACGCTCCGCGCCGCGGCGTGCTGCGCCGGGGAAATCCCAAGCGGGTGTTTTTCGGTTTGCCGCGGCGTGTGTGTGCGTTCCCTTGCGGTTTCCCTTGTTGCCGCCTTCTCGTCCCCTTCTCGTCCCCCTCTTGCCCTCTTGCCGGTCCCTTCTCGGTCCCCCCGCCTTGGTCCGTTCTTCCCGGCGGCGGGGGAATTCGTGCGGCGGGTGCTCGCAGGGACGCGGCGGGTGCGGCGTCGTGGCGTGGGGGCGCACGGGAAAAGGCAGGAGCCCCTCTCCCCACCGAAGTGGAGGAGCGGGGCTCCTTGGGTTTTGCTAAGTCGACCTAATGGTTAAAGGTCGGACCGGGCAACTCAGACCGGCGTAACGTTCTCCGCCTGCGGGCCCTTCGGACCCTGCGTGACGTCGAAGTTCACCTGCTGGTTCTCCTCGAGGGAGCGGAAACCAGAGGCGTTGATCGCCGAGTAGTGGACGAAGACATCCGGGCCGCCGCCGTCCTGGGCGATGAAGCCGAAGCCCTTTTCAGCGTTGAACCACTTGACGGTTCCGGTAGCCATAAGCCCTCCTTGGGCCAAAGGGTTGCCCTGCTCCAGAACCTGCAAACAAGTCTGAAAACTACAAAAGCCTGCGGGTCACATGCTCCGCAGGCTCTGTACTGCAAGGGAAACCAAACTGCAACTTGCGGTGAGCCTAGCACGGTGCGCTCGTGAGGCGGAAGAGCCAAAGATCACGTTTAGTCGACGGCCGTGGCGGCCATACGGAGGCCCCGCCGCGTCGCCCCAAGGGGCGCGGGTCTAGCCTCCGGCATGTGGACAATTCAACCTTTGGAGATGCACCCGCAGGCGCACCGGCCGACTACCGTCGGAGCCGGCCGCGGGTGGGCCACATCCAGTTCCTGAACTGCCTGCCCCTCTACTGGGGCCTCGCCCGTACGGGCACCCTGCTCGACCTGGACCTCACCAAGGACACCCCGGAGAAGCTCAGCGAGCAGCTGGTCCGCGGCGAGCTCGACATCGCGCCGATCACCCTGGTGGAGTTCCTGCGGGCCTCCGATGATCTCGTCGCGTTCCCTGATCTTGCCGTCGGGTGCGACGGGCCCGTGATGTCCTGTGTGATCGTCTCGCAGAAGCCGCTGGAGAAGCTGGACGGCGCCCGGGTCGCCCTCGGGTCGACCTCGCGGACCTCCGTACGGCTGGCCCAGCTGCTGCTGGCCGAGAAGATCGGCGTGCAGCCCGAGTACTACAGCTGCCCGCCCGACCTCGGGCTGATGATGCAGGAGGCGGACGCGGCGGTGCTGATCGGCGACGCCGCGCTGCGCGCCAATCTGCACGACGGGCCCAAGCTCGGCCTGGAGGTGCACGACCTCGGGCAGATGTGGAAGGACTGGACGGGGCTGCCGTTCGTCTTCGCCGTATGGGCGACCCGGCGCGACTACCTGGAGCGCGAGCCCCTCGTCGTACAGAAGGTGCACGAGGCGTTCCTGGCCTCGCGCGATCTGTCGCTGGAGGAGGTCGGCAAGGTCGCCGAGCAGGCGGCCCGCTGGGAGACCTTCGACGAGCCGGTGCTGGAGCGGTACTTCACGACGCTGGACTTCCGGTTCGGGGCGGATCAGCTGCGCGGCGTGACGGAATTCGCGCGGCGGGTCGGCCCGACGACCGGGTTCCCGGCCGATGTGAAGGTGGATCTGCTGGGCGGCTACTAGGCCCTGATCCACCGGACAGGCCTAGGGCCCGGTGCGCCGCGCCGGGGCCCGGTCCTGGTGCTCGGCGGCCGGTGCGGGGCCGCGCAGCACCTTGCTGATCGCTTCCAGGGTGGCCTCCCGCATGCCTTGGACATAGCTCTTGGCGTTGTGGCCGCCGTTCTGGATGACGTGCAGGCGGGCCGTGATCGGGCCCGTTCCGTCGCCGTATTTCCGGACGAAGCGTTCGAGAGCGGCGCGGCCGCCTTCCTCGCTGCCGATCTGGAACTCGATGTGGACGGGGGGCGCGTCGGGGCGGGCGGTGAGCCGCTGGGCCAGGCGTTCGGGATCGTTGGCCCGCATCTCCTTCTCGTGGCCGCGCCAGAGGGGGGAGTCGGGGCGGGTGTCCGGGCCGGAGGCGATGACCGCCGCGAAGCGGTCCGGGTGCTGGAGGACCTGCTTGAGGCCGACGAACCCGCCGGACGAGGAGCCCATGAAGGCCCAGCCGTCGCGGGTGGTGAACGTCCGGAAGTTGGCTTTGACCAGGTCGGGGACGTCGTCGGACATCCAGGTGCCCATTTTCGGCTGCCCGGGTATGTCGCTGCCGTCGTAGTAGTGGTCCGCGTCCGGGTTCAGGACGGGCATGACGACGAGGAAGGGCCTGCTCCGGCCCGCCGTCACCATGTCGCTGAGGGTGCTCTGGAGCTTCAGATCGGTGCCCATCCAGTAATTCATGGGGTAGCCGGGGCCACCGGGGAGCGCGATCAGTACCGGGAAGGCGCTGTCGCGGTAGCGGTCCTCGTAGTACTCCTTCGGCGCCCAGACCCAGACCTTGCCGGTGAAGCCGGATTTCCTGCCGTGCAGCGTCGTGACGCCGATCTTGGTGCCGTCGGCGAGGGTGCCGGCCGTGCGGAATTCCGCTCGGGGGCCGGTGGGCATGCGGACCGAGGCGTCGGCGGGCGCGGATGCCGGGGCGGGCCGGTCGGCGGAGTCGAAGGACAGGGGCTCGCCGTCGCCGGAGAACGCATCGAGGTGGGCCAGGACGGGGAGGACTGCGGCGAGGCCGACGGCCGCGATGACGGCGCCGATCAGGAGCGGCCGCTTTCGGCGTGGGCGGCGCGGGCGGTGCGAGGGAGGCGGGGGAGGCGAGAGGTGCAAGGGGCGCGGGGGAGGCACGGACGTACTCCGGGGGGTCGCGCTGCCGCGTGGGGCAGGTGGGGGAGTTGTGGTGAGTTACGCCCTGTTTGATGCGGAAAGTGGTGTGCGGGTTTCCGACGACCGTGCATGACATGGGCCATAAGCTGAAGTGCGCCGTACGAGGGGGAGGCAGCCATGGAGCCGCTGGCAGCGGACGATCCACGGGTCTTGGGCGGGTACCGACTGCTGGGCCGTCTCGGCGCCGGCGGCATGGGCCGGGTCTACCTCGGGCGCAGCGAGGGCGGCCGAACGGTCGCGGTGAAGGTCGTCCATGCGCAGTTCGCGGTCGATGACCAGTTCCGGGCCCGTTTCCGGCGGGAGATCGAGTCGGCGCGACGGGTGGGCGGCGCCTGGACCGCGCCCGTCCTGGATGCCGACCCGGACGCCTCCGTTCCCTGGATCGCCACCGGATACGTCGCGGGCCCCTCGCTCGCGCAGGCCGTCGCCGATGTCGGGCCGCTGGCGGAGCACTCCGTACGGGTCCTGGGCGCCGGGCTGGCCGAGGCGCTGGCCGCCGTCCATGCGCTCGGGCTGGTGCACCGGGACGTCAAGCCGTCCAATGTGCTGCTGACCCTCGACGGGCCGCTGCTGATCGACTTCGGCATCGCGCGGGCCACGGAGGCGACGGCCTCGCTGACCTCCACCGGGGTCTCGGTCGGGTCGCCCGGATACATGGCGCCCGAGCAGATCGTGGGGAAGGGCGCGGCGGGGGCCGCGGATGTCTTTTCGCTGGGGGCGGTGCTGGCGTACGCGGCGACCGGGGTCAGCCCCTTCTCGGGCGACTCGTCGGCCGCGCTGCTGTACAAGGTGGTGCACGAGGAGCCGGAGCTCGGTCCGCAACTCACCGGTGAGCTGCGGGAGTTGGTGGCGTCCTGCCTGTCCAAGGACCCCGCGGACCGGCCCGCCCCGGCGGCGCTGGCGGCCCGGCTCGCGGGGGAGGGGAGCGGCGGGGCCGCGGGGCTGGTGCGCGCCGGGTGGCTGCCGGGCGCGGTCGTGGAGCAGGTCACCCGGCGGGCGGTGGAGCTGCTGAATCTGGAGGCCGAGGCGGCGGAGCCGGCTGCGGCCTCGCCGGGCGGGGCGTTCGGGCCGCCGGATCCCTCGTACGGGGCGGGGGCGGATCCCTCGTACGGACAGCCCTCCGGCCTGGTGCCGTTCGAGGCGGAGGCGACCGGACCCGGCGCCGTCGGCGCGCCCACGCAGGCTTCCCGTGTCCCCGATGTTCCCGGCCCGCCCGCGGCCCCCTGGCCGGTCGCCGGGGCGGCGGTCGCCGATGCCCCGACCGCGGGCCCGTCGCCCACCGCCCCCAACGAGCGGCGGATCGCACTGAGCGGGGCGGTCGGCGGCGCGCGGCGGCCGCACCGGGTGAGCTGCACGCTGGTGCTGTCGGTGGCCGGTGCGCTGGCCGCCGCGACGACCGCGGCGTCCGTGTTCCACCTGCTGCCGGGCGGCTCAGGCAGCCGGGACGCGGCAGGGGCCGAGCCGTCCTCCCGGCAGACGCCGACGGTCGCGTCCTCCCCGCCGAGTGACGGATCCGGCGGGCCGGCCGTCGCCGAGGGCTTCCTGGGCACCTGGACCGGCACGGTGACGACGGAGCTCGGCGTCAACGGCAAGATGACCAGCGTCATCAAGTCCGGCGGCAAGGGGGACTACGTCATCCACACCGTGTACGACGCGGTGCTGGTGAAGTGCGAGGCCAAGGCGAAGCTGGAGTCGGCCACCGAGGGCGAACTGGTGCTCGTGGAGCGTCCGGACGGCCAGCAGGGGCCGGGCTGTACGGGCAACAAGTCCCATGTCACCTACACGCTCGGCAAGGGCGGCCGCACGCTCGCCTTCTCCTCCGACGACCCTGCGGGCGGTACGCCGACCGCGACGCTGAGCCGCGTCGCGGGGCCGTGACCGGGCGTCGGGGGAGCGGCGGGCGCGGGCCCCGGGTCCGGCCGCCAGCGAGGCCGTCGGAGCCCTGACGTACGCTGGGTCAGTCGTGATGCCAGCCTGCGAAAGGGACGCCCGGTGACCGAGAACGCCGACCTCCAGTCCGTACTCGACCGCGCCGCGCAGGGCGGCCGCATCACGCCGGAGGAGGCCCTCGACCTGTACCGCTCCGCGCCGCTGCACGCGCTGGGCCGGGCCGCCGACGCCGTACGCCGCCGCCGCTACGCCGGCACCGAGCACATCGCGACGTACATCATCGAGCGCAACATCAACTACACCAATGTGTGCGTAACGGCCTGCAAGTTCTGTGCGTTCTACGCCGCACCCAAGGACACCGCCAAGGGCTGGACCCGCGACCTCGACGACATCCTGCGCCGCTGCGCGGAGACCGTCGAACTGGGCGGGACCCAGATCATGTTCCAGGGCGGGCACCACCCCGACTTCGGCGTCGAGTACTACGAGAAGCACTTCTCCGCCATCAAGAAGGAGTTCCCGCAGCTGGTCATCCACTCCCTCGGCGCGTCCGAGGTCGAGCACATGGCCCGCATCTCCAAGGTGTCGGTGGAGGAGGCGATCCAGCGCATCAACGCCGCGGGCCTCGACTCCTTCGCGGGCGCGGGCGCCGAGCTGCTGCCCGAGCGCCCCCGCAAGGCCATCGCCCCGCTCAAGGAGAGCGGCGAGCGCTGGCTGGAGATCATGGAAACGGCCCACAACCTGGGCGTGGAATCGACGTCCACCATGCTCATGGGCACCGGCGAGACGAACGCCGAGCGCATCGAGCACCTGCGCATGATCCGCGACGTACAGGACCGCACGGGCGGCTTCCGCGCCTTCATCCCGTACACGTACCAGCCCGAGAACAACCACCTCAAGGGCCGCACCCAGGCGACGATCTTCGAGTACATCCGCATGATCGCGATCGCCCGGATCTTCCTCGACAACGTCGCGCACATCCAGGGCTCCTGGCTGACCACCGGCAAGGAGGCCGGGCAGCTGACCCTGCACTACGGTGCGGACGACCTCGGCTCGGTGATGCTGGAGGAGAACGTCGTCTCGTCCGCAGGGGCCAAGCACCGCTCGAACCTCCGCGAGATGATCGACATGATCCGCACGGCCGACCGCGTCCCCGCGCAGCGCGCCACGACGTACGAGCACCTCGCCGTGCACGACGACCCGGCGAACGACCCGGTGGACGAGCGGGTGGTCTCGCATCTGTCCTCGACCGCCATCGAGGGCGGCACGGCGCATCCCGAGCTGAAGCTCGTCGAGGCCAACTGAAGCACCCGGACCGGCCGAGCTCCCGATGCTGACACTTCACCGCGTGCGCGGTGTCCGGCTCGTCCATGACGGGGCCCTGGACGCCGGGTACGCGGTCGTCGTCGACGGCGCCCGGATCGCCGCCGTCGGCCCGTACGAGGAGCTGTTCGCGGCGTACGGGGAGCGGGCGCGCGTACGGGAGTGGGACGGCGTCCTCACGCCGGGGCGCTACGAACCGCACGGGGCCGCGCTGTTGGAGGCCGCCTACCATCCCGATCCGCGGGAGGCCGACGAGCTCGGCGGCGAGCCCCTCACGGGGGCGGCGCTCGCCGCGCTCGGCATGACCGAGGCGCGGTGGGGCGCCAGCGCCCGGCGGGGGCTGCAACGCCTGCTGGCGACCGGCACGACGGCGCTGACCGGGCCGTTCACCCGGCCCGCGGTCCGCACGGCCGTACAGCGCTCCGGGCTCGTGGAGCTGCCGGGGCCGGTGCCGCGGGTGCTGGCCGCCGGGGAGCCGGCCCACTTCGCCGTGTTCGGCGAGGACGGGGCGTGCCTGGCCACCGTGCTGGCCGGCCGGCTCGTCCACCGGCGGCGCTGAGTCCGTCCGCCTCGATGATCTTCGTCAAGGAGCCGTCAACGCGGCCCCGGTGCACGTCAGGGCGGCGTCAACGGAAACGGAATGACGGATTCGGCCCGGCATGATCGCTGATGCGGGGACGGTCGGCGCCCGGCCGCTCACGATGCACTGCGCACCGCTGGACCGCCCGGATGTTCTGAGGGGGTCCCCCCTGCTCGAGCGGAGTCGAGAGCTCGGGGGAATCCGGCCGTCCCCGACCAGCCTCCCGGCAACGGGCGGTGCCCGGTGCGGGTGCCGGCCCCCGCACGGTGGACAATGGCCGGGTGACCCGAGCATCCCTGGACAAGCAGCCGCACGAAGTCGCCGCGATGTTCGACGACGTGGCGGCGCGGTACGACCTCACCAACGACGTGCTCTCCCTCGGGCAGGCGCGGCTGTGGCGCAAGGAGGTGGACCGGGCGGTGGCCGCCCGGCCCGCCGAGCGGGTGCTCGACCTCGCGGCCGGCACCGGCACCTCGTCGCTGCCGTTCGCCCGGACCGGCGCGTACGTCGTGCCCTGCGACTTCTCCGTCGGAATGCTGGGGGAAGGCAAGAAGCGGCACCCGTGGCTGCCCTTCACGGCGGGTGACGGCACCCGGCTCCCGTTCGCCGACGGGGTCTTCGACGCCGTCACCATCTCCTTCGGGCTGCGCAACATCCAGGACACGGATGCCGCGCTGGCCGAGCTGTACCGGGTCACCAAGCCGGGCGGCCGGGTCGTGATCTGCGAGTTCAGCGAGCCGACCTGGGCGCCGTTCCGGACCGTCTACACCGAGTACCTGATGCGGGCGCTGCCGCCGGTCGCCCGCGCGGTCAGCAGCAACCCGGACGCGTACGTCTACCTCGCCGAGTCCATCCGCACCTGGCCCAACCAGCCCGAACTCGCCGCCAAGTTGCAGGGCGTGGGCTGGACCAAGGTCGCCTGGCGCAATCTGACCGGCGGCGTGGTCGCGCTCCACCGGGGGACCAAGCCGGCCGGCTGAGCCGAACCGCCCCGGCCGGGGCCCGGGCGCGGACTCGCCTGCGGACCCTTCTGCAGGGCAGCCTGCGGACTCGCCTGCGAACCCGGCTACGGACTCGCTTGGATAACGTCGCTTCACAGGGCGTGATTTGGCGGGAACCATGCGTAGGACAGCGGTGTCCCTACGTTCGCGAGTGGTAGCCGATCGTGCTGCCCGTTGAGTTCCCGGAGTTCGATGTGTCCGAGCGTTCCGCCTCCTGCCCGGAATGTGGTTCTTCCTCGCCGCCCGAGGCGCGCTTCTGTATGGGCTGCGGCCGGGAACGGCAGGCCGCCGCGCCGCCCGCGCCCGGCGGGCCGCCGCCCCCGCCGCCCCCGGTGCAACCTCCGGTCCCGGCGGCGCCGCCCGGCCGTCCGCCGTACGCCGCCCCCGCCGCCCCCTCGCCCCTCGGCGCCTTTCTCGGCCGCACGATGAGGGGCGACTGGCTTGCGGCGCTGAAGGTCGCGGCCTGGCCGACGCTGATGCTGCTGCTCCTCGCCTGTGTGCTCGGCATCTTCTCGTCGGACGACATGGACGAGGCCGGGCTCGGCTGGGGCGTACGGATGCGCTGCTTCCTCGCGCTGCTGCTGCAGAGCGTGGGCGGCGGGGTCACCCTCTCCGGCAGCGCCACCGGGCCCCTGGGCAGGTTCGGCGAGGGCCTGAACGGCGAGATGTCGGTGTCGTTGGTGCCGCTGGTGGTCACGGGGCTGTGGGTGACGCTGCTGGCCGTCGCCGCCCGTAAGGCCCGCCGCGCGGCCGCCTCCGCACCGGCCGGAATACCCGGTACGGCCGTCCCGAGGGCTTCCGTACGGGAGTCGGTGCTGCGGATCGCCGTGCTGTGCGGCGCCGGCACCCTGGCGCTCGGCCTGCTGGCCCAGCCGTCCTACGACGGAATGGAGTTGTCCTCGGCCGCCTGGCGCGCGCTGCTGTGCTCCTTCCTGCTGGCGGCCGTGGTGAGCGGCGCGGTGCTGGCGCGCGACGAGGCACGGGCCTGGCTCGCCCCCCGGCCCGGGTGGCGGATCACCCTCAATGCCCTGCGGACCGCGCTGCTCGCGCTGGTCACCGTCGTCCTGCTGGCCGGTCTGGTCGCCTTCGTGGCCATCCTCGCCACGGCGGACGACGTCACGGGCGGCGATGCGGTCGCCCTGCTGGTGCTGCTGCCCAATCTCGGCGCGATCGCCCTGGCGCTGGCCTGGGGCGCACCGGTGAACGCCGAATGGAACGTCCCCGGCCTTCCGTTCCTGGATTCCGGCCGGCAGTCGATCGGCTACTCCGAGCTGGGCCGGCTCGGCGGCGACTGGGCGCTGTTCGGCATCATCGTCGGCGGCCTGGTCTGCGCCCTGCTGGTCGGCTTCCTGACCGTCCGTCGCAGCGCCGACCGGCGCGAACAGCTGCTGGCCGCGGGCTTCTTCGTGGTCGCGCTGGTGCTGGCGGTGTGGGCGGCGGGGGCCACCGTGTCGGCGTCCTTGCACGCCGGGGGCAGCGGGAGCGGCCTCGACGGCGGTTACGGCGGCCAGTACGGCGGCCAGTACGGCGGCGATTACGGGGGCGGCTACGGCGGTGAGGGCGACTCCCGCCTCGCCGCGCACGGCGAACTGGCCGCGGGCGGCGCCGAAACGCTGCTGTTCGCGTTGCTGTGGACGTTCGGCGCGGCGCTGCTCGCCCCGTATCTGCGGATGATGGTCGGCCGCGGCAATGCGGCCGCGCCCGCCGCCCCGGCCGCCCCGTACGGCGCTCCCGCGGCGTCCCCGGCCGCCCCCGGCATGCCGCCGGCCCCGGCCACCGGGCCCCTCCCCGCGGTCCCGCCCACACCGGCCGCCCCGCCCGCCCCTGCTGACGGGCCCGCGGCAGCGCCCGCGGAGGTTCCCGCGAACGTGCCGGCGAACGTGTCTGCGGAGGGGCTTTTCGCGAAGCCCGCCCCCGAGGCCGCGCCGACGCCCCCGGCCACCCCCGCGGTCACTCCCGCCCCGCTCGAGGAACCCCGCCCGGCCCGGCGCCGCGCCGTGAAGTGGGTGTCGATGGCGCTGATCGCGTTCCTCGTCGGCGGAGGTGCCACGGCCGGCGCGCTGTACTACAAGAACCACCGGGCGGGCGCCGAGGACCACAAGGCACCCAAGAAGCCCGCCGTCGCGAAGAGCGGCGGGCCCACCGGCACCCCCGCCCCCTCCGCCACCCCGTCCCCGACCGCCTCGCCCGCCTCCCCCTCCGCCACCCCTTCCCCCGACGCGGGCCTCCCCGCCGGCTTCGAGCGGAAGGACGATCCGTACGGCTTCTCGCTCGGCGTGATGCACGGATGGCAGCGCTCGGTGAAGGGCACCCAGGTCGACTACAAGGCACCGACCGGCAGTTCGTACCTGCGTATCGGCGTCATCGCCGACGCCCCGCAGTCCTCGTACGACAACTTCCTCAGCATGGAGAAGCACGCCAAGAAGCGCACGAACTACCAGCGGACGGAGCTGAAGCGGAACGCCTTCCAGAAAAGCGACGGCGCCCGCTGGGAGTTCACCTACGTCAACGACACGGGGAACACCATCCACGCCATCGACCAGGCGTATGTCGCCGCCGACGGCACCGAGTACAGCATCTATTACGAGTGCCTGGACTCGCTCTACGATCCGGCGAACGACAAGGTGTTCAGCACCGCGCTCGGCACCTGGGCCGTGTCCGCCACGGACGTCGACTAGGCATCCGCCGCGGGCGGGGGACCATCCGTCCTCCGCCCGCCCTCCCCTCCACCGTCCCGTCCCCGGTCTCGGGCTTCAAGGGCCAACCCTTCAGTTTCCGATCGCCAAGGCCCCCATAGACTGCACAGGCCCTCTGCCGGTCGGCACCCAGATATCGAGATATCGACCGCCTCCATCGACTTCGGGAGACCCCCCGTGACCGAGTCCGCGTCCGTGACCGAGTCCGTGACCGCACCCCGCGCCGAGCACAGCGCGGACGTGATCGTCGTCGGTGCCGGGCCCGCCGGCTCGGCCACCGCGTACCACCTGGCCAAGGCCGGCCTGGACGTCCTCCTCCTGGAGAAGACCGCGTTCCCGCGCGAGAAGGTCTGCGGCGACGGCCTGACCCCGCGCGCGACCAAGCAGCTGGTCGCCATGGGCATCGACATCTCCGAGGAAGCGGGCTGGCTGCGCAACAAGGGCCTGCGCATCATCGGCGGCGGCACCCGCCTCCAGCTCGACTGGCCGGATCTCGCCTCGTACCCCGACTACGGACTGGTCCGTAAGCGCGACGACTTCGACGAGCAGCTGGCCCGCCAGGCCCAGAAGGCCGGCGCCCGCCTCTACGAGCGCTGCAATGTCGGCGCGCCCATCGTCAACGAACTCACCGGCCACATCACCGGCGTGCACGCCAAGCTCGGCGAGGCCGGGTCCGATGCAAAAGACACGACCCCGGTCACCTTCCACGCCCCCCTCGTCGTCGCCGCCGACGGCAACTCCACCCGGCTCTCGCTGGCCATGGGCCTGCACCGCCGCGAGGACCGCCCGATGGGCGTGGCCGTACGCACGTACTTCACCTCCCCGCGCCACGACGACGACTACCTCGAGTCCTGGCTGGAGCTGTGGGACCGGCGCGGCGCCCAGGACCGTCTGCTGCCCGGCTACGGCTGGATCTTCGGCATGGGCGACGGCACGAGCAACGTGGGCCTCGGCATCCTCAACTCCAGCTCCGCCTTCCGGGAACTGGACTGGCGCGAGGTCCTGAAGGCCTGGTGCGCGTCGATGCCCGCCGACTGGGGCTACACCCCCGAGAACATGACCGGCCCGATCCGTGGCGCGGCCCTTCCCATGGCCTTCAACCGCCAGCCCCACTACACCAAGGGCCTCCTCCTGGTCGGCGACGCCGGCGGCCTGGTCAACCCCTTCAACGGCGAGGGCATCGCGTACGCCATGGAGTCCGGCAGCATCGCCGCCGAGGTCATCGTGCAGGCCCAGGCCCGCGCCACCTACGCCCAGCGCGAGCTGGCCCTGCACCGCTACCCCAAGATCCTCAAGGAGACCTACGGCGGCTACTACTCCCTCGGCCGCGCCTTCGTGAAGCTCATCGGCAACCCCAAGGTCATGAAGATCGCCACCCAGCGCGGTCTGACCCACCCCCTCCTGATGCGCTTCACCCTCAAGATGCTCGCCAACCTCACGGACCCGACGGGCGGGGACGCGATGGACCGGATCATCAACGGCCTGAGCAAGGTGGCGCCGCGCTCGTAAGCGTGCGCGCGGGGCGTGGCGCGGGGAGCGACCTCCCGTGCCCCGCCCCGGACCATGACCTCCCACGTAATTGAGCCACTCACCACCCCCCGGCAGTCTGGTGCACATCGCGAAACACCTCGCGACAAAGGCACGGCAACAGACCGCAACGGGAGGAACCGCCATGTTCTTCGAGACTCACGACGGCACCCGCCTCGCGTACGAGGACTACGGCCACGGCGAGCCGATCGTCTTCGTCTCGAGTGCGATGCTCAACACCGAGATGTGGGAGTACCAGCTCCCCTTCTTCGCCGAGCGCGGCTTCCGCTGTGTCGCCTACGACCGGCGCGGGCACGGCCGCTCGGACCGGCCCTCCACCGGGTACGACATCGACTCGACGGCCGACGACCTGGCCGCGCTGCTCGAACACCTCGATCTGCGGGGCGTGACCCTGGTCGGGCACTCGCTGGGCGGCGCCGAGGCCGCGCGCTATCTGGCGCGGCACGGCTCGGGACGGGTGGCGCGGGCGGTGTTCGTCTCGGCGATGCTGCCGTTCCTGATGCGTACGGAGGACAATCCGCAAGGCCTGCCGGAGGCCGCCGTCGCCGCCTCGATGGCGCGGATGCGGGCGGACCGGCCCAAGTGGCTGGACCGCCAGAAGGAGGCGTTCTTCGCCACCCACCTCGGCAACGACGTCTCGCCCGCCCTCGTCGAGCACACCATGGCGCAGTGCCTGTCGGCCTCGCCCTGGGCGACCCTCCAGGCGCAGCAGGCGGCGCTGAGCACCGACAGCCGAGCCGGGCTGCGCGAGATCGACATCCCGACCCTGGTCGTCCACGGCGCCGCCGACTTCTCGGCGCCGGTGGACGTCACCGGGCGGCGCACCGCCGAGCTGATCCCGGGCACGACGTACAAGGAGTACCCGACCGCCGGGCACGGGATCTACGCCAGCCACCACGCGCAGCTCAACGCCGACCTGCTGGCGTTCATCGAAGGGGACCGGGGCGCTACGGCATGAGCGCCGGGGCCCACGTCGCCGGGACCGGGTGGTGGCGGACCGGCGCGGTGAGCCGGTCGGCGCCGGGCGGGACCGGTACCGCCGCGAAGATCGCGTCCTGCTGCTCCTGGAGCTCGCGCACCCGCTGCGGCGAGGTGCCGGGCAGCCGCTGCTCCTCGTAGAGCTTGTGGGTCTCCAGCTGGGCCGCCTTGCTCCGCGGGGTGTGGAACTGCACCTCGAAGAGCTGGTGCGAGCGGGGCGTGCGCCAGGCGGAGTTGATCGCCTTGTAGCCGGCGGCGCGGTGCCAGGTGTTGGACCAGCGGGTGGAGTCGTTGCCCCAGGCGGACAGCATCCCGGCGGCGGCGGTGACGCCACGGGAGTAGCGGCCGACCGGCCACTGGAGGGTGAAGCGGACCGCGTCATTGATCTGGGCGAGCGACTCGCCGACCGTCCGGCCCGGCTTTTCCTGCATCCGGGTGGCGACCTTCCGCTTGAGCGAGTCCGGGGACTTCAGCCGATGGTCGAAGCCGATCAGCTCGGCGTGGCTGAGCAGCGCCGCGGCACGGATCTGGGGGCTGATGGAGCGCTCGGCGCGCCGGGCGCGGGCGACATAGGCGTCGACGGTCCTGTTGTCGGCGGCGTTGAGCGTGAGGCCGTCCTGGTGCCAGCCGCCGTCGGAAGCGCCGGTCGGGGTCTTCGCGGCGGACGGCGCCGCTGCGGTCGCGGTGTGGACGGCGCCCAGGGCGAGCGCGGAGGCCAGGGCGGCGGCGGTGGCCGCCCGGGTGACGGTGCCGCGGGCGGGGCGGCGGGCGGAGCGGTCGTTGTACATCGGAGCGCGGTGTCCTCTCTACGGATGCCGCACGGCGCCCGGAGGGCAGAGGTGCGGCAGATGGCGAGAGGTGCAACGGCCCACGGCACTGATCGGTAGCGGTGCGAATCGGTCGCGCTACGCGGCCCGTACGCCGAAGGGCCGCCCCCGGAGAAGGGGCGGCCCTTTGAGCGAACCGTGGAGGCGGGGGTCCTAGAGGACGCGCACCGCACCGGTGGGCATGTCGTAGCTGAGAGGGCGCTCGACGATGCCGGTGCTCGAGTTCTGGGCGCCGATGAAGTTGCCGTCACCGACGTAGACGGCGACGTGGTAGGCGCTGCCGGCGCTGCCCCAGTAGAGGATGTCGCCGACCTGGAGGTTGTCGAGGCCGACCTGGGTGCCGGTGGTCGACTGGTCCTGCGAGACGCGCGGCAGGTCGATCCCGATCTGGCGGAACGCGGCCTGGGTCAGGCCGGAGCAGTCGTACGACGAGGAGCCGGTGGCGCCGAGGACGTACGCCTTGCCGAGCTGGGCCTTGAGGAAGGAGACCAGGGTGGCGGTGCTGCCGGTGGCGGAGGAGGACGCGGAGAGCGTGGTGCGCTCATCGGAGCGCGAAGCGCGGGTCTGGGCCGCTTCCTTGGCCTCACGGGCCTCGGCGGCCTTCTTCTTGGCCTCGGCCTCGGCCTTGGCCTTCTTCACGGCGGCGGCCTTGTGCTTCTCCGCGGCCTTGGCGGCCTTGGCGAGCGCGCTGTCCTGGACGGCCTGGCGCTCGTAGTCGAAGGCGACCTGCTGAGCGGTGTCGGCGCTCTTGGCGGCGCTGGTCGCCAGCGCCGTCGTGATGGTGGGCATCTCCTGCGTTTCGGAGACGGGCTTTTCCGCGGCGTTGGCAGGCACGGTCGCGCCGGTTACCGCGAGGGTGAGGAAGCCACCGGTCACGCCCGCACGCAGTGCCCGCGAGGACGCGGAACGGCGGGGCTTCCGGTGGCTGGGTATGAGTGCGTTCGGGGACATGGCACCACGGCTATCAGGAGCCGCAGGTTGCTGCCAACAAAGGTGGGGTGCGCCACACTTGACGCGTACACGGCGAATAAAACGGACTTTTTTCCGTGCGCCGAGCCGGCGACGCGATGTCCGGATTTCGCGATCATGTTCCTACGCATGGCATTTGCTGCCCGATGCGGGGTCCGGAGGGGCCTATCACCTCGATATCCGCCACGCCAAGGCTTCCCGGCCGTCAAGGACTTATCGCTTGAAAAGGCGTGGGATAGGTCACTCTTGAGTGTCCGTTATGTTCCCGTGATCTGACGACGGCGGTCACTCGACGGGACGCGCGTCCGCCCGCCCGATCGGACCCCCCTACCCGTCGCTCGTGAATGCGGGCACGCACCGATGATCACGGTCGCATCACGAGCGGATCACTCAACGGTGTGTGCTCCCTATATCAGTTGACTCAGTCCACCACCAATTTGCTTGCAAGGGGCACCACTTGATAGAGCGACGGCGCTCTGACCAGCGGTAACCCCGCCGAATGTCACCTCTCGTGATCACTCGCGCGCTTCGCGTATGAAGATCAACGCTCATCCGGCTTCATGATCCTTCGTCAGGTGGTGAAGATCACAAAGTCGTTGTCGCACCCCGTGTCGCAGATCACAGACCGGCGGGCATAAGATGCAGGCGTTCGGGCTTGTGAACTGCCTCACATATGCACGATCTCTACGGGGCAGCCACCGTGCCCGAGCGGACCGCCATCCAGTCATCGTCGACTGAAGGGAGCGAGGACGGTGAACGCTTACGCGCCCATCCTCGTACTGGGAGCCCTCGGGGCAGGCTTTGCGATCTTCTCTGTCGTGATGGCCACGCTCGTCGGACCCAGGCGCTACAACCGGGCGAAGCTTGAGGCGTACGAATGCGGAATCGAGCCGACCCCGCAGCCGTCCGGCGGCGGTCGCTTTCCGATCAAGTACTACCTGACGGCGATGCTCTTCATCGTTTTCGACATCGAGATCGTCTTCCTCTACCCCTGGGCCGTCACCTTCGACGCCCTCGGGCTTTTCGGGCTCGTCGAGATGCTCCTCTTCGCGCTCACCGTCTTCGTCGCCTACGCCTATGTCTGGCGTCGTGGCGGCCTGGAATGGGACTAGGGGTCACCCATGGGACTTGAAGAGAAGCTGCCGAGCGGTTTTTTGCTGACCACTGTCGAGCAGGCCGCGGGCTGGGTACGCAAATCATCGGTCTTCCCCGCGACCTTCGGGCTGGCCTGCTGCGCCATCGAGATGATGACGACCGGCGCCGGGCGCTACGACCTGGCCCGCTTCGGCATGGAGGTCTTCCGCGGCTCCCCGCGGCAGGCGGATCTGATGATCGTGGCCGGCCGGGTGAGCCAGAAGATGGCGCCCGTGCTGCGGCAGGTCTACGACCAGATGCCGAACCCGAAATGGGTGATCTCCATGGGCGTGTGCGCCTCATCGGGCGGCATGTTCAACAACTACGCGATTGTGCAGGGCGTTGATCACATTGTTCCCGTCGACATCTATTTGCCGGGCTGCCCGCCGCGTCCCGAAATGCTGATGGACGCCATCCTCAAGCTGCACCGCAAGATCCAGGACACCAAGCTCGGGGTCAACCAGCAGCAGGCGGCCCGCGAGGCGGAGGAGGCGGCGCTCAACGCACTCCCGCTGATCGAGATGAAGGGACTGCTGCGGTGAGTGAGCCGAAGAACCCCGAGAGCGACCAGGGGAACAGCAACGGCAACGGCGTCCCCGTCCAGCGCGACGACACCGGCGAGGTCATCGGCACCCGCCGCGGCATGTTCGGCGCCAACAACGGCGGCGACACCTCCGGTTACGGCGGCCTGGTCAGGACCGTACGGCTGCCCGGAGCGGCCCAGCGGCCGTACGGCGGATGGTTCGACGAGGTCGCCGACGAGCTGGAGGGCGCGCTCGACGAGCAGGGCCTGGTCCCGGAGAACGTGATCTCCAAGACCGTCGTCGACCGCGACGAGCTGACCTTCCACATCGAGCGGGAGTACCTGCCGACCGTCGCTCGGACGCTGCGCGACGACCCGGCGCTGCGCTTCGAGCTCTGTACGGGCGTGAGCGGGGTGCACTTCCCCGGCGACAAGGGGCGCGAGCTGCACGCCGTCTACCACCTGCGCTCCATCACCCACAACCGGCTGATCCGGCTGGAGGTCTCCGCCCCCGACGCCGACCCGCATGTGCCCTCGATCGTCGCCGTCTACCCGACCAACGACTGGCACGAGCGCGAGACCTACGACTTCTTCGGGCTCGTCTTCGACGGTCACCCGGCGCTGACGCGGATCATGATGCCCGACGACTGGCAGGGCTTCCCGCAGCGCAAGGACTACCCGCTCGGCGGCATCCCCGTCGAGTACAAGGGCGCGCAGATCCCGGCTCCCGACCAGCGGAGGTCGTACAGCTGATGACCACTCCCCACGCAACCCCCCGCGAGACGACCGAAGGCGCGGTCTACACCGTCACCGGCGGCGACTGGGACGAGGTCGCGGCGCGCGCAGTCAAGTCCGACGACGAGCGGATCATCGTCAACATGGGGCCGCAGCACCCCTCCACGCACGGCGTGCTCCGGCTGATCCTGGAGATCGACGGCGAGACCGTCACCGAGGCCCGCTGCGGCATCGGCTATCTGCACACCGGCATCGAGAAGAACCTCGAGTACCGGACCTGGACGCAGGGCACCACCTTCGTCACGCGGATGGACTACCTCACCCCCTTCTTCAACGAGACCGCCTACTGCCTGGCCGTCGAGAAGCTGCTGGGCATCACCGACCAGGTCCCCGACCGGGCCTCGGTCATCCGCGTGATGCTGATGGAGCTCAACCGGATGTCCTCCCACCTGGTGGCCATCGCCACCGGCGGCATGGAGCTGGGCGCCACGACGATCATGATCTACGGCTTCCGCGACCGGGAACTGATCCTCGACATCTACGAGCTGATCACCGGCCTGCGGATGAACCACGCCTACATCCGCCCCGGCGGACTCGCCCAGGACCTGCCCCCGGGCGCCGTCGACCAGGTCCGCGCCTTCATCAAGAAGATGCGCAAGAACATCCCCGAGTACGACAAGCTCGCCACCGGCAACCCGGTCTTCAAGGCCCGGATGGAAGGCATCGGCTATCTCGACCTGGCCGGCTGCCTCGCCACCGGCGCCACCGGGCCCATCGTGCGCTCCGCCGGGCTGCCCCACGACCTGCGCAAAACGCAGCCGTACTGTGGATACGAGAACTACGACTTCGAGGTGCCGACCGCGGACACCTGCGACTCCTACGGCCGGTTCCTGATCCGGCTGGAGGAGATGCGCCAGTCGCTGCGCATCGTCGAGCAGTGCCTGGACCGGCTGGAGCCGGGGCCGGTCATGGTCGAGGACAAGAAGATCGCCTGGCCGGCGCAGCTGGCCCTGGGACCGGACGGCCTCGGCAACTCCCTGGACCACATCAAGAAGATCATGGGCACCTCGATGGAGGCCCTGATCCACCACTTCAAGCTGGTGACGGAGGGCTTCAGGGTCCCGCCCGGCCAGGTCTACTCCGCCGTGGAGTCCCCCAAGGGCGAGCTGGGCGTGCACGCGGTCAGCGACGGAGGCACCCGGCCCTACCGCGTGCACTTCCGCGACCCGTCCTTCACCAATCTGCAGGCCATGGCGGCGATGTGCGAAGGCGGCCAGGTCGCCGACGTCATCGTCGCCGTCGCGTCCATCGACCCCGTGATGGGAGGCGTCGACCGGTGAACGACGTCCAGCTGGGCATGCCCCAACTCCCCGCCCCCGACTACCCGGCCGACGTACGGGCCCGGCTGGAGGCCGACGCCAAGGAGGTGATCGCCCGCTACCCCGGCTCGCGCTCCGCGCTGCTGCCGCTGCTGCACCTCGTCCAGGCCGAGGAAGGGCACGTCACCCGCACCGGCATCCGCTTCTGCGCCGAGATGCTCGACCTGACCACGGCCGAGGTCACGGCGGTGTCGACCTTCTACTCCATGTACCGCCGCAAGCCCAGCGGCGACTACCAGGTCGGGGTCTGCACCAACACCCTGTGCGCGGTGATGGGCGGCGACGCCATCTTCGACGAGCTGAAGCAGCACCTCGGCGTCGAGAACGGCGGGACCACCGAGGACGGCGCCGTCACCCTCGAGCACATCGAGTGCAACGCCGCCTGCGACTTCGCCCCCGTCGTGATGGTCAACTGGGAGTTCTTCGACAACCAGACCCCCGAGACCGCCACGCGCCTCGTCGACGACCTGCGGGCCGGGCGGACCGTCGAACCCACCCGCGGCGCCCCCCTGTGCACCTACAAGGAGACGGCCCGGATCCTCGCCGGCTTCCCCGACGAGCGGCCGGGCGCCGTCGAGGCCACCGGCGGCGCGGGCCCCGCCTCGCTGATCGGGCTGCGCCTGGCCAAGGGCGAAGGCGCCCCGGGCCACGGTACGGACCACGTCATCGCACCCCGCACCCCCGCGGCCGCCGCCACGGAAGAACCCCCCGGCGGCCACTCCGACGAACCGCCCCCCGCGGGTCACCCGAGTTCGCACGACGCGCCACAGCAGACCGCGGCCTCCGACCCCCAGCACCCGGCCGGACCGATCGCAGAGGAGGGGGAGTGATGACCGTGGCAGCCGAGTACGGGGGCACCCGGCCCGAGGCCGGCAGCGACCCCGAGAAGATCCTCGAGCCCGTTCTGTCCGCCTTCTGGGACGAGCCCGAATCCTGGACGCTGGAGACCTACCGGCGGCACGAGGGCTACGAGGGCATGCGCAAGGCCCTCGCCATGGCGCCCGACGACGTCATCGCCTACGTCAAGGACTCCGGGCTCCGCGGCCGCGGCGGCGCCGGCTTCCCGACCGGCATGAAATGGCAGTTCATCCCGCAGGGCGACGGCAAACCGCACTATCTAGTTGTCAACGCCGACGAGTCGGAGCCCGGGACCTGCAAGGACATCCCGCTCCTCTTCGCGAACCCGCATTCCCTCATCGAGGGGATCGTCATCGCCTGTCATGCGATCCGGTCGCACCACGCCTTCATCTATCTGCGCGGCGAGGTCGTGCCCGTACTGCGCCGGCTGCACGAGGCCGTGCGCGAGGCGTATGCGGCGGGCTTCCTCGGAAAGGACATCCTCGGGTCGGGACTGGACCTGGACGTGATCGTGCACGCGGGCGCCGGCGCGTACATCTGCGGTGAGGAAACCGCGCTGCTGGACTCCTTGGAAGGCCGTCGTGGACAGCCCCGGCTGCGTCCTCCTTTCCCGGCGGTGGCGGGCCTCTACGCCTGCCCCACTGTCGTGAACAACGTCGAATCCATCGCGTCGGTTCCCGCGATCCTGAACAAGGGAAAAGACTGGTTCAGGTCGATGGGCAGCGAGAAGTCCCCGGGCTTCACGCTCTACTCGCTCAGCGGCCACGTCACCAACCCCGGCCAATACGAAGCCCCGTTGGGCATCACCCTGCGCCAGCTGCTGGACATGAGCGGCGGCATGCGCCCCGGCCACCGGCTGAAGTTCTGGACGCCGGGCGGCTCCTCGACGCCGATGTTCACCGACGAACACCTCGACGTGCCCCTCGACTACGAGGGCGTCGGCGCGGCCGGCTCGATGCTCGGCACCAAGGCGCTCCAGTGCTTCGACGAGACCACCTGCGTCGTCCGCGCAGTCACCCGCTGGACCGAGTTCTACGCGCACGAGTCCTGCGGCAAGTGCACACCCTGCCGCGAAGGCACGTACTGGCTGGTGCAGTTGCTGCGCGACATCGAGGCCGGCAAGGGCGTGATGGACGACCTCGACAAGCTCAACGACATCGCCGACAACATCAACGGCAAGTCCTTCTGCGCCCTCGGCGACGGCGCCGCCTCGCCGATCTTCTCCTCGCTCAAGTACTTCCGCGAGGAGTACGAGCAGCACATCACCGGCCGGGGCTGCCCCTTCGACCCCGCCAAGTCGACCCTCTGGGCCGACAACGACGCTCACCTGGGGGTGAATGCATGACCGTCACGACAAATGCTCCCTCGGGGGGCGGCGAGGCGGCGATCCCGCCGGAGGACCTCGTCACCCTGACGATCGACGGCATCGAGATCTCCGTCCCCAAGGGGACGCTGGTCATCCGCGCCGCCGAACTCCTCGGCATCGAGATCCCGCGCTTCTGCGACCACCCGCTGCTGGACCCGGCCGGCGCCTGCCGCCAGTGCATCGTCGAGGTCGAGGGCCAGCGCAAGCCGATGGCCTCCTGCACCATCACCTGCACCGACGGCATGGTCGTCAAGTCGCAGCTCACCTCCCCGGTGGCCGAGAAGGCCCAGCGCGGGGTGATGGAACTGCTGCTGATCAACCACCCGCTGGACTGCCCGGTCTGCGACAAGGGCGGCGAGTGCCCGCTGCAGAACCAGGCGATGCAGGTCGGTGACCCGGAGTCGCGCTTCGAGGGCAAGAAGCGCACCTTCGCCAAGCCGGTGCCGATCTCCACCCAGGTGCTGCTGGACCGCGAACGGTGCGTGCTGTGCGCGCGCTGCACCCGCTTCAGCAACCAGATCGCCGGCGACCCGATGATCGAGCTGGTCGAGCGCGGCGCCCTCCAGCAGGTCGGCACCGGAGAGGGCGACCCCTTCCAGTCGTACTTCTCCGGCAACACCATCCAGATCTGCCCGGTCGGCGCGCTCACCTCCGCCGCCTACCGCTTCCGCTCCCGCCCCTTCGACCTGGTCTCCTCGCCGTCGGTGTGCGAACACTGCGCGGGCGGCTGCGCGACCCGGACGGACCACCGCCGCGGCAAGGTCATGCGGCGGCTGGCGGCGAACGACCCCGAGGTCAACGAGGAGTGGATCTGCGACAAGGGGCGCTTCGCCTTCCGCTACGCGCAGCAGAGGGACCGGCTGGAGCAGCCCCTCGTCCGCAACGCGGAGAGCGGCGAGCTGGAGCCGGCGAGCTGGCCCGAGGCGCTGGAGGCCGCGGCCCGCGGGCTGGCGGCCGCCAAGGGGCGCACCGGCGTCCTGACCGGCGGCCGGCTGACCGTCGAAGACGCCTACGCCTACGCCAAGTTCGCCCGGATCGCCCTGGACACCAACGACATCGACTTCCGGGCGCGGGCACACAGCGCCGAGGAGGCCGACTTCCTGGCGGCCCGGGTCGCCGGCCGCGGCCGTGACCTCGGGGGAGGCGACGGGATCACTTACACCGCCCTGGAGAAGGCCCCGGCCGTCCTCCTGGCCGGCATCGAGGCAGAGGAAGAGGCCCCCGGCGTCTTCCTGCGGCTGCGCAAGGCCCACCGCACGAGCGGCCAGCGCACCTACGGGCTGGCCACCCACGCCACCCGCGGCCTGATCAAGGCGGGCGGCACGCTCCTCCCGGCCGCGCCCGGCACCGAGACCGAATGGCTGGACGCGCTCGCGGGCGGCGTCGGCCTGGCGGACGAGGGACGCACCGCGGCCGAGGCGCTCCGCCAGGACGGCGCGCTGATCATCGTCGGCGAGCGGCTGGCCACGGTGCCCGGCGCCCTGACCGCCGCGGTCCGCGCCGCCTCCGCCACCGGCGCCCAGCTGGTGTGGATCCCGCGCCGGGCCGGCGAACGCGGCGCCATCGAGGCGGGCGCACTGCCGGGCCTGCTGCCCGGTGGCCGCCCCGCCACCGACCCCCGGGCCCGCGACGAGATCGCCGCCGCCTGGGGCGTGGCCGAACTCCCGCACCGGCACGGCCGCGACACCGGCCAGATCGTCGAGGCCGCGGCAACCGGCGAACTGAGCGCGCTCCTGGTGGCCGGCGTCGAGGTCGCCGACCTGCCCGACCCGGCCCGCGCGCTGACCGCCCTGGACGAGGTCGGCTTTCTGGTCAGCCTGGAGCTGCGGCCCTCGCAGGTCACCGAACGGGCCGATGTGGTCCTCCCGGTGGCGGCCGTCGTCGAGAAAGCCGGAACGTTCCTCAACTGGGAGGGCCGCGCCCGGCTGTTCGAGGCCGCGCTCAAGCCCGACCAGATGACCCGCCGCCATCTGCTGCCGGACGCCCGGGTCCTGCACATGCTCGCCGATGCCCTCGACGTCCACCTGGCGCTGCCGGACCTGCGCGCCGTACGCCGCGAACTGGACCGGCTCGGCGGCTGGGACGGCCCGTACGCCGGGGAGCCCCAGGAGACCGGGCGCCCGATGCCCCGTCCCGACACCGGCGAGGCCGTACTGGCCGGACACCGGCTCCTGCTGGACCAGGGGCTGCTCCAGCAGGGCGACGACGCGCTGGCCGGCACCCGGCACGCCGCGGTCGCCCGGCTCTCGCAGGCCACCGCCGAGGAGGCCGGCGTCAAGGACGGCGACCTGCTGGCGGTCACCGGACCGGCCGGATCGGTCCGACTGCCGCTCCAGGTGACGCCGATGCCCGACCGGGTCGTGTGGCTGCCGCTCAATTCCGCGGGCGGTGGCGCGGCCGCCGACACCGGGGCGCACCCCGGTGAGCTGGTGAAGGTCTCCGCCGCACCCGGTGCGCCGGAGCCCGCCAAGGAGGAGGTCTGATGCAGCGGCTCGATCAACTGGCAGCCGTGGGACCCGCGCTGGCACAGGAAGACCTGTCGATGTTCGGCCGCGACCCCTGGTGGCTGATCGTCATCAAGGCGGTCTTCTGCTTCGCGTTCCTCATGCTGACCGTGCTGTTCTCCATCGTCTGGGAACGCAAGGTCGTCGCATGGATGCAGCTGCGCATCGGCCCCAACCGGCACGGACCCTGGGGCCTGCTCCAGTCCCTCGCCGACGGCATCAAGCTGATGCTGAAGGAGGACCTGGTCGTCAGGCGCGCCGACAAGGCCGTCTACGTCCTCGCGCCGATCGTCGCGGCCATCCCGGCCTTCATGGCGATCGCGGTGATCCCCTTCGGCCCCGCCGACAACGAGGTCTCGATCTTCGGCGTCCGCACCCCGATGCAGCTCACCGACCTCCCGATCGGCATCCTCTACATCCTGGCCACGGCCTCGGTCGGCATCTACGGCATCGTGCTGGCGGGCTGGTCCTCCGGCTCGACCTACCCGCTGCTCGGCGGCCTCCGCTCCTGCGCCCAGATGATCTCGTACGAGATCGCGATGGGCATGTCCTTCGCGGCGGTCTTCCTCTACTCCGGGTCGATGTCGACCTCGACGATCGTGGAGTCGCAGCAGAGCAAGTGGTACGTCCTTCTGCTGCCGGTGTCGTTCATCATCTACATCATCGCCATGGTGGGCGAGACCAACCGGGCGCCGTTCGACATGCCGGAGTCCGAGGGCGACCTCGTCGGCGGCTTCAACACCGAGTACTCGTCCATCAAGTTCGCGATGTTCATGCTCGCCGAGTACATCAACATGGTCACCGTCTCGGCGGTCGCGGTCACCCTCTTCCTGGGCGGCTGGAAGGCCCCGTACCCGATCACCACGTTCTGGGAGGGCGCGAACCACGGCTGGTGGCCGATGCTCTGGTTCGTCATCAAGGTCCAGCTGCTGCTGTTCTTCTTCATCTGGGTGCGCGGCACGCTTCCGCGCGTGCGCTACGACCAGTTCATGAAACTGGGCTGGAAGGTCCTCATCCCGGTCTCGCTGGTCTGGCTGATGCTGGTCGCCACCGTCCGGGCGCTGAAGAACGAGGGCTACGACTTCCAGCAGATCGTCCTCTACGTCGCCGGGGGCGCCATCGCCCTGCTGCTGATCTCGCTGGTCGTGGACTTCTTCCGGAACGCCGAGCGCGAGGAGGAACCGGACGGCGATGGCGAGTTCGACCCGATGGCCGGCGGATTCCCCGTGCCGCCATTGCCCGGACAGAGCCTGCCGCCCGTGCCGCGACGGCGTCCCCGCCGGGACCGGGAGCTGATTGTCAGTGGCGGAGTGGACACTGTCAGTGACGGAAATGGGATCGATGGAAAGGGGGGCGACGATGTCTGAGTTCCAGAACCCCGTGGCCGGCTTCGGCGTGACCTTCAAGGCCATGTTCAAGAAACGGCTGACCGAGCAGTACCCGGAGGAGAAGAAGCCGACGGCCCCGCGCTTCCATGGCCGCCACCAGCTCAACCGCCATCCGGACGGCCTGGAGAAATGCATCGGCTGCGAGCTGTGCGCCTGGGCCTGCCCGGCGGACGCGATCTATGTCGAGGGCGCCGACAACACCGACGAGGAGCGCTACTCCCCGGGCGAGCGGTACGGCCGCGTCTACCAGATCAACTACCTGCGCTGCATCCTGTGCGGGCTGTGCGTGGAGGCCTGTCCGACCCGCGCGCTGACCATGACCAATGAGTACGAACTCGCCGACCGGTCCCGCGAATCGCTCATCTACACCAAGGAGGAGCTGCTCGCAGGCCTGGAGGAGACCATGGTCGATTCGCCGCATGCGATCCACCCCGGCATGACGGAGAAGGACTACTACAACGGGCTGGTGGCCGAAGCCGCGCCCGGGACGGTCCGTCAGGTCGCCGTCTCCAAGGGCGAGCGGCCCCCGTCGGAGTCCTCGGACGCGGCTGCGGACGCCTCCCGGGAGAAGTCCGACAACGCCTCTCAGGGGAAGGAGGCGACGGCATGACCGGCCTCGCCGCCGCGGCCTCCACGACGTCCTCGGGGGAGGCCGTGCAGTTCTGGATCCTGGGCATCGTCGCCGTCGTCGGCGCGTTGTGCACGATCCTGATGAAGCGGGCCGTCCACAGCGCCCTTTCACTCGCCGGGACCATGATCGTCCTGGCGGTCTTCTATCTGGCCAACGGCGCGTACTTCCTCGGCGTCGTCCAGGTCGTCGTCTATACGGGCGCGATCATGATGCTGTTCCTCTTCGTCGTCATGCTGGTCGGTGTCACCGCGGCGGACTCCCTCAAGGAGACCCTCAAGGGCCAGCGCTGGCTCGCCGCGGGCCTCGGCATCGGATTCGGCATCCTGCTCATCGCCGGCATCGGCAACGCCTCGCTCAAGGAGTTCAACGGCCTGGGCGAGGCCAACGCCGGCGGCAATGTGCAGGGGCTGGCCGCGCTCATCTTCACCAAGTACGTCTTCGCCTTCGAAATCACCGGCGCGCTGCTGATCACGGCGGCCGTCGGCGCGATGGTGCTCACCCACCGGGAGCGCACGGAGCGCGCCCGGACCCAGCGCGAGCAGTCCATCGCGCGCATCAAGGAAGGCAAGCAGGTGCCGCCGCTGCCCGCCCCCGGCGTCTACGCCCGGCACAACGCCGTGGACATCCCGGGCCTGCTGCCCGACGGCACCCCGTCCGAACTGACCGTCAACCCGACGCTGCGCGGGCGCGGCCAGATCCGCGACGTCTCCCGCGAGTCGCTCGCCGAGCTCAAGGCGCTGGAGCAGCGCTCGGAGGAATGGCTGGAGCGCGACTCCGAACCGCCCGCGGCGCCACCGTCATCGCCGTCCGGTCCCCCGGCGCCGAAGGAGCACAAGGAGGGGGCCAAGAAATGAACCCGGTCTACTACCTCTATCTGGCCGCCCTGTTGTTCACCATCGGCGGGGCCGGGGTGCTGATCAGGCGGAACGCCATCGTGGTGTTCATGTGCATCGAGCTGATGCTCAACGCCTGCAATCTCGCCTTCGTGACCTTCTCGCGCATGCACGGGAATCTCGACGGCCAGATCATCGCCTTCTTCACGATGGTCGTCGCCGCGGCCGAGGTCGTGGTCGGCCTGGCGATCATCGTGTCGATCTTCCGCACCCGTCATACGGCCTCGGTCGACGACGCCAGCCTGATGAAGCTGTAAGGGGTCGCACAAAGTGGAGAACTTGATCGCGCTGCTTGTCGCGGCACCGCTGGTCGGTGCGGCCCTGCTGCTGTGCGGCGGAAAACGACTGGACCGCACCGGCCACTTGATCGGCTCGCTGTTCGCGGTGGCCTCGTTCGCCGTCGCCGTGGCGCTCTTCGCCGACATGCTCGGCAAGGGAGCCGAGCACCGCGCGCTGCATCAGCATCTGTTCAGCTGGATTCCGGTCGGCGGCTTCCGGGCCGATATCGCCTTCCAGCTCGACCAGCTGTCGATGACCTTCGTCCTGCTGATCACCGGTGTCGGATCGCTGATCCACATCTACTCGATCGGCTACATGGAGCACGACGAGCGGCGCCGCCGCTTCTTCGGCTATCTGAACCTGTTCCTGGCGGCGATGCTGCTGCTCGTCCTCGCCGACAACTACCTTCTGCTGTACGTCGGCTGGGAGGGCGTCGGCCTCGCCTCGTACCTCCTGATCGGCTTCTGGCAGCACAAGCCCAGCGCGGCCACCGCCGCCAAGAAGGCGTTCCTGGTCAACCGCGTCGGCGACATGGGCCTGTCCATCGCGATCATGCTGATGTTCACGACGTTCGGGACGTTCGCCTTCGGCCCGGTGTTCGCCGCGACCGGGGGGACGAGCGAAGGCAAGCTGACGGCCATCGGGCTGATGCTGCTGCTGGCCGCCTGCGGCAAGTCGGCGCAGGTGCCGCTGCAGTCCTGGCTGGGCGATGCGATGGAGGGCCCGACCCCGGTCTCGGCCCTGATCCACGCCGCCACCATGGTCACCGCCGGCGTGTATCTGATCACCCGCTCCGGGGCGATCTTCAATGCCGCGCCGGATGCCCAGACGGCCGTCGTCGCGGTCGGCGCGGTCACGCTCCTCTTCGGTGCGATCGTCGGTTGCGCCAAGGACGACATCAAGAAGGCGCTGGCCGGCTCGACGATGTCGCAGATCGGCTACATGATCATGGCCGCCGGCCTCGGTCCGATCGGCTACGCCTTCGCGATCATGCACTTGGTCACCCACGGCTTCTTCAAGGCGGGCCTCTTCCTGGGCGCCGGGTCCGTGATGCACGGCATGAACGACGAAGTGGACATGCGCCGTTACGGCGGCCTGCGGAAATACATGCCCGTCACCTTCATCACCTTCGGCCTCGGCTACCTCGCGATCATCGGCTTCCCCGGACTGTCCGGCTTCTTCTCCAAGGACAAGATCATCGAGGCGGCGTTCGCCAAGGGCGGCACCGAGGGCTGGATCCTGGGCGGCGCGGCCCTGCTCGGTGCCGCGATCACCGCGTTCTACATGACCCGGGTGATGCTGATGACCTTCTTCGGCGAGAAGCGCTGGAATCCGGAGGAGACCCATCCGCACGAGTCCCCGAAGTCCATGACGATCCCGATGATCGTGCTGGCCTTCGGCTCGGTCTTCGCGGGCGGGCTGTTCAGCCTCAACGAATCCTTCGTGAAATGGCTGGAGCCGGTCACCTCCTTCGCCCACGGCCACTCCCCGCTCAGCGCCACCGCCGTCACCGGGGCGACCATGGTCGTCCTGGTCATCGGCGTAGGCATCGCCTGGGCGATGTACGGCCGCCGGCCCGTACCGGCCACCGCCCCGCGCGGCTCGCTGCTCACCCGAGCCGCCCGCCGCGACCTCCTCCAGGACGACTTCAACCACGTCGTCCTGGTACGCGGCGGCGAACACCTCACCCGCACGCTCGTCTATCTCGACCACTCCGTGGTGGACGGCGCGGTCAATGGCACGGCCGCCACGATGGGCGGACTCTCCGGCCGGCTGCGCCAGTTGCAGAGCGGCTTCGTCCGCTCGTACGCGGTCCAGATGCTGGGCGGGGCCGCCGTCATCGTCGCCGCGACCCTGCTGATGAGGGGTGTCTGACCCATGTCCTTTCCCCTGCTGACGGCAACTGCCGCGGTCCCGGCGATCGGCGCGATCGCCACCGCCGCGGTGCCCGCCGCCAAGTGCACCGCGGCCAAATGGCTGGCGCTGGCGTTCTCGCTGATCACCTTCGCGCTGGCCCTGGTGATCGCGTTCCGCTTCGCGCCGGGCGCCAAGGGCCCGTACCAGCTCTCCGAATCACACGCCTGGATCCCTGACTTCGGCGTCCGCTACGAACTCGGCGTGGACGGCATCGCGGTCGCCCTGATCGCACTGACCGCCCTGCTGATCCCGTTCGTGATTCTCGCGGGCTGGCACGACGCCGACCCCCTGGAGACTGCGTCCGACGACGGCTCCGCCGCGGGCACCGCCAACAGCCGCTGGCGGCCCACCCAGGGCTTCTTCGCCCTGATCCTGGCCGTCGAGGCCATGGTGGTCCTCTCCTTCGAGGCCACCGACGTCTTCCTCTTCTACATCTTCTTCGAAGCCATGCTCATCCCGATGTACTTCCTCATCGGCGGCTTCGGGGACCGCGCCCATGCGCAGGGCGAGGAACAGGCGGCGACCCAGCGGTCGTACGCCGCGGTGAAGTTCCTGCTCTACAACCTCGTCGGCGGACTGATCATGCTGGCCGCGGTGATCGGTCTGTACGCCGTCACCGCCGACCAGCTCGGCACCGGCACCTTCTCGCTCCAGCAGATCATCGAGGCGCGGGCGGCCGGCAAGCTGGACATCGGAACCGGCACGGAACGCCTCCTCTTCCTCGGCTTCTTCTTCGCCTTCGCGGTGAAGGCGCCGCTGTGGCCGCTGCACACCTGGCTGCCCAACGCCATGGGCGAGGCGACCTCCCCGGTGGCGGTGCTGATCACCGCGGTCGTCGACAAGGTCGGCACCTTCGCGATGCTCCGCTTCTGCCTCCAGCTCTTCCCGGAGGCCAGCAGCTGGGCGACCCCGGTCATCGTGGTGCTGGCGGTGATCAGCATCCTCTACGGCGCGCTGCTCGCCGTCGGCCAACGCGACATCAAGCGCCTGATCGCCTACGCCTCCATCTCCCACTTCGGCTTCATCATCCTGGGCATCTTCGCCATGACGACCCAGGGCCAGGGCGGCGCGACGCTCTACATGGTCAACCACGGCATCTCGACTGCCGCGCTGATGCTGGTGGCCGGCTTCCTGATCAGCCGCCGCGGCTCGCGTCTGATCGGGGACTACGGCGGCGTCCAGAAGGTCGCCCCGGTCCTCGCCGGCACCTTCCTGATCGGCGGCCTGGCCACCCTGTCGCTGCCCGGACTGGCGCCGTTCATCAGCGAATTCCTGGTCCTGGTCGGCACGTTCAGCCGCTATCCGGTCATCGGCATCATCGCCACCCTCGGCATCGTCCTCGCCGCGCTCTACGTCCTCGTCCTCTACCAGCGGACGATGACCGGCCCGGTGAAGGACGAGGTGCGCAGCATGCCCGACCTGCGGGCCCGGGAGCTGCTCGTGGTCGCGCCGCTCATCGCGCTGCTGCTCTTCCTGGGGGTGTATCCCAAGCCGCTCACCGACATCGTCAACCCGGCGGTGGACCACACCCTGTCCGTCGTGGACAAGAAGGACCCCAAGCCCGCTGTGCAGGTGGACGCCGTGCCCGGTGGAGGCCGGCACGGCCACGCCGCGCGTGACCAAGACGTGGAGGCCGCGAAGTGAGTTCCGTGGCAAGTGTCCACAGCCTGTGGACGGTGGCGGCCGATGTGCCGGGCCGGATCCCGGCCCCGCATATCGAATACGCCCAGCTGTCGCCGACGCTGATCGTCCTCGGTGCCGCGGTGATCGGCGTCCTGATCGAGGCGCTGCTGCCCCGCAGCAGCCGCTACTACGCCCAGGTGGCGCTGTCCGTGGTGGCGCTGGCCGCCGCGTTCGCCGCGGTGATCGGCCTGGCCGCCGGCGGCTTCGGCTCGTCCAAGGCCCGGATCGCCGCGATGGGCGCCATCGCCGTGGACGGCCCCGCCCTGTTCCTCCAGGGCACGATCCTGCTGGTGTCGCTGGTCGCCGTCTTCACCTTCGCCGAACGCCGTCTGGACCCGGCGGCGCACGGCAAGCGGGTGGACTCGTTCGCCGCGCAGGCCGCGGCCGTCCCCGGCGGCGACGCCGAACAGGCCGCGGTCAAGGCCGGGTTCACCACCACCGAGGTCTTCCCGATCGTCCTCTTCGCGATCGGCGGCATGCTGGTCTTCCCGGCGGCCAACGACCTGCTGACCCTCTTCATCGCCCTGGAAGTCTTCTCCCTCCCGCTGTACATCCTGTGCGCGCTGGCCCGCCGCCAGCGTCTGCTGTCCCAGGAAGCCGCGGTCAAGTACTTCCTCCTCGGCGCCTTCTCCTCCGCCTTCCTCCTCTTCGGCATCGCCCTCCTCTACGGCTACGCGGGCACGGTCACGTACGCCGGCATCGCCGAGGTCGTCTCGGACGGCGCCAAGCAGATCGATCCGGCGTTGGCCGGGACGATGGGCAACGACGCGCTGCTGCTGATGGGCGCGGCGCTGGTGCTGATGGGCCTGCTGTTCAAGGTCGGTGCGGTCCCGTTCCACATGTGGACCCCGGACGTCTACCAAGGCGCCCCGACCCCGGTCACCGGCTTCATGGCGGCCGCCACCAAGGTCGCGGCCTTCGGCGCGCTGCTGCGCCTGCTGTACGTCGTCCTCCCGGGCATGCGCTGGGACTGGCGGCCGGTGATGTGGGGCGTAGCGATCATCACGATGCTGGGCGGTGCGATCGTCGCCATCACCCAGACGGACATCAAGCGGCTGCTGGCCTACTCCTCCATCGCACACGCCGGCTTCATCCTCGCCGGTGTCATCGCCACCAGCGAGGACGGCATCTCCTCGGTGCTCTTCTACCTCGGCGCCTACTCCTTTGTGACGCTCGGCGCGTTCGCCGTCGTCACGCTGGTACGGGACGCGGGCGGCGAGGCCACACATCTGTCCAAGTGGGCGGGGCTCGGCCGCCGTTCACCGCTGGTGGCCGCGGTCTTCGCCATCTTCCTGCTGGCCTTCGCGGGCATCCCGCTGACCTCAGGCTTCGCCGGAAAGTTCGCGGTCTTCAAGGCGGCGGCCGAGAGCGGCGCGGGCTGGCTGGTGGTCGTCGGTGTCATCTCGTCCGCCATCGCCGCCTTCTTCTACATCCGCGTGATCGTGCTGATGTTCTTCAGCGAGCCGAAGGCGGACGGCCCGACCGTCGCGGTCCCCAGCCCGCTGACCACCACGGCCATCGCGATCGGCGTCGCGGTCACGCTGGTGCTGGGTCTGGCGCCCCAGTACTTCCTCGACCTGGCGGGTCAGGCGGGGGTATTCATCCGCTGAGCGGACTGCGCGCCGAGCCGACGCCGTGTCGCCGTATCTGCCATACGGCCGCCGCCCGGAACCCCAAGTGGGTTCCGGGCGGCGGCCGTTGTGCTGGTGAGCGTCAGCTGCTGGGCATGCTCGGCACGTCGGGAAGATTCGGCATGTCCGGGATCTTCACGCTGCCATCGGTGGACTTGGTGTACTTCTCGGTGGGCCCGCTCTTCCAGTCGACCGTCAGGGTCTTGCCGTCCGAGCCGGGCTTGAGGGTGCCCACGGTGCGAGCGTTGTCGCCCTTGGGACACGTCAGGGCGGCCACCGTCATCCCGCCGAGCTTCTGGACCTTGCCCATGCAGGCCGTCTTGTGCCCGTCGGCGAACGCGACGGTGCCGTGTGCGACGACGAGCACCAGCGGACTGTCGGCCGGCCCGGTCGTCCAGGCGCCCTCGAACGCCTTGGCGTCCGCTGCCTTGCCGTCCCCGCCCGGAGTCGACGGCTCGCTCTTCGGCGCCTTGCTCGGAGTGCTGTCGCTGCCCTTGTCGCTGCTGCTTCCGCAACCACTGAGCAGCATCGCGGCAATCGCGGCCGCCCCGGCGATCTGCGCTGCCTTGCGCACGTACGTCTCCTCCGTTGTGGGACAGGGAGGGGTGAGGGTAGCAGCCGGGGGGTGCGGCGGAGCGGCGCCGCTTGCCGACGGCCGGTACCAGGGGGGCCTCCCCCCCCGCCCCCACCCACCCCGCCCCACCCCCGGCCGTAAGTCTGCGCACACATGCACCCGCCCACGGGCGCACGCGCCCACACACCCACCCGCGCACACACCCGCACACCGATGCACCCGCACGCGCAGTCCCGCTGACACCGGCATCGGCGCACCGCGTGCCTTCCCCGCGCCTCGGTCGGCACGTGACTCCCCGTACGGCTGCCCGGCGTACCGAGCTCGTGGCCCGGCGCACCTGGGTACCCGCGCGGAAGCCGTACGGACCGGGGTTCCGTACGCCGCCTTCACGGGCACCGGCCCTACGGCTCTCGGCCGGTGCCCGTCAGCCTCATCCGCGGGTGTCAGCGCCCGGGCGTCACGCACCTGGCCCGGCGGCGAGTCGGCCGGACGAGGACGCCGGCCTCACGCCCTCTGGCCGCACACTCGCCGACCTCACGCGCTCTGGTCTCCCCCCCGTTCGTCTCACGGCTGTCGCTCGCTCGGACACGGAGACCGCGGCGCCGCGGCCGCTCAGGCCCGGGCTGCCCGGATCCGACTGCCCGGATCCGACTGCCCGGACCTGGCCGCTCAGGAGCCGTGGCCTCTCCGACCGCAGCGTTGGTGCCCCGGCCCTCGGGTGCTGTTCCTCTACGTCCTGTTCCTGCTACGTCGCACCTCCCGCAGTCGACGCTGCGCTCTTGTCCATCTGGACGGCGTGGTGTGCGGCTTTGGCGGTCCACTCCTGTTGTGCGAGGCGTTTGAGGTCGCGGCGCCGGGAGCGGAAGGAGCTGCCCGGCAGGAGTTTGGTGTCCAGATCGGTGGCCGAGGCGTGGGCGGCCAGGAGGCAGCTGCGCCGGTCGGGGAGGCCGGCGTCGATCGCGGACCGGAAGCGGGCGCGGGCCGGGCCCGTCAGGTCGACCGAGCCGACGGGGAATCGGGCGTACGGGAAGAGGCCCAGGGCGCGGCGGGCCTCTCGGCGTACCGCGCCGCGCTCCTCCAGGCGGCGCAGGCACAGCTCCTGCATCGGCCGGGCGGCCGTGCGTACCCAGCGGTGGGCCTTGACGCGCGCGCCGCGGTTCTTGCCCGGGTCGGGCAGCGCGGCGAGTGCGCCGTCCAGCACCGGATCGCCCGTCGGCAGCGGATTGGTCACCGAGATCCGGTCGCCGCGCTCGCACTGGATCCGACCGGCCGCCTCCAGGTCGGCCAGCGTCGCGCCCGCCAGGCCGTACCGCAGGAACTTGGGGTTGCTGATGGGCCGGCCGCGGACCGGATCCAGCGCGAGCAGCAGCAGCTCCTCGGGAAGGGTGAGGGCCCCCGTACCCGTCCCTTGCGGGTCCCTCACGGGGCGTCCCGGGACGTGGTGGCGGCTGCGGCGGAGCCCGCGCCCGCTGCTGCCACGGCCGCGAGCGTGCCCAGCTCGGGGGCGGGCAGGACGCGTCCGGTGACCTCGCCCAGGCCGATCCGGGCGCCATCGGGGCCAGGGGCCCAGGCGGAGAGGGTGACCTCGTCGCCGTCCTGGAGGTAGGGGCCCTTGCCCTGGGTGATTTCCAGCAGGCAGCCGAGCTGGTCCGGCGCGGGCCCCGAGACGGTGCCGGAGGCGAACAGGTCGCCGGTGCGCAGCGAGGCGCCGTTCACCGTCATATGGGCGAGCTGCTGGGCGGCCGTCCAGTACATCGCGGAGAACGGCGGGGTGGAGAGACGCTCGCCGTTGAGGGTCACCTCGATGCGGATGTCGATGCCGCCCGGCTCCACGTCCGAGTCGTCGAGGTAGGGGAGCAGCGGGAAGTCCCGGGTCGGCGGCGCTGTACGGGCCTCGTCGAAGGCGTCGAGCGGGGTGATCCACGCGGAGACGGAGGTTGCGAAGGACTTGCCCAGGAAGGGACCGAGCGGCTGGTACTCCCAGGCCTGGATGTCGCGCGCGGACCAGTCGTTGACGAGGCAGATGCCGAAGACGTGATCGCGGAAGGCGCCCTGGCCCACCGGTTCGCCGTGCGCGGAGGGGGCGCCGACGACGAAGCCGACCTCGGCCTCGATGTCCAGGCGGGTGGACGGGCCGAACGTCGGGACGGCGTCCGTCGGCGCTTTGCGCTGGCCGTTGGGGCGTACCACCGGGGTGCCGGTGACGACAACGGTGCCGGACCGGCCGTGGTAACCGATCGGCAGATGCTTCCAGTTGGGAGGGAGCGCCGCGCCGTCGGGGCGGAAGATCCGGCCGACGTTGGTGGCGTGATGCTCGCTGGAGTAGAAGTCGACGTAGTCGGCGACCTCGAAGGGGAGGTGCAGGGTCACCTCCTCCAGAGGGCGGAGGAGCGGCGTCACGGCGGGGCGGTGCTCGGGAACCGTCAGGGCCGTGTGGACGGCCGCGCGCACCTCTTGCCACACGCTGCGCCCGGCGGCCAGCAGGGGGTTGAGCGTCGGGGCGGTGAGCAGCGCGGCGTGCGGTGGAGATACGACGGTGGGCAGCGTGCTGGGCAGTGCGCTCAGGTCGAGGACATGGCGGCCGTAGCGGACGCCGAGTCTGCGCCGGTCGGGCGCGTCGGCGGTGCTGAAGACGCCGTAGGGCAGGTTGTGCGGGCCGAAGGGATCGCCTTCCGCAAGGTCGAACGGGCTCTGCTCGGGCATGGACAGCTCCTCGCTTCGTCGTCGCCGGTGGGCGGCCGGTCCGGCCTGGCGTCGGATGGCCGGGCCGGTCGATCGGCGGGCCGTCCGGTCCGTGGCCGGTCGGTCCGAAGATCAGGGTACGGCGGGGTGCACCGCGGCGGGGGAGCCTGTGGACAACCTCCGGGCGGGTCTGCGAGCCGAGCCCCGAGCCCGCCGCGCAGTCGACGCCGCAGTCGACGCCAGAGCCGACGCCAGGGCCGGTCCCGAGACGGTGCCGCAGCCGACCCGGAGCCGACGCCCGGGCCGACCACGGCCCATCCCCACCCCCCACCCCACGTACGCGGCGCGCACGCCCCCACCCCGCGCCGCAGAAGCCCCAACTCGCCCCGCCCCACCACCCCCCAATGTCCGGAAAACTCTTGCCGCACTACGCAATTCGGGCCTAGCGTCCTTTGCTGGTACGAGCCGGGGGCACCCGGACGGGGCCGTTCCGTTGGGGGGACAGGTGGCTCGCAGTGGCGCACGGCTCGCGGTCGACCGGAGCGTTCCGGGGCTGATCGTCAAGATCGGCGGCTATCCCCTGCACCACGGCGGCGTGGGAGCGATCCGCAGCCTGGGCCGGCTGGGGGTGCCGATGTATGCCGTGACCGAGGATCGCTGGACGCCCGCCGCGGCGTCCCGTTACCTGACGGGCCGTTTCGTATGGCCCACGACGGGGCGGGAGGAACCCGGCCGGCTGGTGACGGGCCTGTTGCGGATCGGGCACCGGATCGGGCGGCCGGCGGTGCTCATCCCGACCGACGAGGAAGCGGCCGTGCTGATCGCCGAGCATTCCGGGGCCCTGGCCGAATCGTTCCTCTTCCCCCGTGTGGCGGCGGATCTGCCCCGCCGACTGGCCAGCAAACAGGGGCTGCACGAGCTCTGTGCCGAGCACGGGGTGCCCTCTCCGGCTGCCGTCTTCCCCCGCTCGTACGCGGACATCGAGGCGTACGCGGGGCGGGCGCGCTTCCCGGTGGTGGCCAAGAACCGCGAGGCGTTCCTGCGGCGCAGGAGGCCCGCGGTTTCCGGGACGACCCGGATCGGGGGGCCGGCCCAGCTGCTGGACCTGGCGCGCGACTGGGGTCCGCGGCCGGGCGTGATCCTGCAGGAGTATCTGCCGACGGAGGCGGCCGAGGACTGGATCGTGCACGCCTACGCCGATGCGGACGGCGCGCCGCTGGCGCTGTTCACCGGGGTCAAGGTGCGCTCCTGGCCGCCGCATGCGGGCATGACGGCGTGTGCGTATGTCGTCGGCAACCCGGAACTGGCCGAGCTCGCGGGGAAGTTCATCAGGCGCATCGGCTTCACCGGGACCGCCGACCTGGACTGGCGGTTCGACCGCCGCGACGGCCGGTACAAGCTGCTGGACTTCAACCCCCGGATGGGTGCGCAGTTCCGGCTCTTCGAGAACACCGCGGGGGTGGATGTGGTCCGCGCCCAGCATCTGCATCTCACCGGGCGGCCCGTCCCCGAGGGCGCCCAGCGGGCTGGGCACCGCTTCGTCGTCGAGAACATCGATCTGCCCGCGCGGCTGGCGTACCGGGGCGGCGGCGCCGGGCGGCGGGCGACCGGCACCGAGCTGGCGTGGTTCGCGGGCGACGACCCGCTGCCGTTCTTCACGATGCTCGCGCGCTGTGCCGGGCCGGGTGCCCGCCACCTGGTGCGGCTGCGACGGGACGCCCGCCGGGCCGCCGGGACGGCCGATGCGGTGCACCATCCACAGGAGAGGCGACCGATGTGAGTGATTCCAGGACTCCGGTGGCGGTCATCGGGGCCGGCCCCTACGGCCTGTCGACGGCCGCGCACCTTCAGGCGCACGGCCTGCCGGTGCGGGTCTTCGGGGAGCCCATGGTGAGCTGGCGGGCGCAGATGCCCGCAGGCATGCTGCTCAAGTCGACCCCGGGGGCGTCCGGCATCGATGTCCCGCAGGCCGGGCACGCCCTCGCCGACTTCTGCGCCGCCACGGGGGAGGAGCGCTACGCCTCCGACTGGGACGTCGTCCCCGTGGAGACGTTCGTCCGGTACGGGGAGTGGGTGCAGCAACGGCTGGTGCCGGAGGTGGAGCAGGTCCGGGTGGTGTCGGTGGACCGGGCGGCCGACGGCTTCGAGCTGAAGCTGGACAGCGGCGACCAGGTCGGGGCGCGGGCGGTGGTGGTCGCCACCGGGCTGAGCGGGATCGCCCATCTGCCGCCGGAGTTGGCTGCCGCCGTCCCGGACGGGCCGTCCGCCGCGGGGCCCGTCTCGCACAGTTCCCAGCATCGTGATCTCTCGGCGCTGGCCGGCCGGGACGTGGTGGTGGTCGGCGCCGGGCAGTCGGCCCTGGAGAGCGCGGTGCTCCTGGTGGAGGGCGGCGCCGCGTCCGTACGGGTGGTGGCGCGCGGGCGCGCGGCGGTGGGCTTCGGCGCGCCGCCGGACCGCCAGCCCCGGTTGCGGCCGCGGACGCCGTTCGGCAATGCCTGGTCGCTGTACGCGTTCACGTACTACGCGGGCGCCTTCCGTCATCTGCCGGTTCCCGCGCGGCGGTTCCTGGTGCGCCGGGTGCTGGGGCCACTGGGCGCCTGGTGGCTGCGGGACCGCTTCCTGGGGCGGGTGTCGGTCACCCAAGGGCGGCGGATCGTACGGGCCGGGGTCCGCGACGGCCGCCCGGTGCTGGCGCTGCGCGGCGCGGACGGACACGGCGGCGAAGTCACCGCCGACCATGTGCTGGCCGCCACCGGCTACCGGATGCGGCTGGCGGCGCTGGACTTCCTGGGCCAGGGGCTGCGGACCGAGATCGCGGTCCGCGCGGGCGGCCCCCTCCTGGACGGCGGGTTCGGCTCGTCCGTACCCGGCCTGTACTTCACGGGACTGCCCGCCGCCGCCTCGTTCGGACCGGTGATGCGCTTCGTGTGCGGCACGGAATTCGCCTCGCCGCGGCTCGCGCGGGCGGTGGCGCGGGCGTACGGGTGACCCCGCCGGAAGTTTTCCTGGCGTGGCCGCCACGGCGGGTGACTTCGCCGGCGGATTCCGGGCCGCGACGGCGCGCACCCAACCGCCCGTGCGGTGCACGTCGTTGCCGTCGCGGCCGTCGGCCGAGCGGACCGTGCCGATGGCCTTCGGCGCCTCGGGTGCGCGGGCGGCCGACAGGCTCGCGGACGGCCGTGGCGGCGCACGCCGACCGTACGAAGACATGGCCGTGGCCCGCGCGCCCCGGGGGTGCCGCGGCGGCGCCGGATCCGGACGTACCGCTTGCCCGGTCCGACGGCGGGCGGACAGCGGGCGGACCGGTTGCGGGGATGGCCGAAGCGCCTATGGTCCTCGCAGGTATTCGGTCCGGCGGTCACGGCTGTTGCACCAGGGGCTTTCGGGAATTCGTCTGCCTCTGCTGTCCCCTCTCTCCCACCACAAAACCTGAACAAAGGGTGATGTGGGACATAGCGACGGGTGGGTCGGTGTGCTGCCCGGGTGGTTCGAGGGGCGGGCGCTCACAGTGATCGAACTGCGACCGGATACGCTGGCCAGTGGTGGAGACAGCGACAGATCGACATTCCGTTTGATCGTCAGCAGACAGGAGTACCCCTCGTGACCGTCGTCGGGCCTTTTGGGCTGAGCGTGCGGGACCAGGCTCTTGAGGCCGATGTCCAGGCCGGGTTGGCCGCTGTCGAGGAGGGCCTGCTGGAGGCCACCAAGAGCGACGTGCCGTTCATCACCGAGGCCGCGCAGCATCTGGTGCGCGCCGGAGGCAAGCGGTTCCGTCCGCTGCTGGTGATGCTGGCCGCGCAGTTCGGCGACCCGTACAGCCCCGGCGTGGTGCCCTCGGCGGTCGTCGTGGAGCTGACGCATCTGGCGACGCTCTACCACGACGACGTGATGGACGAGGCCGATGTGCGCCGCGGTGTGGCCAGCGCGAACACCCGCTGGGGCAACTCCGTCGCCGTACTGACCGGCGACTTCCTCTTCGCGCGCGCCTCGCACATCCTGGCCGACCTCGGGCCCGAGGCGGTCCGGATCCAGGCCGAGGCGTTCGAGCGCCTGGTGACCGGCCAGATCCTGGAGACCGCCGGGCCGCGCGACGGGCGCGACCCCGTAGACCACTATCTGGACGTCCTCGCGGGCAAGACCGGCTCGCTGGTCGCCGTCGCGGGCCGCTTCGGCGCGATGATGTCCGGCGCCGACGAGTCCGTGGTCAACATCCTCACCCAGTACGGCGAGCGGCTGGGCACGGCCTTCCAGCTGGCGGACGACGTCCTGGACATCGCCAGCGACTCCCACGAGTCCGGCAAGACGCCGGGCACGGACCTGCGCGAGGGCATCCCGACGCTGCCGGTGCTGCATCTGCGGGCGCAGGCCGAAAGCGAATCCGGTACGGCCGAGGACCGGGCGCTGTGCGAGCTGCTGGCCGGCGACCTCACCGACGATGCCCGGCACGCCGAGGCGCTCGCCGGACTGCGCGCCCACCCGGCGCTGGAGCAGGCCCGCCGCGACACCGTGCGCTACGCCGAGCAGGCCCGCGCGACGCTGGCACCGCTGCCGTCGTGCATGGCCAAGGCGGCGTTGGAAGGCCTGTGCGACGCGGTGGTGCACCGGGCCGGCTGAGGTTCGGTCCCGTCCGGAGACGGGGCGGCGCGGCCGGGGCGGGTCCGTTCGGGGCCCGGACTCCCGGCATGACGCTCCGGGGCTCCGGGATGCCGCAGCCGTCCGCCTGCTCGCCTCCCGGGCGTCCCTGGACGTCTCCTGGGCGTCCCCGGCCCTCCCCTCCCTGAGACCTCCTGCGGTCGTCCCCTAGGGAATGATCAGCCTCGCGTCGTACGTGATCCCCCACGGAGTGGCCCGGTCTCATCCCTCAGCAGTACGACGAGTTGGCCCCGCGGGCTGACGCCATGTCTGCGGCGATTTGGTGAGATGGGAAGCACCACAGCACGGCGGACGGGCCCACAATGAGTCCCGAGGGGTGGACGAGTGCATCGCGCGGAAACCGCCGTATACGACGGAGGTAGGCACATGCCACGGAACGAACCGACAGAGGTCACCGACGGATGGGACGGGGGGCGCTCACCGAAGCGCCGTAAGGCGGTGCGGTACGGCGTGCCGGTCGCGGTGGCGGGGGTGGCGGCGGCCACGATCGGGCTGGTCCCGGCGTTCGCCGGCTCCGGTTCTCCCGATCTGCCCAAGATCTCGGCGCAGGACCTGATAGCGAAAATCGCCAAGTCCGATGTCCAGCAGCTGTCCGGCACGGTCCGGGTCACCACCGACCTCGGTCTGCCGTCCCTGCCGGGCGGCGGCAGCGTCGGCGGCTTCGGCGGCGAGCGCCAGGGCCATGGCGCGGAGGGCCAGGACGGTTCGTCCGCGTCCCCGCAGAACAAGCTGATGGAGCTGGCGTCCGGTGCGCACACGCTGCGCGTGGCTGCCGACGGCCCCGACAAGCAGCGGTTGTCCATCGTCGACAAGGCCGCCGAATACAGCATCATCCACAACGGCGACCAGGTGTGGGCGTACGACAGTGGCAGCAACACCGCCGTGCACAGCAAGGCCGAGGCGCACGGTAAGCCCGGCCAGCGGCACCACGGGCCCGAGGACCTGCCCAAGGGCCTCAAGAACGCCACTCCCCAGGACCTTGCCAAGGAGGCCCTGAAGGCGGCGGGCGACACCACCTCGGTCACGGTCGACGGCACGGCCAGGGTCGCCGGGCGGGACGCCTACCAGCTCCTCATCAAGCCGAAGCAGGCCGCCTCCACGGTCGGCTCGATCCGGATAGCGGTGGACGCCGCCAACGGCGTCCCGCTGAAGTTCACCCTGACGCCCAAGAGCGGTGGCGCGGCCGCGGTCGACGTGGGCTACACCAACGTCGACTTCGCCAAGCCCGCCGCGAGCTCGTTCTCCTTCACGCCCCCCAAGGGCGCGAAGGTCGTCGACGCCGACAAGGAGCGCGCGAAGGCGGAGCGGCAGCACGGCAAGGACGTCAAGGACGTCAAGGGCCGTAAGGGCCTGGAGGACTTCAAGGACAGGGGCGGGCTGAACGTCATCGGCAAGGGCTGGACGTCCATCGCCACGATCAAGGGCTCCGGCTCCGGCCTGCCCGCCGGCAAGGACAAGGGCGCCGCCGGCGACGCGGGTAAGTTCCTGGACAGCATCGGCGACAAGGTCACCGGGTCCTTCGGCTCCGGCCGGGTCTTCAGCACCCGCCTGGTCAATGCCCTGATAACGGACAACGGCACGGTGTACGTCGGTGCCGTCGACAAGGAGGCCCTGATCGACGCGGCCAACGCCGCCAAGTAACGGGCCACCGGAGCACAAGAGGGTTCGCCGCGCCTCCCGTCGGGGGGCGCGGCGCGGCCCGTACGTCATACGCCACGCCGTACGCCATGAGTTGGGGGAGCCGATGCCACCGCCACCCGCCGCGGATTCCGCGCGCGTGGACCCGCCGGACGGGGACCGGGTGATCGAGACCCGCGGGCTGACCAAGGCGTACCGCGGGGGCCAGCTTGCCGTCGACGGCCTCGACCTCGCCGTACCGCGCGGCAGCGTCTTCGGCTTCCTCGGCCCCAACGGCTCCGGCAAGACCACCACCATCCGCATGCTGATGGGCCTGATCGAACCGACCGCCGGCAGCGCACGGGTCCTGGGCGCGCCCATGCCCGGCGCGGTCCGCCGGGTGCTGCCCAGGGTCGGGGCCCTCATCGAGGGACCGGCCCTCTACGGCTTCCTCAGCGGCCGGGACAATCTGCTGCGCTTCGACGCGGCCGACCCGACCGCCGATCCCCGCACCCGTGCCGAGCGGGTCGGGCGCGCGCTGGAGCGGGTGGGGCTGGCCGCCGCGGCCGGCAAGAAGGCGCGCGCCTACTCCCTCGGCATGAAACAGCGCCTCGGGCTGGCCGCGGCCCTTCTCCAGCCGCGTGAGCTGCTGGTTCTCGACGAGCCGACCAACGGCCTCGACCCCCAGGGCATGCGGGAGATCCGTGCCCTGATCCGCGAGCTGGCGGCGGACGGCACCACGGTCTTCCTCTCCTCACACCTCCTCGACGAGATCGAGCAGGTCTGCACGCATGCCGCGGTCATGGCCCGCGGCCGGCTGATCACCCAGGGCACGGTCGCCGCCCTCTCCGCCACGGTCCTCGACTCGCGCGGCCGCGGCCGGCTGACGGTGACGACACCGGATACGGCGGATGCGGCGCGCGTCCTGAAGGCGCGGGGCGTGACGGATCTGCAGGTCACGGACGACGGGGTGACCGGCGAACTGCCCCCGGCAGCCGGGCCCGACAGCCAGGAGCCCTGGGAACTGGCGGACCTCAGCGCCGCGCTCGTCCACGCCGGTATACGTGTCCGCGGCTTCGGCACCGCGCGTGCCTCGTTGGAGGACGTCTTTGTACATCTGACCGGGGAGGGCTTCGATGTCGCAGGCTGAGGCGGTGCTGCGCAGTCCCCGGCCGCTGTGGTCGCTGGGTCTGCTGCGCAGCGAGATCGGTACGACGTTCCGGCGCTGGCGCACCCTCGCGCTGCTGGCGGTGCTCGCGGGCGTACCGGTTCTGGTCGGTATCGCCGTGAAGATCGACACCGGCGGCGGCGGATCGTCGGGCGGTGGTGGGGGCGAGGGCGGCCCGGCCTTCCTTTCCCAGGTCACCAACAACGGCCTCTTCCTGGTCTTCGCCTCGCTCGCCGTGACGCTGCCGTTCTTCCTCCCGATGGCCATCGGCGTGATCGCCGGCGACTCCCTCGCGGGCGAGGCCAACGCCGGGACGCTGCGCTACCTCCTCGTCGCGCCCGCGGGCCGTACTCGGCTGCTGCTCGTCAAATACGCCACGACCATGACGTTCTGCCTGGTGGCGACCCTCGTTGTGGCGCTCTCGGCGCTGGCGACCGGGGCGCTGCTCTTCCCCCTGGGCGAGGTCACCCTGCTCTCCGGCACGTCCATCTCGTTCGGCGAGGGGCTGTTGCGCGCGCTGGCCATCGCGGGCGTGGTGGCGCTCTCGCTCCTCGGGGTGGCGGCCGTCGGCCTGTTCATATCGACGCTCACCACCAGCGGTATTGCCGCGATGGCGACCACGGTCGGCCTGCTGATCACCGTGCAGATCCTGGACACCATCCCGCAGCTGCACGCCATCCAGCCGTATCTCTTCCCGCACTACTGGCTGTCCTTCGCGGACCTGCTGCGCGATCCCGTCTACTGGGACCAGTTGCAGAAGAACATGGGCCTGCAGGCGCTGTACGCGGTCGTGTTCGGCTCGGCGGCGTGGGCGCGGTTCACCACCAGGGACATCACGGCGTGATGCGGGGGGCGGCGTCGGCGGCGGCCGGCTCCGCCGCGGCCGCCGACTGCTCCGCCTCGGCCAGTGCCACATCGGCGCCCGCCGCCTCGGACTCCGCCTCGGCCGGCGCCGTCTGCGCGGCCGCCTCGCCCGCGCGTGCGCCCGCATCGGCCAGCGCGGCCCGTGCCCGCCGTACCGTGCGCAGCGCATCCCAGCTCAGGAGGCACAGGGCCAGCCAGACCAGGGCGAAGCCGGCCCAGCGCTCGGGCGGCATCTCCTCGTGGAAGACCGTCAGGCCGAGGACGAACTGAAAAGTCGGCGCCAGATACTGCAGCATTCCGATCGTCACCAGCGGCAGCCGCACGGCCGACGCACCGAAGCAGATCAGCGGTACCGCGGTCGCGATCCCGCACGCCGCGAGCAGCAGCGCCTGGCCCGGCCCGCCGGTGGCGAAGCTGGACTCGCCGCGTGCGCCGAGAAAGACCAGAAAGCCCAGCGCGGGCAGCAGCTGCATCGCCGTCTCGGCGCTGAAGCCCTCGATGCCGTCGAGCTTGATGCCCTTCTTGACCAGGCCGTACGTCGCGAACGACAAGGCCAGCCCGAGCGCGATCCAGGGCATCTTGCCGTAGGCGACGGTCATCACGACGACCGCGAGGACGCCGACGCCCACCGCCGTCCACTGCAACGGCCGCAGCCGCTCGCGCAGCACCAGAACGCCGAAAGCGATGCTGACCAGCGGGTTGATGAAGTAGCCGAGGGAGGCTTCGAGAACGTGCCCGGCGTTGACGGCCCAGATGTAGAGGAACCAGTTCACCGAGATGACCAGGGCGCAGACCAGGATCAGTCCGAGCCGCTTGGGCTGCCGCAGCAGCGGGGGTATCCAGGCCCAGCGGCGCAGCACGGCCAGGATGATGACGGCGACGGGCAGCGACCACACCATGCGGTGGGCCAGGATCTCGGACGGTGCGGCGGCGTCCAGCAGGTGCCAGTACAGGGGCAGCAGACCCCACATGGTGTACGCGGCGAGACCGAAGGCGAGTCCTGTGCGCTGATCATTTCGAGGCTGCAAGGGGCCCTCCCGGTGGCGCTGCGTCGACTCAGTGAAGGTAACGCCCGACGACGCCGCTGTCATGCCCGTATCGGGATACGGTCATGACAGGGGCAGCTCCTCGAGGGCGTCGGCGATCGCGTCGGCGAGGGGTGTGGTCGGGCGGCCGAGGAGCCGGGCCAGGTCACCGGGGGTGCAGGCCAGCTCGCCACGGGCGATCGCGGCGTCCGCGTCGGCCACCATCCGCGCGCCCAGTGCCGGCACTCCCGCCTCGATCATCAGCGCCACGTACCGCTCCTGCGGCAGATCGCGGTACGGGATCCGCCGACCCGTCTGCCGGGACACCTCGGCCGCGTACTCGGCCATCGTCCAGGCGCTGTCACCGCTCAGTTCGTACACCGAGTTCCGATGGCCGCTGCCGGTCAGGACCTCGGCGGCCGCCTCGGCGTAGTCCCGGCGCGCGGCGCTGGCCACCCGGCCGCCGTCCGCGCTGCCGATCACCGCGCCGGTCCGCAAGGTGGTGGCCAGCGCGCCGGTGTAGTTCTCGTGGTACCAGCCGTTGCGCAGCAGGCAGTACGGCACACCGGACGCCAGGAGCGCCTGCTCGGTGGCGATGTGCTCCTCGGCGAGGGAGAAAGTGGCGGCGGGCCCGCCCAGCACGCTGGTGTAGGCGAGCAGTGCGACGCCCGCCTCCCGCGCGGCGTCGATGACCGCGCGGTGCTGGGCGAGGCGTCGCCCGGCCTCGTTCCCCGAGATCAACAGCACCCGGTCGCCGGCCGCGAAGACACCGTCGAGGGTCTCGGGCCGGCCGTAGTCCGCGACCCGCACCTGGACGCCGCGCGCCGCGAAATCCGCCGCCTTGGCCCGGTCGCGGACCACCGCGACGATCTCGCCCGGCGCGGTACGCGCCAGCAGCGCTTCGACGACGAGCCGGCCGAGCGCTCCGGTGGCGCCGGTGATGACGAAGCTCATGAGCTACCCCCTGGGGGCGTCGTTGACGGGCGGCGCGACTGCACGTCCGCCATGAACGATTGCGTATGACGCACGTATAGGACAGACGTATGTGACGGGCGTATGGATTGTGGAGGTGCGGTCGGCCGGCGGAGGGCCGACCGATGCGCAGAGGGTGGATGCGAGGCGGCGGAGGTTCGGGCGGTGGACGTGCAAGCGGTGGAGGTGCAGAGGCGGGTGTCGCACGGGATCGCCCCGTCAGCATGGCACCGGCAGTGGTGCAGGTAGGGGAATCGCCGCCGTGGCGGAGGCCAAAACGAATGCCCCCGGGAGCGCCGTAAGGCACTCCCGGGGGCATCTCCGGGGCCGAGGTGGTCAGCCGACGACCGTCCAGGTGTCATTGCCGGCCAGCAGGGTGGCGAGGTCGCCCTTGCCCTTCTGCTCGATGGCGGAGTCGAGCTGGTCGGACATCATCGTGTCGTAGACCGGGCGCTCGACGCTGCGCAGCACTCCGATGGGGGTGTGGTGCAGCGTGTCGGGGTCGGCGAGACGGGAGAGGGCGAAGGCGGTGGTGGGGGAGGGGTTGTGGGCGTCGTGGACCAGCACGCCGCCGGTGCCCTCCTCCCGGACGTCGATGATCTTGAGGTCACCGGTGGCCGGGTCGCGGACCACGCCCTTGGAGCCGAAGCCGTCGGGGGCCAGCGCCCCGAACCGGATCGGCTGGCCGTGCTCCAGGCGGATGACCGCCTCCTGGGCCTTCTCCTTGTCCTTGAGGACCTCGAAGGCGCCGTCGTTGAAGATGTTGCAGTTCTGGTAGATCTCCACCAGGGCCGTCCCGGGATGGGCGGCGGCCTCGCGCAGCACCGAGGTGAGGTGCTTGCGGTCGGAGTCGACGGTCCGGGCGACGAAGGACGCCTCGGCGCCCAGGGCCAGCGAGACCGGGTTGAAGGGCGCGTCCAGCGACCCCATCGGCGTCGACTTGGTGATCTTGCCGACCTCGGAGGTGGGGCTGTACTGGCCCTTGGTCAGGCCGTAGATCCGGTTGTTGAACAGCAGGATCTTGAGGTTGACGTTGCGCCGCAGGGCGTGGATGAGGTGGTTGCCGCCGATGGACAGCGCATCGCCGTCACCGGTGACGACCCACACCGACAGATCGCGCCGCGAGGAGGCCAGGCCCGTGGCGATGGCCGGGGCGCGGCCGTGGATGGAGTGCATCCCGTAGGTGTTCATGTAGTACGGGAAGCGGGAGGAGCAGCCGATACCGGAGACGAAGACGATGTTTTCCTTCGCCAGGCCGAGCTCGGGCATGAAGCCCTGCACGGCGGCGAGGACGGCGTAGTCACCGCAGCCGGGGCACCAGCGCACTTCCTGGTCGGACTTGAAGTCCTTCATGGACTGCTTGGCCTCGGCCTTGGGCACCAGGGAGAGCGCCTCGAACTGTGCGGGCTTCTCCTCCGAGATCGTCTCAGTCATTGATGGCCTCCTTAAAGACCTCCGCGAGCTGCTCGGCCTTGAACGGCATTCCACTGACCTGGGTGTGCGAGCGCGCGTCGACGAGGTACTTGGCGCGCAGCAGCGAGCTGAGCTGTCCGAGGTTCATCTCCGGCACGACCACGTTGTCGTAACGCCCGAGCACCTCGCCGAGATTCCTCGGGAAGGGGTTGAGATGGCGCAGGTGCGCCTGGGCGATGTGCTCCCCTGCGCCCCGCACGCGCCGTACCGCAGCGGTGATGGGGCCGTATGTCGAACCCCAGCCCACGACGAGGGTGTTGGCCTCGCCCGACGGGTCGTCGACCTCGAGGTCGGGGACCTCGATGCCGTCGATCTTCGCCTGGCGGGTGCGCACCATGAAGTCGTGGTTGGCGGGGTCGTAGGAGATGTTGCCCGTGCCGTCCTGCTTCTCGATGCCGCCGATGCGGTGCTCCAGGCCCGGCGTGCCCGGCACCGCCCAGGGGCGGGCCAGGGTCTGCTCGTCGCGCTTGTAGGGCCAGAACACCTCGGTGCCGTCCGCCAGCTGGTGGTTGGGGCCGGAGGCGAACTGAACGCGCAGGTCGGGGAGTTCGTCGACGTCGGGGATCCGCCAGGGCTCGGAGCCGTTGGCCAGATAGCCGTCGGAGAGCAGGAAGACGGGGGTGCGGTAGGTCAGCGCGATACGGGCCGCGTCCAGCGCCGCGTCGAAGCAGTCGGCGGGCGTTTTGGGGGCCACGATCGGCACCGGAGCCTCGCCGTTGCGCCCGTACATCGCCTGGAGCAGGTCGGCCTGCTCGGTCTTGGTGGGCAGGCCCGTCGAGGGGCCGCCGCGCTGGATGTCCACGATGAGCAGCGGGAGTTCCAGGCTGACCGCGAGGCCGATGGTCTCCGACTTCAGCGCCACGCCGGGGCCCGAGGTCGTGGTCACCGCGAGGGAGCCGCCGAACGCCGCGCCCAGCGCCGCGCCGATACCGGCGATCTCGTCCTCCGCCTGGAACGTCCGCACGCCGAAGTTCTTGTGCTTGGACAGCTCGTGCAGGATGTCGGAGGCCGGGGTGATGGGGTAAGAGCCCAGGTAGAGCGGCAGATCCGCCTGCCGGCTCGCGGCGACCAGCCCGTAGGAGAGCGCGAGGTTGCCGGAGATGTTGCGGTAGGTGCCGGTCGGGAAGGCCTTGGTGGCCGGGGCGACCTCGTACGACGTCGCGAAGTCCTCGGTGGTCTCGCCGAAGTTCCAGCCCGCCCGGAAGGCCGTGACGTTCGCTTCCGCGATGTCCGGCTTCTTGGCGAACTTCGACCGCAGGAACTTCTCGGTGCCCTCCGTCGGCCGGTGGTACATCCACGACAGCAGGCCCAGCGCGAACATGTTCTTGCTGCGCTCGGCCTCCTTGCGGGAGAGCCCGAACTCCTTGAGCGCCTCGATCGTCAGCGTCGTCAGCGGCACCGGATGGACGTTGTACGCCTCCAGCGAGCCGTCCTCCAGCGGGCTGGTCGCGTAGCCGACCTTGGCCATCGGGCGCTTGGTGAACTCGTCGGTGTTGACGATGATCTCCGCGCCGCGCGGCACATCCGCGATGTTCGCCTTCAGGGCCGCCGGATTCATCGCCACCAGGACGTTCGGGGCGTCCCCGGGGGTGAGGATGTCGTGGTCGGCGAAGTGCAGCTGGAAGCTGGAGACGCCCGGCAGTGTGCCGGCAGGGGCCCGGATCTCGGCGGGGAAGTTCGGCAGCGTCGACAGGTCGTTGCCGAACGACGCCGTCTCGGAGGTGAACCGGTCGCCGGTGAGCTGCATCCCGTCACCGGAGTCGCCGGCGAACCGGATGATGACCCGGTCCAGTCGCTGGACTTCCTTGCCTCCGCCGCCGTCACCGGGCGCGCGCTGTTCCCCGACAAGCGCACCGTCGGTCTTCTCGGCTGGGCTACTGACCTGGCTGGTCACTGCTTCGGACCTCCCTCGAGGGGTGCGGCGTCCCCGCCGGAGGCAGGGCTCGGGACGTGTCGAACCGACTGGTTGTCCCCTATCCATCGTACGTGGGTAAGGGTCGCCTTCCCTGAGTCGATCACATCGTGGACGTCAAGCTGAGACACCGTACTGGCATGGTTTGTCATGAAATCACCGCCCCCGTCACCCCTTCTTCATGACGCTCCGGACTTCATCCAATAGTTCTAGGTCCAAGGTCCTGGACCCCGTCGGGCACCCCTCCGGCCTGCGCATCTGACGGGCTGTCAGGTGCTCAGGAATTGAGATAGGTGAGGACCGCGAGCACCCGGCGGTGATCCCCGTCACTCTGGGAGAGGCCCAGCTTCAGAAAGATGTTGCTGACGTGCTTCTCGACCGCGCCGTCGCTGACCACCAGCTGCCGGGCGACCGCGGAGTTCGTCCGGCCCTCGGCCATCAGCCCCAGTACCTCCCGCTCCCTGGGCGTCAGATTCGCCAGGACGTCCTGCTTGCGGCTGCGGCCCAGGAGCTGGGCCACCACCTCCGGGTCCAGCGCGGTGCCGCCCTCGGCGACCCGCACCACGGCGTCGACGAACTCCCGTACCTCGGCCACCCGGTCCTTCAGCAGATAGCCGATCCCCCGGCTGGAGCCGGCCAGCAGCTCCGTTGCGTACTGCTCCTCGACGTACTGCGACAGCACCAGAACGCCCAGCTCAGGGTGCTCCCGGCGCAGCCGGATCGCCGCCCGCACCCCCTCGTCGGTGTGCGTCGGCGGCATCCGTACGTCCGCCACCACCACATCCGGCAGCGCTTCCTCGGCCGCCAGCTCCGCAATCACCTTGATCAGCGCCTCGGCATCCCCCACACCCGCCACGACGTCGTGCCCGCGGTCGGTGAGCAACCGCGTCAGTCCCTCCCGCAGCAGCACCGAATCCTCGGCGATGACGACGCGCACCCTGTCCTCCACAGTTCCGCTTCCCCCCACGACTCGTACAACCCCGCCTGCGGCCCCAGCATTCCAGCAACCGGGGGGCGGTGCGGCGGGAGCCGCGGATTCGGCGCGGGTGGGGAGGCCCGCGGAGGCGGGGGCAGGACCGAGGCGGTGCGGGCCGGGGCCGGACCCCCGTCCCGGCCCCGGCCGTCGGCTGCCCGGCCGCTACCGGCTACGCCACGGCAGCTCGGCGGATATGGAGGTCGGGCCCCCGACCGGGGATTCCACGACCAGCAGGCCGTCCACGGACCCGAGCCGCTCGGCCAGGCCCGCCAGACCGCTGCCCGTGCCGGTGGTCGCGCCGCCCCGGCCGTCGTCCGTCACCTGCATCATGATCCGGTCCGCCGAGTGCCAGACATCGACCGTGGCGCGGGTGGCACGGGCGTGCTTCGAGATGTTCTGCAGCAGCTCGGAGACGGTGAAGTACGCGATTCTCTCGATCGCCGCGGCGGGCCGGCTGTCCAGATCGACGGTCACCGTCACCGGCACCGTGCACCGCGCGGCCAGCGCCGACAGCGCCGGGCCGAGCCCCCGGTCGGTCAGGATCGCCGGATGGATGCCGCGGGCCAGATCCCGCAGCTCCTGCAGCGCGACCTTCACCTCGCCGTGCGCCTCGTCCACCATCCGCACGGCGGCATCCGGATCCTCCACCAGCTTCTCCTTGGCCAGGCCCAGGTCCATGGCGAGGGAAACGAGCCGGGCCTGTGCGCCGTCGTGCAGATCCCGCTCGATGCGCCGCAGATCGGCCGCCGCGGTGTCGACCACCACCCCGCGGTCCGACTCCAGCTCCGAGACCCGGCCGGCGAGCGGGGAGGGACCCAGCAGGCCGAGGACCATCACCCGGTCCACCTGCGTCAGCCCGCGGATCAGCCACGGCCCGGCCAGCACCAGCAGCAGACCGAAGGCGCTGATGGCCCCGATCTCGACGGGCGTGTCGAGGTAGAAGCCGTTGGCGTCGCCGTCGCCCCACATCTGGATGCCCGGCACGCCGAGGAACGTGGGGAACGTCCACCGCCACAGCGGATAGGCCAGCAGACACCAGCCGAGGGACCAGAAGATCGTCGCGAAGACGAAGGAGAACAGCGCCCACGGGAAGTGGAAGAAGGAGTAGAGGAAGTGCCGCCAGGACACTCCGCTCTTCAGGACGGCCCCGATCCACCCCATCAGGCCCGGCTTGGCGGCACGGACCGGCTCCGGCTCGGCCACCTCCAGCCCCAGCAGCGCGCGGGCCCGCCCTCGCTCGAGAATGCCCAGCGCGCGGCAGCCCGCCAGCCCGCCGGCCAGCACCGGGATGCCCAGGAACGTGATCAGCAGTCCGGCGCCGAGCGAGATCACCGTTATCGCGTAGCTGAACATCACCGTCGCGATCGGGAGGCTGAGGAAGAGATACAGGAACTCGCGCCAGGTGCGCCCGGAGAACGGGGCGCGCAGTCCCATGGGTACGTGGGAGCCGCGGTGCTGCGGTGCGTATGCGGTATCCATCGACTCGTCGTCCGTCCGTTCTGCCGTATGCCGCGGGTGCTCCGGCTCGTTCGTGCTCTTTTCCGCTACGACAAGCGTCCGCGCCCGACGCCGCCCGCACCATGAGGCTCAGCGCACTCTTTCCCTGGGGTTTTCCCCACCCCCGGACCTGAGGACGAACGCACCCGCCGCCCCGTCCGCCCCGTCAGCTCCCGCCCGTACGCGCCCGCCACGGCAGCTCCGCCGTCACCCGAGTCGGCCCGCCGACCGGCGAATCCAGCACGAACAGCCCGTCCACCGACCCCAGCCGCTCCGCAAGACCGGCCATCCCGCTGCCGCCGTCCAGCCGCGCCCCGCCCCGCCCGTCGTCCTCCACCTGGATCAGCAGCCGGTCCTTGACCCGCCACACCTCCACGGACGCCCGCCGCGCCGCGCTGTGCTTCGAGACGTTCTGCAGCAGCTCGGAGACGGTGAAATACGCGATGCCCTCGATGGCCGGCGCGGGTCGTTCGGCCAGGTCCACGGAGGTCGTGGCGGGCACCGTGCAGCGCCCGGCCAGCGAGGCGAGCGCCGGCCCCAGCCCGCGGTCCGTCAGGATCGCCGGATGGATGCCGCGGGCCAGGTCCCGCAGCTCCTGCAGCGCCAGCTTCACCTCGCCGTGCGCCTCGTCCACCATCGCCGCCGCCGCATCCGGGTCCTCCAGCAGCTTCTCCTTCGCCAGCCCGAGCCCCATGGCGAGCGCCACCAGCCGGGCCTGTGCGCCGTCGTGCAGATCCCGCTCGATGCGCCGCAGATCGGCCGCCGCGGTGTCGGTGACCGTCATCCGGTCCGTCTCCAGCTCGGCGATCCGCCGTTCCAACTCGTCGGAGGGGGAGAGCAGTCCGCGCACCATCGCCCGGTCCACGTTCGACAGCCAGCGCGCCAGCCACGGCAGCGCCGGCCAGGCCACGAGGAGCGAGACGAGCGTGACCGAGAACGTGAGGACGGCCCAGGGCAGCCTGATGAACGCGAACAGCGCATGCCGCCAGGCGACCGGGTCCTTCACGCACGCCCACAGCCAGGGGAAGAACCCCGCCTCCCGCGCCCGCAGCGGACTCGGTTCCTCCACTTCCACGCCGAGCAGCGCCCGCGCCCGCGCCCGTTCCGCCTTCCCGTACTTCCGGCACGCCACCAGGCCGGTCGCGAGCAGCGGCAGCCCGATGACGGTGACGGACAGCCCGATCCCGAGCGCCAGCCAGACCACCAGCACCACGAACGCGAGGACGTCCAGCGGGAAATTGGACAGCAGGTAGGCGATCTCCCGCCACGTCCAGGCGCTGAGCGGCGCCCGGGGCGGCGGTGGTGAGGTGCCGTCAAGGGCTCCATCGGCGGCACTGGGCAACGATCTCTCCGTCATACGCCACAGCCTGCCCGGCCACGGGCCCGGGTGCCATGGGGTTCGTGGGGTGCCGGGGGTGGGGTTTCCCCCACCTTCGCCCCGTCTTCCTCCGCATCGGCGCAGGCCGGTGGCTATCTCGTTATCGCCGGTGGTGGACACGCCGCGGCGGCGGGACCGTATGGTGATGCGGTGCAGAGCGGGAGAGGCGGGGCGATGGCGCAGGGTTGCGACAGCCAGGTGCTGGTGCCGGATCCCGTTGACGGGGACCTCACCAACGAGACGGCCGGTCCGCTCGACGTCCGCGGCTGGGGCTGGGGGGAACGGACCAAGGCCTGGACGGCGGTGACAGCCAGTGTGCTGCTTGCGGCCGTCACCGGGGTCTGCGCGGTCGCGTGGTACGGGAGCGGCGCCGCCCTCTGGCTCGCAGGTGCCGCCGTGCTCGCCGCGGGCGCCGGAGCGGGTACCGGCCTGGTGGCCGGGCGGCCGGGCCACCGTGCACCGGGCGTCGCCCTGTTGCTGCTCGGCGGTGTGCTCGGGGTCGTCGCCTCCTGGCATGCGGTCTCCGGCGGCGCAGCCCGGCTGGCCACCGTAGGACTGACCGTCGCCGCCGTGTTCGCGCTCCTCGGGCTCTGCACGCCACTGGGGCGCGGCGGTCTGACCGGAGCCGCCTCGATCGCGCTCGCGGTGGGCGCCTGGGAGGCCGGTCTCGCGCTGACCACCCCCGCCCGTACGGGTGTTGCCCTCGGCTTCGTCTCCGTCCTGGTCCTCGGGTATCTGCCGCGGCTCGCGCTGATGGCCGCCGGGCTGACCCGGCTGGACGACCGGCGCTCCGGTGGCACGCCGGTCAGCAGGCACCAGGTGGCGGCCGCCCTGGGCGCCACCCACCGGGGGCTGGCCCTGGCCACGGTGGCGATGGCGGCCTCGGCCGGCGCGGCGGGGGTGCTGGCGGTGGACACACCCGGCCTGTGGACCGTGCTCGCCGCGCTGCTGCTCTGCGTCGTACTGCTCTCGCGGGCCCGCGCCTACCCGCTGGCGGTGGAGGTCGTCGCGCTGCTGGCGGCCGGAACCGCCGTATGCGTACGGCTCGTTCTGCTCTGGGCGACGGACGGTGGCGGGCCGGTCGGCGCCCTGGCGCTGCTGGGCGTGCTGGCGGCGCTGCCGGTTGCGATCCTCGCGGTACGGGTGCCCGAGCCCCTCCGGGCGCGGCTGTGGCGATGGCTGGATCTGGTCGAGTCGGCCGGCGTGGTGGCGCTGATCCCGGTGGCCCTGGGAGCCTTCGGGGTCTACACCCTGCTGCTGGGCACGTCCTGACCCGGAAGCTTCGGAGGGAACATGTCAGCGGAAGCGAGCCCCGGAGCGAATACGCCCGGGGGTACGGAACCGGGGCGACCGGGCCTGACGTTGAATAAGCGGGAGGGAGGTGCGGTTTCGGTGAGTACGAGTTCAGGTGCGGGCGCGAGTGCGTCTTCGGGTTCGGCTGCGAGTTCGGCTTCAGCTTCGAGTCCGAGCGCGGGTACGAGCGCGACGGAGGGGGCTGGGCCGATGCCTGCATTGACTGCGCAGAGGATGCCCGGTGGCCTGCCCGCACCGGCCCCTGCTCCCGCACCGGCCCCTGCTCCCGCCGCGGCTCCGGCCCCGGCAGGGCCCGTCGCGCAGGCACCCGCCGCTCAGGCACCCACTGGCCAGGCACCCACTGGCCAGAGATCCACTGCCCAGGCGCCCATGGCGACGCCTCCCACCCCGACACATCTGCCGTCGCGGGCCCCGGGCACGCCGGCTCCCGCCCCATCGGCTCCTGCCCCGTCGGCTCCCGCCCCGTCGGCCCCGGCCGCGTCCGCTCCCGCCGCGTCCGCTCCCGCCCCATCCGCTCCCGCCCCATCGGCTCCCGCCCCATCGGCCCCGTCCGCTGCCGCTCCTGCCGCTGCCCCCTCGGCCCCAGCCCCCGGCCGCTACGGACGTTCCGGTTTGCCGGCCCGCACTCCGGTCTCCGTCCCGCTCCTGCCGCCCGAGCTGGCCGCCGGCCAGCCCAAGCCGCGGCGCGGCGACCCGCTGGCCAGGAGGGCCGGGCGGGCGCTGCGCCGGGTGTTCGCGTCCTCGCCGGCCGCCGAGACGGCCGCCCTCACCCAGGCCGCGTACGCCATCCAGCAGCCCGTGACCAGCGGTCGGCAGATCGCCGTTTCCAGCATCCGCGGCGGCGCGGGCAAGTCCACCGTCGCCGCCCTGCTGGCGCTCACCTATGCGCACTACCGCCCCGACCCGGTGCTCGCCGTCGAGGCCGATCCGGCGCTCGGTACGCTGCCGCACCGCCTCGGCGCCCGCGAGGTGCGCTGGTCGGGCAGCGATCTTGCGGAGATCGTCGATCCCTCGATGCTGATCACGGACCTGACCGGCTATCTCCTGCCGTTCGCGGGCGGCGGCTGGCTGCTGCCCGGCAGCCAGGGGGCGATCGGCACGCGGCTGGACCTCGATACCTACCGGGTCGTGATGACCTCCTTGCGCCGCCACTTCGCCGCCACCGTGGTGGACTGCGAGACGCTGCCCGCCGAGGTGGCCCGCACCGCCCTGGTGACGACCCAGGCGCGGGTACTGGTCACCCCCGCGACCCCGGAGGGCGTGGCGGCCACCCGGTCCGTGCTGAACTGGGTCGGCGGGCTGCACCCCGGCCTGCTGCCGACCACGGTGGTCGTGCTCACGCACTCCTCGCCCGACGCCGGTCTCGATGTACGCAAGGCGGCCGAGCATCTGGGTGCCGGGGGAGCGGCGGTGCTCCCGTTGCCGTACGACCGCCATCTGGCGGCGGGCGGAGCCATCCGGACGGAACTGCTGGGCGAGCGGACACGAGAGTCGGCGGCCCGGATCGCGGCCGAGGTGATGGACCGCGCCGTCTCGCGGGAGCCCGGCAGGCGGAACGTCCAGTCCCCGCACGCCCAGTCCCCGCACGCCCAGTCTCCGTACGTCCAGTCCCCGCAGGCCGCGCAGCAGCCCCTCCAGGGGTATCCCCAGCAGTCGCCTCCCCAGCAGGTGGTCCACGCCCCGGGGCAGACGCCCGTCATGCCGGGGACCGGAGCCTCCGGGCCCGCCCCCGTACCGCCGCAAGCCGGCGTCCCCGGGCCCGCACCCGTACCGCCGCGGCCGATGCCACGGCCGACCCCGACATCCCATTCGGCCCCGACGTCCCACCTGACTCCGACGTCCCACCCGACTCCGGCCCCTGCGCCGCAGTCGACTCCCACGTCCCACCCCACCCCTCAGCAGATGCCGCAGCCCCTGCCCCAAACGCCGGCGCAGCCCCACCCGCAGCCCGCGCAACCGCTACCCGCGACCCCGCCCCGGTCACCCGCCCCCACCGACGCCGACGGCCCCGACACCCGCAGCCCCTTCGACGGCGGCCCCAAACGCTGATCCGGAGCTGCACCGTCCGGTCCGTGAGACGGTCCCTGAGACAATCGGCCGCGACGTCTACGCTGCCGGCCGCCCAGGTAGGGCGAAGTGGGGACAACCCCACCCTCCGCGACGACGCGGCTGCTCAACGCGGCCGGAGCAGGGCCTAGACTCCGGTCCGTACAGATCGTCGAAGTCGTTGAACAAGCGCAGTCAGGGAGCGAGGGGCGGACGTGCCGGACACGACCGTACGCACCACCATCGCCGCGGATTATTTCGAGGGCTACTCGGTCGTAGGGCTCATCGCCGTGATCGGCGTGCTCTTCGTGGCCGTGGCCTTCGGGGCCGGGCGGTTGCTGCGGCCTGTGGTGCCGACGCCCGAGAAGCTGCTGACGTACGAGTGCGGCGTGGACCCCGTCGGCGAGGGCTGGGCGCACACCCAGGTCCGCTACTACGTCTACGCCTTCCTCTACGTCATCTTCGCCGTCGACTCGATCTTCTTGTTCCCCTGGGCGACGGTCTTCGCCGCCCCCGGCTTCGGTGGCGTGACGCTGGTGGAGATGTTCATCTTCCTCGGCTTCCTCGCCATCGGCCTGCTCTACGCATGGAAGAAGGGCGTCCTGGAATGGACGTGAACCCCGCCCCCAACGGATCCGCAGCCGCGTCCGAGGGCGCCGGCCCCGAGTTCCTGCCGGAGCCGCGGCGCCTGGGGACCCTGGCCCGGCTCGCACCCGAACCGATGAAGGTGGTCCTCAACTGGGGCCGCCGCTACAGCCTGTGGGTCTTCAACTTCGGCCTCGCCTGCTGCGCCATCGAGTTCATCGCCGCGTCCATGGCGCGCCACGACTTCATCCGGCTCGGCGTGATCCCGTTCGCGCCCGGCCCGCGCCAGGCCGACCTGATGGTCGTCTCCGGCACGGTCACCGACAAGATGGCGCCCGCGGTCAAGCGCCTCTACGAGCAGATGCCCGAGCCGAAGTACGTGATCTCCTTCGGGGCCTGCTCCAACTGCGGCGGCCCCTACTGGGACTCGTACTCCGTCACCAAGGGCGTCGACCAGATCATCCCGGTCGATGTGTACGTACCGGGTTGCCCGCCGCGTCCCGAGGCGCTGCTCCAGGGCATCCTCAAGCTTCAGGAGAAGATCGCGCGCGAGTCGCTGGGCGAGCGGTACGGACATGGCGGCGGCGCCCGGCCGTCGGCGGCCGCGCTCCGCAGCGGGCTGGTCGCGCCGCCGGCCCCTGAGACCGAGGAGCCGAAGACGGCGGGGGAGGAGCCCCGATGAGCGACCGGAGCGAGACGCCCGAGCAGCCCGAGCAAGCTGTCGACCAGCCCGAGCAGGCCGTCGAGCAGCCCGTCGAGCCGGTCGCCGAGCCGGTGGTCGGCTGGCTGCCGCGGCCCGCGAGCGAGATCTTCGGTACGGGGGCCACGGCGGAGCTGGCATACGACCTGCTGACGGTCGACGTCCCGGTGGACGCCTGGCTCACCGCCCTGACGGCCGCCCGCGACGACCTCGGCTGCACCTACTTCGACTGGCTGAGCGCCGTCGACGAGCCCGGCACCGGCTTCCGGATCTGCGCGCACCTCGCGGATGTGGCGCACCCGGGGACCGTCCGCCGGCTGGTCGTCCGGACGACCGTGCCGCACGACGCCGCCGCGCTGCCCACCGCCGTGGAGGTGTTCGCCGGCGCGGGCTGGCACGAGCGCGAGACCCACGAGATGTTCGGCGTGGACTTCACCGGCCATCCGCACCTCGTACCCCTGCTGCTCCCGGAGACCTTCGAGGGCCATCCGCTGCGCAAGGACTTCGTGCTCGCGGCGCGCGTCGCCAAGGCGTGGCCGGGTGCCAAGGAGCCGGGGGAGTCCGAGCACGGCGGGCCCAAGCGGCGCCAGATGCTGCCGCCGGGCGTGCCCGACCCGAACGAATGGGGTCCGTTGAAGGGCCAGCTGCCGCCTGCGCCCGCGCGGCCTGCGCGGGGCGCGCGGGCGGCGGGTGCCGCCGCGGGCGAGCGCCCGGCGCGGCGTACGCGGACGGCGAGCGCGGGCTCGGCCGGCCAGCAGGCGACGGGGGCGGCGGGCGAGGCCGCGGAGGCTCCGGCGGCCGCGGCGCCTGCCGAGCGCCCGGCGCGCCCGGCGCGGCGTACCCGGTCGGTGAGTGAGGGCTCGGCGAGCCAGCAGGCGGAGGCGGCTCCGGCGACGGAGACCCCGGCGAAGACGGACGCCCCCAGCTCCTCCGACGCCCCCTGGCACCACGCCCGCCCGGCCTTCGACGAGACGGCGAAGAAACCCGAGGCGGCGGAAAAGCCCGAGGCGACGGAAAAGCCCGAGTCCGAGGCAAAGCCCGAGCCTGAAGCGAAGCCCGAGCCCGAGGCGGAGCCCAGCGCCGGCAACGACAACAACACAGGCAACGCCACGGCCAACGACACCGTCAACGACGTGGCCAACGACCGCGACCAGGCAGGAGGCGACACCTCATGAGCGACACCCTCGACATCGCCCTGCGCCTTCTTGCCGTCTTCGTCGTCTTCCTGGTCTTTCCGCTGGTCGTCGGGCAGACCGAGCACAAGGTCATGGCCCATATGCAGGGCCGCCTCGGCCCCATGTACGCGGGCGGCTTCCACGGCTGGGCGCAGCTGGTCGCCGACGGCGTCAAGTTCGCGCAGAAGGAGGACGTCGTCCCGGCGGGTGCCGACCGGCGGATCTTCCAGCTCGCACCGGCCGTCGCCCTGCTGCCGTACCTCCTGGTCCTGATCGCCATTCCGATCGGCCCGCACAACGCCGTGGGGCAGGCCCTGGACGCGGGCATCTTCTTCGTACTCGCCGTCATGGGCGTCGGCGTGCTCGGCTCGCTGATGGCGGGCTGGGCGTCGGCCAACAAGTTCTCGCTGCTCGGCGGTCTGCGGACGGCCGCGCAGCTGCTGGCGTACGAACTGCCGATGCTGCTCGCCGCCGCGTCCGTGGCGATGGCGGCCGGCACGCTCTCGCTGCCCGGCATCCTGGACGCCTTCCACTGGTGGTGGGTGCCGTGGCAGATCGTGGGCGGGGTGGTCTTCTTCACCGCCGGGCTCGCCGAGCTGCAGCGGCCGCCGTTCGACATGCCGATCGCCGACTCGGAGATCATCTTCGGCGCGTACACCGAGTACACCGGGCTGCGCTTCGCGCTCTTCCTCCTGGCCGAGTACGCGGGCATCGTCGTTCTCTGCGCCCTGACCGCCGTCCTCTTCCTCGGCGGCTGGCACGGTCCGTTCGGCCTCGACGGCCTGGGCTGGCTGTGGACGCTGCTGAAGACCGCGATCCTCGCCTTCGGCGTCATCTGGCTGCGGGTCACCTACCCGCGGCTGCGCGAGGACCAGCTGCAAAAGCTCGCCTGGACGGTCCTCATCCCGCTCGCCCTCGCCCAGATCGCCGTCACCGGCGTCGTCAAGGTGGTGATCTCGTAATGGGCATCCCCGGCAGCGGCCTCGCCAAGGGCCTGGCCGTCACGCTGCGCACGATGACGAGGAAGTCGGTCACCGCGCAGTACCCCGACGTCCAGCCCGACCTCGCGCCGCGCACCCGCGGCGTCATCGGGCTGTTCGAGGAGAACTGCACGGTCTGCATGCTGTGCGCCCGCGAATGCCCGGACTGGTGCATCTACATCGACTCCCACAAGGAGACGGTGCCGCCCGCCGCGCCCGGTGGCCGCGAGCGCAGCCGCAATGTGCTGGACCGCTTCGCCATCGACTTCGCGCTGTGCATGTACTGCGGTATCTGCATCGAGGTCTGTCCGTTCGACGCGCTCTTCTGGTCGCCGGAATTCGAGTACGCCGAGACGGACATCCACGAGCTGACCCATGAGCGCGACCGGCTCCGCGAGTGGATGTGGACGGTGCCCGAGCCGCCCGCGCTCGACCCGGCGGCCGAGGAGCCCAAGGAGATCGCCGCCGCCCGCAAGGCCGCGGACAAGCTCGCCGCCCAGCAGGCAGCCGAAGCCCAGCAGGCAGCCGAAGCCCAGCAACAGGCCCAGGACACCAAGGAGGAGGGAACGTGACGCTCGCCGCCGCTGTCAGCCACGGCTTCCTTTCGCCCACCGGTGTCGAGATCGCCTTCCTCCTGGTCGGCATCGCGACCCTCGGCGCGGCCGCCGTCACGGTCACCACCAAGCAGCTGGTGCACGCCGCGCTCTGGCTGGTGGTTTCCCTCGGCGGGATCGCCGTCGAGTACCTCCTGCTCACCGCGGAGTTCATCGCCTGGGTGCAGGTGCTGATCTACGTCGGTTCCGTGGTCGTCCTCCTCCTCTTCGGACTGATGCTGACGAAGGCGCCCATCGGCCGCTCCCCGGACGCCGATTCGGGCAACCGCTGGGCCGCGCTGGTCGTGGCCGTCGCCGCGGCCGCTGCGCTGGTCTGGGTCGTCGTCGACGCGTTCCGGGCCACCTGGATCAACCTCGACGGCGCCGTCCAGGGCTCCACCGAGGCCTCCGGGCGCACCCTCTTCCAGTACTGGGTGCTGCCCTTCGAGGCGCTGTCCGTGCTGCTGCTCGCCGCGCTCGTCGGCGCGATCGTGCTGTCCCGCAAGGCCGGTGAGGGCAAGGCCCCGGCGGCGGCCCTCAGGAACGGCGTCTCCCGCGCCCCCGCCCCGCGAGAGGACCAGCGCTGATGCATCTCGCCTATCCGGCCGTCCTCGCCGTCCTCCTCTTCTGCATCGGTCTGTACGGCGTGCTCGCCCGCCGCAACGCGATCCTGGTGCTGATGTCCGTCGAGCTGATGCTCAACGCCGTCAACCTCAACCTCGTCGCCTTCGACGTCTGGCTGCGCGACACCCTGCACGCCGGCCAGGCGCTGACCCTTTTCACCATCGCCGTCGCCGCCGCCGAGATCGGTATCGGCCTGGCGATCGTGCTGCTCGTCTACCGCAACCGCGGCAGCTCCGACATCGACCGGCTCCGTGACCTCGCGGAGCGGCCGGACGGTACGGATGCCACGGACCACGGCGCGCAGCCGCAGCCGGACACCCAGGCGGAGGCCACCGCGTGACGCTCACGACCACCGCCGTCCTCGTTCCCCTCCTGCCCTTCCTCGGGGCCGTCGCCGGCCTCCTCCTGGGGCGCCGCGCGCCAGGTTTCGTCCGGCCGCTGGCCGTGCTGCCGACGCTCGCCGCCGCCGCGCTCGCCCTCAGCGTCGCCGTCGAGCAGGGCGGCGGTCCGGCCACCGACGTCGCCACCCGGTTCACCCCGACCGGCTCCGTCCCCATCGACCTGGCGCTGCACATCGACGGCTTCGCCGCGCTGATCGCCGTCCTGGTCGGGGTCGTGGCCACCTGCGTGCAGATCTACTCCACCGGCTATCTGCGCGACGATCCGCGCTACCCCTCCTACGCCGCGCTGGTCTCCCTCTTCACCTCCGCGATGCTGCTCGTCGTCTACACCGGCGACCTGATGCTGCTGCTGGTCGGCTGGGAAGTCATGGGCATCTGCTCGTACTTCCTCGTCGGCCACTACTGGGAGACCGAGGCCGCCCGTGCCGCCTCCCTCAAGGCCTTCCTCGTCACCAAGCTCGGCGATGTCCCCTTCCTCTTCGGCATCTTCGCGCTGGCCGTCGACGCCGGTACGTTCCGGATCACCGGAATCCTCGGCCAGGTCGCCAGCGGCGGCCTGGACCACCCGACGCTGATCGCGCTGTTGCTGCTGGCCGGTGTCGCGGGCAAGTCGGCGCAGTTCCCGCTGCACACCTGGCTCCCGGACGCGATGGCCGGCCCGACCCCCGTCTCGGCGCTGATCCACGCGGCGACCATGGTCGCCGCCGGTGTCTATGTCGTGGCCCGGCTCCTCCCGGTCTTCGCCGCCTCCGCGGCAGCCCTGGTCGTGCTCGCCGTCATGGCCGCGATCACCATGGTCGGCTCCGGCCTGGCCGCGCTCGCCCAGGACGACATCAAGCGCGTCCTGGCCTATTCGACGATCGGCCAGCTCGGCTACATGCTCGGCGCGCTGGCCGTCGGCGACCGCGGCGCCGCCGTCTTCCACCTCCTCTCGCACGGCGCGTTCAAGGCCCTGCTCTTCCTCGGCGCGGGCGTGATCATCCACGCCTCCGGGACGAACTCGCTGGCCGCCATGTCCCGGATGAGCGGCCTGTCCCGGCGCATCCCGGACGCCTACTGGACGGTCACCGTGGCGCTGCTCGCGCTCGCCGCGATTCCGCCGTTCGCCGGCTTCTTCTCCAAGGAAGCCGTCCTGGGCGCCGCCGAACACGCCGCCACCGGTGGCGCGCACGGCATTCCCGGCGCGGCCGGCTGGACGGTACTGATCTCCGGACTGCTCACCGCCCTCCTCACCGCGGCCTACGCCGCCCGTCTGTGGCTGCTCGCCTTCAAGGGCAAGGGCACCGAGGTCCCCGACCACGGTCCCCAGCCCGTCGTCATGAACGCCACGCTCTGGGTGCTGTTCGTCCCCACCGTCGCGTTCGGCCTGGCGGGCCCCTACCTGCCCGACTGGTTCGACGGGCGCTCGCTCACCCCCACCCTCAACACCTCCGTCCTGGGCACCGGCGTCGCCCTCGTCGGCGGCCTGGTCACCTACGCGACCTGGCGCCACACCAGCGCGCTCGCCGCCCGCGCCCCCCTCGGAGCGGTGGCCGTCGCCCCCGACGCCGCCCCCGGCCTCGCCGAGGAGCTGGCCATCGAAAGCCACGCCCCCGCCTACGGCGATGTCGCCGGCGCCCCGGACCCGGCCGACCCCGGCCGCCTCCTCCTGGGCCCGCTCCACCGCCACGCGGCCGCCGGCTTCCACCTCGACGCCGTCTACTCCGCGCTGTTCGTCCGGCCCGTACGCGCCGCCGCCACGCTCGTGCGCTTCCTCGACCGCGAGGTCGTCGACACCTACGTGCGCGGCGCGGGCACCGCCCCCCGCTGGCTGGGCGCCGCCGTCCGCCGCGCCCAGACCGGCAATGTGCAGACCTATCTCGGCGCCCTGCTGGCGGGCTCGCTCGTTCTGGCCGTCGCCGCCGTCCTCGTCGCTACGGGCACGGGAGCCTGACCGTGCTGCAATCCTCCGGGGGACGACCCCCGTACCCCCAGCCGACGGACCTCGCGGCCTGCCTCGTCGGAGCCGAAACCCTGAGGAGGGCCTGACCCGTGAATCACACCGCCATGCAGATCCTCCTCGCGGGCGTCGTCGTCCTTCCCCTCGTCGGCGCGCTCGCCGCGCTGCTCCCCGCCCCGCCCGGCCTCCGGGGCCGCAACCCCGATCAGGCCGTGCTGCGCCACGGAGTGACCGTCACCGGCGTCGTCCTCGCCGCCGCCCTCGCGCTGGCCATCGGCTTCGACCACGACCACCCGGCCCGTATGCAGGCCACCACCGACATCAGCTGGATCCCGGCGCTCGACATCCGTATCCACCTCGGCGTCGACGGCATCTCGCTCCCCCTTGTCGTCCTGACCGCGCTGCTGACCTTCCTCTGCGCGCTCTACAGCTACTTCAAGATGCCAACGGGCCCGTCACCCAAGGCATTCGTGGCTCTGCTGCTCACCCTCGAGGCCGGCACCCTCGCCAGCTTCGCCGTCCTCGACCTGATGCTGTTCTTCCTCGCCTTCGAGATGGTCCTCATCCCGATGTACTTCCTCATCGCCCGCTGGGGCGGCGCCGGAAAGCAGGCGGCGGCCTGGAAGTTCATCCTCTACACGCTGCTCGGCTCGGTCGTCATGCTGCTCGGCCTCCTCCTCATCGGCGTGAAGTCCGGCACGTTCGACATGGTCGCACTCGCCACTGACAACGGCCCGAAAGCCCAGCTCAGCCACACAGTTCAGCTTCTGGCGGTGCTCGCGATCGGCATCGGACTGGCCGTCAAGGCCCCGATGTGGCCGCTGCACAGCTGGCTGCCGGACGCGCACACCGCGGCCCCCACCGTCGGCTCCGTGCTGCTGGCCGGCGTCCTGCTGAAGATGGGCACGTACGGCTTCGTCCGCATCGCACTGCCGATCACGCCCGAGGGCATGCACACCTTCGCCCCGTACCTCGCCGCGCTCGCCGCCATCGGCATCATCTACGGCTCCCTCGCCTGCCTCGCCCTGGTCCGCAAGGGCGCCAAGGGCGACCTCAAGCGCCTGATCGCGTACAGCTCCGTCGGCCACATGGGATTCGTCCTGCTCGGCATCGCGAGCATGACCCCCACCGGCGTCAACGGCGCGCTGTTCGCCAACATCGCCCACGGTCTGATCACCGGCCTGCTGTTCTTCCTGGTCGGCGCCCTCAAGGACCGCTACGGCAGCACCGACCTCGACACCCTCGCGGGCAGCACCGGCGCCGCCCTGTACGGCAGGGCCCCGCGCTTCGGCGGACTCCTCGCCTTCGGCGCCGTCGCCTCGCTGGGCATCCCCGGACTCGCCGGCTTCTGGGGCGAGATGCTCGCGATGTTCGGCGCCTTCCGCCCGGCCGCGGGGCTCAGCCGGCCCGCCTTCCTGACGTTCATGGTCATGGCCGGCCTCGGCACCCTGCTGACCGCCGCCTACCTGCTGCTCGTCGTCCGCCGCGTCTGCATGGGCGGCCATGTGGTGGCCGAGCCGGCCCCGCTGGGAGCCGACGGGTCCGCCCCGGCGCTCGTCATCCCCGACATCGCGCGTCACGAATACGCGGCCTGGACCCCCCTCGCCGTCCTCACCGTCCTCGCCGGACTGTGGCCCGCGGCCCTCCTCGGCCTCACGAACCCGGCCGTCCAGCAGCTCCTCGGAGGCGGTAAGTGATGAGCTCGGTCACCTCTCTGGTCCAGTCCGTCGACTGGCTCGCCATCGCGCCGCCCACCATCACCGCGGCCGTCGCCCTGGTGGTGCTCGTCGCCGACCTCTTCCTGCCCGCCACCAGGAAGCCGCTGCTCGGCTGGGTGGCGACCGCAGGCCTCGCCCTGGCGGCGCTCTCCCTCCTGCCCCTCCTGGACGGCGACCGCCGCACCTTCTGCCTCACCGGCCACCCGGACGTGTGCAGCTATGTGGCCGACCCGTTCACCCTCGTCATCCAGTTCCTGGTGCTGGCCGGGGCGCTGCTGACCGCCCTGCTGTCCATCGACACCATCAAGGATCACGACCTGCCCACCGGGGAGTACTGGTTCCTGCTGCTCTCCTCGGCGGCCGGCGCCGCCCTGCTGCCCGCCTCCCGGGACCTCGCCACCCTGGTCATCGCCCTCGAAGTGGCCTCGCTGCCCGCCTTCGCCCTGGTCGGGCTGCGGCGCGGCGACCGGCTCTCCTCCGAGGCGGCCCTGAAGTTCTTCCTCTCCTCGGTGGCCGCCACCGCCGTGATGCTGCTCGGCGTGAGCTTCCTGTACGCGGCCACCGGGAGCCTGCATCTGTCCCGGGTGGCGCACACCCTCACCGACCTGCCCGACCCCCGGCTGGCGACCCTGGCCACCGCGGGCGTCGCACTCACCCTCGTCGGCTTCGCCTTCAAGACCGCGGCCGTCCCGTTCCACTTCTGGGTGCCCGACACGTACGTCGGCGCGCCGCTGCCCATCGCCGCCTACCTCTCCGTGATCGGCAAGGCCGTCGGCTTCTCCGGCCTGATCCTGGTCACGGTCCAGGGCTTCCCCTCGTACGCCAACGTCTGGGGCCCGGCGCTGGCCGTCCTGGCCGCGCTCACCATGACCGTCGGCAACGTCGCCGCCCTCCGCCAGGACCCGCGCCGCGCGCACAGCGCCGTACGCCTGCTCGCCTGGTCCTCGGTCGGCCAGGCCGGCTACCTCCTGGTCCCCATCGCGGCGGCCGGCTACGCCGACAACCCGGCGCACGCCATCGGCTCCACCGTCGCCTACGCCCTGATGTACGGCGCGGTGAACCTCGGCGCCTTCGCCATCGCCGCCCTGGTGGCCCGCACCAGCCCCGCCAACCGCCTCACCGACTACCGGGGCCTGTACGCCCGGCGCCCCCTGGTGGCGCTCGCCCTCGGCTTCTTCCTGCTCTGCCTGGCGGGTCTGCCGCCGGGCATCATCGGCCTCTTCGCCAAGGTGACGGTGTTCTCGGCGGCGGTCGACGCGGGCCTGGCCTGGCTCGCCGTCGTCATGGCCGTCAACGTCGTGATCGCGCTCTACTACTACCTCCAGTGGACCGCGATCCTCTTCCGGGGCGCCGAGGCCGCGGCCGCGGACCGTCCCGCGCCGCACGCCAAGATCCCGGCCGCCCTGACCACCGCCATCACCCTCGCCACGGTGCTCGGCATCGCCCTCTCCGGCGCCCCGCAGCTCGTCCTGCGCTTCGCCTCGGGGGCGCTCCTCTGAGGCCTGTCCGGTGGATCACGGCCGGGGCCGCCGCGGCCGCCGTCCCGCCCTGCCCGGCACCGCGCCGCGCCGCGCAGGCAAGGGAACCACCCCTCCCCATCTCGCGTTGACCAGTGAGTAAGGGTCCACTGGAGAGTGGAGATAAGCAGCACAGGGTTCCCCTGCCGCACCGCTTGGAGGGCGTACCGTGCACCGCCGGCACAACGGGCTCAGGACCGCCGTACTCCTCGGGGGACTGTCCGCACTCATCATCGTCATCGGCAGCCTTTTCGGCCGTACGGGCCTGATCATCGCCGTCCTCGTCGCCCTGGGCACCAACGCCTATGCGTACTGGAACAGCGACAAGCTGGCCCTCAAGGCCATGCGGGCCCGCCCCGTCAGCGAATTCGAGGCCCCAGGGCTCTACCGCATGGTCCGCGAGCTCTCCACGGCCGCCCGCCAGCCCATGCCGCGCCTGTACATCTCCCCGACCCAGGCCCCCAACGCCTTCGCCACCGGCCGCAACCCCCGCAACGCCGCGGTCTGCTGCACGGACGGCATCCTCCAGCTCCTCGACGAACGCGAACTGCGCGGCGTCATCGGCCATGAGCTCAGCCACGTCTACAACCGCGACATCCTCATCTCCTCCGTGGCCGGCGCGCTCGCCTCCGTCGTGATGTTCCTCGTCAACTTCGCCTGGCTGATCCCCATAGGCAGAAGCGACGACGACGAGGGCCCCGGCATCGTCGGCATGCTCCTGATCATGATCCTCGGCCCGGTCGCGGCCTCGCTCATCCAGCTGGCCGTCAGCCGCTCCCGCGAGTACCAGGCGGACGCCTCGGGCGCCCGGCTCACCGGCGACCCGCTGGCCCTCGCCTCCGCCCTGCGTAAGCTGGAAGCGGGCACCCGGCAGCTGCCGCTCCCGCCCGAGCCGCGGATCGAGACGGCGAGCCACATGATGATCGCCAACCCGTTCCGGGCGGGCGAGGGCATGTCGAAGCTCTTCTCCACCCACCCCCCGATGCGCGAACGCATCACCCGCCTGGAGGAGATGGCAGGCCACCGCCCCTGACGGGTGCCGATTTCACACGACGGGTGCGGATCCGCCGCAACGTTCGGACACCCTCCGCGCGTCTATAGAGGGCAGACACACTCTCAAGTGCACTCCCACGTGCCTGGAAGGCTGCCGATCATGAAGCTCATCCTCAACGTCATCTGGCTCGTCCTGAGCGGCTTCTGGCTGGCGATCGGCTATGTCGTCGCGGGCGTCATCTGCTGCATCCTGATCATCACCATCCCGTTCGGCATCGCGTCCTTCCGGATCGCGGGCTACGCCCTGTGGCCCTTCGGCCGTACGACGGTCGAACGGCGCGACGCCGGCGCCGGGTCGGCGATCGCCAACGTCATCTGGATCGTCTTCGCGGGCTGGTGGCTGGCCCTGGGCCACATCGTCACCGGCATCATCCAGTGCGTGACGATCATCGGTATCCCGCTGGGCATCGCCAACTTCAAGATGATCCCGATCTCCCTGCTGCCCCTGGGCCGCGAGATCGTCCCCACGGACCAGCCGTTCGCCACGCGGTGACGCTCCGCCCCGCCCTTACGCCCGTACGAGTCCCCGAGGCCCCACGAACCGCTTGAACCCCAGCGGTTCCACGCCGTCCAGACTCGCGATGAAGCCCATCACCGCTCCGCCGTCGTTCAGCTTGGCGTCGAACATGCGCTGATGGGCTTCCGCGGTCGTCCACTCGCTGTAGTTCACGACCTGCAGGCCGTCCTCGCTGAGGTGGAAGTGCGAGCCGAACGCGCCCTCGCCGTCCTGCCGGCCGCCGAACATCTCCATCAGACCGTCGACGAGCCGTCGGGCCGCCTCGTGCCCCGACGTCCGAAAGGCGACCCGTACGACGCAGCCCATCGCCCCCGGCACGTCCTCGGCCAGCAGGCTGCGGTACAGCCGGAAGCGGCCAGGGCCCTCGTTGCCGACGCCCCCGACGCCGTCGAGGACCGCAGCGATCCGCTCGCGCAGCCCGTTGTCCTCGGCGTCCCGTACGAACTCCTGGCGCGCCGCATGGCTCGTCCACTGGCCGTAATTGAGCACGCTCCGGCCGTCCGTCCCGGTGAACAGCACCCGCGAGAGAAAGCCCTCCGGCAGCGGCATCTCCGCCCACGCGCGGGCCACGCCGTCCACGACGGCCCGCTGGCCCTCGGGGCTGCCCGCGTCCCACTCGCTGATCAGTACGGCACCGGCATCCGGCCGCCGGATCTCGGGAAAGACGTCCGTCAGGAAGGCGTCGTGCGGGTCGGGGTGGGCGCTCTGCCGCGAAGTCATGTTCCGCCGTGAAGTCATGGCCACACCCTGCAACCTCAACCGAAGTCGAGGTCAAGCGTCGCCGCGGAACCCTTCGGGAAACACCGGTGGGGCGGCACGCCGAAGCGCACCGCCCCATCCCTGGCACCCGGAATCCGGGCTCCTACCGGTAGTTCACAAACTGAAGCGCGAAGTCCAGGTCCTTCCCCTTCAGCAGCTGCTGCACCGCCTGCAGGTCGTCCCGGCTCTTCGAGCTGACCCGCAGCTCATCGCCCTGCACCTGCGCCTTGACGCCCTTCGGGCCCTCATCGCGGATGATCTTGGCGACCTTCTTGGCGTTGTCCTGCGAGATCCCCTCCTCGATCGAGGCGAAGATCTTGTACTCCTTGCCCGAGGGCTGCGGCTCGCCGGCGTCCAGGGCCTTCAGCGAGATCCCGCGCTTGACCAGCTTGGTCTCGAAGATGTCGAGTACGGCCTTCACGCGCTCCTCGGCGTTGGCCCGCATCTCGATCTTCTCGCCCGACCATGCGATCGAGGCGTCCACGCCCTTGAAGTCGTAACGCTGCGAGATCTCCTTGGCGGCCTGGTTGAGGGCGTTGTCGACCTCCTGCCGCTCGACCTTCGAGACGATGTCGAAACTGGAGTCGGCCATGTTGAGTTGGCTCCTCATACGTAGATCCGTCAGGGGTACGGCCCATCCCGGACCGTCCGCCAAGCCTAGCCACCCGGCCAAGATCCAGCGCTTCGGAATCGAGTGGCGGACCACCCCCAGCCATCGGGTATGGTTTACGTCGTTGCCACAGAGCACCGCCTCACAGCGGGTCTCCCGGCAGCAAACCCTGGCGGTGTGCCCGAGCGGCCAAAGGGAGCAGACTGTAAATCTGCCGGCTTCGCCTTCCCAGGTTCGAATCCTGGCGCCGCCACAGGTGTGAAGAGGTCCGTGACCAGCGTAAATGCTGGCCGCGGGCCTCTTCTCTGTTTGCGGACGCGAAACTGCCGCCGCGGAACCGCCGACGCGGGTGGTCTGCCCGGCTCTGTCGCGCCTTGTCCCGCGTGCTGACCAGCGCGTGCGGAGCCCCGTGCGGGGCAGCCCCGGGCCGCTGGTTCCCTCCCTCCCTCCCTCCCTCCCTCAAGGCCGCCGCGATCGAGGCCGCGGCTCAGCCGGCCGCTGACGCCGTACCCCGCACCTGCCATCCGGGCGGGCAGGAGATCGGGAGACCCAGGCCTCGCGGGTCCGAGGATCGGGAATCCATCGCCCAGCGCCCGGCACGCATCGCGACTCCGGTCCGGCCGGCAGCGGAGCACCGCGTGGCCGCCGCTCGGCCGGACCCTCCGCGTCAGACTCTGCGCGGTGCCGGCCACACGCCACGGCCTCACCGCCGCACGGCAGCGGTGCTGCTTCACCCTCGCGACCGGACCTCTCCGACCAGCCGTGACGGGCCCTCAGTGGGCCCTCAGTGCGCCGCCACGTTCCGCACCGCCTCCGCCACCGGCACATCGCCCCCGATGAGCTCCAACGTCCGGCCCGCGGTGGCCGGTTGGGCGAGCAGCTCCGCCAGGACGGCCGCCACGTCGTCACGGGTCACCTCGTCGCGGCCGGTCGCATCGGCCAGCGTCACCAGGCCCGTTCCGGGGTCGTTCGTCAGCCGGCCCGGCCGCAGGATCGTCCAGTCGAGGCCGGCCCGGGCCCGTACGTCCGCGTCCGCCGCCCCCTTGGCCCGCAGATACGCCGCGAAGACCGGGTCGGTGCCCTCCGGCGGCTCGCGGTCCGCGCCCATCGAGGAGACGACGAGGAAGCGCCGTACGCCGGCCGCCTCGGCCGCGTCCGCGAAGAGCGCCGCGGCGCCGCGGTCCACGGTGTCCTTGCGGTCGGTGCCGCTGCCCGGGCCCGCGCCCGCCGCGAAGACGGCCGCGTCCGCGTCCTGCAGATGCCGTGCCACGTCCTCCACCGACGCCGACTCCAGGTCGCAGACGACCGGTTCGGCGCCCGAGGCCAGCAAGTCGCCGGCCTGTTCCGGCCGGCGGACGATGCCCGCGACCTCGTCCCCGCGCCCGGCGAGCAACCGCTCCAGCCGCAGCGCGATCTGACCATGTCCACCTGCGATGACAATGCGCATGATCCCGACCGTACGCCGAAGTGCCCCGGCACACCGCAGGACCCGGCGACGGCACCCCGGTGCTTCAGCGCTGCGACTGCCGCGGCAGGTCCAGCGCCACCTCCGCCGCCGAGTCGCAGTACTCGCGCACCGCGCTGGTCCGGGCGACCACCCGTCCCCGATGCACCACGACCCGGCTGTACGCGAGCGAGAGCACCCCGGCGATCCGCTCGCCCCGTACGGCCAGCAGCTCCGCAGGAAAGCCCGCCTCGACCCGTACCTCCGGCAGGCCCAGCGTCGCCCGCGCCGCCGCGCTCACCGTCTCGTACGCGGCCTCGGGCGTGGCCTCCCCGAGGGACGCCAGCAGATACGCGGCCTCCAGGGGGTCGCCGCGCCCCACCGGGTTCGCCACGTCCCGCAGCGCCCCGCTGCCCGCCGCGACCCGTACCCCGGCCGCGCGCAGCAGCCGTACGGGGGCGGGCCGGGCCACCCGGGAGCCGTGGCGCTCCAGGCCGGTGCAGTCGCCCTGGGGCAGGCAGACGACGGCGACATCGGCGGCGGCGAGCTGTTCGGCGACCCGGGCCGCCACGCTGCGCGGCATCCGTGCCATCCCGGCGCACGGTCCGAGGGCCACCCCCGGCCGCAGCCCGCCGGCCATCGCCGCGAAGCGGGACAGCCGCGCCGGATCGTCACCGTCCGTGTGCAGATCCACCGGGCAGCCGTGCTCGCCGGCCACGTCCAGGACCGTCTCGACGTACCCGGCCGGGTCGGGGTCGAGGTCCGGGCAGCCGCCGATGACCGAGGCGCCCATCTTGACGGCGTCCCGCAGCATCGCCAGCCCGTCCGCGCCGGCCACTCCGGTCAGTACGCGCGGCACCGCGACCGCCGCCAGGTCGGCCAGCCCGCGGAGCGACCGGCGGGCCCGCAGTACGGCCTGCAGCGAGCGCAGCCCCTGCACATCGCCGATCCGGACATGGCTGCGGGAGGCGGTGGCGCCGTGCCCGAGCTGGAGCAGCGCGGCCTCCGTCGTACGCCGCTGGACGTCCTCGGGGGAGTCGGAGGCGGGCCCGTCGGTGTCCGCGGTCAGCGCGGTGTCGCAGTGCGCATGCGGTTCGGCGGGGGCGGGGAGCAGGAGATAGCCCGCGAGGTCGACGCGGGAACCCTGCGGGGCGAGGCTGCCGGCCGTCCCGACGGCCTCGATGCGTCCGCCGCCGAGCCGTACGTCCACCGTCCGGCCGTCGGCCAACCGGGCACCGCACAGGACCAACGCGCCCGCGTCCGACTTGGCATGCCGGCCACCGTTCGGCTTTCCCCGCTTCCCCGGCTGTGGCTGCTGCGGTGAACTGCTGTCGGACATCGCGCTCCTCGAAGGCACGGGCGTGCAAGATCACGCAGCGGTGTTCCGAGCGTAGGGGGCCGCCGGGGGACCGTCGCGCAGGCGCGAAATAGTCGTACCGGTGTGGTGCGGGGGGCGGTTGGTGCGCGGCCCGGATACGGATTTCACCTTTGGCTGCGGGCCGTGTAATGTCTTCATCGCTCGCCCCAATAGCTCAGTCGGCAGAGCGTCTCCATGGTAAGGAGAAGGTCTACGGTTCGATTCCGTATTGGGGCTCTGATGTGTGAGGTTCCCGCCTTCGGGCGGGGTCCCCTCGCATCACAGCGGTGTAGCTCAGTCGGTAGAGCAAGCGGCTCATAATCGCTGTGTCACCGGTTCAAGTCCGGTCACCGCTACTGACAGTAGCCGATTGTGGGGTCGGTCCTCCGATCGGCTACTCTTTTATGCGTTCAGTCCGACCATCCGTCCGTCAAGGAGCACTCACGTGGCTGCCACCGACGTCCGCCCGAAGATCACGCTGGCCTGCGTGGAGTGCAAGGAGCGGAACTACATCACCAAGAAGAACCGGCGTAATGACCCGGACCGTCTTGAGATGAAGAAGCACTGCCCCCGTTGCAAGTCGCACACCGCACACCGCGAGACGCGATAACACAGGCTCGTTCGTGAGGCCGTCCCCAATTTGGGGGCGGCCTCACGGCGTTGAATCACCAACATCAGTACGAGGAGGTAGCGAGCCCATGGCGCTCGATCCGTCTTTTGTCGGACGCACGTACCCGCCCACCGACCCGTACGAGGTCGGCCGGGAAAAGATTCGCGAATTCGCTGAGGCGATCGGGGACACCAACCCCGTATACGTCGATGCCGACGCCGCCAAAGCGCTCGGACATCTCGATGTGATCGCCCCGCCGACTTTTGTGTTTGCGATCACATTCAAGGCCGCGGGGCAGGTGATCGAGGATCCGCAACTGGGCCTGGATTACAGCCGGGTGGTGCACGGCGACCAGAAGTTCGCCTACACCCGGCCGGTGCGCAGCGGTGACCGGCTGGCCGTCACCTCCACCATCGAGGCCATCAGGACCATGGCGGGCAACGACATCATCGACATCCGCGGTGAGGTGCACGACGAGGCGGGCGAGCACGTGGTGACCGCCTTCACCAAGCTGGTGGCCCGCGCCGCCCAGGAGGCCTGAGATGACCGCCAAGATCTCCTATGACGACATCGAGGTCGGCACCGAACTCCCGGCGCAGACCTTCCCAGTGAGCCGCGCCACGCTCGTCCGGTACGCGGGCGCCTCCGGTGACTTCAACCCGATCCACTGGAACGAGAAGTTCGCCAAGGAGGTCGGGCTGCCGGACGTCATCGCGCACGGCATGTTCACCATGGCCGAGGCGATCCGCGTGGTCACCGACTGGGTCGGCGACCCGGGCGCGGTCTCCGAGTACGGCGTGCGCTTCACCAAGCCCGTCGTGGTCCCCAACGACGAGACCGGCGCGCTGATCGAGGTCAGCGCCAAGGTCGCCGCCAAGCTGGACGACGACGCCCGTACGGTGCGGGTCGACCTCACCGCGATAAGCGCGGGCCAGAAGGTGCTGGGCATGTCCCGCGCCGTGGTCCGCCTGGCCTGACGGCATGGGCGGGGGCGGCCGGCCCGGCATTGCCGGACCGTCCCCGTACCCTTGGGCCCGTGCAGGAACTTCATGACGCCCCCCTCGCCCCGCTGACCACCTTCCGCCTCGGCGGCCCGGCGGCCCGTCTCGTCACGGCCACCACCGACGACGAGGTGATCGAGACCGTCCGCGCCGCCGACGACGCCGGCACCCCGCTGCTGATCATTGGCGGCGGCTCCAACCTCGTCATCGGCGACAAGGGCTTCGACGGCACCGCCCTGCGCATCGCCACCAGCGGCTTCACCCTGGACGGCACGGCACTGGAGCTGGCCGCGGGCGAGAACTGGTCCGACGCGGTCGCCCGTACGGTCGAGGCCGGGCTGGCCGGTATCGAGTGCCTGGCCGGCATCCCCGGCTCGGCGGGCGCCACCCCGATCCAGAACGTCGGCGCGTACGGCCAGGAAGTCTCCACCACGCTCACCGAGGTCGTCGCCTACGACCGCCGTGCGGGCGAGACCGTCACCCTCTCCAACGGCGAGTGCGGCTTCTCCTACCGCCACAGCCGCTTCAAGGAGCACCCCGACCGGTTCGTGGTGCTGAGGGTGCGCTTTGCCCTGGAGGACGCCGGAGGCCTCTCCGCGCCCCTGAAGTACCCCGAGACGGCCCGCGCCCTCGGCGTCGAGGCCGGCGACCGGGTCCCGGCGGCGGTCGCCCGCAAGACCGTGCTGGCCCTGCGCGCGGGCAAGGGCATGGTGCTGGACGCCGAGGACCACGACACCTGGTCGGCCGGCTCCTTCTTCACCAACCCGATCCTCACCGAGGCCGAGCACGCGGCCTTCCTCGTGCGCGCCCAGGACCGGCTCGGCCCCGATGTCGCGCCCCCCGTCTTCCCGGCGGGCGACGGCCTGGTGAAGACCTCCGCGGCCTGGCTCATCGACCGGGCCGGCTTCACCAAGGGCTACGGCAGCGGCCCGGCCCGTATCTCCACCAAGCACACCCTCGCGCTCACCAACCGCGGCGCGGCCACCACCGAAGACCTTCTGGCGCTCGCCCGCGAGGTCCGCGACGGCGTCCAGGCGGCCTTCGGCGTCACCCTCGTCAACGAGCCGGTGACGGTGGGCGTCAGCCTCTAGCAGGGCGCGTACGGGGCCTTCAAAGGCCGCTACGCCGCCAGCCAGGCGTCGACGCCCGCCAGGAGCCGCTGCCGCTCGCCCTCGGGCGCCTGGGAGCCGCGGATCGACTGGCGGGCCAACTCGGCCAGTTCCGCATCCGAGAAGCCGTGCGTGGTGCGGGCGAGCTCGTACTGGGCGGCCAGCCGCGCGCCGAACAGCAGCGGGTCGTCCGCACCCAGCGCTATCGGCACGCCGGCGTCGAAGAGCGTCCGCAGCGGTACGTCCTCGGGCTTCTCGTACACCCCCAGCGCCACATTCGACGTCGGGCAGACCTCGCAGGTCACCCCGCGGTCGGCCAGCCGTCGCAGCAGCGCGGGATCCTCCGCCGCCCGTACGCCGTGCCCGACCCGGCCCGCGTGCAGATCGTCCAGGCAGTCCCGCACGCTCGACGGGCCCGACAGCTCACCGCCGTGCGGCGCCGCCAGCAGGCCGCCGTCCCGGGCGATGGCGAAGGCCCGGTCGAAGTCCCGGGCGAAACCGCGCCGTTCGTCGTTGGACAGGCCGAAACCGACGACGCCCTGGTCGGCGTAGCGCACCGCGAGGCGGGCCAGCGTCCGGGCATCCAGGGGGTGCTTCATACGGTTCGCGGCCACCAGGACGCGGATGCCCAGCCCGGTGTCCCGGGACGCCCGCTGGGCCGCGTCCAGGATGATCTCCAGCGCCGGGATCAGCCCGCCCAGCCGCGGCGCGTACGAGGTCGGGTCGACCTGGATCTCCAGCCACCCCGACCCGTCCCGGACGTCCTCCTCGGCGGCCTCGCGCACCAGCCGCTGGATGTCCTCCGGCGAGCGCAGACACGACCGGGCGATGTCGTACAGCCGCTGGAAACGGAACCAGCCGCGCTCGTCCGTGGCCCGCAGCCGGGGCGGCTCGCCGCCCTTGAGGGCGTCCGGCAGATGAACGCCGTACCTGTCGGCGAGCTCCAGCAGGGTCGTGGCCCGCATCGAACCGGTGAAGTGCAGGTGCAGGTGGGCCTTCGGCAATTGACGCAGATCACGAACGCTCTCCATCTGCAGATCTTGCCGCATCCGGGTGGTGTCCGGGTAGGCCCCGCCCCGAACGAAGGGACCGCCGCAAAAGCGTGCGGGTCCGGAACATGTTCCGGACCCGCACGCTTTTGCCCTCGGCGATTACTTCGCTTCGGACAGCAGCTTCTGGATCCGGGACACGCCCTCGACCAGGTCCTCGTCGCCCAGCGCGTACGAAAGACGCAGGTAGCCGGGGGTGCCGAAGGCCTCACCCGGGACGACCGCGACCTCGGCCTCCTCCAGGATCAGCTCGGCCAGCTCGACGCTGCTCGCCGGGCGCTTGCCGCGGATCTCCTTGCCCAGGAGCTCCTTCACCGACGGGTACACGTAGAACGCGCCCTCCGGCTCCGGGCAGAGCACGCCGTCGATCTCGTTGAGCATCTGCACGATCTTGCGCCGGCGGCGGTCGAAGGCGACCTTCATCTCCTCGACGGCCGTCAGATCGCCGGAGACGGCGGCGATGGCCGCGGCCTGGGCGACGTTGGAGACGTTGGAAGTGGCGTGCGACTGGAGGTTCGTCGCGGCCTTGATGACGTCCTTGGGGCCGATCGCCCAGCCCACCCGCCAGCCGGTCATGGCGTACGTCTTGGCAACACCGTTGACGATGATGCACTTCTCGCGCAGCTCCGGCACGACCACCGGGAGCGAGGAGAACTCCGCGTCGCCGTAGACCAGGTGCTCGTAGATCTCGTCGGTCAGCACCCACAGGCCGTGCTCGGCGGCCCAGCGGCCGACCGCCTCGACCTGCTCGCGGGTGTAGACCGCGCCTGTCGGGTTCGACGGCGAGACGAACAGCAGGACCTTGGTGTTCTCCGTACGAGCGGCCTCCAACTGCTCCACGGTCACGCGGTAGCCGGTGGTCTCGTTGGCGATCACGTCGACCGGTACGCCGCCCGCGAGCCGGATCGACTCGGGGTAGGTGGTCCAGTACGGCGCCGGCACGATGACCTCGTCGCCCGGGTCGAGGATGGCCGCGAAGGCCTCGTAGATGGCCTGCTTGCCACCATTGGTGACCAGGACGTTGGCGGCCTCGATCTCGTAGCCGGAGTCGCGGCGGGTCTTCTCGACGATCGCGGCCTTGAGCTCGGGCAGGCCGCCGGCCGGGGTGTAGCGGTGGAACTTCGGGTTGCGGCAGGCCTCGATCGCCGCCTCGACGATGTAGTCGGGCGTGGGGAAGTCGGGCTCACCGGCGCCGAAGCCGATCACCGGGCGCCCGGCGGCCTTGAGGGCCTTGGCCTTGGCGTCGACGGCGAGGGTGGCGGACTCGGAGATCGCACCGATGCGGGCGGAGACCCGGCGCTCGGTGGGGGACGATGCAGAAGGAGTGGCAGCGCTCATGCAGGCATCGTCGCAGACCGCCCAGGAGCCCGGCACAGGGGTTTGCGGGCGCCGCCCCGGGGGTTTCTGTTCGACGCCCGGCGCGGAAGCACGTACACTCGCTGACCGTTGGCCTTCAACGGGTCGCCGCGACTCACGCACAAAGTGCAGTCAGTCGTATGCGGTAGGTTGGGGGAACCACAAAGGGTCGTAGCTCAATTGGTAGAGCACTGGTCTCCAAAACCAGCGGTTGGGGGTTCAAGTCCCTCCGGCCCTGCTACACGCACTTTCTTCACCACAGTGCGTGCACGCGTACGTATGAAATGCACCGCCGTGCGGCTCAACCGGGCGCGGCACGGCCACGACCCGGATTCAGGTGAGGACGAGTGACGGACGCCCTGGGCTCCATCGACATGCCTGAGCGCGGTCGTTCCGAGGACGAGACCGCGGAATCCCAGAAAAAGCCCCGTCGCGGCGGTAAGCGCGGCAAGAAGGGGCCCTTTGCGCGTCTCGCGCTCTTCTACCGCCAGGTCGTGGCGGAGCTCCGCAAGGTCGTCTGGCCCTCGCGCAGCCAATTGTCGACGTACACCAGTGTGGTGATCGTCTTCGTTGTCATCATCATCGGTCTCGTAACCGTGATTGACTTGGGAATCAACCGAGTCGTCGGGTACGTCTTCGGCTGATCCCGCGGAGGCCGCCTCAGCGGGGCGGCCCTTCGCACGTTCAACCCCTTGAAGCAAGGAAGAAGCAGCCACGTGTCTGACCCGAACCTGAACGACGCCGCCAAGCCCGTCGCGGCTGCAGAGGCCGAGGTTGACGAGGCCGTCTCGGCCGAGGTCGAGGGCGACGACACCGCTCTGGAGATCGTCGCGAACGCCGATGGTGTCGACGAGCTCGACGCCGAGGACGCTGCTGCCGGCGAGCCCGCCGAAGAGGCCGCGGTGCAGATCGAGGACGACGCCGAGGGCTCCGAGGCCGACACCGAGGTCGCCGAGGACGCGTCCGAAGACGAGTCCGAGGAGGAGCCCGAGGAGGAGCAGGAGCCGGTCGACCCGGTGGCCGCCCTCCGCGACGAGCTGCGCACCCTCCCCGGTGAGTGGTACGTCATCCACACCTACGCGGGCTACGAGAACCGCGTGAAGACCAACCTTGAGCAGCGCGCCGTCTCGCTGAACGTCGAGGACTACATCTTCCAGGCCGAGGTGCCGCAGGAAGAGGTCGCCCAGATCAAGAACGGCGAGCGCAAGACCATCCGGCAGAACAAGCTCCCGGGCTACGTCCTGGTGCGGATGGACCTGACGAACGAGTCCTGGGGCGTCGTCCGTAACACCCCGGGTGTCACCGGATTCGTCGGCAACGCCTACGACCCGTACCCGCTGACGCTGGACGAGATCGTCAAGATGCTCGCCCCGGAGGCCGAGGAGAAGGCCGCCAAGGAGGCCGCCGCGGCCGAGGGCAAGCCGGCTCCGTCCCGCAAGCTCGAGGTCCAGGTGCTGGACTTCGAGGTGGGCGACTCCGTCACCGTCACCGACGGTCCGTTCGCGACGCTTCAGGCGACGATCAACGAGATCAACGCCGACTCGAAGAAGGTCAAGGGCCTGGTCGAGATCTTCGGCCGGGAGACTCCGGTCGAGCTCAGCTTCGACCAGATCCAGAAGAACTGACGTTTTTCGGGACCACAGCCACCGACCAGGTCAGACCGGCTTCAGAGCCGGTCTGACCTGCGCGGTTTTTGGCCGCACGACCATACCCGTTATCGTGGTGCGGTATGCCTCCATCCGGATGACCGGATTGCGGGGCGAACCACCTCTCACTAGGACCCGGAGAGAGCATGCCTCCCAAGAAGAAGAAGGTCACGGGGCTTATCAAGCTCCAGATCCAGGCCGGTGCCGCGAACCCGGCTCCGCCGGTCGGCCCCGCGCTGGGTCAGCACGGCGTCAACATCATGGAGTTCTGCAAGGCCTACAACGCCGCGACCGAGTCGCAGCGTGGCATGGTCGTGCCGGTGGAGATCACGGTCTACGAGGACCGTTCCTTCACCTTCATCACCAAGACTCCGCCGGCCGCGAAGCTCATCCTGAAGGCCGCGGGCGTGGAGAAGGGCTCCGGCGAGCCGCACAAGACCAAGGTCGCCAAGATCACGCGCGACCAGGTCCGTGAGATCGCCACCACCAAGATGCCCGACCTGAACGCCAACGACCTGGACGCCGCCGAGAAGATCATCGCCGGCACCGCCCGTTCCATGGGCGTCACGGTCGAGGGCTGATCCCAGCCCACCAGGCAACCCGTGGCAGGACCAGGCGCTGGTCCGGACCACGACTCCACCCACTGCATCAGGAGCAGAAGTGAAGCGCAGCAAGACTCTTCGCAACGCGGACGCGAAGATCGACCGGGAGCGTCAGTACGCCCCGCTCGAGGCCGTCCGTCTCGCCAAGGACACCTCGCCCGTCAAGTTCGACGCGACCGTCGAGGTCGCCATGCGTCTGGGTGTCGACCCGCGCAAGGCCGACCAGATGGTCCGTGGCACCGTGAACCTTCCGCACGGCACCGGTAAGACCGCCCGGGTCCTGGTCTTCGCGACCGGTGACCGTGCTGCGGCCGCGGAAGCCGCCGGCGCCGACATCGTCGGCTCCGACGAACTGATCGACGAGGTCTCCAAGGGCCGTCTGGACTTCGACGCCGTCGTCGCCACCCCGGACCTGATGGGCAAGGTCGGCCGCCTCGGCCGCGTGCTCGGTCCGCGTGGTCTGATGCCGAACCCGAAGACCGGCACCGTCACCCCCGATGTCGCCAAGGCTGTCACCGACATCAAGGGCGGCAAGATCGAGTTCCGCGTGGACAAGCACGCGAACCTCCACTTCATCATCGGCAAGGTGTCCTTCGACGACGCCAAGCTGGTGGAGAACTACGCCGCGGCGCTCGAGGAGATCAACCGCCTCAAGCCGTCCGCCGCGAAGGGCCGCTACATCAAGAAGGCGACCATCACCACCACGATGGGCCCCGGCATCCCGCTGGACGCCAACCGCACCCGCAACCTCCTTGTGGAGGACGAGGCTGTCTGAGCCTCGTAGCGCGTGATCCTTGTCGTCAGGCCCCGTTTTCCGTAGGGAAAACGGGGCCTGACGCATGTGGTGTCAGTGCCCTGCACTACAGTCGCCCCGAGGTCCGTAGAGGAGAACTAAGGGGGAGCCTCAAGTGCGTAGCACGCGTATGACCGCCATCGCGGCGGGGGTTGTCATCATGGTGGCCGGTCTGAGCGCCTGTAACGACAAGGGTGGCGACGGCGACAAGGCCGGAGGCAGCACCGGCGGAAGCAGCAGCACCGGCGGCGGAGGCGACACGGCGGGCAAGTCTCCGCTGGACTCCGCCCTGGCCTCGCTCAAGCAGGCCTCGGAGCAGACGAACGGCAAGCAGTCCGCCAAGGTCGACGGCACGACCAAGAGCGGTACCACCACCCAGACCATGAAGGGTGCGATGGACTGGTCCAAGGGCATGAACATGACCGTGGACATCACGACGTCCGGCGCGGGAGCCATGGGCTCGGGCAAGCCCATGAAGGCGCTGTACACCCCGGACGCGATGTACATGAACATGGGCATGCCGATGCAGGGCAAGTCCTGGATCAAGTACGACTACGACGTCATGGCCAAGAAGATGGGGCCGGCCGGCTCCGTGATGAAGGACATGATGCAGAACAACAACCCGGGTAGGTCGGTGGACCTGCTGGTCGCCTCCGGCAAGGTCAAGGAAGTCGGCAAGGAGGACGTCCGCGGCGTCCAGGCGACCCACTTCACCGGCACGCTCTCGGTCAGCGAGCTGACGCGGATGCAGTCCAAGAACGTCAGCGAGGCCGACCTCAAGGCGCTCGAGCAGCAGCTGAAGCAGTCCGGAGCGACGACCGAGACCATCGACCTCTGGGTCGGCTCGGACAACCTCCTGGTCAAGAAGCGCGAGCAGCTGCAGGGCAAGGCCCCCTACGACTCGACGGTGTTCTACTCGGACTACGGCACCAAGGTCTCGGTGACCCCGCCGTCGCCGAGCGACACGTTCGACTACAAGTAGGCCGTGCGCCGGCGGTGAGCCGGTAGCGGTCAGTAGGGGAGCGGGGGCGTCGAGGATGCCCCCGCTCCGGCCGATTTGCCTGACGGCAGGCCGTTCCCGTACCGTACCCAAGAAGCCAAAGACCGCTGGTTGTCTCTGCGCGTCCCGATTCCGGGCGTGTGGTGGCCGAAGGATCCGCTAGCTGCGGACGGCCTGCGCAGGTGTATATGGATGAACTCCCGAACGGCTACCGTTCGGTCGAGTACGCCCCGTGCGCCTGCGCCGGGGCGTTTGTTTTGCCCAGCCCCTTCTGCGCGGTCCTCATCACCCGGAAGGAGGCCGAGGCTCATGGCGACGTCCGACAAGATCGCAGCCGTTGCAGAGATCACGGAGAAGCTCCGTGGTTCCAACGCAGCTGTTGTGACCTCTTACACCGGACTTTCCGTGGCGCAGCTCAAGGAGCTGCGCCGATCGCTCGGTGACAACGCTCAGTACCGTGTGGTGAAGAACACGCTGACCAAGATCGCGGCCGAGGAGGCCGGGATTCAGCTGGACGAGCACCTCAAGGGCTCGACCGCTGTTGCCTTCGTGACCGGTGACCCGGTCACGGCGGCGAAGGGTCTTCGTGACTTCGCCAAGGAGAACCCGAATCTCGTCATCAAGGGCGGTGTCCTTGAAGGTAAGGCGCTGACCGCCGACGAGATCAAGAAGCTTGCGGACCTCGAGTCCCGCGAGGTTCTGCTCGCCAAGCTGGCGGGTGGCATGAAGGCGTCCATGGCCAAGGCCGCGGCGACCTTCCAGGCCCCGCTCACGAAGTTCGTCCGCACCGCGGAGGCGCTTCGCAGCAAGGTCGAGCAGGGCGGTGCCGGTACGCCGGCTCCCGCCGAGGCTGCCGAGTAACCACTCGTCGGCCCAGCGGGCCCGTACGCCCGCCATTCATGTACATCCGGCACCAGCCGAATTAGTGGAAGGACCGCCACCATGGCGAAGCTCAGCCAGGAAGACCTGCTCGCGCAGTTCGAGGAGATGACCCTCATCGAGCTCTCCGAGTTCGTGAAGGCCTTCGAGGACAAGTTCGACGTCGAGGCTGCCGCCCCGGCCGCCATCGCCGTTGCGGGCCCGGGTGCCCCGGCCGCCGAGGCTGCTGAGGAGCAGGACGAGTTCGACGTCATCCTCACCGGCGCCGGCGACAAGAAGATCCAGGTCATCAAGGTCGTGCGTGAGCTGACCTCCCTGGGTCTGAAGGAGGCCAAGGACCTCGTCGACGGCACCCCGAAGCCGGTCCTCGAGAAGGTCGCCAAGGACGCCGCGGAGAAGGCCGCCGAGGCCCTCAAGGGCGCCGGCGCCTCCGTCGAGGTCAAGTGACCCCAGTGAGCCCTGGGGCTCACGTCCTGAGCGCCTGACGGCGCGCCTGGACACTGCGAAGGGCGATCACCCATGCGGGTGGTCGCCCTTCGGCGTGCTCGTCACGGCTGCCTTGTCTCGCGCCGGAGTGCGAGTATGGTGATCTTCGTTGCCCGGACCTGCCCCCATGTGACGATCTCCCTGAGGTGGGGGGCCTTGACGAACCGCACGCGGCGCGCAATTCTCGGGACGCGACGCGGAAGCGATCCAGGGTTCGAGGCATGGATCGCCGACGAAGAGGGAAGCATCGGTGTGCGCCACTGGCGCAAGGGCTTTCGGCAGGCGCAGGGCATTGGGCGAAGAGAAGAACAATGAGGGGCCCCTCCAGCGAGGAGGACGCGCCCTCCCGGAGGGAGAAGATCGGTATCACAGCGATGAACCGGTCTCCGGAAACTCGCTCTGGACATCAGTGTGGCAAGTGGCTACACTGACCCTTTGCGCTGCCTGTTAGCTGCTCCCTGCCCGTCACCAGGGGCATACCCGAGCCCGAGCATTGCTGAATGATACGCCCTGACCTGGGCTTTCTCTCACTTTGTTCGTTCGGGACCGGTACGCGCGTAGTGAGTCCGAGCCCTCGGAAGGACCCCCTCTTGGCCGCCTCGCGCAACGCCTCGACTGCCAATACGAACAACGGCGACAGCACTGCCCCGCTGCGCATCTCTTTTGCGAAGATCAAGGAGCCCCTCGGGGTTCCGAACCTCCTTGCGCTGCAGACCGAAAGCTTCGACTGGCTGCTCGGCAATGCCGCATGGAAGGGTCGCGTCGAGGCTGCGCTGGAGAGTGGGCAGGAAGTTCCCACCAAGTCCGGTCTCGAAGAGATCTTTGAAGAGATCTCGCCGATCGAAGACTTCTCCGGGTCGATGTCGCTGACGTTCCGCGACCACCGCTTCGAGCCCCCGAAGAACTCCATCGACGAGTGCAAGGAGCGCGACTTCACGTACGCGGCTCCGCTGTTCGTCACCGCCGAGTTCACCAACAACGAGACCGGCGAGATCAAGTCTCAGACGGTCTTCATGGGCGACTTCCCGCTCATGACGAACAAGGGCACCTTCTGCATCAACGGCACCGAGCGTGTCGTCGTCTCGCAGCTGGTCCGCTCGCCGGGTGTGTACTTCGACAGCTCCATCGACAAGACGTCCGACAAGGACATCTTCTCCGCCAAGATCATCCCGTCCCGGGGTGCCTGGCTGGAGATGGAGATCGACAAGCGCGACATGGTCGGTGTGCGCATCGACCGTAAGCGCAAGCAGTCCGTCACCGTCCTGCTCAAGGCGCTCGGGTGGACCACCGAGCAGATCCTTGAGGAGTTCGGCGAGTACGAGTCCATGCGCGCCACCCTGGAGAAGGACCACACCCAGGGCCAGGACGACGCGCTGCTCGACATCTACCGCAAGCTGCGTCCGGGCGAGCCGCCGACCCGCGAGGCCGCGCAGACGCTGCTCGAGAACCTCTACTTCAACCCCAAGCGCTACGACCTCGCCAAGGTCGGCCGCTACAAGGTCAACAAGAAGCTCGGCGGCGACGAGCCGCTCGACGCCGGCGTGCTGACCACCGATGACGTCATCGCCACGATCAAGTACCTGGTCAAGCTGCACGCGGGCGAGACCGAGACGATGGGCGAGTCCGGTCGTTCGATCGTCGTCGAGACCGACGACATCGACCACTTCGGCAACCGTCGTCTGCGCAACGTCGGCGAGCTCATCCAGAACCAGGTCCGTACGGGTCTGGCCCGTATGGAGCGCGTCGTGCGTGAGCGCATGACCACCCAGGACGTCGAGGCGATCACGCCGCAGACCCTGATCAACATCCGGCCGGTCGTCGCCTCCATCAAGGAGTTCTTCGGCACCAGCCAGCTGTCGCAGTTCATGGACCAGACCAACCCGCTGTCGGGTCTGACCCACAAGCGCCGTCTGTCGGCGCTGGGCCCGGGTGGTCTCTCCCGTGAGCGGGCCGGCCTGGACGTCCGTGACGTGCACCCCTCGCACTACGGCCGCATGTGCCCGATCGAGACCCCCGAAGGTCCCAACATCGGTCTGATCGGCTCGCTGGCCTCCTACGGCCGGGTCAACGTCTTCGGCTTCATCGAGACGCCGTACCGCAAGGTCGTCGACGGTCAGGTCACCGAGGAGGTGGACTACCTCACCGCAGATGAGGAGGACCGCTTCCTGATCGCGCAGGCCAACGCCAAGCTGTCCGAGGACATGCGGTTCTCCGAGCAGCGTGTGCTGGTCCGTCGCCGTGGCGGCGAGGTCGACCTCGTCCCCGCCGACGAGGTGGACTTCATGGACGTCTCGCCGCGCCAGATGGTGTCGGCCGCGACCGCCATGATCCCGTTCCTCGAGCACGACGACGCCAACCGCGCGCTCATGGGCTCGAACATGATGCGCCAGGCCGTTCCGCTGATCAAGGCGGAGTCGCCGCTGGTCGGCACCGGTATGGAGTACCGCTGCGCGGTCGACGCCGGTGACGTCATCAAGGCGGAGAAGGACGGTGTGGTCCAGGAGGTCTCCGCGGACTACATCACCGTCGCCAACGACGACGGCACGTACACCACGTACCGCGTCGCCAAGTTCACCCGCTCCAACCAGGGCACCTCCTTCAACCAGAAGGTCGTCGTGGACGAGGGCGCGCGCGTCATCGAGGGCCAGGTCCTCGCCGACGGCCCGTCCACCGAAGAGGGCGAGATGGCCCTCGGCAAGAACCTGCTCGTCGCGTTCATGCCGTGGGAGGGTCACAACTACGAGGACGCGATCATCCTGTCGCAGCGCCTCGTGCAGGACGACGTCCTCTCCTCGATCCACATCGAGGAGCACGAGGTCGACGCCCGTGACACCAAGCTCGGCCCCGAGGAGATCACCCGGGACATCCCGAACGTCTCCGAGGAGGTCCTCTCCGACCTCGACGAGCGCGGCATCATCCGGATCGGTGCCGAGGTCGTCGCCGGCGACATCCTCGTCGGCAAGGTCACGCCCAAGGGTGAGACCGAGCTGACCCCCGAGGAGCGCCTGCTCCGCGCGATCTTCGGTGAGAAGGCGCGCGAGGTGCGCGACACCTCGCTGAAGGTGCCGCACGGTGAGATCGGCAAGGTCATCGGCGTCCGCGTCTTCGACCGTGAAGAGGGCGACGAGCTTCCCCCGGGCGTGAACCAGCTGGTCCGCGTCTACGTCGCCCAGAAGCGCAAGATCACCGACGGTGACAAGCTCGCCGGCCGTCACGGCAACAAGGGCGTCATCTCGAAGATCCTGCCGGTCGAGGACATGCCGTTCCTTGAGGACGGCACCCCGGTCGACATCATCCTCAACCCGCTGGGTGTCCCGTCCCGAATGAACCCGGGACAGGTCCTGGAGATCCACCTCGGCTGGCTCGCCAGCCAGGGCTGGAAGGTCGAGGGTGTGGACGAGGAGTGGAAGAAGCGCCTCCACTCCATCGCCGCCGACGAGGTCGCCCCCGGCTCCAACGTCGCCACCCCGGTGTTCGACGGCGCCCGCGAGGACGAGATCTCCGGTCTCTTCGAGTCGACGATCCCGAACCGCGACGGCGAGCGCATGGTCAAGGGCTCCGGTAAGGCGCGGCTGTTCGACGGCCGCTCCGGTGAGCCCTTCCCGGACCCGATCTCGGTCGGGTACATGTACATCCTCAAGCTGCACCACCTGGTCGACGACAAGCTGCACGCGCGTTCGACCGGTCCGTACTCGATGATCACCCAGCAGCCGCTGGGTGGTAAGGCTCAGTTCGGTGGCCAGCGGTTCGGTGAGATGGAGGTGTGGGCGCTGGAGGCTTACGGCGCCGCGTACGCCCTCCAGGAGCTGCTGACCATCAAGTCCGACGACGTGACCGGCCGCGTGAAGGTCTACGAGGCCATCGTCAAGGGCGAGAACATCCCCGAGCCCGGCATTCCCGAGTCCTTCAAGGTGCTCATCAAGGAAATGCAGTCCCTGTGCCTCAACGTGGAGGTGCTGTCCTCGGACGGCATGTCCATCGAGATGCGCGACACCGACGAGGACGTCTTCCGCGCTGCGGAGGAGCTCGGCATCGACCTGTCCCGGCGCGAGCCGAGCAGCGTCGAAGAGGTCTGACGGGAGTTCGGCCGGGGAGCCAGTGATGGTTCCCCGGCCGGCCCCAGGACCCCCGTTTCAGACCCCAAGACTTACAACCCTGAGAGGGATTGACGCATAGTGCTCGACGTCAACTTCTTCGATGAGCTCCGGATCGGTCTGGCCACCGCTGACGACATCCGTCAGTGGAGCCACGGCGAGGTCAAGAAGCCCGAGACCATCAACTACCGCACCCTCAAGCCCGAAAAGGACGGACTCTTCTGCGAGAAGATCTTCGGTCCGACCCGGGACTGGGAGTGCTACTGCGGTAAGTACAAGCGCGTCCGCTTCAAGGGCATCATCTGCGAGCGCTGCGGCGTCGAGGTCACTCGCGCCAAGGTGCGTCGTGAGCGGATGGGCCACATCGAGCTTGCCGCTCCCGTGACCCACATCTGGTACTTCAAGGGCGTCCCGTCGCGTCTGGGATACCTGCTCGACCTCGCGCCGAAGGACCTCGAGAAGGTCATCTACTTCGCCGCGTACATGATCACCTTCGTGGACGAGGAGCGCCGGACGCGCGACCTGCCCTCGCTGGAGGCGCACGTCTCCGTCGAGCGTCAGCAGGTCGAGAACCGTCGCGACTCCGACCTGGAGGCCCGCGCCAAGAAGCTCGAGACCGACCTGGCCGAGCTCGAGGCCGAGGGTGCCAAGGCCGACGTGCGCCGCAAGGTGCGCGAGGGCGCCGAGCGCGAGATGAAGCAGCTGCGCGACCGTGCGCAGCGCGAGATCGACCGTCTCGACGAGGTCTGGAACCGCTTCAAGAACCTCAAGGTCCAGGACCTCGAGGGCGACGAGCTGCTCTACCGCGAGCTGCGTGACCGCTTCGGCACGTACTTCGACGGCTCCATGGGTGCCGCTGCCCTGCAGAAGCGCCTGGAGACCTTCGACCTCGACGAGGAGGCCGAGCGCCTCCGCGAGATCATCCGCACCGGCAAGGGCCAGAAGAAGACCCGTGCGCTCAAGCGCCTCAAGGTCGTCTCCGCCTTCCTGCAGACCCGCAACAGCCCCAAGGGCATGGTGCTGGACTGCATCCCGGTGATCCCGCCGGACCTGCGTCCGATGGTGCAGCTGGACGGTGGCCGCTTCGCGACCTCCGACCTGAACGACCTGTACCGCCGTGTGATCAACCGCAACAACCGCCTGAAGCGGCTTCTCGACCTCGGCGCGCCCGAGATCATCGTGAACAACGAGAAGCGCATGCTCCAGGAGGCCGTGGACGCGCTCTTCGACAACGGCCGTCGTGGCCGCCCGGTGACGGGCCCCGGCAACCGTCCGCTGAAGTCGCTGTCCGACATGCTCAAGGGCAAGCAGGGTCGCTTCCGTCAGAACCTGCTCGGTAAGCGAGTCGACTACTCGGCGCGTTCCGTCATCGTCGTCGGCCCGCAGCTGAAGCTGCACCAGTGCGGTCTGCCCAAGGCCATGGCGCTGGAGCTCTTCAAGCCGTTCGTGATGAAGCGCCTGGTGGACCTCAACCACGCGCAGAACATCAAGAGCGCGAAGCGGATGGTCGAGCGCGGCCGCACGGTCGTGTACGACGTCCTGGAAGAGGTCATCGCGGAGCACCCGGTTCTGCTGAACCGTGCGCCCACGCTGCACCGTCTGGGCATCCAGGCCTTCGAGCCGCAGCTGGTCGAGGGCAAGGCCATTCAGATTCACCCGCTCGTCTGCACCGCGTTCAACGCGGACTTCGACGGTGACCAGATGGCCGTCCACCTCCCGCTGTCCGCGGAGGCCCAGGCCGAGGCCCGCATCCTGATGCTGTCCTCGAACAACATCCTCAAGCCGGCCGACGGCCGTCCGGTCACCATGCCGACCCAGGACATGGTGCTCGGCCTCTTCTTCCTCACCACGGATGAAGAGGAGCGCAAGGTCATCGGCGAGGGCCGGGCGTTCGGCGCGACCGCCGAGGCGATCATGGCGTTCGACGCCAAGGAGCTCTCGCTCCAGGCGAAGGTCGACATCCGCTTCCCGATCGGCACCGTCCCGCCCCGCGGCTGGACCCCGCCGGCTCCGGAGGAGGGCGAGCCCGAGTGGCAGCAGGGTGACAGCTTCCGCCTGCGGACGACCCTGGGCCGCGCGCTCTTCAACGAGCTGCTGCCCGAGGACTACCCGTTCGTCGACTACTCGGTGGGCAAGAAGCAGCTCTCCGCGATCGTCAACGACCTGGCCGAGCGCTACCCCAAGGTCATCGTGGCGGCGACGCTCGACAACCTGAAGGCGGCCGGTTTCCACTGGGCGACCCGTTCCGGCGTCACCGTCGCCGTCTCGGACATCGTCGTGCCGGAGGCCAAGAAGGCCATCGTCGCGGGCTACGAGGCCCAGGACGAGAAGGTCCAGAAGCAGTACGAGCGCGGTCTGATCACCAAGGACGAGCGCACTCAGGAACTGATCAACATCTGGACCAAGGCGACCAACGAGGTCGCCGAGGCGATGAACGAGAACTTCCCCAAGACGAACCCCATCTTCATGATGGTTGACTCGGGTGCCCGAGGAAACATGATGCAGATGCGGCAGATCGCCGGTATGCGTGGTCTGGTGTCGAACGCGAAGAACGAGACCATCCCGCGTCCCATCAAGGCGTCGTTCCGCGAGGGTCTGTCCGTGCTGGAGTACTTCATCTCCACGCACGGTGCCCGTAAGGGTCTGGCGGACACCGCCCTTCGTACCGCCGACTCCGGTTACCTCACCCGTCGTCTGGTCGACGTCTCCCAGGACGTCATCATTCGCGAGGAGGACTGCGGCACGGAGCGTGGCCTCAAGCTGCGGATCGCCTCGAAGGACGCCTCCGGTGTCCTGCGCAAGGCGGACGACGTCGAGTCCAGCGTGTACGCGCGGATGCTCGCCGAGGACGTCGTGGTGGACGGCAAGGTCGTCGCCCCCGCGAACGTCGACCTCGGTGACGTGCTCATCGACGCGCTGGTCGCCAACGGCGTCGAGGAGGTCAAGACCCGCTCGGTCCTGACCTGTGAGTCGGCGGTCGGCACCTGTGCCTTCTGCTACGGCCGCTCGCTGGCCACCGGCAAGCTGGTCGACATCGGTGAGGCGGTCGGCATCATCGCCGCCCAGTCCATCGGTGAGCCCGGCACCCAGCTGACGATGCGTACCTTCCACACCGGTGGTGTGGCCGGTGACGACATCACCCTGGGTCTGCCGCGTGTCGTCGAGCTCTTCGAGGCCCGTACGCCCAAGGGTGTCGCCCCGATCTCGGAGGCGGCCGGCCGCGTCCGGATCGAGGAGACCGAGAAGACCAAGAAGGTCGTCGTCACCCCGGACGACGGCAGCGACGAGACCGCCTACGGCGTCTCCAAGCGCGCCCGTCTCCTGGTGGGCGAGGGCGACCACGTCACGGTCGGCCAGCCGCTGACCGTGGGTGCCGTCAACCCGCACGACGTGCTGCGGATCCTCGGCCAGCGTGCCGTCCAGGTCCACCTGGTCGGCGAGGTCCAGAAGGTCTACAACAGCCAGGGCGTGGCGATCCACGACAAGCACATCGAGATCATCATCCGGCAGATGCTGCGCCGCGTGACGATCATCGAGTCCGGCGACGCGGAGCTGCTGCCGGGCGAGCTCGTGGAGCGCACGAAGTTCGAGGGTGAGAACCGTCGGGTCGTGGCGGAGGGTGGCCACCCGGCCTCCGGCCGTCCGCAGCTGATGGGTATCACCAAGGCTTCGCTGGCCACCGAGTCCTGGCTGTCGGCGGCGTCCTTCCAGGAGACGACCAGGGTCCTGACCGACGCGGCGATCAACGCCAAGTCGGACTCCCTGATCGGCCTCAAGGAGAACGTCATCATCGGTAAGCTCATCCCGGCCGGTACGGGCCTGTCCCGCTACCGCAACATCCGGGTCGAGCCCACCGAGGAGGCCAAGGCAGCGATGTACTCGGCCGTCGGTTACGACGACATCGACTACTCGCCCTTCGGCACCGGCTCCGGCCAGGCGGTCCCGCTGGAGGACTACGACTACGGTCCGTACAACCAGTAAGTCCGGGCAACCGGCAGGTCTGGTTGCTTCGACAGCTACAGGGCGGTCACCCCACCGGGGTGGCCGCCCTGCGGCGTTCGGCCGGGATGGTTCGGGCGGGGCGTTCGGCCGGGCGAGGGAACTTGTTCTCCCATTGCAGCGTCTGTGATGAGAGAATGGGCAGAACTGTCGAGCGGGGGGAGGTTCGCGCGTGGCATTCCAACCGTGGCAGGGTGGGCAGCCGGTCCAGCCGGCGCATCAGCTTCCGGCGATGCGTGCCTCGCACGCGGATCGTGAGCGTGCGGTCGATGTGCTGAAGGCCGGTTTCGCCGAAGGGCGACTCCAGCAGGCCGAGTACGAGCAGCGGATCACCCGGGCCTATCAGGCCCAGACCCATTCCGAGCTGCAGATGCTGGTCGCGGATCTTCCGCAGGGGCCGGTGCCGCAGGCGCAGTTCACGCCGCGGCCGTTGCCGGCGACGTTCATGCCGATGCCCATGCCGATGCCGATGCCGGTGCGCACCAACGGCGCGGCGACGGGGGCGCTGGTCTGCGGGATCCTGACGCCGATGACGTGGGGTGCGACGTCGATCCCGGCGGTCATTCTCGGCCACAAGGCGCGGGCGGAGATCCGCCGCACGGGCGAGCGGGGCGACGGTCAGGCGCTTGCGGGCCTGGTGCTGGGCTGGCTGGGCATCGGCGGCTGGGCGCTGTTCCTGTTGTTGCTGGTGCTGCTGGCCGCCACCGGGCACTGAGTGCCGTACGAGGGAGCGCCCGCCGGGGGCGTCCGAGGACGGCGTGCGGCCGTCTTCCCCCTCGCCATCGATGCCACTACGGTGGCCGCAACGCCGTGAGGAGTCCGGCGTGTCCTTCGCGTGTGCATTTGTTTTGACCGTAGCCCATGCGGTAGGTACGCTCTGACCTTGTGCCTGGGGTGTCCCTAGGCTGCCGTGCGCGCAACCTCCCCCAGCCTGTACCGGGGAGCGCCAGGAGCGCGGAAGCCGGGTCTCGACACCGCAATCTGTCGCCACCTTCGCTCGCGAGGGGTCGGTCTACAGCATTCGACACACCCGACCGCGTGGGTCGGTGACGTTCCAGGTTAGTTGTACCGAGACAAGAAACCGGAGAAACGGTGCCTACGATCCAGCAGCTGGTCCGAAAGGGCCGCCAGGACAAGGTCGAGAAGAACAAGACACCCGCACTGGCGGGGTCGCCTCAGCGTCGTGGTACGTGCACGCGTGTCTTCACGACCACCCCGAAGAAGCCGAACTCGGCCCTCCGCAAGGTTGCGCGAGTCAAGCTGAGCAGTGGGATCGAGGTTACTGCCTACGTCCCGGGTGAGGGGCACAACCTGCAGGAGCACTCGATCGTGCTCGTGCGTGGTGGTCGTGTGAAGGACCTGCCGGGTGTTCGTTACAAGATCATCCGCGGCTCCCTCGACACGCAGGGCGTCAAGAACCGTAAGCAGGCTCGCAGCCGCTACGGCGCCAAGAAGGAGAAGTAAGAATGCCTCGTAAGGGCCCCGCCCCGAAGCGCCCGGTCATCATCGACCCGGTCTACGGTTCTCCTCTGGTGACCTCCCTCATCAACAAGGTGCTGCTGAACGGAAAGCGCTCCACCGCCGAGCGCATCGTTTACGGCGCCATGGAGGGTCTGCGCGAGAAGACCGGTAACGACCCGGTCATCACGCTCAAGCGCGCGCTCGAGAACATCAAGCCGACTCTTGAGGTCAAGTCCCGCCGTGTCGGTGGCGCGACCTACCAGGTGCCGGTCGAGGTCAAGCCCGGCCGCGCCGCCACCCTCTCCCTCCGCTGGCTCGTGGGCTACTCCCGCGCCCGCCGCGAGAAGACCATGACCGAGCGCCTCATGAACGAACTGCTGGACGCCTCCAACGGCCTCGGCGCTTCGGTCAAGAAGCGTGAGGACACGCACAAGATGGCCGAGTCCAACAAGGCCTTCGCGCACTACCGCTGGTAGTCGCAACCCACATCGAGACCGAGAGAAGATTGAGCCGATATGGCCACCACTTCGCTTGACCTGGCCAAGGTCCGCAACATCGGGATCATGGCCCACATCGACGCGGGCAAGACGACCACCACCGAGCGGATCCTGTTCTACACCGGTGTTTCTTACAAGATCGGTGAAGTCCACGACGGCGCTGCCACGATGGACTGGATGGAGCAGGAGCAGGAGCGCGGCATCACGATCACGTCTGCCGCGACGACCTGCCACTGGCCGCTGAACAACGTCGACCACACCATCAACATCATCGACACCCCGGGCCACGTCGACTTCACCGTCGAGGTGGAGCGCTGCCTGCGCGTCCTCGACGGTGCCGTGACGGTGTTCGACGGCGTTGCCGGTGTTGAGCCGCAGTCCGAGACCGTCTGGCGTCAGGCGGACCGCTACGGCGTTCCGCGTATCTGCTTCGTCAACAAGCTCGACCGGACCGGCGCAGAGTTCCACCGCTGCGTCGACATGATCGGTGACCGCCTGGGCGCGGTTCCGCTGGTCATGCAGCTGCCGATCGGCACCGAGATGGACTTCAAGGGTGTCGTCGACCTCGTACAGATGAAGGCCCTGGTCTGGTCCGCCGAGGCGGCCAAGGGCGAGATGTACGACACCGTCGACATCCCGGCCTCGCACGTCGAGGCTGCCGACGAGTGGCGCGGCAAGCTGCTCGAGGCCGTCGCGGAGAACGACGAGGCCATGATGGAGCTGTACCTCGAGGGCCAGGAGCCCACCGAGGAGCAGCTGCACGACGCCATCCGTCGCATCACCCTTGCCTCCACGGGCGCCGAGGGTTCGGTCACCGTGACCCCGGTGTTCTGCGGTACCGCCTTCAAGAACAAGGGCGTCCAGCCCCTGCTCGACGGCGTGGCCCGCTACCTCCCGTCGCCGCTGGACGTCGGCGCCGTCGAGGGCCAGTCGACCAAGGACGCGGACGAGGTTCTCGTGCGCAAGCCGTCGGACGACGAGCCGCTGTCCGTTCTTGCCTTCAAGATCGCGAGCGACCCCCACCTGGGCAAGCTCACCTTCATCCGGGTCTACTCGGGCCGCCTCGAGGCCGGCTCGCAGGTGCTGAACTCGGTCAAGGGCAAGAAGGAGCGCATCGGCAAGATCTACCGGATGCACGCGAACAAGCGTGAGGAGATCGAGTCGGTGGGTGCCGGTGACATCGTCGCCGTCATGGGTCTGAAGCAGACCACCACCGGTGAGACCCTCTGCGACTCCGCGAACCCGGTGATCCTGGAGTCGATGGACTTCCCGGCCCCGGTCATCCAGGTCGCCATTGAGCCCAAGTCCAAGGGCGACCAGGAGAAGCTGGGTGTCGCCATCCAGCGCCTCGCCGAAGAGGACCCGTCGTTCCAGGTCCACACCGACGAGGAGACCGGCCAGACCATCATCGCGGGTATGGGCGAGCTGCACCTCGACGTGCTGGTCGACCGTATGCGCCGTGAGTTCAAGGTCGAGGCCAACGTCGGCAAGCCGCAGGTCGCCTACCGGGAGACCCTGCGCAAGGCCGTCGAGCGCCTGGACTACACGCACAAGAAGCAGACTGGTGGTTCCGGCCAGTTCGCGAAGGTGCAGATCGCGATCGCTCCGCTCGAGGGCGACGGGTACGAGTTCGAGAACAAGGTCACCGGTGGCCGTATCCCGCGGGAATACATCCCGTCCGTGGACGCGGGCTGCCAGGAGGCCATGGAGTTCGGTGTTCTCGCCGGCTACCCGCTGACCGGCGTCAAGGTCACGCTCCTCGACGGTGCGTACCACGAGGTCGACTCGTCCGAGATGGCGTTCAAGATCGCCGGTTCGATGGCCTTCAAGGAGGCCGCCCGCAAGGCCTCCCCGGCCCTGCTCGAGCCGATGATGAAGGTCGAGGTCACCACGCCCGAGGACTACATGGGCGACGTGATCGGCGACATCAACTCCCGCCGTGGTCAGATTCAGTCCATGGAGGAGCGCAGCGGCGCCAAGCTCGTCACGGGCCTGGTTCCCCTCTCGGAGATGTTCGGCTACGTCGGAGACCTCCGCAGCAAGACGTCGGGTCGCGCAAGCTACTCGATGCAGTTCGACTCCTACGCCGAGGTTCCCCGGAACGTCGCCGAGGAGATCATCGCGAAGGCCAAGGGCGAGTAGCTCCGTCTCCCGCGAGTCGGAACACGCTTTAGGCTTGACACCGTCTGCCGGGGTAATCCCCGCAATCCGTGAGGACTGCCCCGGCGGCCGGCATCCCAGCAAAGATCACCTGGCGCCGATGAGTAAGGCGTACAGAACCACTTCAGGAGGAACCAGTGGCGAAGGCGAAGTTCGAGCGGACTAAGCCGCACGTCAACATCGGCACCATCGGTCACATCGACCACGGTAAGACGACCCTCACGGCCGCCATTACCAAGGTGCTGCACGACGCGTACCCGGACCTGAACGAGGCCTCGGCCTTCGACCAGATCGACAAGGCTCCTGAGGAGCGCCAGCGCGGTATCACGATCTCCATCGCGCACGTCGAGTACCAGACCGAGTCGCGTCACTACGCCCACGTTGACTGCCCCGGTCACGCGGACTACATCAAGAACATGATCACCGGTGCCGCCCAGATGGACGGCGCCATCCTCGTGGTTGCCGCCACCGACGGCCCGATGCCGCAGACCAAGGAGCACGTGCTCCTGGCCCGCCAGGTCGGCGTTCCGTACATCGTTGTCGCCCTGAACAAGGCCGACATGGTGGACGACGAGGAGATCCTGGAGCTCGTCGAGCTCGAGGTTCGTGAGCTCCTCTCCGAGTACGAGTTCCCCGGCGACGACGTTCCGGTCGTCAAGGTCTCGGCGCTCAAGGCGCTCGAGGGCGACGCCGAGTGGGGCAAGTCCGTCCTCGACCTGATGAAGGCCGTCGACGAGTCGATCCCGCAGCCCGAGCGCGACGTCGACAAGCCGTTCCTGATGCCGATCGAGGACGTCTTCACGATCACCGGCCGTGGCACCGTTGTCACCGGTCGTATCGAGCGTGGTGTCCTCAAGGTCAACGAGACCGTCGACATCATCGGCATCAAGACCGAGAAGACCACCACCACGGTCACCGGCATCGAGATGTTCCGGAAGCTCCTCGACGAGGGCCAGGCCGGTGAGAACGTCGGTCTGCTCCTCCGTGGCATCAAGCGCGAGGACGTCGAGCGCGGCCAGGTCATCATCAAGCCGGGCTCGGTCACCCCGCACACCGAGTTCGAGGCGCAGGCCTACATCCTCTCCAAGGACGAGGGTGGCCGCCACACGCCGTTCTTCAACAACTACCGTCCGCAGTTCTACTTCCGTACGACTGACGTGACCGGTGTGGTGACCCTCCCCGAGGGCACCGAGATGGTCATGCCGGGCGACAACACCGAGATGACCGTCTCGCTGATCCAGCCCGTCGCCATGGAAGAAGGCCTGAAGTTCGCCATCCGTGAGGGTGGCCGGACCGTCGGCGCCGGCCAGGTCACCAAGATCAACAAGTAATTGCTGATCCGGTCGACCCGGTAGCTCGTCAGAGCATTCGAGGAGCCCCGCTCACCATTTGGTGGGCGGGGCTCCTTGACAGTTGGGCCCCGATTGGCCTTAGGCATCCCACGTATGGCACACTGTCCAGGTTGCTCGGTTGAGTGCCGATGCTGCGCGCCTCCCGCCGGGAGGACTGGAAGCGAGTCCCAGGTATTCGTCGTCCCTTCTCAGGGCCGGAAATACGGGAATCTTCCGGGAAGCGTCAGCGGGGTGCCTCGGCCAGGCGCCCGGTGGGTGTTCTTCCCCCACTTTCTCCTTCTTGAAGGATCTCCCTTGCGGAGATTTACGGGAAGGGGCGCGACACGCCCGACCGCGTGGGTCGGAGAAGAACGCGAACTTGCCGGGTCCCAGAGCGTTACGAGAGACAGGACTACGAAGTAGCCATGGCGGGACAGAAGATCCGCATCCGGCTCAAGGCCTACGACCACGAGGTCATCGACACGTCGGCGAAGAAGATCGTCGAGACGGTGACCCGTACTGGTGCGTCGGTCGCGGGCCCGGTGCCGCTGCCCACTGAGAAGAACGTGTACTGCGTCATCAAGTCGCCGCACAAGTACAAGGACTCGCGCGAGCACTTCGAGATGCGCACGCACAAGCGCCTGATCGACATCCTCGACCCGACGCCCAAGACCGTTGACTCGCTGATGCGCCTGGACCTTCCGGCCGGCGTTGACATCGAGATCAAGCTCTGAGAGGCGCGGAAGAGATGGCTAAGCAGATCAAGGGCATCCTGGGCGAGAAGCTCGGCATGACCCAGGTCTGGGACGAGAACAACCGTGTCGTCCCGGTCACTGTGGTCAAGGCCGGCCCCTGTGTCGTTACCCAGGTGCGCACCAATGACCAGGACGGTTACGACTCCGTCCAGATCGCCTTCGGCGAGATCGACCCGCGCAAGGTGAACAAGCCCCTCAAGGGCCACTTCGCCAAGGCCGACGTCACCCCCCGTCGTCACCTCGTCGAGGTCCGTACCGCTGACGCCAGCGAGTACACCCTCGGCCAGGAGCTGACTGCCGAGACCTTCGAGTCCGGCGTCAAGGTCGACGTGACCGGCAAGAGCAAGGGCAAGGGCTTCGCCGGCGTCATGAAGCGTCACGGCTTCCACGGCGGCAAGGCGTCCCACGGTGCCCACCGCGTGCACCGTAAGCCGGGCTCCATCGGTGGCTGCGCCACCCCGGGCCGCGTGTTCAAGGGCATGCGGATGGCCGGCCGTATGGGCAATGAGCGGGTCACCACCCAGAACCTGACCGTCCACGCCGTTGACGCGGAGAAGGGTCTGCTGCTCATCAAGGGCGCAGTTCCTGGTCCGAACGGCGGCCTCGTCCTGGTCCGTACCGCGGCCAAGGGGGCCTGAGGTAACCGATGAGCACCATTGACATCCTTTCGCCGGCAGGCGACAAGGCCGGGACCGTCGAGCTCCCCACGGAGATCTTCGACGCCAAGGTCAGCGTTCCGCTGATCCACCAGGTCGTTGTCGCACAGCTGGCCGCGGCCCGTCAGGGCACGCACAAGACCAAGACTCGCGGCGAGGTCCGCGGCGGTGGCAAGAAGCCGTACCGCCAGAAGGGCACCGGCCGCGCGCGCCAGGGTTCGACCCGTGCGCCGCAGTTCGCCGGCGGTGGCGTCGTCCACGGCCCCGTGCCGCGTGACTACAGCCAGCGGACCCCGAAGAAGATGAAGGTTGCCGCCCTGCGCGGTGCCCTCACCGACCGGGCCCGCAACAGCCGCATCCACGTCGTTTCCGGCGTGGTCGAGGGCGACATCTCCACCAAGGCCGCCAAGGCTCTTCTCGGCAAGGTCAGCGAGCGCAAGAACGTGCTCCTGGTCGCCGAGCGCAGCGACGAGGCCGCGTGGCTGTCCGCCCGCAACCTGCCCCAGGTTCACATCCTGGAGCCGGGCCAGCTGAACACGTACGACGTGCTCGTCTCCGACGACGTGGTCTTCACCAAGGCCGCCTTCGAGTCCTTCGTGTCTGGCCCCAAGGCCGCTGAGACCGAAGGGAGCGACGCCTGATGTCTGAGGCGACCGTTACCAGCAAGACCTTCTCGGACCCGCGCGACATTCTCGTCAAGCCGGTTGTCTCGGAGAAGAGCTACGCGCTGCTGGACGAGAACAAGTACACGTTCATCGTCGCGCCTGGCGCCAACAAGACTCAGATCAAGCAGGCCGTCGAGGCGGTCTTCTCGGTCAAGGTCACCGGGGTCAACACGATCAACCGTCAGGGTAAGCGCAAGCGCACCAAGACCGGTTTCGGAAAGCGCGCGAACACCAAGCGCGCCATCGTGACCCTCGCCGAGGGCGACCGTATCGACATCTTCGGCGGCCCGACCTCCTGACGGAGGTCGAGTCGTCCGGAATCGGACGAGGACTGAGAAATGGGTATCCGCAAGTACAAGCCGACGACCCCGGGCCGTCGTGGCTCCAGCGTCGCCGACTTTGTCGAGATCACGCGGTCCACGCCGGAGAAGTCGCTGGTCCGCCCCCTGCACAGCAAGGGCGGCCGTAACAACGCCGGTCGTGTGACCGTTCGCCACCAGGGCGGTGGCCACAAGCGCGCCTACCGAGTGATCGACTTCCGTCGTCACGACAAGGACGGCGTGCCGGCCAAGGTCGCGCACATCGAGTACGACCCGAACCGCACCGCGCGCATCGCGCTGCTGCACTACGCAGACGGCGAGAAGCGCTACATCATCGCGCCCCGCGGCCTGGTCCAGGGTGACCGGATTGAGAACGGCGCTGGCGCCGACATCAAGCCGGGCAACAACCTGCCGCTGCGCAACATCCCCGTGGGTACGACGATCCACGCGATCGAGCTGCGTCCGGGCGGCGGTGCGAAGTTCGCCCGCTCGGCCGGTGCCTCCGTGCAGCTGCTGGCGAGGGAGGGCACGATGGCCCACCTTCGTATGCCGTCCGGTGAGATCCGCCTGGTCGACGTCCGCTGCCGCGCCACTGTCGGCGAGGTCGGCAACGCCGAGCAGTCGAACATCAACTGGGGCAAGGCCGGCCGTATGCGCTGGAAGGGCGTCCGCCCGACCGTGCGTGGTGTCGTGATGAACCCCGTCGACCACCCGCACGGTGGTGGTGAGGGCAAGACCTCCGGTGGTCGCCACCCGGTCTCGCCGTGGGGTCAGAAGGAGGGTCGTACTCGTTCGCCGAAGAAGGCGAGCAACAAGTACATCGTCCGCCGCCGCAAGACGAACAAGAAGCGCTAGGAGCGGGTTTAGATGCCGCGCAGTCTCAAGAAGGGGCCCTTCGTCGACGACCACCTTTCCAAGAAGGTGGACGTTCAGAACGATGCAGGCACCAAGAACGTCATCAAGACCTGGTCCCGCCGCTCCATGATCGTCCCGGCCATGCTCGGCCACACGATCGCGGTGCACGACGGCCGCAAGCACGTCCCGGTGTTCGTCACCGAGTCGATGGTCGGCCACAAGCTCGGCGAGTTTGCGCCGACCCGCACCTTCCGCGGCCACGAGAAGGACGACCGCAAGTCGCGTCGTCGCTGATCGACCGGAGTGCGAAGACTATGACTGACACCGAAGGGACAACCATGGAAGCCAGGGCCCAGGCGCGGTACATCCGCGTCACGCCCATGAAGGCCCGCCGCGTGGTGGACCTTATCCGTGGCATGGATGCCACGGAGGCTCAGGCGGTCCTGCGTTTTGCCCCGCAGGCCGCGAGCGTGCCGGTTGGCAAGGTGCTGGACAGCGCCATTGCCAACGCTGCACACAACTACGACCACACCGACGCCGGCAGCCTCGTCATTTCCGAGGCGTACGTCGACGAGGGCCCGACCCTGAAGCGGTTCCGTCCGCGTGCCCAGGGCCGCGCCTACCGGATCCGCAAGCGGACCAGCCACATCACCGTGGTCGTCAGCAGCAAGGAAGGAACCCGGTAATGGGCCAGAAGGTAAACCCGCACGGGTTCCGGCTCGGCATCACCACCGACTTCAAGTCGCGTTGGTACGCCGACAAGCTGTACAAGGACTACGTCAAGGAAGACGTCGCCATTCGTCGCATGATGACGAAGGGCATGGAGCGCGCCGGTATCTCCAAGGTGGAGATCGAGCGCACCCGTGAGCGCGTCCGCGTTGACATCCACACCGCTCGTCCGGGCATCGTCATCGGCCGCCGCGGCGCCGAGGCCGACCGCATCCGCGGCGAGCTGGAGAAGCTGACCGGCAAGCAGGTCCAGCTGAACATCCTCGAGGTCAAGAACCCCGAGACCGACGCTCAGCTGGTGGCCCAGGCCGTCGCCGAGCAGCTGTCCTCCCGCGTCTCCTTCCGTCGCGCCATGCGTAAGAGCATGCAGTCGACGATGAAGGCCGGCGCCAAGGGCATCAAGATCCAGTGCGGTGGCCGTCTCGGCGGCGCCGAGATGTCCCGCTCGGAGTTCTACCGCGAGGGCCGTGTGCCCCTGCACACCCTCCGTGCGAACGTCGACTACGGCTTCTTCGAGGCCAAGACCACCTTCGGCCGTATCGGCGTGAAGGTCTGGATCTACAAGGGCGACGTCAAGAACATCGCCGAGGTTCGCGCCGAGAACGCTGCCGCCCGTGCGGGTAACCGCCCGGCCCGCGGTGGCGGCAACGACCGCCCGCGTCGCGGTGGCGAGCGCGGTGGCCGCGGCGGCCGCAAGCCGCAGCAGAGCGCCGCTGCCGAGGCCCCCAAGGCCGAGGCCGCTGCCGCTGCTCCGGCGGAGACCCCCGGAACGGAGGCCTGACCGACATGCTGATCCCTCGCAGGGTCAAGCACCGCAAGCAGCACCACCCGAAGCGCAGTGGTATGGCCAAGGGTGGCACCGAGCTGGCCTTCGGTGAGTACGGAATCCAGGCCGTCACTCCGGCCTACGTGACGAACCGGCAGATCGAGTCCGCTCGTATCGCCATGACCCGTCACATCAAGCGTGGCGGCAAGGTCTGGATCAACATTTACCCGGACCGCCCGCTCACGAAGAAGCCGGCCGAAACCCGCATGGGTTCCGGTAAGGGTTCTCCGGAGTGGTGGGTCGCGAACGTCAAGCCCGGTCGGGTGATGTTCGAGCTGTCCTTCCCGAACGAAAAGGTTGCCAAGGAGGCGCTGACCCGCGCCGCCCACAAGCTTCCGATGAAGTGCCGCATCGTTCGGCGCGAGGCAGGTGAGTCGTGATGTCGGCCGTTACCAAGGCGTCCGAGCTGCGCGAGCTGAACGACGAGGACCTCGTCGCGAAGCTCCGTGAGGCCAAGGAGGAGCTGTTCAACCTCCGCTTCCAGGCGGCGACCGGACAGCTCGAGAACCACGGTCGGCTCAAGTCCGTCCGTAAGGACATCGCCCGGATCTACACCCTGATGCGTGAGCGCGAGCTGGGCATCGAGACGGTGGAGAGCGCCTGATGAGCGAGAAGAATGTGACTGAGACGAACGAGCGCGGTTTCCGCAAGACCCGTGAGGGTCTCGTCGTCAGCGACAAGATGGACAAGACCGTCGTCGTCGCTGTCGAGGACCGCGTCAAGCACGCGCTGTACGGCAAGGTCATCCGCCGTACCAACAAGCTCAAGGCGCACGACGAGCAGAACGCTGCCGGTGTCGGCGACCGCGTCCTCCTGATGGAGACCCGGCCGCTGTCCGCCACCAAGCGCTGGCGCATCGTCGAGATCCTCGAGAAGGCCAAGTAATCCCTCCTGGGGGGACCCCCCAGGAACAGTTCCGCCAGGCTCGGCAGGGGTTTCACGTGAAACCCCTGCCGGGAACCGGCAGACATTCAGGAGATAGACGTGATCCAGCAGGAGTCGCGACTGCGCGTCGCCGACAACACTGGTGCGAAGGAAATCCTTTGCATCCGTGTTCTCGGTGGCTCCGGTCGCCGCTACGCGGGCATCGGTGACGTCATCGTCGCCACCGTCAAGGACGCGATCCCCGGTGGCAACGTGAAGAAGGGTGACGTCGTCAAGGCCGTCATCGTTCGCACCGTCAAGGAGCGCCGCCGTCCCGACGGCTCGTACATCCGCTTCGATGAGAACGCGGCCGTCATCCTCAAGAACGATGGCGACCCCCGCGGCACCCGTATCTTCGGCCCCGTGGGCCGTGAGCTGCGCGAGAAGAAGTTCATGAAGATCATCTCGCTCGCGCCGGAGGTGCTGTAACCGATGAAGATCAAGAAGGGCGACCTGGTCCAGGTCATCACCGGTAAGGACAAGGGCAAGCAGGGCAAGGTCATTCAGGCCTTCCCCCGCGAGGACCGTGTCCTGGTCGAGGGTGTCAACCGGGTCAAGAAGCACACCAAGGCCGGTCAGACGGCTCGTGGTTCGAAGACCGGCGGCATCGTGACGACCGAGGCCCCTGTCCACATCAGCAACGTTCAGCTGGTCGTGGAGCAGGACGGCAAGAAGGTTGTCACCCGCGTCGGATACCGCTTCGACGACGAAGGCAACAAGATCCGCGTTGCCAAGCGGACCGGTGAGGACATCTGATGACTGCCACCACCAACGCGCCGCGTCTGAAGCTGCGCTACCGCGAAGAGATCGCCGGGAAGCTGAAGGACGAGTTCTCCTACGAGAACGTCATGCAGATCCCCGGTCTGACCAAGATCGTGGTCAACATGGGTGTGGGCGACGCCGCCCGCGACTCCAAGCTGATCGAGGGTGCCATCAAGGACCTCACCACGATCACCGGTCAGAAGCCGGCCGTCACCAAGGCCCGTAAGTCCATCGCGCAGTTCAAGCTGCGTGAGGGCCAGCCGATCGGTGCCCACGTCACCCTCCGTGGTGACCGCATGTGGGAGTTCCTGGACCGCCTGCTGTCGCTCGCGCTGCCGCGCATCCGCGACTTCCGTGGTCTGTCCCCGAAGCAGTTCGACGGTCGGGGCAACTACACCTTCGGTCTCACGGAGCAGGTCATGTTCCACGAGATCGACCAGGACAAGATCGACCGTACCCGGGGTATGGACATCACCGTGGTCACCACGGCGACCAACGACGATGAGGGCCGCGCTCTCCTTCGTCACCTCGGCTTCCCGTTCAAGGAGGCGTGAGCGAGATGGCGAAGAAGGCTCTGATTGCCAAGGCTGCTCGTAAGCCGAAGTTCGGTGTGCGCGCGTACACCCGCTGCCAGCGCTGCGGCCGTCCGCACTCCGTCTACCGCAAGTTCGGCCTGTGCCGCGTGTGCCTTCGTGAGATGGCTCACCGTGGCGAGCTGCCGGGCGTGACCAAGAGCTCCTGGTAATCCCCTAGTTGGGTATTACCGGAGGCTCTCGGTAAGCAACCGGTCGGCGGGCGCCCCTTCCTTTTTCCCGTAGGGTAGAAGGGTTTGGGCGCCCCGCCGCCCGAGACCGACCGCGGGCAAGGCCCGCATAACGTCGCTTACTACGCCGTAGGTCCCCGCGCCGCACCCGTCCCGACTCTGCTCGGGGAGAGGGATGGCGCACATAGGAAACCCCGGCGAGAGAGGCCGAAGGCCAATTCATGACCATGACTGATCCCATCGCAGACATGTTGACCCGTCTGCGTAACGCGAACTCGGCGTACCACGACACCGTCGTGATGCCGCACAGCAAGATCAAGTCGCACATCGCGGAGATCCTCCAGCAGGAGGGTTACATCACCGGCTGGAGCGTCGAGGACGCCGAGGTCGGCAAGAACCTCACTCTCGAGCTGAAGTTCGGCCCGAACCGCGAGCGCTCGATCGCCGGCATCAAGCGGATCTCGAAGCCGGGCCTCCGGGTCTACGCAAAGTCCACCAACCTGCCGAAGGTCCTCGGCGGCCTGGGCGTGGCGATCATCTCCACGTCCCACGGTCTCCTGACCGGCCAGCAGGCCAGCAAGAAGGGCGTGGGTGGGGAAGTCCTCGCCTACGTCTGGTAACCAGGGAACGGAGGAATAGCTAATGTCGCGTATTGGCAAGCTGCCCATCCAGGTTCCCGCTGGTGTGGACGTCACCATCGAGGGCCGCAAGGTGTCGGTCAAGGGTCCCAAGGGCTCCCTTGAGCACACCGTCGCCGCGCCCATCGAGGTCGCCAAGGGTGAGGACGGCGTCATCGCCGTCACCCGCCCGAACGACGAGCGTCAGAACAAGGCCCTGCACGGCCTGTCCCGCACGCTGGTGGCGAACATGATCACCGGCGTGACCCAGGGCTACAGCAAGGCGCTCGAGATCAGCGGTGTCGGCTACCGCGTCCAGGCGAAGGGCTCCAACCTGGAGTTCGCGCTGGGCTACAGCCACCCCGTCGTCGTCGAGGCTCCCGAGGGCATCTCCTTCAAGGTCGAGTCCCCGACCAAGCTCAGCGTCGAGGGCATCGACAAGCAGAAGGTCGGCGAGGTTGCGGCGAACATCCGCAAGCTGCGCAAGCCTGACCCGTACAAGGCCAAGGGCGTCAAGTACGCCGGCGAGGTCATCCGCCGCAAGGTCGGAAAGGCTGGTAAGTAAGCCATGGCATACGGTGTGAAGATCGCTAAGGGTAACGCCTACAAGCGCGCTGCCGCTAAGCGTCGCCACATCCGCATCCGTAAGCGGATTTCGGGTACGCCGGCGCGTCCGCGCCTGGTCGTGACGCGTTCCAACCGCGGTATTACCGCGCAGGTCATCGACGACATCGCGGGCCACACGCTCGCGTCGGCGTCGACCCTGGACGCGTCCATCCGTGGCGGCGAGGGTGACAAGAGCGCTCAGGCCCAGAAGGTTGGCGCCCTGGTTGCCGAGCGTGCGAAGGCCGCCGGTGTCGAGGCCGTCGTGTTCGACCGTGGTGGCAAGCAGTACGCCGGGCGGATTGCCGCTCTGGCCGACGCCGCCCGCGAAGCCGGGCTGAAGTTCTAAGCCCCGGTTCCGGAGCTAGCGGACGTAACAGAGAGAGGTAAATCCAATGGCTGGACCCCAGCGCCGCGGAAGCGGTGCCGGTGGCGGCGAGCGGCGGGACCGGAAGGGTCGCGACGGTGGCGCTGCCGCCGAGAAGACCGCGTACGTTGAGCGCGTTGTCGCGATCAACCGCGTCGCCAAGGTTGTCAAGGGTGGTCGCCGTTTCAGCTTCACCGCGCTGGTCGTGGTGGGCGACGGTGACGGCACCGTAGGTGTCGGTTACGGCAAGGCCAAGGAAGTTCCGGCTGCCATCGCCAAGGGCGTTGAAGAGGCCAAGAAGAACTTCTTCAAGGTCCCCCGTATCCAGGGCACCATCCCGCACCCCATCCAGGGCGAGAAGGCTGCGGGCGTCGTCCTGCTCAAGCCGGCTTCCCCCGGTACCGGTGTGATCGCCGGTGGTCCCGTGCGCGCCGTCCTGGAGTGCGCCGGCATCCACGACGTGCTGAGCAAGTCGCTCGGTTCGTCGAACCCGATCAACATCGTGCACGCCACGGTGACCGCGCTTCAGGGCCTTCAGCGCCCCGAGGAGATCGCGGCCCGTCGTGGCCTGCCGCTGGAGGACGTTGCTCCCGCCGCTCTGCTGCGGGCGCGTGCCGGGGTGACCGCGTAATGGCGCACCTCAAGATCACGCAGACGAAGTCCTACATCGGCAGCAAGCAGAACCACCGTGACACCCTCCGGTCGCTCGGGCTCAAGCGCCTGCACGACTCGGTTGTCAAGGAGGACCGCCCCGAGTTCCGCGGCATGGTGCACACCGTCCGCCACCTCGTGACGGTTGAGGAGGTCGACTGACATGGCGGAGAACAACCCGCTGAAGGTCCACAACCTCCGGCCCGCCCCGGGTGCCAAGACCGCCAAGACCCGTGTCGGTCGTGGTGAGGCGTCCAAGGGTAAGACCGCTGGTCGTGGTACCAAGGGCACGAAGGCCCGTTACCAGGTTCCGGAGCGCTTCGAGGGTGGGCAGATGCCCCTCCACATGCGCCTCCCGAAGCTGAAGGGCTTCAAGAACCCCGCGCACAAGCAGTTCCAGGTCGTGAACCTGGACAAGCTGGCCGAGCTCTACCCGCAGGGTGGCGAGGTCACGGTGGCCGACCTGGTCGCCAAGGGCGCGGTGCGCAAGAACGAGCTCGTCAAGGTGCTGGGCGCCGGCGAGGTCTCCGTGGCGCTGCAGGTGACGGTTGACGCCGTCTCCGGCTCCGCCAAGGAGAAGATTGCCGCTGCCGGCGGCAGCGTCACCGAACTCCTCTGAGTTCGTTGATTTAACTGACCGGGGATGCCCATTGATTGGGGCATCCCCGGTTGGTCGTTCCACGGGGGGTACGGTCGCCGGTAAGGTGGCAGGCACTGTTGTTTTCCGGGGCTTCGTCCCGGACCCCCGCCGCGCGGGCCCGGCCCGTGCGGTGTAGCCGCCAAGTATTCGTCGATCCTCAAGACCGTCACCTCTCGCACTTGAGGCGGGAGGCGCAGGAGGCACCGTGCTCACCGCGTTCGCCCGAGCGTTCAAGACGCCCGACCTGCGCAAGAAGCTGCTGTTCACATTGGGCATCATCGTGCTCTACCGGATCGGTGCGCATGTCCCGGTCCCCGGGGTGAACTACGCGAACGTCGAGACCTGCATGAAGCTGGCCGGCGGCAACAGCGGGTTGTTCGCCCTGGTGAACATGTTCAGCGGTGGTGCGCTGCTGCAGATCACGATCTTCGCGCTGGGGATCATGCCGTACATCACGGCGAGCATCATCCTCCAGCTGCTGACCGTGGTGATCCCCAGGCTGGAGGCCCTCAAGAAAGAGGGACAGTCCGGCCAGGCGAAGATCACCCAGTACACCCGCTATCTGACCGTGGCGCTCGCCATCATGCAGGGCACCGGCCTGGTGGCCACCGCCCGCAGTGGTGCGCTCTTCCAGAGCTGCCCGGTCGCCAGCGAGATCGTGCCCAGCGACTCGATCTTCACCACCATCACGATGGTCATCACGATGACCGCCGGTACGGGCCTGATCATGTGGCTCGGTGAGCTGGTCACCGACCGCGGCATCGGCAACGGCATGTCCATCCTGATGTTCATCTCGATCGCCGCCGGCTTCCCGGGCGCCCTGTGGCAGATCAAGCTCACCGGCAAGCTGGCCGACGGCTGGATCGAGTTCTTCGCGGTGATCGCGGTCGGCCTGGCGATGGTCGGGCTGGTGGTCTTCGTCGAGCAGGCGCAGCGGCGCATTCCGGTGCAGTACGCGAAGCGGATGATCGGCCGCCGGTCCTATGGCGGTACGTCCACTTACATCCCGCTCAAGGTGAACCAGGCGGGTGTGATTCCCGTCATCTTCGCGTCATCGCTGCTCTACATTCCCGCGCTGATCGCACAGTTCAGCGGGTCGAAGGCGGGGTGGGCGACGTGGGTCGCCACCAACTTCACCAAGGGAAATCACCCCGTTTACATCGTTACGTACTTCCTTCTGATCGTCTTCTTCGCCTTCTTCTACGTGGCCATCAGCTTCAACCCCGAAGAAGTTGCCGACAACATGAAGAAGTATGGTGGCTTCATCCCGGGTATCCGGGCTGGTCGCCCGACGGCCGAGTACCTCAGCTACGTGCTCAACCGGATCACGTGGCCGGGCTCGCTGTATCTGGGGCTGATCGCACTCGTACCAACAGTGGCGTTGGTGCTGTTCAACGCGAACCAGAACTTCCCGTTCGGCGGGACGAGCATCCTGATCATCGTGGGTGTGGGTCTGGAGACCGTGAAGCAGATCGAGAGTCAGCTTCAGCAGCGCAATTACGAAGGGTTCCTCCGCTGATGCGAATCGTCCTCGTCGGACCTCCGGGGGCCGGTAAGGGTACGCAGGCTGCGTACCTTGCCAAGAACCTCGGGATCCCGCACATTTCCACGGGGGACCTGTTCCGCGCGAACATCAGCCAGGGCACGCCCCTGGGCCTCGAGGCGAAGTCCTACATGGACGCGGGGAATCTCGTACCGGACTCGGTGACCATCGGCATGGCCGAGGACCGCATGGGGCATGAGGACGCGGCCAACGGCTTCCTCCTCGACGGCTTCCCGCGCAACCTGGGCCAGGCCCAGGCGTTGGACGACTACCTCAAGGCCAAGGGCCTCACGCTGGACGCCGTCCTGGACCTGGAGGTCCCGGAGGACGAGGTCGTCAAGCGGATCGCGGGCCGGCGGATCTGCCGCAAGGACAGCAGCCACGTCTTCCACGCGGAGTACAACAAGCCGAAGACCGAGGGCGTCTGTGACGCCTGCGGCGGCGAGCTGTACCAGCGCGAGGACGACCGCGAGGAGACCGTCCGCAAGCGGCTGGAGGTCTACCACACGGAGACCGAGCCGATCATCGACTACTACAAGGCCCAGGATCTGGTCGTCACGATCCCGGCGCTCGGCAAGGTCTCCGAGGTGACGCAGCGGGCGATGGCCGCGCTGCAGGCCGGCGAGTAGCCGACAGCTCTGTACGGATACGGCCGCGGTGCCCCGATGGGTACCGCGGCCGTATTGTGTACGGGGGCGGTTTCGGCCGCCGCGCAGGCATCGGAACCGGTACTCAGGAAGGCGTAAGCCGCAATGGTGGAGATCAAGACCCCCGACCAGATCGCGAAGATGCGCGAGGCGGGGCTGGTGGTCGCCGCCATTCACGCGGCGACCCGGAAGGTTGCGGTGCCCGGCGCCTCGACCAAGGACCTGGACGACGCGGCGCGCAAGGTACTGGCCGAGCACGGAGCGAAGTCGAACTTCCTCGGCTACGGCGGTTTTCCCGCGACGATCTGCACCTCGGTGAACGACGTCGTGGTCCACGGCATCCCCGACGCCGAGACGGTCCTCGCGGACGGGGACATCATCTCCATCGACTGCGGCGCGATCATCGACGGTTGGCACGGCGACGCGGCGTACACCGCCTTCGTCGGCTCCGGTCACTCCGCGGAGCTGGTCGAGCTCAGCCGGGTCACCGAGGAATCGATGTGGGCGGGCATCGCGGCCGTCGCCAAGGGCAACCGCCTGGTCGACATCTCCAAGGCGATCGAGGGCTACATCCGCCGCCAGCCGCGGCCGTCGAGCGGCAAGTACGGCATCGTCGAGGACTACGGCGGCCACGGCATCGGCTCGCAGATGCACATGGACCCGCATCTGCTGAACTACGTCGACCGCAAGCGCGGCCGCGGCCCCAAGCTGGTGCCCGGTTTCTGCATCGCGATCGAGCCGATGGTCAATCTCGGCACGGCCAAGACGCATGTCCTGGAAGACGACTGGACGGTCAAGTCCAACGACGGCAGCTGGTCCTCGCACTGGGAGCACTCCGTCGCACTGACCGAGGACGGCCCGCTGGTGCTGACCGCACCGGACGGCGGCAAGGCCAAGCTGGCGGAGCTGGGAATCACGGCGGCGCCGGACCCCCTGGCCGCCTGAGGCCTTGTGGCGTAAGGATCTCCGCTGGTGGGCAATAGTCCTGGATTCGTCTTTTCACAGGCACTGGCGTAGACTGACGCGTCGGCTCTCGTGCATCCGTGTGCCCAGAGATGGGTGACAGTGTGATAACGGGCGTCGATCAAGGTAGCCGATTCGAAAGGCGAAGCGTGGCCAAGAAGCAAGGTGCCATCGAGATCGAGGGCACCGTGATCGAGTCTCTGCCGAACGCGATGTTCCGGGTAGAACTCCAGAACGGTCACAAGGTCCTCGCGCACATCAGCGGCAAGATGCGGATGCACTACATCCGTATCCTCCCGGATGACCGGGTCGTGGTGGAGCTCTCTCCGTACGACCTGACGCGTGGCCGGATCGTCTACCGCTACAAGTAGATCTTGTCGGCGCCCCGCTCCCGTGGGGTGACGGCACTGACCCGGAGAACCTCACATCCCATGAAGGTCAAGCCGAGCGTCAAGAAGATCTGCGACAAGTGCAAGGTGATCCGCCGCCACGGTCGGGTCATGGTCATCTGCGACAACCTGCGCCACAAGCAGCGCCAGGGCTGACGCACGCCGACCACCTGCATTTCGCAGTTTTTCGCGCGACGCACGTAAATACGTACATACGCAGTCACCCGACCCTCGCATTCATTCGCGTGGGACGACACCCCCGGCTCGGAGGCCGGGGACCCGGCTCGTAATTCTGAAGAGTCTTACGGGAACGGTGCTGCGGAAGACCTCCGAATAGCCATCAGGAGCCACATCAATGGCACGCCTCGCAGGCGTTGATCTCCCGCGCGAAAAGCGCGTCGAGGTCGCCCTCACCTACGTCTTCGGTATCGGGCGCACGCTGTCGCAGCAGACCCTCGCCGCCACCGGCGTGAACCCGGACACCCGCGTTCGCGACCTGGCCGAGGAAGACCTGGTCAAGATCCGCGAGTACGTGGACAACAACCTCAAGACCGAGGGTGACCTCCGTCGCGAGATCCAGGCCGACATCCGCCGCAAGGTCGAGATCGGCTGCTACCAGGGTCTGCGTCACCGCCGCGGCCTGCCGGTGCACGGTCAGCGCACCAGCACGAACGCCCGTACCCGCAAGGGTCCGCGTCGCGCGATCGCCGGCAAGAAGAAGCCGGGCAAGAAGTAGTCCTCAGCAGGACGCTTACCAGCGGTCTTCGCTGTAGGACCGACCACCTCCACGGGAGTAATGAATGCCTCCGAAGGGCCGTACGGCCGGCGCCAAGAAGGTGCGCCGCAAGGAGAAGAAGAACGTTGCCCACGGGCACGCTCACATCAAGAGCACGTTCAACAACACGATCGTTTCGATCACGGACCCCACGGGCAACGTGATCTCTTGGGCCTCTGCCGGCCACGTCGGTTTCAAGGGCTCGCGCAAGTCCACCCCCTTCGCCGCGCAGATGGCCGCCGAGTCGGCCGCCCGCCGCGCGCAGGAGCACGGCATGCGCAAGGTCGACGTCTTCGTCAAGGGCCCGGGTTCGGGTCGCGAGACGGCCATCCGTTCGCTGCAGGCGACCGGTCTCGAGGTCGGCTCGATCCAGGACGTCACCCCCACCCCGCACAACGGATGCCGCCCGCCCAAGCGCCGCCGCGTCTGACCAGCTGAAGTAGGAGACAAGACAATATGGCGCGTTACACCGGGGCCGACTGCAAGCGTTGCCGTCGGGAGAAGCAGAAGCTGTTCCTCAAGGGCAGCAAGTGTGAGAGCGCAAAGTGCCCGATCGAGATTCGTCCTTACCCCCCGGGTGAGCACGGACGCGGGCGCACCAAGGACAGCGAGTACCTGCTTCAGCTTCGTGAGAAGCAGAAGTGCAGCCGTATCTACGGTGTTCTTGAGAAGCAGTTCGTGAACTACTACAAGGAAGCGAACCAGAAGTCCGGCAAGACCGGTGAGAACCTTCTGCGCATCCTTGAGACCCGTCTCGACAACGTGGTCTACCGGGCCGGCTTCGCCAAGTCCCGCGACCACGCCCGTCAGCTGGTCCGTCACGGACACATCAACGTCAACGGCCGCAAGACCGACATCCCGTCGGCTCGTGTGTCCGCGAACGACATCATCGAGGTCCGCGAGGGCTCTCGGAACCTGACCCCCTTCGAGGTGGCCAAGGCCGAGGCCGGCGAGAAGACCGTTCCGGCCTGGCTGGAAGCGATCCCCTCGCAGCTGCGCGTCCTCGTGCACAGCATGCCGGAGCGCCAGGTGATCGACACCCAGGTGCAGGAGCAGCTGATCGTTGAGCTCTACTCCAAGTAAGAGCTGAGCGGAACGGTCTGGGCGGTACGGAGCCATTGGCGTCGTACCGCCCGTACCCTTTGAAGTACAGCGGGCGTCAAATAGCGGGCGTCCACGACTGAAGGATCGAACACCATGCTGATTGCTCAGCGTCCCTCCCTGACCGAAGAGGTCGTCGACGAGTACCGCTCCCGGTTCGTGATCGAGCCGCTGGAGCCGGGCTTCGGCTACACCCTCGGCAACTCCCTGCGTCGGACCCTTCTGTCCTCGATCCCCGGTGCGGCGGTCACGTCCATCCGGATCGACGGTGTCCTGCACGAGTTCACCACCGTGCCGGGCGTCAAGGAAGACGTCACCGACCTCATCCTCAACATCAAGCAGCTGGTCGTTTCCAGCGAGCACGACGAGCCCGTCGTGATGTACCTGCGCAAGCAGGGTCCGGGCCTCGTCACCGCCGCTGACATCGCCCCGCCGGCCGGTGTCGAGGTGCACAACCCCGACCTGGTCCTCGCCACGCTCAACGGCAAGGGCAAGCTGGAGATGGAGCTGACCGTCGAGCGCGGTCGCGGCTACGTCTCCGCCGTCCAGAACAAGCAGGTGGGCCAGGAGATCGGCCGTATCCCGGTCGACTCCATCTACTCGCCGGTGCTCAAGGTCACGTACAAGGTCGAGGCGACCCGTGTCGAGCAGCGCACCGACTTCGACAAGCTGATCGTCGACGTCGAGACCAAGCAGGCCATGCGTCCGCGCGACGCCATGGCGTCGGCCGGTAAGACCCTGGTCGAGCTGTTCGGTCTGGCGCGCGAGCTCAACATCGACGCCGAGGGCATCGACATGGGCCCGTCCCCGACGGACGCCGCCCTGGCCGCCGACCTGGCGCTGCCGATCGAGGAGCTCGAGCTCACCGTTCGCTCGTACAACTGCCTCAAGCGCGAGGGCATCCACTCCGTGGGTGAGCTCGTCGCCCGCTCGGAGGCCGACCTGCTCGACATCCGCAACTTCGGTGCGAAGTCGATCGACGAGGTCAAGGCGAAGCTGGCCGGCATGGGCCTGGCGCTCAAGGACAGCCCGCCCGGATTCGACCCGACCGCCGCCGCCGACGCCTTCGGCGCCGACGACGACGCGGACGCCGGGTTCGTGGAGACCGAGCAGTACTGAGTGTGTCCGGCTGGGGTGGGGGGGGGGGGCCCCGCCCCCCCCCCCCGGGCGGGCCCGCCCCGGGGGGGGGGGCGGGGCGCCCGGCACCACGCACAGCCGCACGCCCGGGGCGCCCACCATGAGGAAAAAACAAACCC
>NZ_JBITYA010000007.1:160462-300608 GCF_044544985.1 Streptomyces sp. NPDC053427 | reverse complement strand
GCGCCGGCCCCGCCGCCGCCGCGCCGGGGGTGGGCGGGTCCCCCTCTTTGGGGGGGGGGGGGGGGGGGGGGGGCGGGGCCCCCCCCCCCCACCCCAGCCGTGTGAAGACTTCCGCGGGGCGGCCGCCTCGTGGGAACTGACACCGGTACCTGATACGGCCGGTGCAGCAATGAAGGAGAAACACCATGCCGAAGCCCTCCAAGGGTGCCCGTCTGGGCGGCAGCGCCGCGCACGAGCGTCTGATGCTGCGCAACCTGGCCACCGCTCTCTTCGAGCACGGCCGCATCACGACGACCGAGGCCAAGGCCCGTCGTCTGCGCCCGTACGCGGAGCGTCTGGTGACCAAGGCGAAGAAGGGCGACCTTCACAACCGCCGTCAGGTCATGCAGCTGATCTCGGACAAGAGCGTCGTCCACACGCTCTTCACCGAGATCGGTCCGCGGTTCGAGAACCGCCCGGGTGGCTACACCCGTATCACCAAGATCGGTAACCGTCGTGGCGACAACGCTCCCATGGCCGTCATCGAGCTGGTGGAGGCCCTGACCGTGGCCCAGCAGGCCACCGGTGAGGCCGAGGCCGCGACGAAGCGTGCCGCCAAGGACGCCGAGGCGAAGGCCGCCGAGGCCACCGAGGCTCCGGCCGAGGAGTCGAAGGACGCCTGAGGCTCTGCCTGACTGTGAGCGGGTCCGTTCCCTTCGGGGGGCGGGCCCGCTTCGCATTCCCTGCGAGGTTGAGAGGATGGCTGGTGTGAGTGACGAGGTAGAGCCCGGTCATGTCCGGGTGCGGATGGATCTGTCGTACGACGGCGCGGAATTCTCCGGGTGGGCCAAGCAGGCCCGGGGGCAGCGGACCGTGCAGGGGGAGATCGAGGATGCGCTGCGGACCGTGACGCGATCGGGGGAGACGACGTACGAGCTCACCGTTGCGGGGCGGACGGATGCGGGGGTGCATGCGCGGGGGCAGGTGGCGCATGTGGATCTTCCGGCGGAGCTGTGGGCCGAGCACGAGGAGAAGCTGCTGCGGCGGCTGGCCGGGCGGCTGCCGAAGGATGTCCGGGTGTGGCGGCTGGGCGAGGCGCCGTACGGCTTCAATGCGCGGTTCTCGGCGATCTGGCGGCGGTACGCGTACCGGGTGACCGATCACCACGGCGGGGTGGACCCGCTGTTGCGCGGCCATGTGCTGTGGCACGACTGGGAGCTGGACGTCGCGGCGATGAACGAGGCCTCCCGGCCGCTGCTGGGTGAGCACGACTTCGCGGCGTACTGCAAGCGGCGGGAGGGCGCGACGACGATCCGCACGCTCCAGGAGCTGAGCTGGGTGCGGGACGCGGACGGGATCATCACGGCGACCGTGCGGGCGGATGCCTTCTGCCACAACATGGTGCGGTCGCTGGTGGGGGCGATGCTGTTCGTCGGGGACGGGCACCGGCCGGTGGAGTGGCCCGGGAAGGTGCTGGCGGCGGGGGTGCGGGACTCCGCGGTGCATGTGGTGCGGCCGCACGGGCTGACGCTGGAAGAGGTCGGCTACCCGGCGGACGAGCTGCTCATGGCCCGTAACAAAGAGGCGCGGAACAAGCGGTCGCTGCCCGGAGCCGGCTGCTGCTGAGCGCGCGGGGCGGTGGCGCCGCCGGGCGAGGGCGGCGCCACCCGGGCGTCAGGACTGCTGCTGGGCCTTCTCGCGGGCTTCCTTGGCCTGTTCCTCGGCCACCTTCGCGGCCTGGTCCTTGCCGCGCTGGGTGATCCGCGTGAAGGCGTACGCGGAGCCGTCCCGGCCGATCTGCTGGGCCTTGGTCTCGGAGACCTCGGTCGCCTTGCCGTTGTTGTAGCCGGCGATGGTGAAGTACGCGTAGCGGCCGGTGGCGTTGGCCGTCGTACGGCACCTGGTGGCCTGGCAGAACGTGGACGGGACGCCGCCGCCGGCGAGCGGTGCGATGTTGCTGCCGTCCTTCATCTGCCGCAGGACCTTGCCGGCCTTCGCCGGGGAGTCGAAGACCGCGATACCGACCGTGGTCGAGACGCCGCCCTTGGAATACGTGGCGCGCAGCAGCTTGGTGCAGCCGTTGTGCGACAGGAGCGAGCCGAGCGGGCCCTGGGTGGCGGCGGTGCAGTCGTTGGTGGTGGCGGTGTTCGTCCGCGGGTAGGTGTGCTCGCCGACGACCATGGCCTTGTCGGGGAAGAGCGTGGCGGGGGTGAGCGGCGCCTTGTCCTTCTTGGGGTCGGTGATGTAGTCCCGCGGGTTCGGCGGCGGCGGTACCGAGACATCGGGGAAGGACGGCTTGTCGTCCGGCTCGGTGACCTCGCCGGATGCCGTGGGCTGGGCGGTCGGCTTGTCGTCCGGTGAGCCGCCGCTGTTGACGACGGCGGCGGTGACGATGCCGGCCACCGCGAGCGCGGCGACCGCGCCGCCGCCGATCAGCATCCAGCGTTTGCGACGGGAGGCGGCCTCGCTCTCTTCGGCGAGCGCGTCCCAGTTCGGAGTACCGGATCCCCCGGGGCCGTCGAACGGCCCACCTTGCCCAAAGCTCATGCCGCGCATCCTAACGACCCGTGGGGCACGGAAAGGCGGCGCTTCGGCGGCCCTTTCATAAACCGATTGGTGGAATACGCGGCGGGCCGTGACAATCCAGCCCATGGGACATCTGGAAGCCGGGCACCTGGAGTACGACCTGCCGGACGGGAGGGCCCTGCTGGGAGATGTCTCCTTCCGCGTGGGGGAGGGAACCTCGGTCGCGCTGGTCGGGGCCAACGGCGCGGGCAAGACAACGCTGCTCCGGCTGATCGCGGGGGAGCTGCAGCCGCACGGCGGAGCGGTGACGGTCAGCGGGGGACTGGGCGTGATGCCGCAGTTCGTGGGCTCCGTACGGGACGACCGTACGGTCCGTGACCTGCTGGTTTCCGTGGCGCAGCCGCGGATCAGGGAGGCGGCCTCGGCGGTGGACGCCGCCGAGCTGGCCCTGATGACCGCCGAGGACGACGACGAAGCCGCGCAGATGGCCTACGCGCAGGCGCTCAGCGACTGGGCGGAGGCGCGCGGCTACGAGGCCGAGACCGTCTGGGACATGTGCACGACGGCGGCGCTGGGGATGCCGTACGAGAAGGCGCAGTGGCGGCAGGTGCGCACGCTGTCCGGGGGCGAGCAGAAGCGGCTGGTGCTGGAGTCGCTGCTGCGCGGCACGGACGAGGTGCTGCTGCTGGACGAGCCGGACAACTATCTGGACGTGCCGGGCAAGCGGTGGCTGGAGGAGCAGCTGCGCGAGACCCGTAAGACGGTGCTGTTCGTCTCGCACGACCGGGAGCTGCTGGCCCGCGCCGCGGAGAAGATCATCAGCGTTGAGCCGGGGCCGGCGGGCTCCGACGTCTGGGTGCACGGTGGCGGCTTCGGTACGTACCACGAGGCCCGCAAGGAGCGCTTCGCCCGCTTCGAGGAGCTGCGGCGGCGCTGGGACGAGAAGCACGCCCAGCTGAAGAAGCTGGTGGTCTCGCTGCGGCAGGCGGCGTCGGTCAGCCACGAGCTGGCCTCGCGGTACGCCGCCGCCCAGACCCGGCTGCGCAAGTTCGAGGAGGCCGGGCCGCCGCCGGAGCCGCCGCGCGAGCAGGAGATCACGATGCGGCTGCGCGGCGGGCGGACCGGCGTACGGGCGATCACCTGCCAGGGCCTGGAGCTGACCGGGCTGATGCGCCCCTTCGACCTGGAGATCTTCTACGGGGAGCGGGTGGCCGTACTGGGCTCGAACGGTTCCGGGAAGTCGCACTTCCTGCGGCTGCTGGCCGGGGACGCGGAGAATCCCGTCGCGCACACCGGGGCGTGGAAGCTGGGCGCCCGGGTCGTGCCCGGCCATTTCGCGCAGACCCATGCGCACCCCGAGCTGATGGGCCGCCCGCTGCTCGACATCCTGTGGACCGAGCACGCCAGGAACCAGGGCCAGGCGATGTCCGCGCTGCGCCGCTACGAGCTGGAGAAGCAGGCCGAGCAGCGCTTCGAGCGGCTGTCGGGCGGGCAGCAGGCGCGCTTCCAGATCCTGCTCCTGGAGCTGGCGGGGACCACGGCGCTGTTCCTGGACGAACCGACCGACAACCTGGACCTGGAGTCGGCGGAGGCGCTGCAGGAGGGGCTGGAGGCGTACGAGGGGACGGTGGTGGCGGTGACGCACGACCGGTGGTTCGCGAAGTCGTTCGACCGCTTCCTGGTGTTCGGGTCGGACGGGGTGGTGCGGGAGACCGCGGAGCCGGTGTGGGACGAGCGGAGGGTGGCCCGGGAGCGGTAGCCGGGGCCCGGGTCCGGACGCCGGTTCGGGGCCTGTTTTGACCCGTACGGGGTCGGGTCAGTATTCTGTTGGTTCGTTATGCGTATTGGCTTGCTCTATCTCACGTGAGGGGGCCCTTACGCGGTCCACCGGGCAGATGACCGGCGACGGGCGATCGGGTTGCGTCACCCGTAGTGCCGTCCTGCTGTGTGATCAGCCTTGGTGACCAGTACAGGACCCTTCCCCAAGGTCTTACGGACCAGGGGATACCCAACTTACGAAGCGAAGGCTAAGACGTGCGTACGTTCAGCCCCAAGCCCGGCGATGTCCAGCGCCAGTGGCACATCATTGACGCGCAGGACGTTGTCCTGGGCCGTCTGGCCTCTCAGGCCGCGTCCCTCCTGCGGGGCAAGCACAAGCCGGTTTATGCCCCTCACGTTGACACCGGTGACTTCGTCATCATCATCAACGCCGACAAGGTGCACCTCTCCGGCAACAAGCGGACCCAGAAGCTGGCCTACCGCCACTCCGGTTTCCCGGGCGGTCTGCGCTCGGTCCGCTACGACGAGCTGCTCGACAAGAACCCCGAGAAGGCCGTCGAGAAGGCCATCAAGGGCATGCTCCCCAAGAACACCCTGGGCCGTCAGATGCTCTCGAAGCTGAAGGTCTACGCGGGCGCCCAGCACCCGCACGCTGCGCAGCAGCCGGTCCCGTTCGAGATCACCCAGGTCGCGCAGTAAGTCCGGCCACACCCCCTAAGACGAAAAGAATCTGAGGAGCATCGTGGCCGAGACCACTCCCGAGACCCCCGTCATCGAAGACGAGACGGCCGTCGAGGAATACACCACCGAGACCGAGGTCGTGGAGTCGGAGTACACCTCCGAGTCCCTCGCCTCCCGCTTCGGCGACCCGCAGCCGGCCGCCGGCCTGGGCCGTCGCAAGAACGCCATCGCCCGCGTCCGGATCGTCCCGGGCACCGGCCAGTGGAAGATCAACGGCCGCACCCTCGAGGGCTACTTCCCCAACAAGGTGCACCAGCAGGAAGTCAACGAGCCCTTCAAGGTGCTCGAGCTCGACAACCGCTACGACGTCGTCGCCCGCATCTCCGGCGGCGGCATCTCCGGCCAGGCCGGTGCGCTGCGTCTGGGCGTCGCCCGTGCGCTGAACGAGGCGGACGTGGACAACAACCGCGCCCCGCTGAAGAAGGCCGGGTTCCTCAAGCGTGACGACCGTGCGGTCGAGCGCAAGAAGGCCGGTCTCAAGAAGGCCCGTAAGGCGCCGCAGTACAGCAAGCGCTAACCGCGCCCGCTGCACCGCGCAGCTTTCGTCGAACGCCCCGGTGGCACTCCCCGTGCAGCCGGGGCGTTCGGCTATCCGGGACCGGACGCGTACACGTGAGGCCTATCCCTGGGGCCAGGGGCGTATACCTGGACGTAAGGCCCTGGTCCAAGCTCAGATACTCGGAGGACACCAGTGGGACGACTCTTCGGCACGGACGGTGTGCGCGGCGTTGCCAATGCGGACCTGACGGCGGAGCTCGCGCTCGGTCTGTCGGTCGCTGCGGCGCATGTGCTCGCAGAGGCCGGCACCTTCGAGGGGCATCGGGCCGTCGCGGTCGTCGGACGCGATCCACGCGCGTCCGGGGAGTTCCTGGAGGCGGCGGTCGTCGCCGGACTGGCCAGCGCCGGTGTCGACGTCGTGCGGGTGGGGGTGCTGCCGACGCCGGCCGTCGCGTATCTGACCGGCTCGCTCGGCGCGGACCTCGGCGTGATGCTCTCCGCCAGCCACAACCCGATGCCCGACAACGGCATCAAATTCTTCGCCCGCGGCGGCCACAAGCTCGCCGACGAGCTGGAGGACCGGATCGAGCAGACCTACCGCGCGCACCGCACCGGCGAGCCCTGGGAGCGGCCGACCGGTGACGGCGTGGGCCGGGTCACCGTCTACGACGAGGGCTTCGACAACTACGTCGCGCATCTGGTCGGCGTGCTGCCCAACCGCCTGGACGGGCTGAAGATCGTCATCGACGGTGCGCACGGCGCGGCGGCGCGGGTCTCGCCGGAGGCGTTCGCGCGGGCCGGCGCCGAGGTCCTCACGATCGGCACCGCCCCCGACGGCCTGAACATCAACGACGGCTGCGGCTCCACCCATCTGTCGCTGCTGCGCGCGGCGGTCGTCGAGCACGGCGCCGACCTGGGTGTCGCGCACGACGGCGACGCGGACCGCTGCCTGGCCGTGGACGGCGCGGGCAACGAGATCGACGGCGACCAGATCCTGGCCGTCCTCGCGCTCGGCATGCGCGAGGCGGGCGCGCTGCGCAAGAACACCGTCGTCGCCACCGTCATGTCCAACCTGGGCTTCAAGCTCGCCATGGAGCGCGAGGGCATCGAGTTCGTCCGGACCGCGGTCGGCGACCGTTACGTCCTGGAGGAGATGAAGGCGAACGGCTTCGCGCTGGGCGGTGAGCAGTCCGGGCACGTCATCGTGCTGGACCACGCCACCACCGGCGACGGCACGCTGACCGGCCTGATGCTGGCGGCCAGGGTCGCGGCCACCGGCCGTTCGCTCGCCGATCTGGCCGGCGTCATGGAGCGCCTGCCGCAGATCCTCATCAACGTCCCCGACGTCGACAAGTCGCGGGTGGCCACCTCGCCCGAGCTGACCAACGCCGTCGCCGAGGCGGAGCGCGACCTGGGCGCCACCGGCCGGGTGCTGCTCCGTCCCTCCGGCACCGAGCCGCTGGTACGGGTCATGGTCGAGGCCGCGGACATCGAGCAGGCGCGGGCGGTCGCCCAGCGGCTCGCGGACGTGGTCAAGTCCGCGCTGGGCTAGCCGGCCGGGACATCCGCACAGCGGGCGGGCGCAGGACCACGGTCCCGCGCCCGCCCGCTGTGCGTGGTGCGGTCAGGCGCCCGCAGCGGCCGCAGGACCTCTTCCGTACGGTCCGCCGGGACGGTTCCGTCGCAGATGCAGCACGGGCGCTCGTGCCTCCGGGGCGTGCCGTCGTCAGAGCTTGCGCAGCGACAGCCGCTGCACCTTGTGGTCCGGGCCCTTGCGCAGCACCAGGTTGGCGCGGCCGCGGGTCGGCGCGACATTCTGCTGCAGATTGGGCTTGTTGATGGTGCGCCACATCATCCGGGCGTAGTCCAGCGCCTCGTCCTCGGAGACCTGGGTGTACTTGCGGAAGTACGAGAACGGGTTCTGGAAGGCCGTCTCGCGCAGCTTGCGGAAGCGGCCGAGATACCACTTCTCGATGTCCTCCGTCCGGGCGTCCACGTAGACGGAGAAGTCGAAGAAGTCGGCGAGACCGAGGCGGGTGCGGCCGTCCTTGCCGGGGAGGGCGGGCTGGAGGACGTTGAGGCCCTCGACGATGAGGATGTCCGGGCGGTGCACGGTCAGCCGTTCGCCCGGCACGATGTCGTAGATGAGATGGGAGTACACCGGGGCGGTGACCTCCTTCTTCCCCGCCTTCACATCCGCCACGAAGCGGGTCAGCGCCCGGCGGTCGTACGACTCGGGGAAACCCTTACGGGACATCAGACCGCGCCGGTGCAGCTCGGCGTTGGGGAAGAGGAACCCGTCCGTGGTCACCAGCTCGACCCGCGGATGCTCCGGCCAACGCGCCAGCAGGGCCTGCAACAGCCGCGCGGTGGTGGACTTGCCGACCGCGACGCTGCCCGCGACCCCTATGACGAAGGGGGTGCCCGGCTGGGAACCGTGGCCGTTGCCCGCATCGCCCAGGAAGGTGTTCAGGGCGCTGCGCAGATTGCTCGTCGCGCCGACATAGAGGTTGAGGAGGCGGGAGAGCGGGAGATAGACGTCGCGGACCTCGTCGAGGTCGATGACGTCCCCCAGCCCGCGCAACCGTTCGACCTCAACGGCCGTCAGGGGCAGTGGGGTCTTCTCCCGCAGGGCACTCCACTGAGCGCGTGTCAGATCGACGTACGGCGAACTGTCGGCGCGGCGTCGTTGCGGCGGATCCGTCGTGAGGGGCACGCGCCCATTGTGCGCAGCCGCGTCGGAGGGCTCCCGCCGGGGGGCCGGGTGGGGGTGTCGCGGCGGGGTTGGGGAGGGTTCGTCCCGAGGTTGCCGTGAGCGCCTGTACCCGGCGGATATTGCCCGGTACGGTCGCCGAAGAACGAGACGGGTGAGACAGGGGGTGGGCGTGCGCACGCGCCTGTTGGGACTGCTGCGACAGCGAGCCGGGGGCAAGCGCCGGACGAGCGCCGGCGATGCCATGGCACCGGATGTCGCCGCGCCGGATGTCGCCGCGTCGGATTTCGCCGCCCGGGTGCGCGCGGAACTGGCCGAGGAACTTCCCGACGAGGACCTGAGCGAGGACCTCGCCGACATCCTGGCGAACTACGAACGGGGCAGCAGGCCCGGTACGGACGAGGACGAGGACGAGGAGTTCCTGGAGACGGTGCGGGAAGCGCTGGAGAGGATAGAGCGGGGGTACTGAGCGCGCCGCGCGCGGGCCCGTCGGCGACGGATGGTGAGGCCGTACCCGAGGGGGCGCGAGAGGGGCGTGCGCGGCCGCCCCGGGACCCGGTCCCTGCCCGCGTTCCGACGGGGGCACGATGCCTCGCACGCAACGGCGCCCGTCGTAGGCTGCCCCCATGTGCGGAATCGTGGGCTATGTGGGCGGGCAGTCCGCCCTGGACGTTGTGCTGGCCGGACTGAAGCGGCTGGAGTACCGCGGCTACGACTCGGCGGGTGTCGCCGTGCTGGCCGATGGCGGGCTGGCGGCGGCCAAGAAGGCCGGGAAGCTGGCGAATCTGGAGAAGGAGCTGGCGGACCGGCCGCTGCCCACGGGGGCGACCGGGATAGGGCACACCCGGTGGGCGACACACGGCGGGCCGACGGACGAGAACGCGCATCCGCATCTGGACAATGCGGGGCGGGTTTCGGTCGTCCACAACGGGATCATCGAGAACTTCGCCGCGCTGAGGACCGAACTGGCCGACCGCGGCCATGAGTTGGCGTCCGAGACGGACACCGAGGTGGTGGCCCATCTGCTCGCCGAGGCGTATTCGTCGTGCGGCGAACTGCCGGAGGCGATGCGGCAGGTGTGCCGGCGGCTGGAGGGGGCGTTCACGCTGGTGGCCGTGCACGCGGACGCGCCGGACCTGGTCGTCGGCGCGCGCCGGAACTCGCCGCTGGTGGTGGGGATCGGGGAGGACGAGGCCTTCCTCGCCTCGGACGTCGCGGCATTCATCGCGCATACCCGGGAGGCCGTGGAACTCGGCCAGGACCAGGTCGTCGAGCTGCGCCGGGACGGGGTCACGGTGACGGACTTCGACGGGGCGCCGGCGCCGGTGCGGGCGTATCACGTCGACTGGGACGCGTCGGCGGCCGAGAAGGACGGCTACGACTACTTCATGCTGAAGGAGATCGCCGAGCAGCCGAAGGCCGTGGCCGACACCCTGCTCGGGCGGATCGACGGCTCCGGGGTGCTCTCCCTCGACGAGGTCCGCATTCCCGAGGAAGTGCTGCGCGAGGTCGACAAGGTTGTCATCGTGGCGTGCGGGACGGCGTACCACGCGGGAATGATCGCCAAATACGCCATCGAGCACTGGACGCGCATTCCCTGCGAAACGGAGCTGGCCAGCGAATTCCGGTATCGCGATCCCATTCTCGACCGGCGGACGCTGGTGATCGCCATCAGCCAGTCCGGCGAGACGATGGACACCCTGATGGCGCTGCGGCACGCCCGGGAACAGGGCGCCAAGGTGCTCGCCATCTGCAATACCAACGGGTCGACGATTCCCCGCGAATCCGATGCCGTCCTCTACACGCATGCCGGACCCGAGGTCGCGGTCGCGTCGACCAAGGCCTTTCTGACGCAGCTGGTGGCGTGCTATCTCGTCGCCCTCTACCTGGCGCAGGTGCGCGGGACCAAATGGGGCGACGAGATCCAGGACGTGGTGCGCGAGCTGGCGGCCATGGGGACCCAGGTGCAGAAGGTGCTGGGGACGATGGAGCCGGTACGGGAACTGGCGCGCGGCCTCGCCGACAAGAACACGGTGCTCTTCCTGGGGCGGCACGTCGGATATCCGGTGGCACTGGAAGGCGCGCTGAAGCTCAAGGAGCTCGCGTACATGCACGCGGAGGGATTTGCCGCGGGCGAGCTCAAGCACGGCCCGATCGCATTGATCGAGAACGATCTGCCGGTGGTCGTCGTCGTGCCGTCGCCGCGTGGACGGTCCGTACTCCACGACAAGATCGTGTCGAACATTCAGGAGATCCGGGCCCGTGGCGCGCGCACGATCGTGATTGCGGAGGAAGGCGACGAGGCGGTGGTGCCGTACGCCGATCACCTCGTACGGATTCCGCGGACGCCGGTGCTGCTCCAGCCGCTGGTCTCCGCCGTGCCGTTGCAGGTCTTTGCGTGCGAGCTGGCCACCGCGCGGGGGAACGAGGTCGATCAGCCGCGTAACCTCGCCAAGTCGGTGACGGTGGAATGAACGGGCGCATGCGTGCACAGCGGTGAGTGGGTGAGCGGGTGATTATCGGGGTCGGGATCGATGTCGCCGAGATCGATCGGTTCGGGGCGGCGCTGGAGCGTACGCCGGAACTGGCGCAGCGGCTGTTCATCGAGACGGAGTTGATGCTGCCCAGTGGGGAACGGCGGGGCATCGCCTCCCTGGCGGCACGGTTCGCGGCCAAGGAAGCAGTGGCCAAGGCGCTCGGCGCGCCGGGCGGGCTGCACTGGACGGACGCGGAGGTGTACGTCGAGGACAGCGGGCGGCCGCGACTGCGGGTGCGCGGCACGGTCGCGGCGTGTGCGGCCGAACTGGGAGTGCGCTCCTGGCATGTGTCGCTCAGTCATGATGCGGGCGTGGCGTCCGCGGTGGTGATCGCCGAGGGGTAGGCCCGCGCGGGGCCGGTACGGCGGGGGTCTCGCGTGTGGCGGGCCCCCGCTGCCGCTCCGGTGTGAGACTGGCCCCATGAGGACTGCCTACAGCGTGGAGAACGTACGGGCCGCCGAGCGGGAGTTGATGGCGCGGCTGCCCGAGGGGGCCCTGATGCAGCGGGCGGCGGCCGGACTGGCGGCGGCCTGCGGGGAGTTGCTGGGGCGGGTGTACGGCAGCCGGGTGACGCTGCTCGTCGGCAGCGGCGACAACGGCGGGGATGCGCTGTACGCCGGCGCCCGGCTGGCGCGGCGCGGGGCCGGGGTCGTCGCCGTACTGCTGTCGCCCGAACGGGCCCATCAGGGGGGCCTGGCCGCGCTGCGGGCGGCCGGCGGGCGGGTCTCGGACGATGCGCGGCGGGATGTGGCTCGGGCCGACCTGGTGGTGGACGGGATCGTCGGGATCGGGGGGAAGGGCGGGCTCCGCCACCCGGCCGCTCAACTCCTGGGCGCGGTGCGGGAATCGGCGAGGGTGGTGGCCGTCGACCTGCCCAGCGGCGTGGACGCGGACAGTGGCGAGGTGGCCGGGGACGCCGTACGCGCCGATGCGACGGTGACGTTCGGGGCATACAAGCCGGGGCTGCTGATCGATCCGGCGCGGGAGCGGGCGGGGGCGCTGCGGCTGGTGGACATCGGGCTCGCGCTGCCGGAGGACGCCCAGGTCGAGGCGTTGCAGCACGCGGACGTGGCGGAACTGCTGCCGCGTCCGGCGGCCGAGAGCGACAAGTACCGGCGAGGGGTGGTGGGCGTCGTCGCCGGGTCCGCGCGGTACCCGGGGGCGGCGGTGCTGGCGGTGGCCGGCGCCCTGCGGGGCGGTGCGGGCGCCGTGCGGTACGTCGGGCCGGCGGCGGACGCGGTGCTGGCACGGTTCCCCGAGACGCTGGTGCACGCGGGGCCGCCGGACAAGGCGGGGCGGGTGCAGTCGTGGGTGATCGGGCCGGGCATGGGTGAGGAGTCGGGGGCGCTGGAGGACGTGCTGGCGGCGGATGTGCCGGTGCTGGTGGACGCGGACGGGCTGCGGTTCCTGACCCCGGAGCGGGTCCGCCGCCGGACGGCCGGCACCCTGCTGACGCCGCACGCCGGGGAGGCCGCGGCGCTCCTGGGGCGCGGCCGCGAGGAGATCGAGCGGGCCAGGCTGCGGTCCGTACGGGAGCTGGCCGAACGGTACGGGGCAACGGTGCTGCTCAAGGGGTCGACGACCCTGGTGGCGGGTGAGACCGGGCCGGTACGCGTCAACCCCACCGGGACGAGCTGGCTCGCCACGGCGGGGAGCGGCGATGTGCTCTCCGGCCTGACGGGTTCGCTGCTGGCCACCGGGCTGCCGCCGCTCGACGCCGGCTCCGTAGGGGCGTACCTGCACGGCCTCGCGGCCCGCCGTGCGGCCGGGCCGCAGGGCGCACCGATCCTGGCCACGGACGTCGCCGAGCATCTGGGCGAGGCCTGGCGCGACGTGCTGGATTGACGTGCGGGCCGGAGGGCCGGGCCGACGCGTGGGGCCGATGCGCGGGAGGGAGGGGCTGGACCGAGGCGCGGCGTGCCATTACGCCCCGCGAGGGAACGCCACGGGCCACCAGGGCGAACCTGTCGGGCGGCGGGCGGTGCGGCCGTCCGGCCGCGGCATGGGTGAGTGTATGAATCGCACCCTCCCGGCGCTGCTGCTCGGCGCCTCGTTGTTCGCCTTCTTCGGAGCGCCCGCGGCCGCCGCCGGGCCCATCCCCGTAGTGCACCCGGCCGCAGACCCCCTGCCCGTGGCGCCTCCCAAGGCCCCGGCCGACGGCCGAGCGTCCGCCGCACGCATGGCCGCCACCGGATCGCACCCCGCACCGCAGGAGGCCGCCGCGGCCTCCGCGGCGCAGCCCCTGCCATGGCCGCCCGGCACCGGGCCCAAGCCGCGCCAGGACGGCGGCGACTCGTCCGGCCTGGTCCCCGGCATCACGCTCCCCGAGCCCTTCCGGGGGCAGCAGGAGCAGCAGCAGCTGCCCGACCAGGCGCTGCCGCCGAACATCCCGCACGGCCACGCGGCCAGGGGGCCGGAGCCGAAGCGGCCCACGGAGCCGGTCCGGCACATCGAGCTGGTGCCGCCGTCCGAGGTGCAGGGCGAGCACGCCGCGACGCCGCGGTGCAGCAAGTCCACCGGCCCCGCCCAGCGGGCGGTCGAGGAGTATCTGGAGCGGGAGGCGGACGGCCGGCAGTCGGCCGGGGACTGTGACGCGATCCGGGCGTTCCAGCGGGAGCGGCACATCGAGCCCGCCACCGGATTCGCGGGGCCGGTCACCGGGGCCGTGGTGCGGCTGCTGCAGGCTCAGAAGGACCCGAACCGCGACGGCAAGTGCCCGAACCGTAACGAGCGCGTGGTGTGCGTGGACCTGTCCCGGCAGATCGTGTGGGTCCAGCAGGACGGAGAGGTGCTCTTCCAGCCGGTGCCGATGCGTTCCGGCCGGCCGGCGATGGCGACCCGTACCGGCACGTACCAGATCTACTGGAGGAACAAGAACCACACCTCGTCGCTCTACCACACCCCGATGCCGTTCGCGCAGTTCTTCGACGGCGGTGAGGCGCTGCACGGCGTCTACGACGATGTCTACGCGGGGTCCGGCTCCCACGGCTGCATCAACCTCAGCTGGGCGGACGCGCAGAAGCTGTGGAACGTCCTGCAGAAGAACGACATCGTGCATGTCTGGGGCCGTAAGACCGGCGTGTGACGGCCGGGTGACGGTGGTTTTCCCGCCGGTGCCCCGGGGTGGCGCGGCCCCGCCTGCGACACTGAGGGGGATGAACGAGACAGCGAAGCGGGCCCGCGCCACGATCGACGTCGCCGCCGTGCGGTCGAATGTGCGCGTGCTGCGAGGCCGCGCACCCCGGGCAGAGCTGATGGCCGTGGTCAAGTCCGACGGCTATGGACACGGCGCGGTGCCCTGCGCCCGCGCCGCCCGGGAGGCCGGTGCCAGCTGGTTGGGCACGGCGCTGCCCGAGGAGGCGTTCGCGCTGCGCGCGGCCGGCGACACCGGGCGGCTGCTGTGCTGGCTGTGGACGCCGGGCGGCCCCTGGCTCAAGGCCGTCGAGCAGAACATCGACGTCTCGGTGAGCGCGCTGTGGGCGCTGCGCGAGGTGAGCGAGGCGGCGCGGGCCTGCGGCCGTCCGGCCCGGGTCCAGCTCAAGATCGACACCGGTCTCGGCCGCAGCGGCTGCCAGCCCGCCGACTGGCCGGAGCTGACCGCGGCGGCCGCCAAGGCCGAGGCCGACGGCGTCGTCAAGATCACGGGCGTGTGGTCGCACTTCGCCTGCGCCGACGAGCCCGGACACCCCTCCATCCCGCTCCAGACGGCCGTCTTCGACGAGGCGCTGGCGGTCGCCGGGGCGGCCGGGCTGCGTCCCGAGGTGCGGCATATCGCCAACACCCCGGCGCTGCTCACCCTCCCCGAGGCGCACTACGACCTGGTACGCACCGGTATCGGCATCTACGGTGTCTCGCCCAGCCCCGAGCTCGGTACGCCCCAGGACTTCGGGCTGCGGCCCGCGATGACCCTCGAGGCGTCGCTGGCGTCCGTCAAGCGGGTCCCGGGCGGCCACGGCGTCTCGTACGGGCATCACTACACGACAGCGGGTGACAGCACCCTCGCACTGGTCCCGCTCGGTTACGCCGACGGCATTCCGCGGCATGCCTCCGGCAGCGGACCGGTGCTGGTGGCGGGCAAGTGGCGGACGGTGGCCGGACGGATCGCGATGGATCAGTTCGTGGTCGATCTGGGCGGCGACCGCGCGCAGGCGGGCGATACGGCGGTGCTGTTCGGGCCGGGCGACCGCGGCGAGCCGATCGCGGAGGACTGGGCCAGGGCGGCCGGAACCATCGGGTACGAAATCGTCACCCGGATCGGGGCGAGGGTGCCGCGCGTCTATGTGGACAGCGATGCCGTGGACGCGGATGCGGTGGACGCGGATGTCGCTGATGCGGATGCTGTGGATACCGATGGTGTGGATGCGGCGGAAGTCATGGGTGCCGATGCCGTGAATGCCGGTGCCATGGATACGTATGTTGTGGATGCCGACAGCGAAGGTGATCCGACTCGTACGGGGGGTGCGGTGTGAGCGACAGCCAGGACGTGGCCGCCAAGGCGGTGGAGACGGCGGCCGACTCGGTGAACAACTGGGCGCGGGCCGGGCGGCACGCGGGGGTCGCGGGCGCGGCGATCGGCGTGATCGCGGCGGGTGCGGCGGCCGGGGTGGCGATAGAGCGGATGACGGTCGGCCGCGGGATGCGGCGCCGCGCCCGGCTGGCGCTGGACGCGGAGGGTCCGTACGGCACGCTGCGCGGTACGCCGGGCGCGGCGGTCGCCGAGGACGGCACGAAGCTGTATTACGAGGTGGACGAGCCGGGGGAGGCGCCGGGGAAGCCGGCGGCGAACGGCGGGAAGACCGCGAAGGGCGCCAAGGCCGCCGCCAAGGCCGCCAAGAACGGCACGGGCGGCCAGGGCGACGCCCGTGCCGCGCTGGACGGGCAGGGGACGCAGGGCGTCCGCAAGCGGCTGCTGGCGGCGCTGGGCCGCCGCTCCGTGGCCCCCACCGTCGTCTTCAGCCACGGCTACTGCCTCAGCCAGGACTCCTGGCACTTCCAGCGCGCCGCACTGCGCGGCATCGTGCGCACCGTCCACTGGGACCAGCGCAGCCACGGCCGCTCGGCCCGCGGCCACGGCCAGATCGACGGTACGGATCCGGTCACCATCGACCTGCTGGGCCGGGATCTGAAGGCCGTGCTGGACGCCGCGGTGCCGGAGGGGCCGATCGTGCTGGTCGGGCACTCCATGGGCGGGATGACCGTGATGGCGCTGGCCGACCAGTTCCCCGAGTACGTCGCGGAACGGGTGGTCGGGGTGGCCCTGATCGGTACCTCGGCGGGCAAGCTCGGCGAGGTCGCGTTCGGGCTGCCGTCGATGGGGGTGAAGGCGTTCCACGCCGTTGCGCCGGGGCTGCTCAAGGCGCTGGGGTCGCAGAGCGAGATCGTCGAGCGGGGGCGGCGGGCCACCGCGGATCTGTTCGCGGGGCTGATCAAGCGGTATTCGTTCGGGACGCCGGAGGACGTGGACTCGGGCATCGCGCGGTTCGCGGAGCGGCTGATCGAGGCGACCCCGATCGATGTGGTCGCCGAGTTCTATCCGGCCTTTGCGGTGCATGACAAGACCGAGGCGGTGGCGGCGTACGACGCGAAGCCGGCGCTGGTGCTCGCCGGGGAGAAGGACCTGATCACCCCCGTCGATCACAGCCGGACCATCGCCGAGCTGCTGCCGCACGCCGATCTGCTGTGCGTCCCGGGCGCCGGGCATCTGGTGATGCTGGAGCGGCCCGAGCTGGTCAATGACCAGCTGGTCTCGCTGGTGGAGCGGGCCAGTGCGGCGGCTCGCAGCATGCGCTCGGCCCGGGCCTGAGGGGCGCCGGGGTGCTGGTGTTCGGTACTCCGCCCACTGCAACCGTCAACGGCTCCTGCCCCGGGCCACCTCGACGCGGGGTGCCGTCCGGGCTCGTACCCTTTGCGGCGTGAGCACCACCGCGACGACTGGTCTCGCTGGTGGAGCGGGCCAGTGCGGCGGCCTGCAGCATGCGCTCGGCCCGGGCCTGAGGGGCGCCGGGGTGCTGGTGTTCGGTACTCCGCCCACCGCAACCGTCAACGGCTCCTGCCCCGGGCCACCTCGACGCGGGGTGCCGTCCGGGCCCGTACCATTTGCGGCATGAGCGCCACCGCGACGACTGCCCATGTGACCGTCAAATCCCCCGATCAGATGCAGGAGTTGGGTCGCAGACTGGCCTCCCTGCTGCGCCCCGGCGACCTGGTCCTGCTCACCGGTGAGCTGGGTGCCGGCAAGACCACGCTGACCCGGGGCCTGGGCGAGGGGCTGGGCGTACGCGGCGCCGTGACCTCGCCCACCTTCGTCATCGCCCGGGTGCACCCGTCCCTGACCGGCGGTCCCGCGCTGGTGCATGTCGACGCCTACCGCTTGGGCGGCGGCCTCGACGAGATGGAGGACCTGGACCTCGATGTCTCGCTGCCGGAGTCGGTGGTGGTCGTGGAGTGGGGCGACGGCAAGGTCGAGGACCTGTCCGAGGACCGGCTGCATGTCGTCATCGGCCGGGCCGTGGGCGCCGATGCGCCGGGCGGCGCGGACGCCGTTCTGGAGGGTGCGCTGCACGGTGAGACGGACGACGTCCGCGAGGTGACGGTCACCGGGCTCGGGTCGCGCTGGGCGGACGCGGGACTCGACCGGCTGGAGGGCCGCTGAGGGGCCGCGGCGCCTCCGCTCGTACGGACTTCCACCGGAGCGGCGCGCTGCGACCTGCACAGACCGGCGCAGACCGGCACGGAGCGGTGCTCCGGTCCCGGCCTGCCGCTGCCGTACGGGACTCCTGCTCGCGCGCGAGAGCGCTGCTCTCGTATGCGACTGACGCACTCGCTCAAGACCTCCGCTCTCCCTGAAGGTCGCTGCTCTCTGCCGACGGCCGCTCTCCCGTGGCCGCCGCCACGCCGTAGTTTCCGACAAGCCGTCGGCAAGATGTTGCGTCCGCGGTACCGCGCGTGGTCACATGGGTGAGGAGAGTCCGGGTTAGGTCAGCCTAAGTAGGCGGCCTGGCCTTCGCCGCTTGCCCAGGAGCCCGGGAGGCGTCCATGTCGGCCCACCAGCCTTCCCCTACGCCTGAAGAGCGCGGGGGCGCCCCCCTCGCGGCGGCCCGGCGCGCCGCACACGATGCGCCCGAGCAGCCGCCGACGATGCGCGAACTGCTGGCGGCGTGCGCCGCGGCCAGCGCCGTCTCCACGCCACCGGACGCCGTCAGGGAAGCGCGGGCGGACCGGCCCGCCGAGGAAGAGGTGCCCGCGTCCACCGAGGGGCGCGACGCGGCGTAGCCCATAGGGGCGAAGCGGCAACGAGCGGAGAAGCGGCAGAGAGCGGGCGAAGCCCGGCCCTGACGTCAGGACACCACGACGATCTTGGTGCCGATCAGTGCGAAGTCCCACATCGCCTTGCCGTCGTCCCGCGACTCACGGATACCGCCGGTCTTCTTCGTCGCGCCCGGGTTCGGCTTCGGCGTGGCACCGTCGACCGCCGCGCTGAATCCGACCACCACGCCGTTGACGCTGCCGAACAGCACGACGTGCTCGATCGCGCGGCCATCGGAGCCCATCAGGCTCACCGAACGCCGGGTGACCTGGTACGACCCGGCCACCGGGCTGACCGCGCTCGGCGCCACCTTGTACGTGCGCAGCGCCTTGCCCTGCGCGTCGACCAGCCAGACCCGCTCGGTACCGAGGGAGTAGACGACCCGCTTGCCGGTGCCGGACGCCGCCGGGACGGCGGCGGGCCGCGGTGTCCGGTCCTTCGCCGGGGGCCGGCCGTGGTGCTCCCGGCTCTTGCCGGGGTGGCTCTCGCCGCGGGCCGTGAGGTGGTCCGGGGCGGACGCCGAGGCCTGGTAGCCGAGCACGCCGACCGCCACCAGGGCGGCCGCGGTCAGAGCGGTGACGATCGTGCTGCTCTTAGCGGGCACCGCTGTGCCACCTTTCCGCCTCGTGCCGGGCTCCGTACAGAATTCTCGGCCAGCTACCCATGTACGGGCCGACGGTAGCACCGCAACGGGCACCATCCGCCGAGCCGTAGTCTTGGGGGCGTGCTGCTGCTAGCTCTTGACACCGCCACCCCCGCCGTCACCGTCGCCCTGCACGACGGCTCCCGCGTCCTCGCCGAGTCCCGCCAGGTGGACGCCCGGCGGCACGGTGAGCTGCTGCTGCCCGCCGTCGACCGGGTGCTGGCCGAGGCCGGCCGCAAGCTCGACGCGGTCACCGACATCGTGGTCGGCGTCGGCCCCGGCCCGTACACCGGACTGCGCGTCGGGCTGGTCACGGCGGCGACCTTCGGGTCCGTCCTGGGTGTCCCGGTGCACGGCCTGTGCTCGCTGGACGGGATCGCGTACGCCAGCGGCCTGGACGAGCCCTTCGTCGTGGCGACGGACGCCCGCCGCAAGGAGGTCTACTGGGCGCGGTACGACAACGCCCGGACCCGGGTGACCGAGCCCGCCGTCGACCGCCCCGCGGACCTCGCCGACGAGGTGGCCGGTGTCCCTGCCGTGGGCGCGGGCGCGCTGCTGTACGACGAGGTGTTCACCGGCGTGCGGCGCGAGGGCCCCGAGCACCAGTCCGCGGCCGCGCTCGCCTCGCTGGCCGCCGAGAAGCTCGCGGCCGGTGAGGAGTTCCTGCCCGACCGGCCGCTGTATCTGCGCCGCCCCGACGCACAGGTCCCGGCCAACTACAAGGTGGTCACCCCCAAGTGACCGCGGCGGCCGTCCTGCGCGAGATGCGCTGGTGGGACATAGAGCCGGTGCTGGCGCTGGAGCGCGAGCTGTTCCCCGAGGACGCCTGGTCGGCGGGGATGTTCTGGTCGGAGCTGGCCCATGCGCGCGGCGCGGGCGCCACCCGCCGCTATCTCGTCGCCGAACTGGACGGCCGCCTCGTCGGTTACGGCGGCCTGTGCGCCATCGACGCCACCGGCGACATCCAGACCATCGCCACCGCCCGCGACCAGTGGGGCACGGGCCTGGGCGCCCGCCTGCTGACCGAGCTGCTCTCGGCCGCCACCGCCTTCGAGTGCCGCGAGGTGCTGCTGGAGGTGCGGGTCGACAACCTCCGCGCGCAGCGCCTGTACGAGCGCTTCGGCTTCGAGCCGATCGGCTTCCGGCGCGGCTACTACCAGCCGGGCAATGTCGATGCCCTGGTCATGCGCCTGACCACCGAGTCCTCTTCACCCGCATCCCCCGTCCAAGGAACACAAGGAAACCCGACCCATGGCTGACGAACCGCTCGTCCTCGGTATCGAGACCTCCTGCGACGAGACCGGAGTGGGCATCGTCCGCGGCCACACGCTGCTGGCCGACGCGGTCGCCTCCAGCGTCGACGAACACGCCCGCTTCGGCGGTGTCGTCCCCGAGGTCGCCTCGCGGGCGCACCTGGAGGCGATGGTCCCCACGATCCAGCGCGCCCTGAAGGACGCCGGGGTCGCGGCGAGCGATCTCGACGGCATCGCGGTCACCGCCGGGCCCGGCCTCGCGGGCGCGCTGCTGGTGGGTGTCTCGGCCGCCAAGGCGTACGCCTACGCCCTCGGCAAGCCGCTCTACGGCGTCAACCACCTGGCCTCGCACATCTGCGTCGACCAGCTGGAACACGGCCCGCTGCCGGAGCCGACCATGGCGCTGCTGGTCTCCGGCGGCCACTCGTCCCTCCTTCTCGCGCCCGACATCACCTCGGACGTCCGCCCCCTGGGCTCGACCATCGACGACGCGGCGGGCGAGGCGTTCGACAAGATCGCGCGGGTGCTGCAGCTCGGCTTCCCGGGCGGCCCGGTCATCGACCGCTACGCGCGCGAGGGCAACCCGGACGCGATCCGCTTCCCGCGCGGGCTGACCGGCCCCCGCGACCCGGTCTACGACTTCTCCTTCTCGGGGCTGAAGACGGCGGTTGCGCGCTGGATCGAGGCCAAGCGGGCGGCCGGCGAGGACGTCCCGGTGGCGGATGTCTCGGCGTCCTTCCAGGAGGCCGTGGTGGATGTGCTGACCCGTAAGGCCGTGCGGGCCTGCAAGGACAACGGCGTCGACCACCTGATGATCGGCGGCGGCGTCGCGGCCAACTCCCGGCTGCGGGCGCTGGCCCAACAGCGCTGCGAGAAGGCGGGGATCACGCTGCGGGTGCCGCGGCCCAAGCTGTGCACCGACAACGGCGCGATGGTGGCGGCGCTGGGCGCGGAGATGGTGGCCCGTAACCGGCCGGCGTCGAGCTGGGGCCTGTCGGCGGACTCGTCCCTTCCGGTCACGGAGACGCATGTGCCGGACCCGGATCATGCCCATGGGCACGGCCACACCCACGATCACGTTCACGAGCTGAGCAAGAACAACCTCTACTCCTGAGCTCGGTCTTCGAGCGGGAAGGCCGTCTCCAGAGCGGGGTAGGGGGCCGGGAGCGGCAGGGTGCGCCCGAGCCCTGCCCCGACCCCGGTTTCCTTCGTCGCCGACGTGGGGCTACGCCCGCACCGGGCTCCCCAGCAGCATGCTCGGCTTTCCCGCCACCCGCGTGAGGATGATCGTGCAGGAGTTCGCCCCTTCGAGCTTGAGCTTCTTGCGCAGCTCCTCCGGGGACACCGCTGATCCCCGCTTCTTGATCTCCGCGATGCCGACCCTGCGCTCGCGCAGCAGCGCCCGGAGCTTCTTGACGTTGAAGGGGAGGACGTCGGTGATCTCGTAGGCGTTGGCGTACGGGGTCCTGGTCAGCTCGTCCCCGGTGATGTACGCGATCGTCGGGTCGATCAGCCGCCCGCCGACCTGCTCCGCGACCTCGGCCACCAGGTGCGCCCGGATGGCGGCGCCGTCCGGCTCGTAGAGCCAGCGGCCGACCGGGCCCGGCTCGGGGTCGGGCAGGCCGGCGCCGAGGAGGGTGGCGCCGCCGGGGAGGAGGGTCGCGCGGCGGCCGCCGGGGACCGCGTCGCGGCCGAACCACACCACGGCCTCTTTCACGTCGCCCCCGTCGGAGATCCACTCCGTCTCGGCGTCCTCGGGCAGCGCCTCGTGCGGGACGCCTGGCGCGATCTTGAGCGCCGCACAGGGTGCCGTACGGGCCGCCTCGACCGCCCAGGACAGGGGCGGCGAGTACGCCTCGGGGTCGAAGATCCGGCCGCCGCGCGCCTTCGTCCGCCGCGCCGGGTCGACGAACACCGCGTCGAACCCGGCCGTGTCCACCTCCGTCACATCCGCGCAGCGCACCTCGATCAGCTCGGCCAGCCCCAGCGCCTCGGCGTTCGCGCGCGCGGCGGCGCAGGCCAGCGGGTCGCGGTCGACGGCGAGGACGGAGATCCCGGCGCGGGCCAGGGCGAGGGCGTCGCCGCCGATGCCGCAGCAGAGGTCGGCCAGCGTGCGGATGCCCTGCGCGGCGAGCCGGGCGGCGCGATGGGTGGCGACGGTGGCGCGGGTGGACTGCTCGACGCCGTTGGGGGTGAAGTACATCCGCTGGGCGTCCGCCCCGAACTTCGCCGCCGCGCGCTGGCGCAGACGGGCCTGCCCGAGGGCGGCGGACACCAGCGGCGCGGGGTGGCTGCGGCGCAGCCGGGTCGCGGCGGCCAGGTCGTCGGCCGGATCGTGGTCCCGCAGTGCGGCCAGCAGCTCCTGTCCCTCGGGGGCGAGCAGCGCGGAGAAGGTGTCGAGGTCGGTCACCTGCCCCATTGTGGGCCAGTCGGCTGACCGCTTCGGCGTGGTGGGTTGTGTCGCCGTGGCGAGGGGGTGGGGCGCTGCCAAAATCCGAGTTATGCAGATTGTCAGACTTTTCCGTTCCGTTCGGGTGCGGGACGAGGGCGCGGGTGCGGTCGCGGGGGCCGCCAGGGCTCGGGGCCTGGCGGCCCTCTCCGTACTCGGACTGCTGGCCGCGGGCTGCGGCGTGGTGCGCGGCGAGGACCTGCTCGACAACGAGCCGGGGGCCGGGCCGACCGTCGTCGCCCCGGACGCCGGCGCGCTGCTGTCCCAGGCCCGGATGCTGGAGCGGGCGCAGGCGCGCCAGGCGGCGGCGGCCAGGCGGTACGGGCTGGCCGGCGCGCCGCTCAGCCCGCCGCGGCCGCCGGCCTTCAAGCCGTTCCTGACGACCGAGCCGCGGCTCTCCCGGGGCGGCGGCGTGGGCCTGCCCGCCGTGATCGCCCGGGTGCCGACCCGCGCCCGGGTCGTGTTCCTGACGGTCGACGAGGCCGATGCGAAGGACCCGGACTTCGTCCGGATGATGCGCGAACTCGACGTCCCCTACAGCGCGTTCCCCACGGAGCAGGCTCGCCCGCTGCCCGCGCTTCCCGTGGCGGCGCAGCGTACGGCGATCTGCGGGCAGCCGGACCTCCGGCGGCGCGAGGGCGGACAGCGGCCGGGGCTCTTCCGGCCGCCGTTCGGCGCGTACACGCTGGACACGCTGCGGATGGCGGCCGCCTGCGGCGTGCGCGCCGTGCCGCTCTGGAACGAGGAGGTCTTCCCGGGCCGGATCGCCTACCGCGAGCGGGGCCGCCGGCTGCACCCCGGCGATATCGTCCTGGCCCGCTCCGACCTCCGCCGGGACCGGCACGGGGCGCTGCCGGAGGCGGCGCGCGAGCTGCTGCGGACCGCCCGCGAACAGGGCTTTGCCGTCGGGCAGCTGGAGGACTACGTGTGAGCGGGCCGGTCGGGGGACGGCGCTCCCTACGGCCGCGGCGGGGGGCCCACCGGCTCGCGGCGGCGCTGGGCGGTGTCGCTGATCCGCAGCAGGAGTCCGACCATCACCCAGTTCGCGACGAGTGACGAGCCGCCCTTGGCGAGGAACGGCAGCGCCTTGCCGGTGAGCGGTATCAGCCCGGTGACGCCGCCGGAGACGACGAAGACCTGGAGCATCAGCGCGCTGGAGAGCCCGACCGCCAGCAGCTTGCCGAACGCGTCGCGGCAGGCCAGGCCCACCCGCAGGCCGCGCTGGGCCAGCAGCGCGTACAGCAGCACCACGGCCATCACCCCGGCCAGCCCCAGCTCCTCGCCGACGGTGGTGAGGATGAAGTCGCTGTTGCCGGCGAAGCCGACTATTTCGGGACGGCCCTGGCCCAGGCCCGCGCCGGTCATGCCCCCGCTGCCGAAGCTGAAGAGCGCGTCTCCCAGTTGTTTCGAGAGCCCGTCCGCGACGCCCTTCGGGGTGAATGCGGCCATGGGGTCCAGCCAGGCGGTGACCCGGCCGTGGACGTGCGGCTCGATGGAGCCGACCGTGACCGCGCCGACCACGGCCATCAGGAGCCCGCAGATCACCCAGCTGGTGCGCTCGGTCGCCACGTACAGCATGATCACGAACACGCCGAAGAAGATCAGTGACGTGCCGAGGTCCCGCTCGAAGACGAGCACCAGAAGGCTGACGACCCAGATGGTGAAGATCGGCGCGAGCTGGCGGCCCGGGGGCAGCTGTACGCCCAGGACGCGCCGGCCGGTCAGCGCCAGGGCGTTGCGGTTGACGGTCAGATAGCCGGCGAAGAAGACCGCGATCACGATCTTGACGAACTCGCCGGGCTGGAGCGACAGCGGGCCGAGGAAGATCCAGCGTTTGGCGCCGAAGGTGTCGCCGGGGAAGAACGCCGGCGCCATCAGCATCGCCAGCCCGACCGCCATCGTCAGATAGATGTACCGCTGCACGTGCCGGTGGTCGCGCAGCACCATCAGCACCCCGACGCAGACCGCCACCCCGATCCCGGTCCACACCAGCTGTCCCGGTGCCGCCTGCGGCATCTTGAGCGAGGGGGTGGCGGCGTAGGTGAGGTCCAGGCGGCTCAGCAGCACCAGCCCGAGCCCGGTCAGCAGCGTCGACAGCGGCAGGATCAGCGGATCGGCGCGGGCCGCGAAGCGGCGCAGCACCAGATGGGGCAGCCACGCCACGGAAAACATGATGGCGGTGAACCCGAGCAGGTTGTCGGGCAGTCGTCCGGTCATGGACAGGCCGGTGTAGACGTAGCCGAAGACGGTGATCAGGACGACGAGGGCGAGCAGCCAGGCCTCGGTCCGGCGGCGGTCGGGGGCCTGGGCGAGAGCGGCGAACGTCATCGTGCGCTCGACGTCGCTCTCCTGCCGCTGCCTGCGCCGGGCCGCCCGGGGAACGCTGGTCGGTCCGTGCACGCGGGTCCTCGCCATCGGTTCGTACGCCATCGGTGGGTCTGCTGGTCGGTCGGAGCCGCGGCCTGTGGTGGCAGGGCCGGGGCGTCGGCTCGCTGGTCGTTCGACAGTCGGTTCGGTGGTCGGAGAAAGAGACGAGGGAGCGCGGGGTGCGGTTGCGGCCGATGCGGGAGGTGTGTCCGAATTTCGCCGTCCGGTGACGGCAGAGGGCCCGCGCGGGCGACAGGCCGCGGCCCGATTGGCACTCCGCTTGACCGAGTGCTAACCGCGTCATAGTCTCGGCGTTGGCACTCTCCACCGGGGAGTGCCAAGTATGCGCGACGGGCAGGTCCGGCACCCGCGACGACGGATCCACCTGGTCGCCACCTCAGACAGTTAACCCCGTGAGATCTCCGAAGGGGGAGGTCGGATCGTGACGACCACCAGCTCCAAGGTTGCCATCAAGCCGCTCGAGGACCGCATTGTGGTCCAGCCGCTCGACGCCGAGCAGACCACGGCCTCTGGCCTGGTCATCCCGGACACCGCCAAGGAGAAGCCCCAGGAGGGCGTCGTCCTGGCCGTGGGCCCGGGCCGCTTCGAGGACGGCAACCGTCTTCCGCTCGACGTCACCGTCGGCGATGTCGTGCTCTACAGCAAGTACGGCGGCACCGAGGTGAAGTACAACAACGAGGAGTACCTCGTTCTCTCGGCTCGCGACGTTCTCGCGATCGTCGAGAAGTAAGTCACCCGGTTTTGCCTTGATCTGCGCCCCTGGTTCCCGCGTCTAAACAACCCGGGGCAGGGGCGCAGTTCGTATGAGCGATAGCGGTCACGGCGGCGAGGCCGACGATCGCAACGAGAGGACTTGAAGCAACTCATGGCGAAGATCCTGAAGTTCGACGAGGACGCCCGTCGCGCCCTCGAGCGCGGCGTCAACAAGCTTGCCGACACGGTCAAGGTGACGATCGGCCCCAAGGGCCGCAACGTCGTCATCGACAAGAAGTTCGGCGCCCCGACCATCACCAACGACGGTGTCACCATCGCGCGCGAGGTCGAGGTCGAGGACCCGTACGAGAACCTGGGCGCCCAGCTCGTGAAGGAGGTGGCGACCAAGACCAACGACATCGCGGGTGACGGCACCACCACCGCCACCGTGCTGGCCCAGGCGCTGGTCCGCGAGGGCCTGCGCAACGTCGCCGCGGGTGCCTCCCCGGCCGCCCTGAAGAAGGGCATCGACGCGGCGGTCAAGGCCGTCTCCGACGAGCTGCTGGCCACCGCCCGCCCGATCGACGACAAGTCCGACATCGCCGCCGTGGCCGGCCTGTCCGCGCAGGACAAGCAGGTCGGCGAGCTGATCGCCGAGGCGATGGACAAGGTCGGCAAGGACGGTGTGATCACCGTCGAGGAGTCCAACACCTTCGGCCTGGAGCTGGACTTCACCGAGGGCATGGCCTTCGACAAGGGCTACCTCTCGCCGTACATGGTCACCGACCAGGAGCGGATGGAGGCCGTCCTCGAGGACCCGTACATCCTCATCCACCAGGGCAAGATCGCCTCGATCCAGGACCTGCTCCCGCTGCTGGAGAAGGTCATCCAGGCCGGTGGCTCCAAGCCGCTGCTGATCATCGCCGAGGATGTCGAGGGCGAGGCGCTCTCCACCCTCGTCGTCAACAAGATCCGTGGCACCTTCAACGCCGTGGCCGTCAAGGCCCCCGGCTTCGGTGACCGCCGCAAGGCGATGCTCGGCGACATGGCCACCCTCACCGGTGCCACCGTCATCGCCGAGGAGGTCGGCCTCAAGCTCGACCAGGCCGGCCTGGACGTGCTCGGTACCGCCCGCCGCGTGACCGTCACCAAGGACGACACCACCATCGTCGACGGCGGCGGCAACAGCGCCGACGTCGAGGGCCGGGTCAACCAGATCAAGGCCGAGATCGAGTCCACCGACTCGGACTGGGACCGCGAGAAGCTCCAGGAGCGCCTCGCCAAGCTCGCCGGTGGCGTCTGCGTCATCCGCGTGGGTGCGGCCACCGAGGTCGAGCTCAAGGAGAAGAAGCACCGTCTGGAGGACGCCATCTCCGCGACCCGCGCCGCGGTCGAGGAGGGCATCGTCTCCGGTGGTGGCTCCGCGCTGGTCCACGCCGTCAAGGTGCTCGAGGGCAACCTCGGCAAGGAGGGCGACGAGGCCACCGGTGTCGCCGTCGTCCGCCGCGCCGCGGTCGAGCCGCTGCGCTGGATCGCCGAGAACGCGGGCCTCGAGGGCTACGTGATCACCGCCAAGGTTGCCGAGCAGGACAAGGGCCAGGGCTTCAACGCCGCCACCGGCGAGTACGGCGACCTGGTCAAGGCCGGCGTCATCGACCCGGTCAAGGTCACCCGCTCCGCCCTGGAGAACGCCGCCTCCATCGCTTCGCTGCTGCTGACGACCGAGACCCTGGTCGTCGAGAAGCCGGCGGACGAAGAGGCCGAGGCCGGTCACGGCCACGGTCACGGCCACTCGCACTGACGCGTGCAGTAATCCGGTACGGCTCGAGGCCCGGTCCCCGCTCAACGCGGGGGCCGGGCCTCGGCCGTACGCCCGTCGGCACCGCGGCCGCGACCGTCGGCCGCCGCCTCATGCCGAGTGGCCCAGCCCCTCCGGCCGTACGGGATCGCTGAACGGCAGCCCCCGGGTGTAGCGCTCGAGTTCGTCCAGGGCCAGGTCGGCCAGGCGGTGGAGCTCGCCGCCGAGGGAGCCGGCGATGTGCGGGGTCAGCAGGACGTTGGGGAGGTCGTACAACGGGGAGTCGGGGGGCGGGAGTTCGGGGTCGGTGACGTCGAGTACCGCGCTCAGCCGGCCGGTCAGCAGCTCGGCGAGGAGGGCCGCTTCGTCGACGAGGGACCCGCGGGCGGTGTTGATCAGGGTGGCGCCGTCGGGCATCAGAGCCAGCTCGCGGGCGCCGAGCATATGGCGGGTGGCGGGCAGCTGAGGGGCATGGACGGTGACGATGTCGCTGTCGGCGCAGAGGGTGTCGAGGGGTACCGCGGTTGCGCCCAGGCGAGCGGCCTCGGCGGCGTCCACGTACGGGTCGTGGAGGAGGACCCGCAGGTCGAAGGGGCTCAGGAGTTCCATGAGGCGGCGGCCGATGCGGGAGGCGCCGATGACGCCGACGGTGCGGCCGCAGTTGCCGGAGCCGGTCAGCTCGTGCTGCCAGTCGTGCGGGGCGCGCAGGGTGCGGTAGCGGTGGGCGGCGTGCAGGACGCGCTTGTTGGCGAAGAGGATCGCGGCGAGGGCGTACTCGGCGACCGGCAGCGCGTTGGCGGTGGCGGCCGAGGCGACGGCGATGCCGCGCTGCCAGCAGGCCTCGGTGATGTGGTGCTTGACGGAGCCGGCGGCGTGGACGACGGCACGCAGCCGGGGCGCGGCGGCCAGCACCCGGTCGGTGAGCGGCGGGGCGCCCCAGCAGGTGAGGAGCACCTCGGCGCGGGCGAGGGCGGCGGCGACCTGGGGGGTGGGAGCGGCCAGGTCGTGCGCGACGAGGTGGGAGTCGGTACGGGCGAGGGCCGCGAGGCGGCGGTGGTGGCGGTCGGTGAGCAGCCGGGCGGCGATGCCGGGGCCCATCGACAGCAGCAGGCTGGGGCGCCTTCCCACGTCCTGCGCGCCGTCCCCTCCCGTGGGCGGGTCGTTGGGGCCGGTGGAGGCTGATGCGGTCATGTGTCCTTCTCTTGACCGTTGGCGGGGAAGCCATGCCCGGGTGGCGCTCCGACCCGTCGGCGTCCCGGGCGCCACGGTGGAGGCGCCGGGCCGTAGCGGCGATGCCGTGCGGGCCCGGCGCCGCGGCGGACCCGCACCGGACGACCCGCTAACGAGGCCCGTACTTCCGCCCCGTACGAGAGGAAAGGCCCCCCAGCACCCCCCGAGGCGCCAACTTCACGGCGCCCATCAGCGCCTTGTACCGCGGATCCGGAATCGAGAGGGACTTCCCCCGCGTCAGATCCTTCATCGCCGCATCCACCAGCTTGTCCGCATCCAGCCACATCCACGAGGGGATGTTGTCCGTCCCCATCCCGGCCCGCTGGTGGAACTCGGTCCGTACGAACCCGGGGCACAGCGCCATCAGCCGCACCCCGCTCCCCGCCAGATCCCGCGCCGCCCCCTGCGTGAACTGCACGACCCACGCCTTGCTCGCCCCGTACGTGCCCCGCGGCACGAAAGCGGCCACCGACGCCACATTGACCACCGCACCCCGCCGCCGGTCCCGCATCCCGCGCACCGCCGCCGAGGTCAGCCGCAGCACCGCCTCGCAGTGCACCTTCAGCATCGTCAGCTCGTCGGCCATCGGCACTTCGAGGTACTCGCCCTTGTTGCCGAAGCCGGCGTTGTTCACCAGCACATCCACCGGGTGCTTGGACTCCCCGAGCCGTGCCTCGACGGCTCCGATGCCCTCCTCGGTCGCCAGATCGGCGACCAGCACCTCCGCCTCGATGCCGTGCCGGTCGTGCAGCTCGGTGGCCTGTTCGCGCAGCCGCTTCTCGTCGCGCGCCACCAGCACCACGTTGTGTCCGTCGCTCGCGAGCCGCCGGGCGAAGGCCGCCCCGATGCCCGCCGTCGATCCCGTGATCAATGCAGTCGTCATACGGGCACGCTATCCGTCCGGGTCGCGCAACCCCCACCCCGAACGGATGCTCAATTCCCCGCCCGCCCTGCCTGCTTCGCCTGCTCCGCACGCTTCAGCGCCTTGGCCCGCGCCTCCGGATGCAGCGCCTCGCCCGCGTCGAGCAGCCGCGGCAGCAGTTCCGGCTGCGTGGTCAGGGCCCGGAACATCAGCGCGAGGGTCACCTCGTGGCCGGGCCGGTGCACCACCTGCACGGCGTCCCCGGCGCGGATCTCGCCGGGTTCGAGCACCCGCAGATACGCGCCGGGCACCGCGGCCCGGGTGAAGCGCTTGATCCACCCGGGTTCGCCGAGCCACTCCTGGAACGTCCGGCACGGGATGCGCGGCGAGGTCACCTCCAGCAGCAGCCGCGGCCCGATCCGCCAGCGTTCGCCGATCCGGGCGGCGGTGATCTCGACGCCGGAGGTGGTGAGGTTCTCGCCGAAGGCGCCGTTGGCCAGCTCGCGGCCCAGCTCCCGCTCCCAGTCGTCGAGGTCCTCGCGGGCGTAGGCGTACACGGCCTGGTCGTTCCCGCCGTGATGACGGATGTTGACCACCGCGTCGCCCGCGAGCCCGCTCGCCCCGATGCCCTTGGGCCCCGGGGCGGCGACCGCAACCGGCCCGGTCGCCGGACGCTTGTCGATACCCGTGCCGGCGCGCGCGGCCGCGGACGGCCGGGGCCGTCCCACATTCACGGTCAGCAGCTGCACACCGCGCTCCCTACGCCGCTCCGTCCGTGGTCGATAGCGTCACGCTAAGCCATCGCGCCGCCCCCCGCGCGGCCCGCTGCGCCGCCCGAAGCGCCCCCAAAGACCGCAACCAACTTTCCGCGATCAATCCAAGACTCGCTTATACTCGAAGCATGATCGAGGCCCGTCATCTCCGCGTCCTGCGCGCCGTCGCCCGGACCGGCTCCTTCTCCGCCGCCGCGCGGGAGCTGGGCTGCACCCAGCCCGCCGTCAGCCAGCAGATGAAGGCCCTGGAGCAGGCCACCGGCACTCCGCTCCTGGTCCGTACGGGCCGTGAGACGCGCTTGACCCAGGCGGGTGAGGCGCTGGTACGGCACGCCGTCGGCATCCTGGCGGGGCTGACCGCCGCCGAGGAGGAGGTCGCGGCCATCGCGGGCCTGCGCGCGGGGCGGGTGCGGCTGGTGTCGTTCCCCTCGGGCAGCTCGACGCTGGTGCCGACCGCGCTCGCCAAGATGCGCGCCGCGCACCCCGGAACCCGGGTCTCGCTGGTCGAGGCCGAGCCGCCGCGCTCGATCGAGATGCTGCGCAACGGCGACTGCGAGATCGCGCTGGCCTTCCGATACCCGGAAGTGCGCGGGGCGGACCCGGCGGCCGGGGCGGAGTGGGACGACCTGGTGGCTCGGCCGATCCTGAAGGATCGGCTGATCGGGTTGGTCCCGGACGGCCACCGGCTGGCGAAGGCGGAGGCGGCGGGGTTCGCCGAGCTGGCCGACGAGCCGTGGATCGCGGGCTGCCCGCGCTGCCGCCGGCATCTCGTCGAGGTGTGTGAGAGCGCGGGCTTCACGCCCCGTATCGACTTCGCGACGGACGACTATCCGGCGGTGATCGGGCTGGTCGGCGCGGGCCTCGGGGTCGCCGCGCTGCCGGAGCTCACCTTGGCGTCGGTACGGCCCAAGGGGGCCACGACGGTACGGATGGAGCCGGCCGTGCACCGGGAGATCGTCGCGCTCACGCTGCCGGATCTGGCGCGGGTCCCGGCCGTGGAGGCGATGCTCGATCAGCTGGTGGAGGCCGCGGGTCGCGCGCGTTGAGGGGCGTCCGGGCGCCGACCGGCCGCACGGAGCGGGAGCGCGCAGGTCGGACGCGCACCGACGGGGCGCGGTGGGCCCGCCGGTTCATCCGTGGGGTCTCGGGTCGTTCTGAAGAAACGTTTCCTCGTTACTGATCCGCTCCGGACGATCAGGGGCCGCTCATGCCCGCTTGGCCGGTCAGTGAGGTCGCGGGGATCAGCCGATGACGGGCCCGGCCCATGAGTTCCTCGCGTTCGTCCTCGGTCAGTCCGCCCCAGACCCCGTAGGGCTCGCGGACAGCCAGGGCATGCGCCGCGCACTCGGCCCGCACGGGGCAGCGCATGCACACCTCCTTCGCCGATGTCTCACGCGCGCTGCGGGCCGCTCCGCGCTCACCTTCGGGGTGGAAGAAGAGCGAACTGTCCACGCCGCGGCAGGCGGCGAGGAGCTGCCAGTCCCAGAGGTCTGCGTTCGGGCCCGGGAGGCGGGAGAAATCTGCCATTGCTTGTCCCCTCGAAGCGATGCTGATTCGGGCTCGGTGCTCAGAACGTACATCTACCGTCTAAGTAGATGTAAATATGACTCATTGCGAATCTAGTCGCAGACTCCGCGAAAATGGAAGCAAGAGAGCCAAATAGGGCATAGGGTGCACGCGCGGATGCCGGTCGCCCGAGATGCCGTCTGCGTATCCGGCTCCTTACGGAGCGTGCTGAAGACGGTCACCGAAGCCGTAACTCTTTCGAGTGACCGTCGTTGAGTGTGCGGAGGCGGTTGGCAGAGGTAGTCGTCGGGCAGGTGTCCGAGGGCCGTCAATCGCACAGGTGACGATACGTACCAGCCTGGAGGCTCAAGGTGACGCGCATCAGCTGCGGAGGGCGGTCATGACATCCGTCCTCGTCTGCGACGACTCCCCGCTTGCCCGAGAGGCGCTCCGTCGGGCGGTTGCGACCGTGCCCGGCGTCGAGCGTGTGACGACCGCGGCCAACGGCGAGGAAGTCCTCCGCCGCTGGGGTGCCGATCGCTCGGACCTGATTTTGATGGACGTACGGATGCCCGGACTCGGCGGTGTCGAGACCGTGCGCCGGCTGCTGTCCGCCGACCCCGGCGCCCGGATCATCATGCTCACGGTGGCCGAGGACCTCGACGGGGTCGCGCTCGCGGTCGCCGCCGGTGCCCGCGGCTATCTGCACAAGGACGCCTCGCGCGCCGAGCTGCGGGCGACGGTGACCCAGGCGCTGGCCGACCCGACGTGGCGGCTCGCCCCGCGCCGGCTGCGGTCCGCCGAGATGGGCGCCGCGCCGACGCTCACCGCACGCGAGATCCAGGTGCTGGAGGGGATGAGCCACGGCCGCTCCAACGCCGAGATCGGCCGTGAGCTGTTCCTGTCGGAGGACACGGTCAAGACCCACGCCCGGCGCCTGTTCAAGAAGCTCGGCGCCTCGGACCGCGCGCATGCGGTGGCGCTCGGTTTCCGCTGGGGACTGGTTCGCTGAATCTGCTGTGCCCACGGGGTTACGGCACCCGCCCGCCGGCCGGGTGGTGACCGTCGTAACCCCGCTGCGTCGACGCCCGGCGCCGAAACCTCGCGGGATGCCGCATCCTTGAGGTGTGACTCCTCCCCGGCGGAGGCCGGGGCTTCTCACTCGGCCAGAAGAGACCTCATGACGGACAAGTCCTGCCCGGCGCCGTACGGCACGCAGCCAAGCTACCGGCGAGGGCTCGCGGTCGGTATGGGTACAACCCGAACGGGGGAGGCGTGGAACGTGAGTGCTAGCGCGACGGCTCGTAACGGTTCGGGGCACAACGACGGGGGTGGTGCCACGGATCGTCCGGCACCAAGGCACCATGGACCGATGCGCGAGGACGGGAATCAGGAGATCGGCGATCTCGTCGCACGCGCCGTCGAGGGTGACCAGCGGGCCACGCACGACCTCCTGGCCCACGTCCATCCCCTCGCCCTGCGCTACTGCCGCACCCGGCTGTCGAGGCTGCCGGGCGATGCCCGGCACTTCGTCGAGGACCTGGCGCAGGAAGTCTGCGTGGCGGTGCTCTGCGCGCTGCCGCGCTACCGCGACACCGGCAAGCCCTTCGAGGCGTTCGTCTTCGCCATCGCCGGCCACAAGGTCGCCGACCTGCAGCGGGCCGCGATGCGGCATCCGGGCAGTACGGCCGTCCCGTCCGACGAGATGCCCGAGCAGCCGGACAACTCCCTCGGCCCCGAGGAGCGGGCGCTGCTGAGCAGCGATGCCGAGTGGGCCAAGAAGCTGCTGGCCAATCTGCCGGAGAACCAGCGGGAGCTCGTCCTGCTGCGGGTCGCCGTCGGGCTCACCGCCGAGGAGACCGGGCAGATGCTGGGGATGTCGCCCGGCGCGGTACGGGTCGCCCAGCACCGCGCGCTGAGCCGGCTGCGGGCGCTGGCCGAGCAGTAGGCACCGCCCGCCGGCGGGCGGCGCTCATCCGCGGCGCGATGTCGCCGTAGGAAGCCACAAGTGACGAGGCCCTCATTCGCCGTGGAATTGGACACCCCTCCAGGCCGTTAGCATGGGAGTCCGCGCTGAGGCAAGAGCATTGGGGAAGGTGTCATGAGTGACAACGTCGACGGTATGCCCGCCAAATTCGCCATGCTCGGGCTGACATACGACGATGTCCTGCTGCTGCCCGGTGCGTCGGAGGTGCTGCCGAACACGGTGAACACCGCCTCCCGGGTCTCGCGGAACGTCTCGGTCAACATCCCGCTGCTGTCGGCCGCGATGGACAAGGTCACCGAGGCGCGGATGGCCATCGCCATGGCGCGTCAGGGCGGCGCCGGTGTGCTGCACCGCAACCTCTCCATCGAGGACCAGGCCAACCAGGTCGATCTGGTCAAGCGCTCCGAGTCCGGCATGGTCACCGACCCGATCACGGTCCGCCCGGACGCCACGCTCGCCGAGGCCGACGCGCTGTGTGCGAAGTTCCGCATCAGCGGCGTCCCGGTGACGGATGCGGCCGGCAAGCTGCTGGGCATCGTCACCAACCGCGACATGGCCTTCGAAATGGACCGCGCCCGTCAGGTCCGCGAGGTCATGACGCCGATGCCGCTGGTCACCGGCAAGGTCGGGATCTCCGGCGAGGACGCCATCCAGCTGCTGCGCCGTCACAAGATCGAGAAGCTGCCGCTGGTCGACGACGCGGGCGTGCTCAAGGGCCTGATCACGGTCAAGGACTTCGTCAAGGCGGAGAAGTACCCGAACGCCGCCAAGGACGCCGAGGGCCGACTGGTCGTCGGTGCGGCGGTGGGCGTCGGCGACGCGGCGTACGACCGGGCGCAGGCGCTGGTCGAGGCCGGTGCGGACTTCCTCGTGATCGACAGTGCGCACGGCCACAGCCGCGGCATCCTCGACATGATCGCCAAGGTCAAGTCCAACATCACCGTCGATGTCGTGGGCGGCAACGTCGCCACCCGGGACGGCGCGCAGGCGCTGATCGACGCGGGCGTGGACGGCATCAAGGTCGGCGTCGGCCCCGGCTCCATCTGCACCACGCGGGTCGTCGCCGGTGTCGGCGTGCCGCAGGTCACCGCGATCTACGAGGCCGCGCAGGCCGCGCACGCCGCGGGCGTCCCGCTGATCGGTGACGGCGGGCTCCAGTTCTCCGGCGACATCGCCAAGGCCATCGCGGCCGGCGCGGACACCGTCATGCTGGGCTCGCTGCTGGCCGGCTGCGAGGAGTCGCCCGGCGAGATGGTCTTCATCAACGGCAAGCAGTTCAAGTCGTACCGCGGCATGGGCTCGCTGGGCGCGATGCAGTCCCGCGGCCAGGCGCGTTCCTTCTCCAAGGACCGCTACTTCCAGGACAACGTCCTGTCCGAGGACAAGCTCGTCCCCGAGGGCATCGAGGGCCAGGTCCCCTACCGCGGCCCGCTGGCCTCGGTCGCCCACCAGCTCGTCGGCGGCCTGCGCGCCTCCATGGGCTACGTCGGCTCCGCGACCGTCCCCGAGCTGAAGGAAAAGGGCCGCTTCGTCCGCATCACCACCGCGGGCCTGAAGGAGAGCCACCCGCACGACGTCCAGATGATCACCGAGGCGCCGAACTACGCGCGCGGCTAGCCTCGCCACGGCGTCCGAGCGCCGTTGCGGTGCAGTTGCAGGGGACCCGCGACCGGGGAGGTCGCGGGTCCTGTCGCGTCAGGGATACTGGGGGGCGTATTCCGTAGGAAGGGCCAATCACAGTGACTGAGATCGAGATCGGACGCGGCAAGCGCGGCCGGCGGGCGTATGCCTTCGACGACATTGCCGTCGTACCGAGTCGCCGCACCCGCGACCCGAAGGAGGTCTCGATCGCCTGGCAGATCGACGCCTACCGCTTCGAGCTGCCGTTCCTGGCGGCTCCCATGGACTCGGTGGTCTCCCCGCAGACCGCCATCCGCATCGGCGAACTGGGCGGCCTGGGCGTCCTCAACCTCGAGGGCCTGTGGACCCGGTACGAGGACCCGGAGCCGCTGCTCGCGGAGATCGCGGAGCTGGACGGCGCGTCGGCCACCAAGCGGCTCCAGGAGATCTACGCCGCGCCGATCAAGGAAGAGCTGATCGGGCAGCGGATCAAGGAGGTGCGCGACTCCGGTGTCGTCACCGCCGCCGCGCTCTCCCCGCAGCGCACCGCCCAGTTCTCCAAGGCGGTCGTGGACGCGGGCGTGGACATCTTCGTGATCCGCGGGACGACGGTGTCGGCCGAGCACGTCTCGTCCGCCGCCGAGCCGCTGAACCTCAAGCAGTTCATCTACGAGCTGGACGTTCCGGTCATCGTCGGCGGCTGCGCCACGTACACCGCGGCGCTGCACCTGATGCGTACCGGCGCGGCCGGTGTGCTGGTGGGCTTCGGCGGCGGTGCCGCGCACACCACCCGTAACGTGCTGGGCATCCAGGTGCCGATGGCGACCGCGGTGGCCGATGTCGCGGCCGCGCGCCGGGACTACATGGACGAGTCCGGCGGTCGGTACGTCCACGTCATCGCCGACGGCGGCGTCGGCTGGTCCGGCGACCTGCCCAAGGCGATCGCCTGCGGCGCGGACGCGGTGATGATGGGCTCCCCGCTCGCCCGCGCGACGGACGCGCCGGGCCGCGGTCACCACTGGGGCATGGAGGCCGTCCACGAGGACGTGCCGCGCGGCAAGCGGATGGACCTGGGCGCGGTCGGCACCACCGAGGAGATCCTGTGCGGTCCCTCGACCACGCCGGACGGGTCGATGAACTTCTTCGGCGCGCTGCGCCGGGCGATGGCCACCACCGGGTACTCCGAGCTGAAGGAGTTCCAGCGGGTGGAGGTCACGGTCGCGCCGTCGCAGCACGACAACCGCTGAGGCTGCCCTGTACGACCTGAAGGGCCCGGACCGCACGCGCGGTCCGGGCCCTTCGGCCGTGTGCGGGGGTGTTAGCCCGCCACCTTCTTGGCGGTGCTGAAGCCACCGGCGGCGGCCAGGATGAAGAAGAGGGCGTCGATCGCTTCGAGGTCCTTCTTCCAGACCTCGCTGAGGATGTCGAAGTGCTGGAAGAGCGCTTCGAAGACGGAGATGTTCGCGCCGTCGCCCAGGGCGAGGGCATAGGCGAACATCGTGCCGAGGTAGTACGAGAGCAGGCCGAGGATCGCGGCGACCACGGGAACCGCCGGGTTACGACCGCCGATCTTGCCCATGGCGGCGCCGATCAGCGCGCCGAGGGCCAGGGCCGCGTAGCCGATCGTGGCGCCTTCGGTGGCCTTGAGGATCGCGCCGTAGATGCCGGCCACGACCAGCATGACGATGACACCCACGGCGATGGCGCCACCCGGGTTTCCGCTGCTGGCCGGCGGCGCCGGGTAGCCGGGTGCGGGAGCGCCGTACTGGGGCTGCGGGGCACCGTACTGCGGCTGCTGGGGCTGTTGTGGCTGCTGAGGCGGATAGGGCTGGCTCATCTGGATCCCCCGTAGAAGAAAGCATGAAGAAATGCGTGAACGAGGGGACAAGCTAGCAGCGCGTCCTGGCATGCCCACAACCAGATAGTGGACTGTGACCTCATTGATGCCCGTCCACCACACGGGTTACAGCCGATGCGCCGCCCCCGTAGGCGTCGCCCCCCGCGTATCCAGGAGGAGTTGGGCCTTCACGGCCAGACCCTGCAGGTCGTAGACGCGGTGGGGCTGGAGCAGCACCGTCAGGTCGGCGGCGGCCGCGGCCTCGTAGAGGGAGTCGGCGCGGGGGATGGGGCGGTCGAGGACGTTCCACTGGGGGACGTAGGGGTCGTGGTAGGTGAGGCCGGCGCCCAATTCCATCAGGCGGGAGGCGATCTCGCGGGCCGGGGCGGCCTCCTGGTCGCCGATGTCCGGCTTGTAGGTGACGCCGAGGAGCAGGATGCGGGCGCCGCGGGCGGACTTGCCGTGTTCGTTGAGGAGGGTGGCGCAGCGCTGGATGACGTAGCGCGGCATCCGGCCGTTGACCTCCTGGGCGAGTTCGACCATGCGGAGCGGGTAGCCCAGTGAACGACCCTTGTAGGAAAGGTAGTTGGGGTCGATCGGGGCGGCGTGGCCGCCGACTCCCGGGCCGGGGCGGAAGGCCTGGAAGCCGAACGGCTTGGTCTCGGCGCAGCGGATGACGTCCCACAGGTCGACGCCGATGTCGTGGCAGAAGACCGCCATCTCGTTCATCAGGGCGATGTTGATGTGGCGGTAGTTGGTCTCCAGGAGCTTGGACGCCTCGGCCTCGCGGGGGCCGCGGGCGCGTACGACCTTGTCGGTGATCCGGCCGTAGAACGCCGCGGCGGCCTCGGTGCAGGCGGGGGTGAGGCCGCCGATGACCTTGGGGGTGTTGCGGTAGGGGTGGGTGCGGTTCCCGGGGTCGTGGCGGCCGGGGGAGCAGGCGAGGTGGAAGTCGCGGCCCGCGGTCAGTCCGGAGCCCTCTTCGAGGAGGGGGCGCACGAATTCCTCGGTGGTGCCCGGGTAGGCGGTGGATTCGAGGATGACGGTGGTGTGCGGGCGCAGCCGCGCGGCGAGCGCGCGGGCCGCATCCGCGATGCCGGTCAGGTCCAGGGCCCGGTCCGCGCCGAGCGGGGTGGCCGCGCAGATGACGGCCGTACGGACCTTTCCGAGGGCGGCGGGGTCGGTGGTGGTGCGGAAGCCGGCCGCGAGCAGCCGGCGGATCTCGGTTGCCGACAGCGGCCCGTCGGCGCCCGAGGGGGTGGCGGCGTGCGGGTCGGGGTCGTAGCCGATGGTGTTGATGCCGGCGGCGGTGGCGGCCTGGGCGAGGGGGAGGCCGAGGTGGCCGAGTCCGATGACGGCGAGGTCCGCGGGCATGTCTGCTGCCGTCCTTCCCGAGCGACTGCGAATAACGCATAAGTAGACTAAGCCGACATTTGACCCAGAATAGGGATTGGTGGATCAAGGGGGCGGGGTGTTGCCGTAACGGGCGGACCGGGGATACCGGCATGGAGCACGGCCGGAACGACGAACGATGGGTATGGCACCGATCACAGCGGGAGGCAGTGGTGAACACAGCGACACTGGGACCGGCCCAGCGTGCCGAGGCGCTCGCCCGGATGGCGGAACAGGAGTTGGACATCCTGGTGGTCGGCGCGGGGGTGGTCGGCGCCGGCACGGCACTGGACGCGGCGACGCGCGGACTGGCCACCGGCCTGGTCGAGGCCCGCGACTGGGCCTCGGGCACGTCGAGCCGGTCGAGCAAGCTCATCCACGGCGGCCTGCGCTATCTGGAGATGCTGGACTTCGCGCTCGTACGGGAGGCGCTCAAGGAGCGGGGGCTGCTGCTGCAGCGGCTGGCGCCGCATCTGGTCAAACCCGTGCCGTTCCTCTATCCGTTGCAGCACCGGGGCTGGGAGCGCTGGTACGCGGGCTCCGGCGTGGCGCTCTACGACGGCATGTCGGTGTCCTCCGGGCACGGCCGCGGGCTGCCCGTGCACCGCCATCTCTCCCACAAGCGGGCCCTGCGGGTGGCGCCCTGCCTGAAGAGCGACGCGCTGGTCGGCGCGCTCCAGTACTACGACGCACAGATGGACGACGCGCGCTATGTGGCGACGATGGTGCGCACCGCCGCCGCGTACGGCGCGCAGGTCGCCAACCGGGCGCGGGTGGTGGGCTTTCTGCGCGAGGGCGAGCGGGTGGTCGGCGCGCGGGTGCAGGACGTCGAGGCGGGCGGCGAGTACGCCATCCGGGCCCGGCAGATCGTCAACGCCACCGGGGTGTGGACGGACGACACCCAGGCGCTGATCGGCGAGCGCGGGCAGTTCCATGTCCGCGCCTCGAAGGGAATTCACCTGGTTGTCCCAAAGGACCGGATCCACTCGACGACCGGACTCATCCTCCGTACGGAAAAGAGCGTGCTGTTCGTCATCCCGTGGGGACGGCACTGGATCATCGGGACGACGGACACCGACTGGGACCTCGACAAGGCCCACCCCGCGGCCTCCAGCGCGGACATCGACTATCTGCTGGAGCATGTGAACTCCGTCCTCGCCATACCGCTGACCAGGGACGACGTGGAAGGCGTCTACGCCGGCCTGCGGCCGTTGCTGGCCGGGGAGTCGGATGCGACCAGCAAGCTCTCGCGCGAGCACACCGTCGCGCATCCGGTGCCGGGGCTGGTCGTGGTCGCCGGCGGCAAGTACACGACGTACCGGGTGATGGCCAAGGACGCCGTGGACGAGGCGGTGCACGGGCTGGACCGGCGGGTCGCGGAGTGCGTGACGGAGGACGTGCCGCTGGTCGGTGCCGAGGGCTACAAGGCGCTGTGGAACGCGCGGGCCCGGATCGCGGCCCGCACCGGCCTCCATGTCGCCCGTATCGAACACCTCTTGAACCGCTACGGGTCGCTGACCGAGGAACTGCTGGAGCTGGTGGTGGCCGATCCTTCGCTGGGCGAACCGCTCGCGGCCGCGGACGACTATCTGCGCGCCGAGGCCGTCTACGCGTGCACCCACGAGGGCGCCCGGCATCTCGACGACGTCCTCACCCGCCGTACCCGCATCTCCATCGAGACCTTCGACCGCGGTACCCGCAGCGCCCGCGAGGTCGCCGAACTGATGGCGCCCGCGCTGGGCTGGGACGACGCCCAGATCGAGAAGGAGGTCGCGCACTACGAGAAGCGGGTCGAGGCGGAGCGCGAGTCGCAGCGCCAGCCGGACGATCTGACGGCGGACGCGGCCCGGCTGGGCGCACCCGACATCGTGCCGCTGTAGTCCGCGGGTGCGGGCCCGCTACGGCCGGCGCTCCGGGCAGAACTCCGCCGCCAGTACGGCCGTCCCGTCCGCCGGCCGGGCCGGCGCGTCGGCGTTGACCCGGTAGCTGACCAGGTGCCGGCCGTCGGCGGTGCCCGCGGTCTCGACGAACGACCCGTTGATGCCGCCGCGGTGGCCCCGGACCGTGACGCCGCACGGCAGCCGGGTCGCGTACAGGCCGAGTCCGCGGGCGCGGTCGGCGCCCCGGTCGTTGCGCAGCTGCGCCATCTGGCGCGGCGCCAGGAACGTGCCGCTGAGCAGCGCGGAGAAGAAGCGGTTGAGGTCGCCGAGGGTGGTGACCATCTCGCCCGCGGCGCCGGCCCGGCTGGGGTCCAGGAAGGTGGCGTCCACCCGCCGGCCGCCGATCAGCGCGTAGCCGCGGCCGTGCGGCCGGGGCAGCGACGGGTCGGCGCCGGGGAAGGAGGTGTGGTCGAGCCCGGCGGGGACGATGAGGCGCCGGTGGATCTCCGAGGCGTACGAGCGGCCGGTCACCCCCTTGATGATCAGGCCGAGCACCAGGTAGTCGGTGTCGGCGTACGCGTAACGGACGCCGGGTGCGGCCACCGGACGGTGCGCGAGGGCGATCCGCAGGAGGCGGTCCGGGGGGTGGGTGTCATAGCGGTGGGCGGCGAAGCCCGTGCCGTACAGCCGTCCGGAGAGCCGGGGGTCCCGCGCGTAGTCGAACAAACCACTCGTATGGGCCAGCAGCTGGCGGATTGTCACCTTTCGTAGATCGCCGCCGTCGCTCTTTCCCGTGGCGGGCCAACGGGCCGGCACGCCCGCGGGGAGGTGTGCGGCCGCGGTGTCGTGCAGGGCCAGTTTCCGCTCGGCGACGAGTTGCAGGATCACCGTCGCCACCAGAGTCTGGGTGAGACCGCCGGCCCGGAAATGGTCGAGGGCGTCCATCGGGCGGCCGGTGCGCAGATCGGCCGCGCCGGCCGTGGAAAAGCGCGAGCCCCAGAACCTGCCGTCGCGGGTGATGAGGGAGGCGGCGCCCGGCGCCCCGTCGTGCACCAGGCGGCGCAGCGCCCCCACCGTCGTGGCGGGCGGCCGGCGGACTTCCCCAGGTGGGAGGGGAGCGATACGCGTCTGACCAGTACACCCCGTCAGAACCGGCACGATCAGCGCGAGCAGGGCGGCCAGTGCGGCCCGGTGGAGCGAGCGCATCGTCATCAGGACTCCCGTTCGTCCCGGCCATCATGCAGGGCGCGCGGCCCGCTACTGGACCGACCCGGGCCTTCCCCATGGCCGCGGATGAGGGAGAATGAAGGCTCCGCCAGGGTGGGTTGTCCGAGTTGGGTCAGTTTGGCGATCGCTGGAAGATCGACATGCGGTCGGCATGTGGTCTTCATGGCGTCGCGGTGCCAACTCGGCTGGATTGCAGAGGGGATTCCGTGGGCGACGAGGTCGAGATGGACGGCAAGGAGGGCAGGCTGCTCGCCGGCCGGTACCGGCTCGCCGATGTTCTCGGCCGGGGCGGCATGGGCACCGTCTGGCGGGCACGCGACGAGGTCCTGGGCCGTACGGTCGCAGTCAAGGAACTGCGCTTCCCCGGCGGGGTCGAGGAGGACGAGAAGCGCCGTCTGATCACCCGTACGCTGCGCGAGGCCAAGGCGATCGCCCGGATCCGCAACAACGGCGCGGTGACGGTCTTCGACGTGGTCGACGAGGACGACCGGCCGTGGATCGTGATGGAGCTGGTCGAGGGCCGCTCGCTCGCCGAGCTCGTCCGCGACGACGGCGCGCTCACCCCGCACCGCGCCGCCGAGGTCGGCCTCGCCATCCTGGACGTACTGCGCGCCGCGCACCGCGAGGGCATTCTGCACCGCGATGTGAAGCCGTCCAACGTCCTGATGTCCGACGACGGCCGCGTCGTCCTCACCGACTTCGGCATCGCCCAGGTCGAGGGCGACCCCTCCGTGACCTCCACCGGCATGCTCGTCGGCGCCCCCTCCTACATCTCCCCGGAGCGCGCCCGCGGCCAGAAGCCGGGCCCGCCGGCCGACATGTGGTCGCTGGGCGGCCTGCTCTACGCCTGCGTCGAGGGCCATCCCCCGTACGACAAGGGCTCGGCGATCGCCACTCTGACGGCGGTGATGACCGAGCCGGTCGAGCCGCCGAAGAATGCCGGTCTGCTGGAAGAGGTCATCTACGGCCTGCTGGTGAAGGACCCGGCGGGCCGCCTGGACGACGCGGGCGCGCGGGCGCTGCTGCAGGACGTCGTCAACGGCCCCGAAGAGCCCGAGCCCGAGCCGCCGATGGACGCCACGCGGGCGATAGCGCTGCCCACGGTGCCGGCGGAGCGGGCCGCAAAGCCGAAGGCCGCGCCCAGGAGCAAGGCCGCGCCGAAGCCGAAGCCCGAGCCGAAGCCGAAGGCCTCGCGGAAGCCGAAGGCGAAGCCCGAGGCCGGGGCCGCCGGTAAGGGGACGACGGCGGCCGCCGCCTCGGTGGGTGCGCCGGAGAAGGCGGAGACCTCCGGCACGCCGGCCGGCCCGGACCGTACGGACTCCGCTGCCGCCACGGCGAGCGACGCGGCCCAGCGGGACGCGGGCACCGCGACCGCCGACCGCCCCGCGGCCCGTCCCGGCTTCGACACCGACGCCGCCAAGGAGCGGGTGCGCGGCGCCCTGCAGGCCGTCCGCAACGCCGCCGCGGCGGCCCGCAACGACTCCAGACCCGGTGACGGCGGCCGTCCCGCCCCGCGCGCCTCGGTGACCGACGTCGTGCCGCGCCGCACGCTGATCACCGCGGCCGTGATCGTGGCACTGCTGATCCTGGGGACGATCCTGGCCTTCGCGCTCAGCGGCGGCGACACGACGAACGGCGCCTCGGGCGGCAAGGACGGCAAGGGCGGGAAGACGTCCGCCGGACACGCCAAGCCCTCGAAGGACGGCAAGAACGAGCCGGATTCGGCCACCGCGAGCAAGCCCGGGACCGACCAGAACGGCCCGTCGGGCCCGCAGTCACCGAACCCGGGGCAGGGCGGCGACGACAAGGGCAGCGACACGGGGGACAAGGGCGACAAGGCCCTGCCGGACGGCTTCGCGTCGGTCTCCAACGGCCGGTTCCACTTCACCGTGGCGATGCCCAAGGGCTTCAAGCAGACCGCGACCGCGGGCGAGGGCTCCGGCGCCATATACAGCACCTCGGGCGGGTTCCCGCGCATCCAGATCGACTACAACGCCAAGCCGGGCAACGATGCGGCGGCCTCCTGGCGCGACCTGGAGCCGGCCGTACGCCGCTCCACCCCCGACTACCACCTCCTCGGCATCAAGACGGTCTCCTGGCGGGACTATCCGACCGTCGCGGACTGGTCGTTCACCCGTCGGCAGGACGGCCAGAAGGTACGCGTCCTCGACCGCGGCTTCAGGGCCGACGACAACCATGGCTACGCGATCATGATCACGTGCAAGGCCGACGCCTGGTCGGACAAGGAGTGCACCCAGCTGCGCGACACGGCGTTCCGCACGTTCGCCGTGAAGGACTGAGCCGTACCGGGCGTTCGCCGCGAAGGACTGACGCCGTACGGGACCGACGCGGCGCGGGCCTGTGTCGGTCCCGGCACGTATCGTGAGAGCGGAACGGGCCGTACGCATGAACGCCGTACGCCTGAACGCGCTGTTGGGGAGGCGTCGTGGACGAGTACGCGGGGAGAGTGCTCGCCGAGCGCTATCGCCTGCCGCTGCGCCCCTCCGGCGAGGACACCTTCGCCGAGACCCGCGCGTTCGACACCTACAGCGGACAGGAAGTGCTGCTCCGTCAGGTGCCGCTGCCGGAGGTCGTGGAGGCGGAGGTCGTCGGCGACCCCGGCTTTCCGGGCGGCGGGCCCACCGGCGGCACGGGCACGGGGACGGCCGACCGCAGCCCCCGCGACCCCGCCGTCCGCCGCGCGCTGGACGCCGCGACGGCCGCCGCGCAACTCCCCGACCACCCCCTCCTCGACCAGGTCTTCGACGTCTTCGCCCAGGACGGCAGCCTCTGGATCGTCGGCGAACTCATCCCCGCCCGCCCGCTGTCCGCACTCCTCGCCGAGCGGCCCCTGAGCGCGCATCGCGCCGCGGAGATCGCCGCCGACGTCCTGACCGCACTGCGCGCCCTGCACGCACACGGCCGCCTCCACCGGAACGTCACCACCCGCACGGTCCTGGTCTGCGACGACGGCCGGGCCATCCTCACCGGCCTGGCGGTGGGCGCCGCCCAGGAGGCGCTGTGCGGCTACGACCCCGCCCCGGAGGAGGACGCGCCCGCGCCGGACGCCCCCGCCGCGGCGCTCCCCGAGCCGACCCGGGGGCCCGAGGCCCGCCAGGAGGACGCCTCGGGGGCGCGGTTCGGCCCGTACGGCGACCACATCGGCGTGCGCGCCGACCTGCACACCGACCTGCGCACCGACGCCGACACCCCGACCGACGCCGATACGGGCGACCTGCCCGCGCCGCGCCGCGAGCCGGCCCCGCAGACCGCGCCCGACGCCGACCTCGACCCCGCGCGCAATGTCCGCCTCACCAAGAGTGAACCCTCCGCCCCCTCCTCGTACGGCCGCCCCAGCGCGGGCCTGGCCGCCGAGCGCGCGTGGCAGGCCCGGCTCCAGATCGTCGGCCCCGTCACCGAACGCTGGGCGCCCGAACAGGCCGAACCGGCCCAGCGCGAGGGCGAAGTGACGGCTCGGACGGGCCCGGCAACGGACCTCTGGGCGGTCGGCGCGCTGCTCTTCCGTGCCGTCGAGGGACGTCCCCCCTTCCCCGAGGAGAGCGTTGCCGAACTGACGCGACTGGTCCGCTCGCAGCCGCCCGCCCCGGCCGACGCCTGCGGCGAGGATCTGGGCTACCTCATCGCCTCCCTCCTCCGCCGGGACCCTGCCGCCCGGCCGGACTTCGAGGAGCTGCGCGGCCGGTTGCGCGCGCTGATCCGTACGGCACCGGAGCCGGAGATCGGCCGTCGGCTGATCTCACTTCCGGCGCTGGAGCAGGGCACGGACCCCCGCCGGCTGCCGATCGTGCGGCGCCGCGGCGAACTCGTCCGTAAGGGGCGGCGCAAGAAGGACCGGGCCCGCCCCGCGGCGCAGCCGCGGACGACGCCCCTGGCCGCGCCGCGCGCGGACGACTTCGCGTCGCCGGTCGCCCCCGTACCCCGCCCTGCGCGCCCGCCGCGCCCCCCGAAGCAGCCCAAGCCCCTCCGCCAGCCCAGATCCGCCAGACCTGCCAGACCGCCCAAGCCGCCCAGGCCCGCCCGCAGCTACGGGCCGTCGGCCGGGGATCCGTACGAGGAGCAGCAGCTGCTCGTGCAGGTCGGCGTGGAGGCGGCACCGAAGCGGCCGCGCGGTGCCCGGGACCACGCCGACGCACGGGCCCCGCGAGGCCGCGGGCCGCGCCACCTCGGGCGGCTCCTCCTCGCCCTGATCCTGCTGCTCCTCGTGGGCGCGGTCGCCTACGCGATGGTGTTCCTGCCGAAGTCCGGCGGGGAGGCCCGGCGCGGATCGGATGGCTCGGGCGGCTCGGAGACCGGCGGCGTATCGGGCGCGGTGTCCGGCGGCACCCCCGCGCCCCCCACCGGCCAGGACGGCGGCCAGGACCAGAGCGAGGGCCAGGACGGCGGCTCGGGTGGCAGCCAGGCCCCGCAGCCCACCCCGCCCACGAACGTCGCCGACGGCTACGCGCTCCGCACCGACCCCGAGGGCTTCCAGGTAGCGGTCCACAAGGGCTGGCAGCGGCGCGCCAAGAACGGCCAGGGCCAGGTCCGTTACCTGGGCGGCGATTACGAGCTGCTGATCGTGCCCGGCCGCGACACCACGGCGCACTTCGGCGCGGACCCCATGGCCTACCAGCAGGACAAGGAGGGCGAGCTGGCTCCGTACCGAGGCTCCGGCTGGTCCTCGGCCTCCGGCCTGCGGCGGATCGACGTCGGCAAGACGGCGATGGCCGAGGGCACGTTCACCTGGAAGGACACCAGCGGCCGCGCGGTCTACGTCCGCAACCTCGCCATGATCCACAACGGCCGCTACCACCTCGTCCTCGTCATCGGCCCCGACACCGGCCGCCGCGAGGTGGACCGCCTGTACGAGCAGGCGACGAGCACATACAGCCCCCGGTGACACCGGTGCCGACCGCTGCGCCTCCCCCTACCCGCTCAACTCCCGCTCCAGCGGCGTCCGGAACCGCGGAGTGATGCGGACGTCGCCGACCCAGCCCGCGAGCCGGGCCGCCTCCGTCTCCACCGCCGAGGCGGCCGCGCGTCCGCCCTCGTCCGTCAGCAGCCGCCAGGCGATCTCGCCGTCCGCCCGCTGCGCCCAGCCGCCGACGATCCGGCCGTTCCACCACACCGTCGGGCCGATGTTGCCGCTGCGGTCGAAGAGGCGGGGGATGTGGTCGGGGCCGAGGTACCAGTCGCGGGCCTTCCAGCCCATGGCGGTGGGGTCGAGGGCGGGGAGGAGGGCGGCCCAGGGCTCGGGCGGGGCGAGCGGTTCGAGGTCGTCGGGCAGTGCCCAGGCGCCCACGCCGTCGTCCAGTGTCACCTCGACCGCATCGGTCGCGGCCACCGCCCGCCGGGTGTCGGTGAGCGTCCAGCCCGTCCACCACTTGAGGTCCTCGACGGTCGCCGGGCCGTACGCGGCGAGCCAGCGGCGGGCGAGGTCGGCGCGTGCTTCAGGGGCCGGCGGGGCGGGCAGGTCGGCGAATGCGGTGCCGGGGGTCCAGCGGAAGGAACTGCTGGTCCAGCCGCCGCGCGGCCGGCCGCGGCGGATGCGGCCCTCGGCGGCCAGTACGCGCAGGATCCGGCTGGAGACGGCGACGGTGGCCTCGTACCGTTTGCCGGGGGAGACGACGATCGTGTCGCGCAGTTCGGGCACATCGGTGGCGAGATCGCCGGCCGTCGCCTCGCCGCGGGCGGTCAGCGCGGCGAGGGCCTTCGCCTCCACCTCCGCCAGGCGCCGTTCGTCCCAGCCGGGAAGGCCACCGATGATCCACCGCGTCATATCGCGCCGTTCCTTCGCGGCGATGGCCAGCGCAGTGGACGAGGCGACCACGGGTGCGAGTCCGGCGCCGACCGCGAAGAGCGTGCGGCGCATGCACAGCAGCCGGACCAGCGAACCGTCGTCGTAGAGGGCCCGTTCCACCTCCGCCGGGTCGGGCGCGGTCAGGCGGGCGCAGGCCGCCAGATGGACGGTGGCCGCATCGCTGGCGTGCAGCCCCACGACCGCATCGGCGACCTCTTCGGTACGGGCCGACCGGTACGCGGGCGCCAGCAGATGGCGCCGCCCGAGGCGGGCCCGGCGTCCGAGGGCGTCGATGTGCGGGCGGGGGTGACTCATGGGGCGTCCCTGTGGGGGCGGGGGCGGTTCATGCGCAGGACCGTACGGGGTGTGGAGGACGGGTCGCGTCCTACACGCCGGTTCCCTGGGCGCCGGTCCCCTCGGCGCCCCCGAACCGCTCCCGCAGTTCCTGTTTGAGCACCTTGCGCAGGGTCGCCCCGCGCGGCAGCGCCGTCAGCACCTCCAGCTGTTCGGGGAGCTTGTGCGGCGCCAGGCCCTGGGAACGGAGGAACGCGCACAGGGCGGGAAGGGTCAACTCGCCTGCCTCCGGCGGCTGTTCGACCACGGCGCAGACCCGCTCGCCCCGCTCCGGGTCCGGCAGGCCGATCACCGCCGCATCGGCCACGTCCGGGTGCCGGTGCAGCAGGTGCTCGATCTCCTGGGCGGAGATGTTCTCGCCCTTGCGGATGATGATGTCCTTGAGACGTCCGGTGACGACGAGGTGGCCGGTGGGGGTGAGGCGGCCGAGGTCGCCGGTGGGGAGGAAGCCGTCGGCGTCGAAGGGGGACGGCTCGTCCAGGTAGCCGCGGCAGACGGCCGGGCCGCGCAGCCGTATCTCCCCGCTGTCGGGCGCGATACGGATCTCCATCTCGGCGGGCGGCCGGCCGTCGGTGCCGGCGAGGTGTTCGGGGCTGTCGTGCGGGTCGCCCATGGTGACCATCGGGGCCTCGGTCATGGCGTAGCCGTGGGTGAGCTGACACCCCAGCTCGGCGACCACCTCGTGGTGGAGCGAGGGGGGTTTCGGCGCGCCGCCGCCCGCCAGCAGGCGGAGGGCGGGCAGGAGCCGGCGGCCGGGCGGCAGTTTGCGCTGTTCGGAGAGGAAGAGGGAGTAGAAGGCGGTGGATCCGCCGGCGAGGGTGACGCGGTGACGCCGGTAGGCGGCCAGCGAACCGGGGAGGGCGAAGTGCTCCAGGAGGACGGCGGGAATGCCGTGCCGTAGGAGCATGACGGTGTAGTCGGGGCCGGCGACGTGGGCGTACGGGAAGGCCATCGAGCCGACGTCGGACGGGGCGATGCGCAGCGCGGCGGCCAGACAGCGGCCGGCGGCCAGCAGGCTGCGGTCGGTGTGCAGGACGCCCTTGGGGCCGGCGGTGGTGCCGGACGTCCAGTAGATCCAGCGCGTCTCGTCGGCGTCGGCGGGTGGCGGCGGCAGTACGTCCGGGTTCCCGTCCGGGAGGGCCCGGTACGCCTCGATGACCGTCGGCGGGGCGGGCAGCGAGGCCGCCAGGCGGCGGGCCATCGCGGTGTGGTCGAAGCCGCGCCAGGTACCGGGGACGGCGAAGAAGGCGGCGCGGGTGCGGCGCAGCACCTGGCCGACCTCGTGGTCGCGGTAGAGGGGGACGACCGGGCTCTGGACGGCGCCGATCCGGGCCAGCGCGAGGCTGAACAGCACGGTCTCGATGCGGGTCGGCAGCTGCCAGACGACTCGGCTGCCGGGCCGCACGCCCCGCCCGTACAGGCCGGCGGCGACCCGCTCCGCCCGCCGGTGCAGCGCCCCGAAGGTGATCCGGCGCTCGTGCCGGGCGGACTCGGTGCCCTGGATGAGGGCGGGCGCATCGGGGCTGCGGGCGGCGCGCCAGGCGACCAGGTCCCAGAAAGTGGCGCCGGTCGTCGTCATCCGGATCTGCCTCCCCTGCACTCCCGCATACTGACGGTGCGTCAGATTTCCTGCCGAGGTTAGAGGTCGACGCCTTGTCGGTCCAGAGCGCCGGGGCTAGCCTGATTCTGACGGGTCATCAGATACCGCGGCCGCCCGGATACGGCCGCTTCACGGGGCGAGGGGACACGATGGGGAATCCGGCAGAGCTACCGCGCATCATCGGCGTCGACGACCATGCGAGCGGGCCCGCGCACCGCTTCGGGACCCGGCTGCGGGGCGATGCGGTCCGCACGCTCCGCCCGGCCCTCGACGCCCGCCGCGGCAGGTAGCCGCCTCCCATGGACCTCACCTATACAGAAGAAGAGGAAGAGTTCCGGGCGCGGCTGCGGACCTGGCTCGGCGAGGTGCTGCCGAAGCTCCCCGCCAAGCCCGCCGCGACGGACTGGCCCGGCCGGCGGGCGTACGACGCCGCCTGGCAGCGGATGCTGTACGACGCCGGATACGCGGGGCTGCACTGGCCCCGGGACGCCGGTGGACAGGGTGCCACCCCCACCCAGCACCTGATCTTCCTGGAAGAGACGGAACTGGCCGGCGCGCCCTACGTCGGTGCGGGCTTCGTCGGGCTGCTGCACGCCGGTCCGACCATCGCCGCCGAGGGCACCGCCGAACAGCGCGCCCGCTGGCTGCCGCCGATCCTGCGCGGCGACGAGATCTGGTGCCAGGGCTTCAGCGAGCCGGACGCCGGATCCGACCTCGCGGCGCTGCGCACGAAGGCGGTACGGGACGGCGACACGTATGTCGTCACCGGCTCCAAGATCTGGACCTCGCACGCCGAGGTCGCCGACTGGTGCGAACTCCTGGTCCGTACCGATCCTCGGGCGTCCAAGCACCGCGGCATCAGCTGGCTGGCGATGCCCATGGACGCGCCCGGCGTCACGGTCCGGCCGCTGCGCACCCTCGCCGGCTCGACGGAGTTCGCCGAGATGTTCCTCGACGGGGTACGGGTGCCGGCCGGCAACCGCGTCGGGGCGGAGAACGACGGCTGGCGGGTGACCATGGTGACCCTCTCCTTCGAACGCGGCACCGCCTTCGTCGGCGAGGTGGTGGCCTGCCGCCGGGTGCTCGGCGCGCTCGCCCGTACGGCCCGGGCCAACGGCCGCTGGGACGATGCCGTGCTGCGCCGCAGGCTCGGCCGGCTGAGCGCGGAGTTCACGGCGCTGTGGCGGCTGACCCAGTGGAACGTCAGCGAGGCGATGGGGGTCCCCGGGAGCGGCGGTTCGGTCTTCAAGCTGCGCTATTCGCATGCCCGGCAGGAGCTGTACGACGCGGCGGCGGAGGTGCTGGGCGCCGGGTCGCTGGACGCGGACCAGGAGTGGGTCGCCGACCGGCTGTCGTCCCTCTCGTACACCATCGCCGCGGGCACCTCCCAGATCCAGCAGAACATCGTCGCCGAGCGCATCCTCGGCCTGCCGAAGGGGCGGTGAGCGGGCCGGTGCATTTCCAACTCGACGAAGATCAACGGGCGTTGCGGGAGGGCGTGCGGGAGCTGCTGGCCGGGCGGTTCGGCCGGGACCGGCTGCGGGCGGCCGTGGACGGGCCCGCGCTGGACCGCGCCCTGTGGCGGGAGCTGGCCGAGGCCGGGTTCTTCGCGCTGCGGCTGCCGGAGTCGGACGGCGGCGTGGGGCTCGGACTGCCGGAGGCGGTGCTGGTCCTCGAGGAGACCGGGCGGGCGCTGCTGCCGGGACCGCTGGTCGCCTGCCAGCTGCTGGCCGGCGTGGTGGACGGCGTCGCCACCGGCGAACGGATCGTCGCGCTGGCCGATGCGGCGACCGGCCCAGCAGCCGGCCCGACCGCCCCCGTGCTGTGGGAACACCCGGCGGACTGCGACGCGTTGATCTTGCTGGGGGGTGCGCAGGAGGCGGAGCCGGTGCACCAGAGGCGCGCATACGGGGCGTACCGGAGCGCGGCCGCCTCGGTGGCCTGCGCCCCTTTCGCCTCGGTCGACCCCCTGACCCCGCTCGTCCGCGTCACGGGCACCCCGGACGCCGCGCCCCTGGCCCTCGACGCGCCCCGGCTGCGCCGCGAGGCGGCCCTGCTCACCGCCGCCCAGCAACTGGGCAGCGCGGCCCGTACGGTCGACATGGCGGTGACGTATGCGCGCGAACGCGAGCAATTCGGCGCCCCCATCGGATCCTTCCAGGCGATCAAGCATCTGTGCGCGCAGATGCTCGTACGAGCCGAAATCGCCCGAAGTGCGGTGTATGCGGCGGCGGTCACGGAGGGTGTTCTCGAGACAACCGGCGCAAAACTGCTCGCCGATGCGGCTGCGGTGCGTAACGCCCGGGACTGCCTGCAGGTTCATGGCGGCATGGGGTTCACCTGGGAGGCCGATGTGCATCTGCATCTCAAGCGGGCCTGGTGGCGTGCCGAGTGCTGGGGCCGGGCCGCCGAGGCGGAGGAAGCGCTGGCGGAGGGCTTGATCGCCTGACGGAGGTTGAGGCGATGGGTCGTCTCGTGGACCGTGATGTCAGACTCTGGCATCACGTGTGCGAAATGTCGGGCACCGCACGCATAAGCGGTCACGGAGGGTCGATATCGGGTTGTGTCCTAGGCGTGACTCGTCGCAGGCGGGAGTCGGCGTTCCGCTCGGGTACGCTCCATTGGGTGCGAGTGGTTCTGTGGCGCAATGGTCGCGGTGCCGTCGAAATGACGGCTCCGGGGTACGGACTGCGCGCCGCTCGCCTCGGGCGAGGGCCCGAGAAATCCCCTTGTTCGACTCCCCGCAAAGTGCGTCGCACAGTATGCAGCACGCATACTCCCTTGCGCTGGAATATGCCCGAAGCGCTTGTTGGGGTGACTGAACGTCAACCATGCTGTGCTTCACCGGGGTCACGCACCGTGATCCTGTGGAGGCGCGAGGCGATGTTTCCGCCGGTTCGGATGGTGTGAGCGGTGCAGGTGCTTCAGGTTCAGTTGGAGGTACGGCCCGACCCCGCAGAGGTGGGGCGGGCCAGGCGATGGGCCCGATCGCGGCTGATGGGCTCCGGCATAGGGGCCGATGAGCCGCTGGCCGAGACGTTGATCTTGCTGATCTCCGAGCTCGTCACCAATGCCGTGGTGCATACCGGCTCGGCGGCCAAGCTGCGGATGTGCTTCTCGGGGTCGGGCGCGGTGGTGGGGACCGTACGCGTCGAAGTGCTGGACGCCAGCGCCCGCCCGCCGCGCCAGCGGCACGCCGACGGCGAGGACACCAACGGCCGCGGCCTCGAACTGGTCGACGGCCTGGCGGACCGCTGGGGCTGGCAGCAGGAAGGCGCCGGCAAGCGGATCTGGTGCGAGGTGGACCGCTGCCAGTCCCTGTTGATGGCGGCGGGCGGAGAACTGGGGCGTACGAAGCTCCTTGCGCCGTGACCGATCGGACGTAGGCGCATCGCACACCGATACATCGCGCGTCGGCAGGTGGCGCGCCGGCGAATCACGCGCCAGGCAATCACGCGCCACTCCATCACGCGCCAGCCAATCACGCGCAACCCCATCACGCGTCAGCGAATCACGCGCAACCCCATCACGCGTCAGGGAATCACGCGCCCATGCATCGTGCGGCAGTGCATCGGGTCCGAGTGAAGCGGGCGCAACGGAATTAGTCCAGACCAGCTGTTGACGTGACGTGCTCCGTTGATCACCCTTGGGGAGAGCGATTCGCCGCGAGGGGACGCCGAGGCCTTGGGGGAGGCGGCCGGTCCGGGATCTTGGCGAGTGCGGGTCGCGGCCTGGTTGGGGGTTCCCCGGCGTGAGCCGGGGGCGGGTGGCGGTCCGCGGTGCCGCGCTCGGGGCGCGCATGGGCGCACCGCCACCTGGCCGGGCCGGACGGCGTCCGGCGGGCCCCTTCAGAGGATCGCGACGGGTGCCACCGGCGTCCCGGTCCCGCCGACGAACGGCTCGGCCATCGCCGACAGCAGGAACGCCGAGCGGCCCGCCGCCGCGCAGGCCCGGCTCAGCTCCTCCAGATTCCAGTTCTGGCCCTGAAGCATGCCCATCTCCACCAGGTCGAGGGCGTGCACCGGCATCCACAGATTCTCGATCTCCGGCGGGAAGATCTCGAAGGTGAGGGTGTCGTTGGCGACGGCCGCCACATCGCGGGCGTGGAACCACTCGGGGGTGCGCAGCGACAGCCCGGGGGAGGGGAAGGCGTACGCCTGGCGGTCGCCCGCGAGGTAGTGCTGGATCTGGCCGGTGCGGACGAGGACGATGTCGCCGGCGCGGACCTTCGTACCCGCCAACTCCTCGGCGGCGTCGAGGTCTTCGGGGGTGACGGCGTGCCCGCCCGGCAGTCGGTCGGTGCCGTGGGCGCGGGCGACGTCCAGGAGGACGCCGCGGGAGACGATCGGGGTGGCCTTCTCGATGCCGAGGCTGGTCGCGCCGCCGTGGGCGGTGACGGAGTCGGCGGGACGGTTGTTGTAGAGCCGCCCGGAGTGCGAGACATGGGTGAGGCCGTCCCAGTGGGTGGCGGCCTGGAGGCCCATGGTGACCGCGTCGTCGGAGGTGGCGACCGTACCGGGGCCGAAGATCTCGTGGTTGATCGCGACCATGGTGTGCAGGGGGTTGACCCGGCCGGGGATCATGCCCGTTTGCACGCCGTCCTGTTGGAGGGGCAGCGCCAAGGGGATGCGCCGTCCGGTACGGATGCCGGCGGCGGCCGCGCGTACCACCTCGTCGGTGATCAGGTTGAGGGTGCCGATCTCGTCGTCGGCGCCCCAGCGCCCCCAGTTGTTGACGCGTTTGGCGATGTCGTGGAACTCCTGCGGCAGGGACATGGGTCTCCTCGGGGCGGGTTCGGCTCGGGGTCTTGTGTTCGTACCGCGTCTGCTCAAAAATCTAACGGTCCGTCAGAAAGTGCGGGAAGGGGTGCGGCATGGGGAACTTCTTGGCCGGCAAGGTGGTCGCCGTCACGGGCGCCGGGCGCGGCATCGGGCGCGCGGTCGCCCTCGCCTGCGCCGAGCACGGCGCCAAGGTGGTCGTCAATGACTACGGGGTCTCCCTCGCGGGCGGCGAGCCGAGCAGCGAGGTCGCCGAGTCCGTGGTGAAGGAGATCGAGTCGGCGGGGGGCGTCGCGACGGCCGTCGCCGATGACGTGTCCACGATGGCCGGCGGGCAGCGCATCGTGGACACCGCGCTGGCGCAGTACGGGCGCATCGACGGTGTGGTGTGCGTGGCCGGGATCCTTCGGGAGCGGATGCTTTTCAATATGTCCGAGGGGGAGTGGGATCCGGTTGTCGCCACCCATCTGAAGGGGACGTTCACGGTTTTCCGGGCCGCGGCGGCCGTGATGCGGCGGCAAGGGTCGGGGACCCTCGTGGGATTCACCAGCGGGAATCACCAGGGGTCGGTGTCCCAGGCCAATTACTCGGCCGCCAAGGGCGGGATCATTTCGCTGGTGCGGAGCGCCGCGCTCGGCCTGCACAAGTACGGGGTGACCGCCAATGCGGTGGCACCGGTCGCGCGGACGCGGATGTCGGCGAATGTGCCGATGGAGCTGACGGAGATCGGGGAGCCGGAGGATGTGGCGGCTTTCGTCGTGTATTTGCTGAGTGAGCGGGCGCGGGAGATCACCGGGCAGGTCTATACGGTCGCCGGGCCGAAGGTCGCGGTCTGGGCCCAGCCGAAGGAATTGCGGTCCGCTTATGTCGAGGGCGGATGGACACCGGAGAAGGCCGCCGAGGTGGTGGCCGGTTCGGTCGGCACCGATCCGATGCCGATGCTGGCGCAGCTGTCCGCCATGGCGGAGGCGGCGCGGGGCCATGCGCGCCCCAATCAGTAGGGGCCGCTCCGTGCGGCGCCGGGCCTGCACGGCTACGGCGCCGCGGCCCGTCCCCTCCCGCGGGTGGCGGTCGATGTCGGCGGGACCGTGCCTGGGAGGTTGGCGTGGACTTTGAGTTCGGGAGTGCGGACGGCGCATTCCGGGGTGAGGTGCGCGACTGGCTGTCGCGTCATCTCGTGGGATCCCATGCCGCATCGGGTGGGCTGGGCGGTCCCGGAAGCGAGCACGAGGGTTTCCCGGCGCGGCGGGACTGGGAGCGGGAACTCGGGGCCGGCGGATGGATCGGGCTCGGGTGGGACCGGTCGCGGGGCTCGTACGGGAATCGCGCGGCGACGCTGACCCAGCAGGTGGTGTGGGCCGAGGAGTACGCCCGGGCGCGGGCGCCCGGCCGGGTGGGGCATATCGGGGAGAACCTGCTGGCGCCGACGCTGATCGCTTACGGGGACGAGGTGCAGCGGGCGCGGTTCCTGCCGGGCATCGCGCGGGGGGAGGAACTGTGGTGCCAGGGGTACAGCGAGCCGGACGCGGGGTCGGATCTGGCGGCGGTGCGCACGGTCGCCGTACGGGACGGGGGAGCGTACCGGATCAGCGGGCAGAAGATCTGGACGTCGCTGGCCAGGGAGGCCGACTGGTGTTTTGTGCTGGCGCGGACGGATGCGGGGGAGCGGCGGCATCGGGGGCTGTCCTTTCTGCTGGTGCCGATGGATCAGCCGGGGCGGATCGAGGTGCGGCCGATCCGGCAGATGTCGGGAACCTCGGAGTTCAACGAGGTGTTCTTCGACGGGGCGGTGGCCCGGGGCGAGCACGTGGTGGGCGGGGCGGGCGCCGGCTGGCGGGTGGCGATGGGGCTGCTGGCGTGGGAGCGAGGGGTTTCGACGCTGGTCCAGCAGATCGGGTTCGCGGCGGAGCTGAGTGAGGTGGTCGGCGAGGCGGTCGGTGGCGGAGCGGTGCGGGATCCCGTTCTGCGCGATCAACTCATCGCCCAGTGGGCCGAGTTGAGGGTCATGCGGTGGAATGCGCTGCGGACCTTGGGGGCGTCCGGGGACGCGGGGGCGCCCAGCGTGGCGAAGCTGCTGTGGGGTGGGTGGCACCGGCGTTTGGGGGAGCTGGCCATGCGGGTGCGGGGCGCCGCCGCGGCGGCCGGGCCCGTTGCGTGGTCCCCGGAGGCGCCGTACGAACTCGATGCACTGCAACGGCTGTTCCTGTTCAGCCGGGCCGACACCCTCTACGGCGGTTCGGACGAGATTCAGCGCAACATCCTCGCCGAGCGCGTGCTCGGCCTGCCCAGAGGGGAGCGGCGATGAGGGGTGTCATTTTCGACGGCGAGCAGACCCGGGTCGTGGACGATCTGGAGGTACGGGATCCGGGGCCGGGCGAGGTACTGGTCGGGATCCGGGCCGCCGGACTGTGTCACAGCGATCTGTCGGTCGTCGACGGGACCATTCCGTTTCCGGTGCCGGTGGTGCTGGGGCACGAGGGCGCGGGGGTGGTCGAGGCCGTGGGGGCGGGCGTGGAGCATGTGGCGCCCGGTGACCATGTCGCGCTGTCGACGCTGGCCAACTGCGGCGCGTGCGCGGAGTGCGACCGGGGACGGCCGACGATGTGCCGCAAGGCGATCGGGATGCCGGGCAAGCCGTTCCGGCGCGGGAACACGGCGCTGTTCAACTTCGCATCGAACTCGGCGTTCGCGGAGCGTACGGTCGTCAAGGCGGTGCAGGCCGTGAAGATCGCCAAGGACATTCCGATGACGTCGGCCGCACTGATCGGGTGCGGGGTGCTGACGGGCGTCGGGGCCGTGCTCAACCGCGCGAAGGTGGACCGCGGGGATTCGGTGGTGGTCATCGGCACCGGCGGCATCGGACTCAATGTGCTTCAGGGTGCGCGCATCGCGGGGGCTTCGGTGATTGTCGCCGTGGATGCCAACCCGGCGAAGGAGGCGGTGGCGCGGCGGTTCGGGGCCACGCACTTCGTGGACGCGTCGGCGGTGGCGGACGGCGTCAAGGCCGTGAAGGACATCCTGCCGACCGGAGCCGATCATGCCTTTGAATGCGTGGGCAGTACGCGGCTGATCCGGCAGGCGATCGATCTGCTGGACCGGCATGGGCAGGCGGTGCTGCTCGGCGTGCCGCCGGCCAGCGCGGAGGCGTCGTTCCTGGTGTCGTCGATGTACTTGGACAAGTCGATCCTGGGATGCCGGTACGGGTCGGCCCGGCCGCAGCGGGACATTGCGCTCTACGCCCGGATGTACCGGGAAGGGCGGTTGCTCCTGGACGAGTTGGTGAGCGAGACGTATCCGGTGGAGGACTTCGCCAAGGCCGCGGACGATGCGCACCACGGCCGGGTGGCTCGGGGGGTGCTGACGTTCGGGTAGGGGGCGCGGTGGGTCCGGGGTGCCGGGCGCGCCTCGCTGGCCCGATCCTGGTGAAGGCTGGCCCTCCGGCCGCTCGTTCCGTACGGACCGGTCGATGATGCTGCTCGGGTGAGCCAGATACCTGACCGGATGTCCCCGCCGGTGCCGCCGCTCGCGGCGCCCGAGCCCACGCCCGTCCGCCGCCGGCGGCCCCACCGGGCGTGGTCCGTCGCCGCCGTCGCCTTCCTCACCATCATCGGCGCGGCCGGCTTCGCGTCGCTGCCGGGCCTGCTCATCGACCCGCTGCACGCCGAGTTCCACTGGTCGCGCGGCACCATCGGCTTCGCGGTGTCCGTCAATCTCGCGCTGTACGGGCTGACCGCGCCGTTCGCCGCCGCGCTGATGGACCGCTTCGGCATCCGCCGAGTGGTCGCCGCCGCCCTGACGGTGATCGCGGTCGGCGCCGGGCTGACCGTCTTCATGACCGCCAGCTGGCAACTCGTGCTGCTGTGGGGCGTGTTGGTGGGACTGGGCAGCGGATCGATGGCGCTGGCCTTCGCCGCCACGGTCACCGGGCGCTGGTTCGTCGCGCGGCGCGGGCTGGTCACCGGCATCCTCACGGCGGCCGGCGCCTCGGGACAGCTGGTCTTCCTCCCGCTGCTGTCCTGGATCGTGGACCGGCACGACTGGCGGCCCGCCGCCGTCACCGTGGCGCTCGCCGCGCTCGCGGTCGTCCCCCTGGTGTGGCTGCTGCTGCGCGACCACCCGGCGGACGTGGGCCTGGCGCCGTACGGGGCAACGGAGTTCGTCCCGAAGCCGCCGCCACAGCGGGGCGCGGCCCGGCGCGCGCTGGGGGCGCTGCGCTCGGCGGCCGGTACGGGCCCGTTCTGGCTGCTGGCCGGCACCTTCGCGATCTGCGGCGCCACCACGAACGGCCTGGTCAAGACCCACTTCGTGCCCGCCGCACACGACCATGGGATGCCGATGACGGCCGCCGCCTCGCTGCTCGCGGTGATCGGCTTCTTCGACATCGTCGGGACCGTCGCCTCCGGCTGGTTCACCGACCGCTTCGACACGCGTCGGCTGCTCGCCGTGTACTACGGCCTGCGCGGCGTCTCGCTGATGTTCCTGCCGCTGCTGCTCGCGGACACCGTCCACCCGCCCATGGTCTTCTTCATCGTCTTCTACGGCCTGGACTGGGTCGCGACCGTCCCGCCGACCATCGCCCTGTGCCGTGAGTACTACGGCGAGGACGGCGCGATCGTCTTCGGCTGGGTGCTGGCCGCCCACCAGGTGGGCGCCGCCGTGATCGCCTTCCTGGGCGGCCTGGCGCGGGACGCCTTCGGCACGTACGACCCGGTCTGGTACGCCTCCGGGGCGCTGTGCGCGGTCGCGGCGCTGATGGCGCTGGTCATCCGGCGGCGCAGGGCCGCTTAGGCGGCCCTGACGTGGGGGCGTCCCGAGGGCGGTGCATCATCCCGGTGGGAGGGTGATGCGGGATGAGCAAGACCAGGGGTGGGAATTCCGGCGGTGTTCTGGAGCTGGCCGGCGGTGGCGGTCTCGACTGCGGCGCTGCTGGGTGAAGCGTTGGCCGTAGGGGCCGGGCAGGCGATGTACGACCTCACCCGGGAACCGGCCGGACCGGGCGGCATCGGCTTTCTGCTGCCGGTCGTGCTGCCCTTCCTGCTGCTCTTCGGGCTCGTGCTGGGCGCCTTCGCCGGTTTCGTGGTGACGGTCACGCTGGTCCTGCCGACGCTCTGGCTCGCGGGGTGGGCGCACCGGCGGGCCGGCCGGCCGGGGCGACCCGCCTGGTGGTGCACGGTGGCCGCGACGCCCTTCGCCGCGTTCGGCGCGACCGTCGTGTACGGGGTCTTCTTCCTCATGGTCCACCGCACCACGGAGCCGCCCGGCTTCTCTTTGTTCCTGTGGCTGCTGCTCACGGCGGCCGCCGTCCCCGCCGCACTGCTGGCCGCGTATGCCGCCCGGGACCGCGCGGCGCGGCGTGCCGTACGGCTGACCGCCACCGTCGCGGGCGGCGCAATCGGGGTCGCACTCACGGTGGTTGTGCTGTTCGCGGTCGCCTTCGCCACCGGGCTGATGCATGAATACCGGGCACCTCACCTGGACCGCGCCGCGCTCACCGGCGTCTGGCAGGACGGCTCCGGTGGCACCCTGCGGCTGCGCTCCGACGGGGCGGCGAGCGCGTCCCGTCTGGACGTCGACGGGGTGCGCTGCGAGGGGGCCGGCAGGTGGTGGTCGGAGACGGCCTCGGAGCAGACGGTAGAGGTGAGCGGCGACATCTGCGGGCAGGACTGGAGCATCGGCGGTACGCAGGCGAAGCCGACCCTTTACTGCTACGTGGGTGACCCGGATGAAGGAAAGCGGCTGGTGCTGACGCGCCGGGCCGGGGCCCGGCGGTGAACGGGCCGGCCGCCGTCAGCCGCTGAAGCGCCCGAAGGCGCCCCGGTGGAAGAGCAGCGGTCCGGCCTCGGCGGCGGCCGGGTCCGCGGCGAGGGCGTCCACCCGGCCGACCACGATCAGATGGTCGCCACCGGTGTGCACGGCCTGGATGGTGCAGTCGATCCAGGCGGGGACGTCCGCCAGCCGCGGCGAGCCCGTCGCCGGAGCCGCCGTGTACGGGACGCCCGCGAACTTGTCGCCGCCGCTGACCGCGAACCCGCGGCACAGTTCGCCCTGTTCGGCGCCGAGGATGTTGACGCAGAAGACCCCGGCGCGGGCGATCACCGGCCAGGTGGTCGACGTACGCGCCACCATGAACGTCACCAGCGGCGGGTCCAGGGAGAGCGACGCGAACGACTGACAGGCGAAACCGGCCGGGCCCGCTTCGCCCGGCGCCGTGATGACGGTGATGCCGCTGGCGAAGTGCCCCAGGACGGAGCGGAATTCGGCCGGGTCCAGGGGGGCCCGCTCGTCCTCCCGTACGGCGCGCAGCGCGGGGCGCGGGTGCGGGGCGGCGGCCGGGTCGGGCGTGGTGTCCGTGCCTGGCGGGGAGGCCGTGGTCGGCGCGCCGACCGAGCGCAGATATCGCACCGCCGTGGCCGCCATTCCCGCGTGTCCCATCATGAGTTCATTGAATCTGATGCTTCGTCAGATGGGAAGTCCCCGGACGAGTGCCGGACGAGTGCCGGAAGGGTGCCGGACGGGTATCGGGCCGGCGCCGGGTTGCCGTCGGGCCTTCGTCGGGCCGCCGGCGGGCGGGAGCCGGGGGCCCGCCACCCACAGGGGTGGTTTGGGGTGACTCAGGGGTGATGCAGGCGGAATTCGGGGGAGATCGGGGGTGGTGCCTGGTTGGCTACGGACTGCACGGGTAGCTTCCGCCCAGGCCGCCGCCCGTAGCCCAGCACGGGGGAGTTTCCACCACATGGCCGATGCGACGCCGTCGTCACCTTGGTCTGCCGTGTCACCCACCTTCGACGAGGTCTTCTGCGGGCTGTTGCCCCGGCTCTACCGGCGCGCGGTGATGCTGGCCGGATCGAGACAGTCCGCGGAGGACGTGGTGCACGAGGCCTACCTCAAACTCGCTGCCCGCCCCCAGCGCTTCCTCGCGCATCCGGAGCCGTACGCCTACGCCTTCACCACGGTGCTCAACATCGCCCGCGACGCCCACCGCAAGGACCGCCGCCAGGTGCTGGTCGAGGCGATGGAGGGCGTCGAGGAGGTCCGCGCGGCCGGGGGCGTCGGCTGCGGGGCCGGGCCCGGTGGGGCGGCCGGGGGCTGGGACGGCGGGGTGGAGCGGCGGCATGCGGAGCTCGAAGCGGTGCGCCTGCTGGGGCGGTTGTCGCACCGCCAGGCCGGCATCGTCATCCTCGTCGACCTCGACGGCTACACCATCGACCAGGCCGCGAAGATCATGAAGGTGCACCGCGGCACGGCCGCCCGCCACCGCGCCCGCGCGCTGGACAGGCTGCGCGCCTACCTCGGGGCATCGCAGCACGGACGGGCCGGGAGGTGAGCGGCACGGTGGATGCGGGGGACAACGCCGAGGCGCTGCTGCGCGAGCGGCTGCGGCGTGCGGACGAGGGGATCGAGGTGCCGGGCGGGCTGTGGGCCCGCATCAAGCGGCCCGGCGCCGGGCCGGCACCCGTGCCGCCTGCGACGCATGTGGTCCCCGTGCCCACCACGCCGCCGCGCCGGAGGGCGTACGCCCTCGCGCTCGCGGTCGCTGCCACGGTGGCCGCCGTCGCGCTGGGCGCATGGTGGCTGGTCCGTCCGGGCGCCGCCGTGCGGCAGCCGGCCGCCGGCGTCCGTGCGGTGCCGGTCACGGTCTACAACAGCGAGTCGGCCTGCCGCCGGATCCGTTCCCTGGAGTGCGGGCTGCGGCTGGCCAAGGACCCGCACGTCAGATACGCCGCACGGGACAATTCGGCGGGCCGGGTCTGGCACGGCGAGGTGCTGGCCGCGCACTGTGTGGTCGCCGACGGTCGGTTGGTCCGGGACGAGGAGGGGGTGACGTCCACCCGCTGGTATCTGGTGACCGACAAGGGCGGCGTGACGGGCTGGCTGCCGGGGGTGCGGACCCGCAATACGCGCGAGGTGCCGTACTGCTAGGAGGGCCTGCCCGGTGGATCGGGGCCGGAAATCGATGTGCGGATCGGCTATCCGGTTGACAGGCTGAGGTCATGAACGACCCGCACGAACCCGTCCCCGGCTCCACCACGCCCCGGACGGCGGACTGGATCACCACTTCCGTCACCGCAGACCTCCTGCGCGGCGCGCTCGAGCTGGAACACACCGAGCACGGTGTGCTGCCGCACCGGCTGCCCGCCCGGGCCCGCGCACAGTGCGCCGACGGGCAGCTGGCCATGGCGGAGGCCCAGCCCTCCGGCGTGCGGCTGGTGTTCCGTACCCGGGCCACCGCCGTCGAGCTGGACACGCTCCGCACGAAGATGGCCTACCGGGGTGCCCCGCCCCGTCCGGACGGCGTGTACGACCTGCTCGTCGACGGCCGCCTGGCCGGCCGGGCCGGCACGGCCGGCGGCAACGTCCTGATGATGGACATGGCCACCGGGTCCGCGGAAACCCGGCCCGGCCCGGTCGGCACGGTCCGGTTCGCCGGTCTGCCCGACGGTGTGAAGGACGTCGAGATCTGGCTGCCGTTCAACGAGATCACCCAGCTGGTCGCCCTGCGCACCGATGCCCCCGTCGAGGCCGTGCCGCCCGGGGGCCGCAGGGTGTGGCTGCACCACGGCAGTTCGATCAGCCACGGCTCCGACGCCGCGAGCCCCACCACGACCTGGCCGGCCCTGGCCGCGTCGCTCGGCGACGCGGAACTGATCAACCTCGGGCTGGGCGGGAGCGCCCTGCTCGACGCGTTCACCGCCCGCGCGCTGCGGGACACCCCCGCGGACCTGATCAGCGTCAAGATCGGCATCAACCTGGTCAACACCGACCTGATGCGGCTGCGCGCCTTCACCCCGGCGGTGCACGGCTTCCTCGACACGATCCGCGAGGGGCATCCCACCGCGCCGCTGCTGGTCGTCTCGCCCCTGCACTGCCCCATCCATGAGGACACCCCCGGCCCCAGTGCCCCGGACTTCGACAACCTCGGTGCGGGGAGGCTGCAGTTCCGGGCCGCGGGGGACCCCGCGGAGCGCGCCGCCGGGAAGCTGACGCTCAACGTCATCCGTGCGGAGCTCTCCCGCATCGTGACGCAGCGCGCGGCCGACGACCCCCACCTGCACTATCTCGACGGCGGCGACCTCTACGGCGCGGCGGACTTCGCCGAACTGCCGCTGCCGGATCAGCTCCACCCGGACGCCGCCACCCACCGCCGCATCGGCGATCGCTTCGCCGAGCTGGCCTTCGGCGCCGGGGGGCCGTTCGCCGCCTGAACGTCCGGTGTGATGTAGATCACGTCGCGGTGTGTCATGTGGGGCGGGGGTGCCGCGCGTGTGCCGTGTGGAGGGCCGGCCGCGGGGCCGGCCCTACGGGCGTACAGGGAGTTCGGCGATGACGGCGGCGGCAGGCAACAGGCTCGGCGGCGCTCTGTGGGCCGGGGTGCTCGCGGCCGGGCTGCTGTGGGCGGCGGGCGTGGCCACCGGTGGGCAGGTCGGGGTGGCGGACGGCGGCGGTGCGGAGGGCGTCGCGGCGGGGCGTGACCCGGACGTCAGCGCGGACGACCGTGCCCGGCCCGTGCGGGCGGGCGGCACCCGTACCGCCCGCCGTCCTGTCACCGGCCCCGGTACGCCGGCTTGCGGCGCGCCACGAAGGACGCGACCCCTTCCTGGGCGTCGGCCGTGGTCATGTTGATCTCCTGGGCGGTGGCCTCGGCGGCGAAGGCCGCGGCCCGATCGGTGTCGAGCGAGGCGTTGACCAGCTGTTTGGTGAGGGCGAGCGTCCGGGTCGGGCCGGCCGCCAGACGCTCGGCCCACTCCCGCGCCGTCTTCTCCAGCTCGCCGTCCGGGACCACCCGGTTGACCAGGCCCAGCCGCTCGGCCTCGGCGGCCGGGACGGCGTCGCCGAAGAACATCAGCTCCTTGGCGCGCTGCGGGCCGATCAGCCGCGGCAGAAGGTAGGCGCCGCCGCCGTCCGGGACCAGCCCGCGGCGTACGAACACCTCGATGAAACGGGCCGATTCGGCGGCCAGTACCAGATCGCAGGCGAACGCGAGATGCGCGCCGATCCCGGCCGCGGTGCCGTTGACGGCGGCGATCACGGGCTTCTCGCAGTCCAGTACGGCGCCGATGAAGCGCTGCGCACCGCGCCGGATCATCCGCGCGACGTCGCCCGCGACCCGCTCCTCGCTCGCCGACGGCGCGCCGCGCAGATCGGCGCCGGCGCAGAAGCCCTTGCCGGTCGCGGTGATCACGACGGCCCGTACGTCCGGGTCGGCGGAGGCGTCCGCGAGCCGCTCGACGATCCGTTCGCGCTGGTCCCAGGTGAGGGCGTTCAGCGCGGCGGGGCGGTTGAGAGTGATCCACGAAACGCCGTTGTCAGTGGCGTGGAGTATCAAGGAGTCAACGGAAGGTGAGGGGCCGTCGGGGGATTCCGCGGATGCGGCGGATGCGGCGGCGCCGGGGGATTCGGGGGATGCGGGGGAGGACGTCATGGGGGTGCGGCTCCAGGGGGTGCGGTCCGGGCGCGTGCGGTCGGGGCGGGGGCGGCGGTGGGGTCGATGGTGGGGTGGGTGGTGGCGGCGATCACGGGGTGTGGGCCCCGTGGGGGGCATGGCACACGGCGAGCGCATCGAGGGCCACGGCCCCCTGCCCCCGCGGCAGGACGACCAGCGGGTTGATGTCCAACTCGGCCAGGTCCTCGCCCAGTTCGAGGGCCATCCGCTGTACCCGAAGGACGACCTCGACCAGCGCGTCCACATCCGCGGGCGGTGCGCCCCGTACGCCGTCGAGGAGGGCGTGGCCGCGCAGTTCGCCGAGCATGGCGCGCGCCTGGTCCTCACCGAAGGGCGGCACGCCCACGGCGACGTCCCGCAGCACTTCTACGAGGACCCCGCCCAGTCCGACCGTCACCGTCGGCCCGAAGAGGTCGTCATGGGTGACCCCGACGACCATCTCGACGCCCCGCTCGATCATCTGGCAGACCAGCACCCCGTCGAGGGGGACGCCCTCGTACCGGGCGATGTCCGTGAGCTCGCGGTAGGCGTCCCGTACCTGGCTGGCGGAGGTCAGTCCGACCTTCACCAGGCCGAGTTCGGTCTTATGGGCCAGTTGTGGCCCCGAGGCCTTCATGACCACGGGATAGCCGACCTGACTCGCCGCCCGTACGGCCGCCGCCGCGCTGGTCACCAGCTGTTCGCGGGGTACGCGGATGCCGTAGGCGCGCAGCAGCTGTTTGGCCGCGTGTTCGCTGAGCTGCTGGCCCGGACGCATCAGCGCCTGCGCCTTGCGGGCGGAAGGGGAGAGCACCCGCGGGGCGTCGTCGAACGGCGAGCGGTAGCCGTCGACGAACCGGTGGTGGTCGAGGCAGGCGCGTACGGCGGTGATGCAGTTGCCGAAGGTGCGGAACGTCGCCACGCGAGAAGAGCCGAGGAGGGTGCGCCGGTAGGCGTCCTCGGTGCCGACCGGCGACCCCCACACCACACACACCAGCTTGTCCGTCTGCTCCGCCGCGTCCACGAGATCCTGCGCGAGCTTGTCGCTCATGGGCGGGAAGGGCCCGGTGATCGGGCAGATGAGCACGCCGATCGAGGGGTCGGCCAGGATCGCATCGATGATCTTGCGGCCCCGCCAGTCCCCTACGGGGTGCCCGCCGTTGTCGATGGGATTGGCGACGTTGAGATAGTCCGGTATCCACTGGTGCAGCTCGGACTGCTTGGCATCGTCGAGGGTGGGCAGCCGCAGTCCCGCCGCGGTCGCCAGGTCCGCGAAGTGCGCGCCGGTGCCACCGGAGATCGAATACACCGCGACGCCCTCGGCCGTGGGCCGCTTGGCGCGGGCCAGCAGCGCGGCGGTGTCCTGCAGCTCGTCGAGCCCGTCCACCCGGATCACGCCGAACTGCCGCATCGCGGCGTCCACGACCCCGTCCGCACCGGTGAGCTTGCCGGTGTGTGAGGCGGCCGTCCGGGCGCCGGTCTCGGTACGGCCGACCTTGACGGCGACGACCGGCACCTTGTTGCGGGCGGCGCGGTCGGCGGCGAGCAGAAAGCTGCGGCCGTCCTTGAGACCTTCCACATACGCGGCGATGGCGCCGACCTCGGGCCGGGAGGCGAAGTAGGAGAGGAAGTCGGCGGTCTCCAGATCGGCCTCGTTGCCGGTGGGGGCCCAGTGCGAAAGGCGGATGCCCAGTTCCTGGAGGGTGAAGACGGGGCGGCCCTGGTGGCCCGACTGCGTGATGAGGGCGATGGCCGGGCCGTCGAGGTCCTCGCGGAATTCTTCGAAGGCGTTGAGGTTGGTGTTGGGCCCCAGCAGCCGCAGGCCGGAGCGTTCGACGACCTCGGCCAGCCGGGCCTGCGCCGCCGCGCCGTCCGCGCCCGTCTCGGCGAAGCCGGAGGCGAATGCCACCGCGAACTTCACCTTGGCGTCGCCCAGTTGCTCGATGACCGGGACCGGGTCGGCGACCAGCAGGACGGCGAGGTCGACGGGTTCCGGGAGGTCGGCGACGGAGGCGTGGCAGGGCCGGTCGAAGACCCGCTCGCGCCCCGGGTTGACGGGATGGAGCCGTGCGCCGACCCGCTCGGCCCAGGCGATCAGTTGGCGGGTGATGCCGGTGTTCGGACGGCCCTCGCTGTCCGAGGCGCCGATCACCGCCACGGACTCGGGCCGGAAGAAGCGGTCCAGGTCGGGCACCGGAGCGTGCAGCGGCCGCCCGCTGACGTCCCGGTCGACCGCCGCGCCGGGCCGCTGGTCGGCGCCGTCGCCGCGCGCCTCGGACACGCCGTGGACGGTATGTGGTGGTTGCTCCCCACAGGCCACGACGCGGGCCGGCCGGGAGTGAGTGGTGAGGGTGCCGTGAGTCGATCCAAGCATCGCAGACGCCCGCTCCTGTGTGACGGCTCTCATTAACTGACGCACAGTCAGATTACTGAACTGACGGCATGTCAGGAATGGGGCTGCACGGTAAAGCTTCGCGGCGGCGCCCCCAGGATCCGGGCGCCGCGCGGGGTGGTCAACGGCGCACGGCCCCTTGCGCACCCCTCCCCGCATCCGCTGAACTGACGTACCGTCAGGCAGCGGGGTGTCCCCGGCGGCCGTCGTTCGGCCCTGTTCGCGAGGGGCCGGCGGGCGTGGTCGCTCGACGATGCGGTGGAGGTGTTCCAGTGATGGCGGGACCCGAGGCGGCGCGCGGCGCGCCGCGAAGCGATCTGCCGGAGTCGGACGCCTTCACCCGGCCGTACTGGGACGGCGCCGCGGAAGGGCGGCTGCTGCTGCGCCGCTGCCGGGCCGAAAGCGGCGGGTGCGGTGCCGCCCACCACTACCCGCGCGAGTTCTGCCCGTACTGCTGGGGCGAGGACGTCGAGTGGGAGCCGGCCGGCGGCCGCGCCACCCTGTACACCTGGTCCGTCGTGCACCGTAATGACCTGCCGCCCTTCGGCGCCCGGGTGCCGTATGTGGCGGCCGTGGTCGACCTCGCCGAGGGGCCCCGGATGATGACCGAGATCATCGGCTGCGCGCCGGAGGACCTGCGGATCGGGATGCCGCTGGTGGTGGACTTCCGGAACGAGGCGACCCCCGCGGACGGCGGGGGCGCGGTCGCGGTCCCCGTCTTCCGGCCCGCGTGACCCGCCTCTCCCGACGGAATCGGGTGGCATGCCCGGCGCGCCCGAGTCATCCTCTCCTTGTGCAGATTCGCGAAGCGACCGAGGCCGACTGGCCCGCCATCTGGCCGTTCTTCCATGCCGTCGTCGCGGCCGGGGAGACCTATGCATATCCGCGTGACCTCGATGAACCGGCCGGCCGGGCGATGTGGATGCTCCCGCCGCCGGGCCGTACGGTCGTCGCCGTCGACGCGGACGGCACGGTGCTGGGCTCGGCCAAGATGAACCCCAACCACATGGGCGGCAGCTCACACATCGCCAGCGCCAGCTTCATGGTCGATCCGCGGTACGCCCGGCGCGGGGTCGGCCGGGCGCTGGGTGAACACGTACTGGCCTGGGCCCGCGCCGAGGGCTACCGCGGGATCCAGTTCAACTCGGTCATCGAGACCAACACCGCCGCCGTCGCCCTCTGGCAGTCCCTCGGCTTCGAGATCATGACCACGATTCCCGAAGGGTTCCGGCACCCCACCAAGGGCTATGTCGGTTTCCATGTCATGTACCGGAAGGTGTGAGCCCCCGGCCCGCCCGGCCCCTGCCGGCCTGGCTGCCCTGCCGCCTGTCACACCGTTACGGCCAGAGCAGTTCCCGTTCCCAACCACCGCCGGTGCGACGGTAGTTGAGCCGTACGTGCCGGCGCAGCGCATCCCCCTGGAAGAACTCGACCTCCTCGGCCCGCAGGACGTAGAGCGTCCAGCTGGGCACGGGGGCGTCCGGCTCGCGCCGGGCCCGCTCCCAGGCGGCGTCCGAGGCGCGGGCCAGTTCTTCGGCGGAGCCGAGGACCTCGCTCTGGCGGCCGACCAGCGCGGCGGCCAGCGCGCCCGTGGAGCGGCGGTGCAGATCGGCCGCGCTCTCCTCGGAGCCCGCCGCGGCCACCGACCCCCGGATGCGGACCTGACGGCCGACCGCCGGCCAGTAGAACCCGAGCGCGGCCCGCGGCCGGGCGGCCAGCTCGCGGCCCTTGCGGCTGCCGCGGTGCGAGCCGAAGTGCCAGCCGTGCTCGTCGGCGTCGTGCAGCATCAGGGTCCGTACGGAGGGGTCACCGGCCGCATCCGCCGTGGCCAGCGTCATGGTGTGCGGCTCGGGCACACCGGCCTCGGCGGCCTCGCGCAGCCACTGCCGGAAGAGCGGCAGCGGTTCGGCCGGGGCCCGTGCCGGGTCGAAGGCGGGCAGTTCGCTCTCCCAGACCCGCAGCCCGCGCAGCAGCTCGCGGAACGCGCGGGCCGCCGCCGCCTCCTCCGGAGGGTGGCGGTCGGCGCCGGTGGCGCGGTCGTCCGGGGAGTCCTGGTGGGCAGCGGGTTCGGCCATGTCAGGCAGCGTACGGGGGAAGAGCCGCGGCCGCCGGGGCGGTCCCGCGCCGTGCCGGGCGCCGGGCCGTCGATGCCGGGCGGACGGCGCCGTAGTCCTTGAGCGTGATGGCGTTGGCCCCGCGCTGCACGTCCTCGGCGATCTTCCTCGCGACGAGGTTCTTCCACGGCATGTGCGGCAGGATCCGCAGCATCAGATGCCGCAGCCGGATCCCCCGCCGCGTCGCCAAGGTCATCTCCTTCGCGAACTTCTCCGCCAGCCGGTGGTTGACCTCGACATAGCCGCGCATCTCCCGCTCGTAGCGGTCGAAGGCCACCGCCGGGTCGCCGCCCGCCGCCGCGAGCTCCCCGGCCAGGACGTACGCGCCGACCATCGCCATCCCCGTGCCCTGCCCCGACGCCGGCGAGGCGCAGTGCGCGGCGTCGCCGAGCAGCACCACCCGGCCGCTCGACCAGCGGTCCATCTCGATCAGTTGCATACCGTCGAAGTAGAGGTCGGACGCCTCGCGGGCCGCCCGCAGCAGCCGCGGGGCCCGCCCGCCATCGCCCGCGAACGCCGCCTCCAGCAGGGCAAGTTGCCGGTCGGTGTCCCGGTGGTCGTAGGTCAGCCGGGGCGAGCGGAAGCTCATCATGCCCTTGGCCGCCGGGTCCCCGGCCGAGCTGTATTCGCAGAGCAGCTTGTCGGGCAGCGCGTAGTACAACTCCTCCCGGTCCAGGCCCAGGTCATTGGGCATGGAGAAGGCCGCGATACAGGTCCCGAGGTGGCGCGCGAATCGCTCCTCCGGGCCGAAGACCAGCCGCCGTACGGTCGAGTGCACCCCGTCCGCGCCGACGACGATGTCGAAGCGGCGCGGCGCGCCCCGCTCGAAGGTGACGTCGACGCCCTCGCCGTCGGCGGTGGCGGAACCGAGGGAGGCGATCGAGTCGCCGAAGACGTACTCGACATCCTCCCGCGTGCGGTCGTAGAGGATGCGGGCGAGATCGCCGCGCATGATCTCGTCGTCGCGGCCGATGCGGGCGCCGAAGATGTCGGCGGGGAGCGTGGCGATCCGCTTGCCGTCGTCGTCGACGTAGGCGCCGGTCTGCATGTCCGTACTGGCGCGCTGGATGTCCTCCAGGATTCCCATTCGTTCGGCGGCCTCGATCGCCGCGCCCCGGATGTCGACCTTGTAGCCGCCGGTCCGCAGCGCGGGGGCGCGCTCGACGACGGTGACGGCGAAGCCGTGGCGGTGCAGCCAGTAGGCGAGCGCCGGTCCGGCGATGCTCGCGCCGGAGATCAGCACGGTCTTGGCGGGGCGGGGACGCGATCCGGTGCCGGGCATGGCGGATTCCCTTCGGGGCTGTGGGGCTTGGGCGGGGCGGGCGTGAGCGGCGCTCACGAACGTGACTATACGAGCGTCTTAAACGTTTGTCTATGACGCTTGTATAGAAGGGGCTCGGGTGGCTCCAGCCTCAGCCCCACCCCCACCCCCGCCCCCGGTCCCGGCCCCGGCCCCGGCCGAGACCGTGGGCGCGCCGCCGATGCGCCGCGCCCAGGTGCGGGCGCCTACCCCCTCCCCAGGACCACCGTCCCCGACGAGCAGAACCAGCCACCCGTACCGGAGGCGACGGCGAGCTGTGGGAGCCGGCCGCCCGGTTTGCGGACCTGGCGGCCGGGGCCGGCCTCGCCGCGGAGTTGCCGTACGGCCTCCACCAGCAGGAACAGGCCGCGCATGCCCGGGTGGCAGGCGGCCAGGCCGCCGCCGTCCGTGTTGACCGGCAGCGCGCCGTCCCGCAGCAGCCGCCCCTTCTCCACGAACGCCCCGCCCTCGCCCTTGGCGCAGAAGCCCAGGTCCTCCAGCGTCACCAGGGTCATGTACGTGAAGGCGTCGTAGAGCTCGGCGAGGTCGATCTCGGCGGGGCGGACGCCGGCCCGCTCGAAGGCCAGGCGGCCGGAGACCGCGGCCGGCGAGACGGTGAAGTCGTCCCACTCCGACATGGTGGTGTGCGAGACCGAGGTGCCGGAACCGAGCACCCAGACCGGGGGTTTGGCCAGGTCGGGGACGTAGTCCTCGGCGACCAGCAGGACCGCGCAGCCGCCGTCGGAGCGGATGCAGCAGTGCAGCTTGGTGAACGGGTCGGCGATCATCGGGCCGGCGAGGACGTCGTCGACGGTGATCGGGTCGCGGTACATGGCGTCCGGGTTGGCCGCCGCGTTGGCCCGCGCCTGGACGGCGATCTCGGCCAGCTGCTCCAGCGTGGTGCCGTATTGGTGCATGTGCCGGCGGGCGGCCATGGCGTACTTGGCTATCAGGGTGTGCCCGTAGGGGACCTCGAACTGGAGCGGGCCCCGCGCGCCGAACGACAGGTTGGAGGTGCGGCGCCCGGCCTTGATGTCCGCGCGCGCGGTGGATCCGTAGACGAGGAGTACGGCACGGGCGTGACCTGCGGCGATCGCGTCGGCGGCGTGGGCGGCCAGGACCTCCCAGGTTGCGCCCCCGACGGAGGTGGAGTCCACCCAGGTGGGGCGCAGGCCCAGATACTCGGCGACCTCTACGGGCGCGAGGGTGCCCAGCCCGGCCGAGGCGAAGCCGTCGATCACCGACCGGTCCAGGCCGCTGTCGGCGAGCGCCCGGCGGGCGGCCTGGGCGTGCAGGGCGTAGGGGGTGGCCTCGTCCACGCGTCCGCAGTCGGACAGGGCGACTCCGGCGACGGCTACCTTGCGAGGGCGATGACGGTGGCGATACCCGGAAGGGGTCCCTGAAGTCATGAATCTGACGGTACATCAGATAGTGCGGTGCGGGCAGGTGGCGGACGGGGCGGCGGGTGGGGTCGGCGGGGCCCCGGCGGCGCAAACCCCCTCGGGAGGTCGAGGGCCGCGGCCCTAGGAAAGTCGTGCCCCCGTCCCTACTATGACGGCCCGTCAGATCGGATGCCGGGGCCCGTCGTACCCGATGGGCGTTGTCGCACGGCCGGGAGGAGCCCGCCGATGGATGCCGCGTTCACCGAGGAGCAGGACGAGATCCGCCGCACTCTGCGCGAACTGCTGCACAAGCGCTGCGGCCCGGACGAGGTCAAGTCGGCGGTGCGCACCGCGCCGGGGTACGACGAGGCGCTGTGGCGGCAGCTCGCCGGGCAGCTCGGGCTGCCGGGCCTCGCCCTGCCCGCGGCCTACGGCGGCGCGGACTGCGGGCCCACCGAACTCGCCCTGGCCTGCGAGGAGACCGGCCGCGTCCTGCTGCCCTCGCCGCTGATCGCCACCGCCGCGCTCGCCGCGCCGCTGATCCTGGCCCTGGGGACGGAGGGGCAGCGCGCCGAGCTGCTGCCGAAGCTCGCCGCCGGGGAACTGACCGCGACCCTTGCCGTGCCCGGCGGACGGCTGGCCACCGCGCTGGCGCTGACCGGGTCGAATGCCGGGGACTGGGCGGGCGGCGGCCGCGCGGGCGGCATCCAGGCGCAGGCGCAGAACGGAGGGTGGCGGCTGTACGGGGAGGCCGCGCAGGTCCTCGACGGCCACACCGCAAAGGTGCTCCTGGTGGCCGCGCACGCCGGCGGCTTCGCGCGCAGCCGCACCCTGATCTTCGTCGTACGGGCGGACGCCCCCGGCCTGGTGCGGACCCGGCAGACCGCGATGGACGAGACCCGCCCGCAGGCTCGTATCGAACTGCGCGATGTGGCCGCCGAGTTGCTGGGGGATGGTGAGGGCGGCGAGACGGCCGTGACGGACGCGCTCGCCGCCGCTGGGGTCGAGGCGGCCGCGGCGCTGGCCGCCGAGGCGGTCGGTGCGGCCGATGCCGCGCTCGCCCGTACCGTCGAATACGTCCGTACGCGCGAGCAGTTCGGCCGGCCGATCGGCTCCTTCCAGGCGGTGCAGCACCGGCTCGCCGACCTGTACGTGGCGGTGCAGGCGGCGCGCTCGGCGGCGTACTACGCGGCCTGGTCGGCGGGCGGAGCCCGGAGCGGGGAGCGGCGCGCGACGGAGCCGGGGGTGGCCGGGCTGGCGCTCGCGCAGGCGTTGGAGGCGCTGCGCAAGGTGGCTGCCGAGGCGGTGCAGTTGCACGGCGGCATCGGCTTCACCTGGGAACACGAGGCGCACCTCTACTTCAAGCGCGCCGCCTGCGACGAACTGCTGCTGGGGCCCGTGCACCGGCTGCGGGCGCGGGCCGCCGAGGAGGCCGGGCTGTTCGCGGCCGGGGGCGGGGGAGCGGCGCTCGGCCCGGCCGCGGCGGCCGGTGCGCGAGAGGCGGTCGATGCCTGATGCCACCGGGTGAGCGGCTGGTGCAGAAGGTCTCCTCGACCCGTACGTTCGCGCGGATCGCACCGCATGTCATCCCCGCGCTGGATCGCGCCGTACACCGGGTGACCCGGGGAAAGGTGCTGCTCAGCGCCCGGATGCTGCCCGGGGTGATCCTGACCGCGACCGGGGCGAGGAGCGGGCAGCCGCGGCGTACCCCGCTGGCGTGCATGCCGGAGGAGGGCGGCAGCTGGCTGCTGATCGGCAGCAACTTCGGGCGTCCGGGACACCCCGCCTGGACCGGGAATCTGCTCAAGCATCCGGATGCGGAGGTGAGTTGGCGCGGTCGGGACATTCCGGTACGGGCCCGGCTGCTCAAGGGGGCGGAGCGGGAGCGTGCCTGGCGGGCGGCGCTCGCCTTCTGGCCGCCGTACGCCGCGTATCAGGCGCGGGTGGAGCGGGAGATCCGGCTGTTCCGGCTCGAGCGGCGCTGAGCGCACGGACAGCGGGTGCCTTATGAACCCCTGAGGGCCCTACGGCACCCGCTGTCTGTGCAGCTGGACTGCTATGGCAGGACGGATACAGGACGGATGCAGGGCCGGTCGCGAACTGGTCCGGCGGCTGCGGTGACGGCTGAGGAGCCGGCTGCTGCGGACTGCGTCGGCTACCGCGCGGCTACTTCGTCGGCTTCTTGCCGGTGATGCCGAAGTGCACCAGCAGCGCCAGATTGGGCTTGAGCTCGGTCTGCTTGACGCCCCAGCTCTGGAAGCCCTTCTGGTGCCCGGCGACCGCCGCCAGCATCGCGACGATGGACCCGGCCATGGCCGGCGCGCTCACGTCCTTGTCGACCTTGTTCTTGCTCTGCAGCTCCTGGATGGAGTCCGTAAGGGAGTTGGTGACGGCATTGAGAATCTTCATGCGGATCTTGTAGAACCGCTTGTCGCCCTCGGCCGCGCCCAGATCCACGACGCGCAGGATCGCGTCGTTCTTGCGCCAGAAGGAGAGAAAGCCGTCGACGAGCTCCTCCGCCGTCTGCCAGCCGGACTTGCCCACCCAGGAACGTCCGGCGACAAGATCGGTCAGACTTGCGCCTTCTTTGGCCATCTCCTCGGCGATTTCGAGGACAGCGCCCTCCACGTCCGGGAAGTACTGATAGAACGTAGCGGGTGAAGTCCCCGCTTTTCGGGCCACATCGATGACTTTGACGTCCCGGTAGGGGGACGAACTGAGCATTTCGCTGAGGCAGTCGAGCAGCTTCTGCCGCGTCGCCTGTCCACGGCGGCCGGCAACTCTGCCGTCGACGGTTCGCACTTGTCCTGTCATGCCGTCAGCTTACCGACGGGTGATCGGAGCGCGATTTGGCTGCCTGCAAATGGGGATGCGGGAGTTAGCCGCCCTTGGCCCCGGTTCCCGCCCCTCTTGCGGCCTCCGGCACGACTGCGGATCCGTGCGGCGGCGCTTGATCCAAACCGGTGAATGGTCTTATCAACAGGCTGTGGACAACTTTGGTGGACAAGCGCGCGGGGCGGCGATGACAAGTGCGGGCGGCGACTGGCCTGTTGTGCGCCATCCGCGGGATGACCTGCGTCAACACGAGAATGAATCGACCACACGTTCGAGTGCTCGCCGGGCGGGGCGCCCGTACCGCCGCTAGCGTTGAGGTCATGACTGCACTCGCGGACGGTGCTCCCTGCTGGGCGGATGTCATGCTGCCCGATCCCGAGCGGGGCAAGCGCTTCTACGGCGACCTCCTGGGCTGGACGTTCTCCGGGGGCGCCGCCGAGTTCGGCGGGTACATCCAGGCCTTCCGCAACGGCAAGAAGGCCGCCGGGCTGATGCCCCGGCAGGACGAGGCGTCCCCCATCGCCTGGGGGCTCTACTTCGCGACCGGCGACATCGGGCGCACCGAAACCCTGATCCGGGACGCGGGCGGGCGGATCCTCGCGGCGCCCGCGGAGGTCGGGGCGCTGGGCTCCATGCTGGTCGCCGTCGACCCGACCGGGGCGGTGTTCGGCGCCTGGCAGGCCGGAACGCACCTGGGCTTCGAGACCGGCCAGGAGCCCGGCGGCTACCTCTGGATGGGGCTGCACACCCGCGACGCCGCCGCGGCGGATGCCTTCTACGGGAAGGTCTTCGGCTTCGAAGGCGTCGCCGACAGCCCGATGGCGCGCCCCGGCTTCCTGCCGTGGCGGCTGCCCGGCCACGCCCGCGAGATCGGCTGCCGGATCGCGATGGACGCGACGTTCCCGCCGCAGGTACCGGCGCATTTTCTCGTCTGCTTCCTCGTCGACGAGATGGACGCCGCGGTGCGCACCGCAACCGCCCTCGGTGGCAGTGTCGTCGTCCGCCCGAAACAGACCCCCGGCGGTCCGTTCGCGGTCTTCAGTGACAACCAGGGCGCCACCTTTGGCGTCATAGGGCTGAAGTAGCCGTTGGCGTCGCAGAATTGGGCCGGCGGTTGCGAGCCGCCGGGAGAGTGTCGGAGAAAGTCGTGCGGAGGGTGGAAGGTGCGAGTGCGGGGGAATACGCGGGGTGCGCGCGACGCTGCACGACGTGCACGACAGCGGCGGCAGGGCGGGGGAGAGAGGGCCGTTGGGGGACGGGCGCCGGGGCGGACGACGGCGGAGCGGCGGAGGTGTGCCGCCGGGGGCCCGCTGCGCCGGGGGATAGCGGAGACCGGCGCAGGGGCAACCGGCCGGTAACCTCGCGGCAACCGCTTTTTGCCGGACGTATCGGCGCACGTCAGGCGGGCGTGAGTTACACCTGGTAACGGCCGCGCCATGTGTGACGGGGCGTGATCCCGGACACGACGCATGGCCCCGGGTTCGCAACCGTCGGCCCGGCCAGGAAGAATCACCACGCGTACGGCCGTTTCGGCCAGGCGGTGAGACGCTGCACGGGGCAGTGGCTCTCGGCGGCTCGTGGCTATTGAGAGTCTCTTTTTAAGCCCCACGGGGAGGTGGCAGGCAAGTGGTGGAGCAGCTGACGCAGCTGACGCAGCACGATCCCCGGCGGATCGGGCCGTTCGAGGTGCTCGGCCGTCTCGGGGCCGGCGGCATGGGACTGGTCTATCTGGCGCGTTCGGCGTCCGGCCGGCGCGTGGCGATCAAGACGGTGCGTACCGAGCTCGCCGAGGACCAGCTGTTCCGGGTCCGCTTCACACGCGAGGTCGAGGCGGCCCGCGCGGTCAGCGGCTTCTACACCGCGGCGGTGGTGGACGCCGATCCGCGGGCGGCGGTGCCGTGGCTGGCGACGGCCTACGTCCCCGCCCCCTCCCTCGAGGAAATAGTCAATGAGTGCGGGCCGCTGCCGGCCCAGGCGGTGCGCTGGCTGGCGGCCGGGATCGCCGAGGCGCTGCAGTCCATCCACGGCGCCGGCCTGGTACACCGCGACCTGAAGCCCTCGAACGTCCTGGTGGTCGAGGACGGCCCCCGGGTCATCGACTTCGGTATCGCCTCCGGGGTGTCCAACACCCGGCTGACGATGACCAACGTGGCCGTGGGGACCCCGGCCTACATGTCGCCCGAACAGGCGCGCGACTCGCGCAGCGTCACGGGCGCCAGCGACGTCTTCTCCCTCGGCTCGACGCTGGTCTTCGCCGCCACCGGGCACGCCCCCTTCCACGGCGCCAACCCCGTCGAGACCGTCTTCATGCTGCTGCGCGAAGGCCCCGACCTGGCCGGGCTGCCGGGCGAGCTGCGGCCGCTGCTGGAGTCCTGTATGCAGATGGAGGCGGTCCACCGGCCGTCCCCCGCCGATCTGCAGTCCCAGCTGGCGCCGCATCTGTTCGGCTCCGGCAGCGACGACAGCGGCACGGCCTCGGCCTGGCTGCCGCCCGGCGCGGTGGCGCTCATCGAGCAGCGGCGCGGCGGCCGTTCCGCCGTACCCAAGAGCGCGCAGCGCGCCGCCGCCGGCCGTGGCTCCGGCCGCCAGGCGCCCGCCGAGCCCGCCCCGCAGCCCGTACAGCCGCCGCCGCGCCCCGAGAGCGCCCCGGCGGCCGCCGCCGCGCCCGAGTCCGGCTGGCCCGGCCGGGTCGGCGCGGGCCCCGGCGCGCACCGCGGCGGCGACCCGCGTACCGGCGGCCCCGGCCCGATGCCGCAGCCCGCTGCGCTCGGCCCGGACGTCTCGACGGCCCGGGTGACCCCGATCTCCGCCGCACCGCCGCCCGCCGCGCCCCCGGAGGCGGGCCCCGTCCACCTCGGTGGCTCGCCCGCCGCCATAGGGCCGGGGCCGCGCGCCGCCGATGCGCGCGATCCGCAGCCGCGCGGGCAGGCCGGTGCCGCCACGAACTGGGTGCGGCCGCCGGGCGGCGGGCCGGCCGCCGGTGTGCCGCAGCAGGGCGGGGCCAACGGCGCCCCGGCCCAGGCCGCGCCGCCCCCGCCGCCCGAGCAGCCGCCCGCCGAGCCGGGCCGCTGGCGCCCCTGGCGCTTTCGGATGTCGAACGACGTGTGGGGCACCCCCGCCGTCTCCGGCGATCTGCTCTACGTCACCTCCTTCGAGGTGCACGCCCTCGACGTGGCCAGCGGACGGCGGAAGTTCAAGACCCGCGACGTGGCGTGGGCGATGGCCGTCGCCGACGGCCGCATCCATGCCTCGGACGGCCCGAGCCTGTACGCCCTGGACGCCGATGACGGCACGGAGCTCTGGCGGCTGAACACCGAGGGGTGGGTCTACGCCCTGAAGGTGGACCGCGGCACGGTCGTCACCAGCACGCGCGGCGGCGGTGTCCAGGCCTGGGAGGCCGCCAACGGCGAGCTGCTGTGGGAGACCGGCGGCCTCCAGACGGACTTCGAGACCGATGAGACCGGGCCCGTGGTGCACGACGGCACGGTCTTCGTCTGGGCCGACGCGCGGCTGAAGGCGCTGGAGGCGCGTACCGGCGCCGAGCGCTGGTCGTATCCCGTGGGCGACACCGCGTCCTGCGGCGGGGTGCCGATGAGGCTGCTGCCCGCGCCCGACGGCGTGGTCTACGTCGTGGCCGGGGCGCGGGTGATGGCGCTCGACATCGCGCGCGGCGATGTGCGCTGGCACTTCGAGGCGCCCGCGGTGTTCGTCAGCCCGCCCGCCTTCGCCCCCGGCCCCGCGGTCACCGGCGGCGGCGTCTATCTGGCGGACTACCTCGGCACGGTCTACGCCCTGGACGCGGCGGACGGCCGCGACCGCTGGCGGATCGCCACGGAGGCGCGCCAGTCCACCGAGCCGGTGCTGGTCGCACACGGCGCGGTCCACCTGGGCAGCGGCAAGGCGCTCTACACCCTGGACGCGGTGACCGGGACGCCGCGTTGGCGGTTCCAGGCCGGCGCGGACGTGGTCGGCGCACCGGTCGCCGCCGAGGGCCGGGTGCACTTCGGCTCCGCCGACCACTGCCTGTACACCCTCGACGCGATGGGTGGCCAGCTGCGCTGGAAGCTGGAGACCGGCGGCGAGATCACCGGATCCCCGGTGGCGGTCGGCGGCGTCGTCTATGCGTGCAGCAAGGACCGCTGTGTGTACGCGCTGGACGCGGCGAAGGGGACGGGCCAGGCCCGGCGTTCGTAACCGGGCCGCACCAGCACCGGGCCGCGGCTACTCCCGTTCCTCCGGAGGCTGTTGGGTGCCCCGCTGCCGATGCTCCTTGCCCCACTCCACCGGAGGCGTGGGGGGCTGCGGATGCGCCGGCCCGGTCGGCGGCGGAGGCGGGGGCGGCGGTGCCGTCGGCCGGGGCCAGGGTTCGGTGGACGGCTGGTGCGGCGGGCGGCCACCGTCTTCGGGGCCGAGCCTGTCCGGGTCGAAACCGGGGCGGGTGAGCGGGCGGGTGGCGGGCCCGTCATCAGGGGGCTCGCCCTCGTTGCCGTACTGCTCCGGCGTCCACTCCTGGGTCGCCGGGTCGTGCGTGACCGGGCGGCCCGGGTCCCATGGTTCGGGCGCTGGTCGGGGCGCCGCCGCCGGGGGCGCGGCCGCGGGCTCGTCGTAACGGCCGTACCCGTCGTCGTAGCGCTCCTCGGCCCGGCGGCCGCCTACCCGCCCGCCGTGTACCCGCCCGCCGCGACCGCTCATCACCAGGGCGCCGAGCACCATCAGCGCACCGCCACCGAGGGCATTGGCCACGCCCACACCGAGGCCGTGGGCGCCCGCCGTGAGTTCGCCGGCCGACTGCCCCTGGCGGACCATCCACAAGACGGTGAAGCCCAGCACGACCACGCCCGCGAAGGCGACGAGCACCCGCGAGCGCAGCACGATGCCGATCAGGGTCAGCACGCCCGCGACGGCCAGCGGCAGAAAGACGGAGCCGTAGACGGAGGCGGCGTTGTCGGTGATGTTGTTGAAGAGATCCTCGATACGGAAATCGCTTCCGTGACGGCCGTCGTACCAGGGACGGAAGGGGCTCCAGACGGCGGCCGTCGCTCCGATGAGGGCGATCAGGGACCCGATGACGTTGCGCACCACTGGCGTCGCCTCGCTTCGAGTCGTCCTGAGCTCCTCCGTGAACGACGCTACGCCTGACCGCCCGTACCCGCTATTTCTCGGGCGTTTTCGGGCCCCGTCCGGGTTGTCACCCACGCTTGCTAGGGTGCCGTGCACGCGTCAGCCAACGCATGACGCGGAGAAAACGTCTTCAGGGGGATGGGCAAGGGTATGAAGCAGCGCACGCGCATATCGGGGACACAGAGCGGCAGGCGAACGAGGGCGCGGGCGCTGACCGCGACCGGGCTCGCACTGGCCACCGTCGCGACGGTCGGGGGCTGCGCCCTCACCACCCCTCGGGTCAAGATGCCGCCGCTCCCGTCCCCGAGCCCCTTCAGCTCGTACAACCCGAACGACCCGACCCCCTCCGACGAACCGTCGTACGACACCTTCTCGCCCTCGCCGACCGAGGAGACCTACAACCCGGACGGGAGTGCCGACGTCAACGGCACCGGCTGCGACTTCTCCGAGTCGCGCCACACGTTCACGTACACGATCCACATCACCAACCCGTCGCTGAGTGACACGTACTCCTACGACATCTCCGTCCTCTGGCTGAAGGACAAGCCGGCCGACGGCAAGAACTACGGCTCGCACCGGCGCTCCGTCACCGTGGGCCCCGGCGACACGGAGAGCTACGACGCCGAGTTCACCATCAATCAGTCCACCTGGGACCGGTTCTGGTTCACCTGCCACATCGATTCGGTCCAGAAGTCCCGGGCGTGACCGCATCCGGGCCGGGCCCGGTCACCGCACCCGATGGCCCCCTTTCCGGGCCGCGAACAGGTCCGCCTGCTGCTCCGGCGGCGCGTTGCCGAGCGTGATCAGATGCGGCGCGCCCGCCAGCGCCTGCGCACGCGCCGCCTCGCGCGCCGACCAGACCGCCCGTACGGTCCCCTGGACGGCCGCCGTCGGGTAGGAGGCGATCACCGCGGCCGCCCGCAGCGCCGCCGCGACCTCCTCGCCGTCGGGTACGACCTCCGACAGCAGGCCGGTCTCGTAGGCCCGCGCGGCCGAGAGCCGCTCCGCCGTCCCCATCAGCGCCATCCGCGCGATCTCGCCGAACGGCATCCGCTGCGCCATACCGATCGCCTCGTACGCGCTGACCATGCCGTACGTCGTATGCGGGTCGAAGAAGGTGGCCGACTCGGCGCCGATGAGGAACTCGCACTCGCCCAGCAGGTAGAACGCGCCGCCGCAGGCCATGCCGTTGACGGCTCCGATGACCGGTTTCCACAGGTCGTTCGCCTTCGGGCCGACGGTCAGCAGCGGGTCGTCCATCGAGTACGGGGAGGAGGGCTGCGGCGCATGGACGGAGCGGTCGATGCCGGTGCAGAAGGCACGGTCGCCCGCTCCGGTGAGGACCACGGCCCGGATCCGGTCGTCACCGCGGATCGCCCGCCAGGCGGCCTCCAGCGCCGCGGCCGTCGCCAGGTCGATCGCGTTGTGCCGTTCGGGCCGGTCGATCGTGACCAGTGCGACGCCGTCGTCCCCGGGGTGCTCGACCCGGATCGTACGGCCGGTCATGTTGTGCGTGCTGTTCGTGCCGTTCGTGCCGGTCACGGCCGCTCCAGGAGCCAGCGGGGTACGGTCACGCCCCCGGGCATGGTGTGGAAGGCGACTTTCACCGGGGCGCCGATGCGCAGCCGCGCCGGGTCGACGGAGTTGAGGGGGGCGTCGGCGGCGGTGACGAGGTTGCCGACGAGGCGGATGCGCGGGGCCTCGGCCAGCTCCACGACGACGGCGTTGTAGCCGGGCTGGGCGGCGTACGCGGGCAGCAGCGGCGGATGCGGCAGCACATACGACCAGATGCGGCCGCGGCCGCTCATCTTCCGCCAGTGGGCGGCGAAGGATTGGCAGTGCGGGCAGCAGGGGCGGGGCGGGAAGCGCAGCTCGTCGCAGTCGGCGCAGGCCTGGATGCGGAGTTCGCCGCGGGCGGCGTGTTCCCAGAAGGGCGCGCCGTCGTCGTCGGGGACCGGAAGAAGCAGGTCGGCGCCGGTGTCGGGCCGATTGTCAGTGGCGGGTGCCACGCTTGAGGACATGACTTCACGAACGGATTCGACGTCTCGGACGGATGCGGCGTCTCGGACGGATGCGGCGTCGCGCGCGAACTCGCGAGAACTCATTGACCGTCAACTCCTCAGCAGCAGGGCCGAGGTGGGGACTCCCTCGCCCGCGGTGACCAGGCAGGTGGCGGCGTCCGGGACCTGTGCGGTGCTGGTGCCGCGCAGCTGCTTGACGCCTTCGTTGATGAGGTTGAAACCGTGGACGTACGCCTCGGAGAGGCCGCCGCCGCCGGTGTTGAGGGGGAGCCGGCCGCCGATCTCCAGCGCGCCGCCTTCGGTGAAGGCCGCGCCTTCGCCGCGCCCGCAGAAGCCGTAGCCCTCCAGCGAGAGGGGAATCAGGGGGGTGAATGCGTCATAGATCTGCGCCACGTCGACGTCCTGCGGTCCGAGGTCGGCGCCCTTCCACAGGTGGCGGGCGGCGGTCCAGGCGGGCCCGGTGAGCGGGTCGTCGTTCCAGTAGTTGACCATGCCGTGGTGCTGGGCGGGCAGGCCCTGCGCGGCGGAGTGCACATAGACGGGCCGCTGCCGGCAGTCGCGGGCCCGCTCGGCGGAGACCACGACGCAGGCCAGCGCGCCGTCCGTCTCCAGGCAGTTGTCGAAGAGGCAGAGCGGTTCGCTGATCCAGCGTGCGGTCATGTACATCTCGCGGGTCAGCGGGCGGTCGTACATGATCGCGGCCGGGTTCTGGTTGGCCCGGTTGCGGCAGGCCAGCGCGACGTTGAAGAGGTGGTCGCGGGTGGCGCCGTACTCGTGCATGTAGCGGCGGGCCAGCATGCCGATCTCGTCGGCGGGGCGCAGCAGTCCGAAGGGGCGGGTCCACTGCCCCGGGGTCGGCAGCTGGACCTGCGTGTTCTTCCAGGGCCGCGGTCCCGAGCCGCGTTTGCGCGAGCGCCAGGCGACGCCGACGCTCGCCTGGCCGGTGGCGATGGCGGCCGCCAGGTGGGCCACGGTCGCGCACGAACCCCCGCCGCCGTAGCCGATTTTGGAGAAGTGGGTGACGTCGCCTGCGCCGATCGCCTTGGCTATCTCGACCTCGTCCGTCTCCTCCATGGTGTACGAGGCGAACGCGTCCACCTCCGACGGTGCGATCCCGGCGTCGTCCAGCGCCGCCACGATCGCCCGGCAGGCCAAGGCCTTTTCCGATTCCGGGAGTTGTTTGGCAAAAGGAGTCTGTCCGATGCCGGCTATCGCCGTAGCGTCCTTGAGGGTCGCCCCCATCGCCACCTCCGTGGTCGGCCGTCAGTGCTGACAGCCGAGGAGGCTACCGCTAATCTGACGGACAGTCAGCTATGACGACATCATGCTCTTGTTCGGCCGGCTCTTTCGCGGGAGGCAGTGCGATGCGCGATGACCTGGAACTGCGGGCGGACCTGGAGTACGGCTCCATCCCCCGGCTGGTGCGCGTGGCCGCGGAGCGGTACGGCCCCCAAGAGGCCGTGGTCGAGGGCCGCACCCGGCTCTCGTACGCCGAGCTGGGCGAGCGGGTGACGCGGGCGGCCGCCGCCTGTATCGCTTCCGGCGTCGCGCCCGGCGACCGCGTCGCCGTCTGGGCGCCCAACACCCTCGACTGGATCGTCTCCGCCCTCGGCGCGGTGACGGCCGGCGCCGTCCTCGTCCCCGTCAACACCCGCTTCAAGGGCGCCGAGACCGCCTATGTCCTGCGCCGCACCCGCGCCAAGCTCCTCTTCATCACCGGCACCTTCCTCGGCACGTCGTACGTCGCCTCGCTCCGCCGCGCCACCCAGGAAGGCGCCGGCCCCGGACCGCTCCCCGGACTGCCGCACCTGGAAAAGGTCGTGGTCCTGTCCGACGACGCCCCCGCCGACTTCACCACCTGGAAGGACTTCCTCGCCGCCGGCGCCTCCGTCGACGCCGCGACGGTCACCACCCGCGCCGACAGCCTCCGCCCGGACGCCCCCTCCGACATCGTCTTCACCTCGGGCACCACCGGCCACCCCAAAGGCGCGGTCATCACCCACGCCCAGACCCTGCGCGCCTACGCCGTCTGGAGCGAACTCGCCGGTCTCCAGCAAGGTGACCGCTACCTGATCGTCAACCCCTTCTTCCACACCTTCGGCTACAAGGCCGGCATCATCGCCTGCCTGCTGCGCGGCGCGACGATGATCCCCCAGCCGGTCTTCAACGCGGAGACCGCCCTCGCCAACATCGCCGCCGAACGGATCTCCGTACTCCCCGGCCCGCCCACCCTCCATCAGCAGATCCTCGACCACCCCGAACGCGGCCTGCACGATCTCTCCGCGCTCCGCCTGGTCGTCACGGGCGCGGCGGTGGTCCCCCTGGAGCTGGTCGAACGGCTGCGCAGCGAGCTGAAGATCTCTACCGTCCTGACGGCATACGGCCTTTCGGAGAGCTCCGGCATCGTCACGATGTGCCGGCGCGGCGACCCGCCCGAGGTCATCGCCGCGACCTCCGGCCGGGCCATACCCGGCACCGAGGTCCGCGTCGCCGACGCCGCGGGCCGCCCGACGTCACCCGGCGACCCCGGCGAAGTCCTGGTCCGCGGCTACACCGTCATGTCCGGCTACTTCGAGGACCCGGTCGGCACGGCCCGCGCCCTCACCTCCGACGGATGGCTGCGCACCGGCGACGTCGGCATCCTCGACGCCGACGGCAACCTCCGCATCACCGATCGCATCAAGGACATGTTCATCGTCGGCGGCTTCAACGCCTACCCCGCCGAAATAGAGCAGCTCCTGGGCCGCCACCCGGACATCGCCGACATCGCCGTCATAGGAATCCCGGACCCCCGCCTGGGCGAGGTCGGCAAGGCCTACGCGGTCCGCCGCCCCGGCTCGTCCCTCACTGCCGACGACCTGATCGCCTGGTCCCGCCGCGAGATGGCCAACTACAAGGTGCCGCGCGAGGTCGAGTTCGTCGCGGAACTGCCGCGCAATGCGAGCGGGAAGGTGGTCAAGCGGCGGTTGCGGGAGGGCGCGGCGACTGGGTGACGAGGCGGGGGTTCCAGATCCCGGGGGTCCGTGCGGCGGGGCGGGGCGACCGGGCACGCCGACCGGGGCGCCGGGACCGCGGAGGCGCGCGCCCACGTCATGCCGCGCAGCTACCGCCGAGGCGCGCGCCCATGTCACGCCGCGCAGCTACCAAGCCGCCGTCACCCTGCCACCGACCACCCCCACCCCCTCCGCCAACACCCGCATCCGTTCCCCGAACCCGTCCTCCACCGGCCCGAACCACACCGCCAGATCCTCGGCGCCCGCCGCCTCCCAGGCGGCCACCTCGGCCCGTACGTCCGCGAGCAGGCGGTCCGCCGAGGACCACTCCGTGCGGCTCCCCGCCGAGACACGAGGTGCACCCCCGGCCCCCTCGGGCCCGCCTGCGAGGACCTTCCGCCGCGCCGCGAACTCCCGCGGCGACAGCCCCACCGCCTGCCAGTACCCCCCGAACTCCGCCGCCCGCCGCAGCGCCGCGCCCGAATTCCCGCCGATCAGGAACGGCACCGGCTCCTCGGGTACGGGCTCGAACACCGCCCGCTCGTCGAACGCCACCGCCCCGTCCTCGTACGGCCCCCCGAGCCCCGAGTGCAGCCGCCGGATCAGCCGCAGCGTGTCGTCCGTCCGGGCGCCCCGCGTCCCGAAGTCCACGCCCGCCGCCTCGAACTCGTACCGCTGCCACCCGACCCCGACGCCCAGCACGAACCGCCCGCCGCTGAGCCGCGCCAGGGTCGCCGTCTGCCGGGCAAGGATCAGCGGATCGCGCAGCGGAGCGATGAGGACGGACGTGCCGAGGGTGATCCGTTCCGTGAGCGCCGCGATATAGCTGAGCGTGGTCAGGGCCTCGTACACCCCGCCGTATCCCGGCAGCGGCGTCCCGTACGGGCCCGGCGGGAGCACATGATCCGGCAGCCAGACCCCGGCGTACCCCAGCTCCTCCGCCTCCCGCGCCAGCTCCGCGACGGTCCGGACGTCCATCGCCGCGGACTCGTCGGGCAGGACGACATGCAGCCGCATCCGGGCGCCCGCGCCCTCGGTCCCCGGCTCCGGCTTCCTCTCCGTCATGACCTGTCCCCTTCTCTCCTGGACGCCTCGTTCCCGAGGCCTGCGGCCGAGGCGCCGCCGCAGGCCGCTCCGCTCCCGCGTGGCTCCTGCGGTACCTCCCGCGGCGCTTCGCTATGGCATTCCTACGGCCTCACACCGGTGTGAGAGTCAAGCGCCGCAGGGCAGGGGCGGAGCAGGAGCAGGGACGGAGGCGGGGACAGGCGGCAGGGGGGCAGGAGCACAGGCCGGCCCCGGGAGCTACTTCGCCGACGTCCAGTCCGGCCGGCGGCCGCTGAGGGCCACCACCCGGTCGAGCAGCGGAGCATCGTCCCCCACCGGCGCGGGTGCGGCGAACGCCGGCGCGGGCCCGCTCCCCGACTCCTCGGCCCAGGAGGTCAGCAGCGCATACGAGACCCCCAGGCTCGCCGGGTCGGGCGCGTACTCCTGGCCCGTGGCGCGCGCCAGATCCCAGCCGTGCAGCACCAGCTCGTTCAGCGCGATCCGGCCCGCGATGGCGGCGGGGAGGGTGACACCGCCCGCCTGGGTCTCGCCGGTCCAGGCCTCCGGGGCGCGCCAGGCCGCTGCCATCCCGGTCAGGTTCCGGACCAGGTCGTCGCGCCAACCGGGCGCCACATCCGGTACGGAGCTGCCCGGCGGCGTGCTGGTCATCGGCCCGAGGTCCTTGCGCGCCGCGTCCCGGAAAGCGCCGCTCAGCCCGACGAGATGCCCCAGCAGATGGCGTACGGCGTACTCCTCGCACGGCGTGGGGACGTCCAGCTGTTCCTCCGTGGTGTGCTCCGCCAGCCGCGCCACCAGCTGCGTCTGGGTGCCGAAGTCGATCTTCTCGGTCATGGTCTGTCCTTCCGTGCTGCCGTCGCGTCGGGGAAGCTGCTCCCTCGAGTGAAGACCCCTCCGGCCGGGGAAAGTCATCGCCACACCGGGCGGTAAGTCATTGCCGCAGCGGACGGTAAGTCGTCGCCGCACCGGACGGTAAGTCGTCGCCGCACCGGACGGTCCCGTGCGGCGTCGTGGTCTTTGTGTGGCGCGATGGTCTTCACCTGGAGCGATGGTCTTCACCTGGAGCGAAGGTCTTCACCTGGCGTGATGGTCTTCGCGCGGCGCGGTGGTGCCCCGTGGTGCGACGGGCCCGCACAGCGCGACGGTGCCTGAGCCGCGTCATGGTCCCCGCATACCGCGACGCTCCCGCGCGACGTCACCGTCCCCCCCCGCAGCCTCGCGGTCCGCGCGGCGTCGCGCGTCACCGTCCCCCGCAGCCTCACGGTCCCCCCGCAGCCTCACGGTCCGCGCGGCGTCGCGTCACCCTCTCCCCCCCCCCGCAGCGCCACGGTCTGCACCGCGTCGTGTCGTTCCCGTGGCGAGTCTCGGGAATACCGCCCGGCGGCGGCCGCGTTGTGGCCCCGCAGGGGGCGCTCGTATCCCCTACGGGATCTGTTCCCCCGCCCCCTAAGGAGCCTCTCCCCACCCCGCATCCCCCGCCCCCCGCCCCGCCTCGGCGTAGCGTTCCCGCAGGGCCGACTTGAGCACCTTGTTCAGCGGACCGCCGCGCGGCAGCTCATCCATGACCTCCAGCTGCTCCGGCAGCTTCTGCATCATCAGCCCGGCGGCCCGCAGATGTGAGGTGAGGGCGGAGAGCGTCAACGGGGCGGAAGCCGGCCCGGCGGCGGAACCGGGGGAGGGCTCCGCGAGCGTGACGACCGCGCACACCCGCTCCCCCCGCTGCCGGTCCGGCAGCCCGATGACCGCGGCATCGGCCACCGCCGGATGCGTACGCACCAGGTCCTCGATCTCCTGGGCGGAGATGTTCTCGCCCTTGCGGATGATGATGTCCTTCAGCCGCCCGGTGAGGACGAGATGCCCGTCGGGCCGCAGATGTCCCAGGTCACCGGTGTGGAAGTAGCCGTCCTCGTCGAACGCCTCCGCCGTCAGTGCCGGATCGGTGTACCGGCGGAAGAGCATCGTCCCCTTGAGCGTGACCTCCCCCGGCTCCCCGGCCCCGGCCTCACTTCCGTCCGCCCGTACGATCCGTACCTCGGCGCCCACCACGGGACGGCCCACCGTCCGCGCCAGCTGCTCATCGCTGTCGTACGGCGTCCCCATCGCGATCATCGGGCATTCCGTCATCCCGTACCCGTGCACGATCGCGCAGTCCAGCTCCCGCCCGGCCGCCGCGTACAGCTCCTGCGGCATCGGCGCCCCGCCGCCGGACAGCAGCCGCAGCGACGGAATCAGCCGCTCCGCCTCCGGCGACTGTCCCCGGTACCGCCGCGACTCGTCCAGGAACGCCTGATAGAACGCCGTGCTCCCGCCCGCCATCGTCACCCCGCTCCGCCGGTAGACGGCCGCCGCCCGCCCCGCCTCGAACGTTTCGAGCACCACCGCGGGAAAGCCGCTGACCAGCATCGCGATGACGTAATCCGGCCCGGCGATATGCGCGTACGGGAACGCAATCGAGCCGATGTCGTCCCCCGACATCCCCAGCGCGGTGGCCAGTCCGACCCCGCCGGCGATCAGCGAGGCATCCGTGTGCTCGACGCCCTTGGGGGACGCCGTCGTACCGGAGGTGTAGTAGACCCAGGTGGTGCGCCCGTCCCCGCCGTCGGCCACGGGATCGGCCGCATCGCCCGGGTCGCCCACCGGCAACCCGTCCGCCACCGAAACGACCCGCACCCCGTCCCCGGCCAGCTTCCGCGCCATCGCGGCGTGGTCGAACCCCCGCCACACCCCCGGTACGAGGAAGAACTCCGCCGCCGACTCGGCCAGGATGAACCCGACTTCCCGCTCCCGGTGCAGAGGGATGACCGGAGTCTGTACGGCCCCGATCCGCGCCAGCGCCAGCGACGCCACCACCGTCTCCACGCGCGTCGGCAACTGCCACGCCACCCGCGTCCCGGCCCCGATCCCCAGCCCCCGGAACCCGGCGGCCACGCGCACCGCCTCGTCCCGCACCTCGTCGAAGGTGACGGTCCGCCCGTCCTCGTCGAAGAACATGGGCGCCCCGGCCGAGGCCCGCGCTCGGTACTCGACCAATTCCCAGAGCGTGCGGATGCGGGAGGGTTCGAACACGGCGCGCCTCCTGGCTGTGAGCTGAGCTGAGCTGACTGAGCTGAGACAGAGCTGAGCAGAACAGAGTGAGCGGAGCGTGACGGGGCGGGCTGGGCCGGCCGGGTGCGTGGAATGGCGAGACTGTAGCACCGAATATGACGGAGCGTCAGATGCCGGATGTCGGTCGGATGCCGGTCAGGGGCCCGCCCGATGCCCGTCCGATGCCCGTCAGGCGTCATCCGCCGGTATCCGAAGGTGATGCGAGCGCCGCTGCAACCGATGGTGGGCCGTCGGGGTTTCTGTACTAGCGGAAGGAGGCCGGCCGTTGTCGGCACACCGCGCTTCGCTCGGCGGCGCCCGCTCGACGGGCGGCGGTCGTTCGGCGCGCATGCCCGGGGCCTGGGCGACTGCGCCAGTGCGCCGCGGCCCCGGCCGGAAGATCCCCCCACGAGTAGTTGCTCTCCGAGCAGCAGGAAACGGACCGCACATGAGCACCGAGGCCGCAAAACCCGAGGGCGTGAACACCCCGCCCGCGCACGCCGAAGCCGCACGCATCGAGCCCCTACAAGCAGAAAGCCGCCAGGACCGCTTCGAACGTGGCATGAAGGTGCTGTCGACCGTCAACGGCGAGGGCGGGCAGCGGGTCGTCGACGCCCTCGCCGATATCTCTCCCGAGCTCGGGCATCAGATCGTGGCCTGGGCCTTCGGCGAGATATACGACCGCCCCGGACTGGCCCTCCGCGATCGGCAGTTCGTCACCCTGGGCATGCTCACCGCCCTCGGCGGCTGCGAACCCCAGCTGGACGTGCACATCAACGCGGCGCTCAACGTGGGCCTCACTCCCGAGGAGGTCGTCGAGGCCCTGCTCCACTCCGCCGTCTACTGCGGCATACCCAAGGCGCTCAACGCGACCATGGCCGCCAAGAAGGTCTTCGCCGAACGAAGGCTTCTCGTGGCCGACGCCTCGTAAGTCGATGTGTGTGGTTTGTCGGGCGGAGGTGCGCAGCGGCCGATGCGCCGGTCGTCGTGGTGGGAAGGTGCTTGCTGCCCTGCGGCCGGCCAACGGGGGGCGTTAGCTGTGGCCGTGCGGGTCAGGGCGTGTGGCTGTCCAGCGGAGCCAACGGCGTGTGGCTGTCCAGCGGGGCCACCGGCGAATGGTTGTCCTGGGCGATGAAGGCGCTGCCGGAGGTCGGCGGGCGGTCGTCGGCCATCGCCGGCGCCGCGGTCGCGCCGGCGGCCGCGGCCGCTATCGCCGCGATGACAAGGGTCTTTTTGATACGGGTCACTTTGCTCCTCCGTCAGGGGCTGCGCGATTGTCGGGTACGCGACGCTAGCGCTAAATAGGACTAGTGTTCTATGTGTGGCTGGAATACGCCGCAGGATGGCGAGATACGACGTGGAGTCCGACATGCCGCAGGGGCCGGTCGCGATGGCCCCCCTCCATGCCATCGCGACCGGCCCCTGCGATCCCCCGAAGACTCGGTGGTGGACTGCTACCGGGGCTCGATGATCGGGGTGTGGTTGTCCCCCGTGGTCACCATGTCCCCCGGCTTCGCGGGGTTCTTCTTCTTGCCGAGCCCCGTCGCGGCAATGGGGGTGTGATTGTCCATGGGCTTGATGACATCACGCTCGGTCGGCTCTGGAGCCTTGTTCTCGGTGGCCACGTTCATCAACTCCTGTGTGTGGGCGCTTGTTGGCCTACCCGGCCGGCGACTCCCCCGTGGGTCGCCGGACGAGCGGACCAGGCCGTACACCTTACGGTGGGGCCGTGGCCGAGCCGCTTGCCCCCCGAGGCGGCGGTTCGGTAAGTAAGAGAATGGCCCTTGGCGATGAACGATCGATAAACGTCTCGCCGGAAGCCGCCGACCTGCGGTTATGCGGCGGTGGCCGGCCGGAGCAGCGCCTGGACGGTGGAACGCTCGGGCGATCCCAGGCGCGTGTAAATGGCGAGGGCGTCCTGCCAGCAGGCTTGTGCACGGCCGCTGTGGCCCACTTCGTTGAGCGCATGGCCCAGTAACGTGAGGACGTTCGCCCGCCACCATTCACCGCTGACGCCGCGCAGCGCGGTGAGAGCCTGGTCTGCGCTGGTGGCGGCCTCGGCGGGCCGGTGGTCCGCGAGGCATATCTCCGCCAGCCTGAAGTGCGTCATACCGGCCCAGAACCGCTGCCTGCTGTCCTGGAAAATGGCCAGCGCCTCGGTGAGTTGCTGCGTGGCATCTGCGAGTCGATTGGCGCGGGCGTAGGCCAGACCCAGCGCGTACATGCCGTTTGCCAGCCGTCGGGTCGCCCCGAGCTGCCGGTATATCGCGATGCCTTCCCTGGCGAGCCGGATCGCGCTGTCCAGGCGGCCAGTGTTCAGGTGAACGCGGGACAGGTTGCACAACGCGCTTGCTTCGGACTGCTTGTTGCGGTCGTCGCGAAAGGCGGCGAGCGCCTGGGTGAGGTAGGCCTCGGCATCGTCGTAACGCTGCTGGGTGGTCGCGATGATTCCGCGGTCGTTCGGCGCGTATGACGCGGCGAAGGGGTCCTCGGCGGCCAGACCGAGCAGCATCGCCGCCTTGGCGTGCTCGTCCGCTTCGTCGAGGCGGCCGGCCAGCGTATGGACGTTCGTGAGAGCGGTGTGAATACGCGCTTCGGCGTGCAGGTCCTTGCTCTCCCGGGCAGCATCGAGCAGGGAGTTGTTGACCTGCTCGTACTGCAGCGCGTCGGCACCGGATTCCGCGAGGTCCCGGGTCAGCAACAGCAGGTCCACCGCGCGTCGCAGGGATTCGGGGTCCCTCGACTGCTGCGCACAGGCCAGAATGCTGCCGGCCTCACTGAACAGCCAGCTCAGCGCCGTCGTACGGTCGTCGAAGGCCAGTCCGGGGTGGCGGGGGGACTCCATGTGGTCCACCAGCCGGTCCCCCGGCCGCTCCAGTGCGTACATCCCGGCGGCCGTCGCCAGGTAGAAGTCCAGCAACCGCGACAGCGCCGCAGCCCGCTCCGACGGCAGGTGCTCATCGCGCTCCGCACATGCCCGCGCATACAGGCGCACCAGGTCGTGGAAGCGGTATCGGCCGGGGGCGGCGGACTCCAAGAGGCTGGCATCCACGAGGGATTCCACAAGGTCTTCGGCGGAATCGGTGTCCATGTCGAGAAGCGCCGCGGTCGCCGCCAGCGAAATATCCGGCCCGTCCGCCAGCCCAAGTAGCCGGAATGCCCGCGCCTGCTGCGGCTCCAACTGGCCGTATCCCAGCTCGAAGGTCGCTTTGACGGCCAGGTCGCCGGCGCGCAATTCGTCCAGGCGGCGGCGTTCGTCGGCGAGTTTGCGGGCCAGGGTGGAGACGGTCCAGGTGCGGCGGGCGGCCAGGCGGGAGGCGGCGATGCGGATGGCGAGGGGCAGGAAGCCGCAGGCACCGACGACGGCCATGGCGGCCTGGCGTTCGGAGGTGACGCGTTCCTCGCCGACGATGCGGGTGAAGAGAGCCAGCGCCTCCTCCGGGCTCATCACGTCCAGGTCGATGAGGTGCGCGCCCGCCAGGTCGATCATCCGGGCGCGGCTGGTGATGAGGGCGGCACAGCCCTCCGTACCGGGCAGCAGCGGCCGGACCTGCGCGGCGTCACGTGCGTTGTCCAGCAGGGCCAGGACGCGGCGGCCGGCGAGCGTGGAGCGGTAGAGGGCGGAGCGCTCGGCCAGGCCGTCGGGGATGGCGGAGTCCGGTGTGCCCAGGGAGCGCAGGAAGGCGCCGAGGACGGCCTCGGGCTCGGACGGGGTGTGGCCGGCGCCCTGGAGGTCGACGTAGAGCTGCCCGTCGGGGAAGTGCTCGCGGGCGGCGTGCGCGACGTGCACGGCCAGCGTCGTCTTGCCGACGCCGCCGATGCCGGTGAGCGCGGAGACCGCCATCACGCTGCCCTCGGCGGTGGCGAGCTGATCGCCCAGCTCGTCGACGAATGAGGTGCGGCCGGTGAAGTCCGCGACGGTGGCGGGGAGTTGCTGGGGTCGTACGGCGCCCCGTCCGGTGGCGTCCCGGCCGTCGCTGACGGCGGGCGGCGCGTCCAGGTCGGCGTCGGCACGCAGGATGCGCTGCTGGAGCTCGGAGAGCGAGGCGCAGGGATCGACGCCCAGTTCATCGTCCAGCAACTTGCGGGTGTCGGTGTAGACCGCCAGTGCTTCCGCCTGCCGCCCGCTGCGGTACAGCGCCAGCATCAGGAGTTCGCGCAGCCGTTCGCGCAGCGGGTGAGCGGCGGTGAGGGCGGTCAGTTCGGAGACGGCTTCGGCATGGCTGCCGAGTTCCAGGTCGAGTTCGAGCAGGGTCTCCATCAGGGACAGCCGCCACTCGTTGAGGCGGGTGCGCTGGGTTTCGGCGTACGGGCCGGGGAGGCCGGCCAGCGGTTCGCCGTCCCACAGGTCCAGCGCCCGGTCGAGGAGTTCGCGGGCACGGCTGAGATCGCCGGCGGTCCTGGCCTTCTCGGCCTCGGCGGCGTACTGCTCGGCGTGATCGTGGTCGAGGTCGAGCGGCCGGCCGTCGGTCGACCGGATCGCATACCCACCGGACTCGCTGACCAGCGCATCGGCATCCGGGCCGAGCGCCTTGCGGAAACGGGAGGCATAGGTGCGCAGCGCGGCGAGCGCGGCGTGCGGCGGTTCGTCGCCCCACAGGGCGTCGACCAGCTCGGCCGCGGTGGCGGTGCGGCCGCCGCGCAGCAGCAGTGCCGCGAGCAGCGCCCGTTGCTGCGGGGAGCCCGCCGCCAGCGCCGTTTCCCCGCGCCATGCCCGTACGGGACCGAGCACGGTGAAGCGGAGCCGCTCCTGCCCCTGCCCCGTACCGTCGTCCATCATTTCCCCCTGCCCTGTCCCGGTCGTATACGCGCTGTTCGTACGTATCCGCTGTGCGCAACGGTCAGTCTGCCTTGTCGGGCCCCTTTACGTCAGTAGGGGTCTGGAGCATCCACAAAGCCTCCCCCGGTGTCGGGTGGGCGTTGAGGGGGAGGCGCACGGAGGAGCGCGGAGGCGCGGGTTCCGTGCGCCCCCTGTGTGCCTCTCCAGGCTCTGGTACGCGAAGAGGCCCCCGGTCGGTTCCCGTTCGGCGTCGGATTCGATCTCGGGTTCGCTATCGGATTCGTCGTGCCGCTCGACGCCGAGTTCGTCGTCTCGCGCCGTGTCGTCGTGTTTCGTTGCCGCGATCGCTCGCCGCATTACTGACGGACCGTCAGATCAACGCTACCGTGGCGCTATGGAGACCAAGGAGACCAAGGGCACCTTCCCCAAGATCATCTCGGTGGACGACCACACGGTGGAGCCGCCCGGCGTCTGGCGGGACCGGCTCCCGTCGAAGTACCACGACGTCGGCCCGCGCATCGTCCGCGCACCCCTGAAGGAAATGACCTTCGTGGGCGGCAAGTTCGCTCCGAAGATGGGCGCCCCGGGCGACGACGGCCCGATAGCCGACTGGTGGGTATATGAAGATCTGCACCGGCCGCTGACCCGCCTCGACACCGCGGTCGGCTACTCCCGCGACGACATCAAGCTGGAGGGCATCACCTACGAGCAGATGCGCCCCGGCTCCTTCAGCGTGCCCGAGCGATTGGCCGATATGGACGTCAATCACGTCCAGTCAGCGCTCTGTTTTCCGACCTTCCCCCGGTTCTGCGGGCAGACCTTCACCGAGGCCAAGGACCGCGAACTGGGGCTGCTGGGGGTGCGCGCGTACAACGACTGGATGGTGGAGGAGTGGTGCGGCCCGCAGGCGCAGGGCCGGCTGATCCCGCTCACCCTCATCCCCCTCTGGGACGCGGAACTGGCCGCCGCGGAGGTGCGGCGCAACGCGGCCCGCGGCGTCCGGGCGGTCTGCTTCAGCGAGATTCCGCCCCACCTGGGCCTGCCCAGCATCCACACCGACGACTGGGACCCCTTCCTGCGCGCCTGCGACGAGACCGGCACCGTCATCGCCATGCACATCGGCTCGTCCAGCAAGATGCCGTCCACCTCCGCCGACGCGCCGCCCGCCGTCGGCTCCACCATCACCTTCGCCAACTGCTGCTTCTCGATGGTGGACTGGCTGATGAGCGGCAAGTTCGACCGCTTCCCCAACCTCAGGATCATGTACGCCGAGGGCCAGATCGGCTGGATTCCGTACATCCTGGAGCGCGCCGATGTGGTCTGGGAGGAGAACCGGGGGTGGGGAGGCGTCGCCGACAAGGTCCTGCGCCCGCCGTCCGAACTCTTCGCGGAGCATGTGTACGGCTGCTTCTTCGACGACGCCTTCGGGCTGAAGAATCTGGAGGCGATCGGGGTGGGGAACGTGCTCTACGAGACCGACTACCCGCACTCGGACTCGACCTGGCCCAAGTCGAAGGAGGTCGGGGAGGCGCAGATGGGGCACCTGGCGCCCGATGTGGTGGAGCGGATCGTGCGGGGCAACGCCATCGAGCTGCTGGGGCTGACGGGGGAGGGTCTCTGGGGGCCGGCCGCGCCCGCCCGGTAGCGGGCCGGCCGTGCCCCACCTTCTGCCGCGGCCGCCGAGGCGGGGCCTGCCGAGGCGGGATCGGGGCCGATGCGTGGTGCGGGGGGTGGACGGCGGACCCCCGGAAAAGCGCCCGTCTCCGGTGAGCAGCGTGACCGCCATGGCCACCAGCTCCGCGTCGGCCTCCTCCGTACGGTGATCGGCAATGCCGGCGCGAAACGGCGCCGCCCCCTCGACGAGCGTCGCGAACACCCCGGCCCGTGCTCGGCATCGCGCGGGCACAGGCCGGGCCGTCGAGCGTGGAGGAAGGCGGCGACCTGGCCCCGGTGGTCGCGGTCCTGCCGCCCCTCTTGCCTGATGTGGCGTCAGCCACCACGATGGCCCCGCCGATAATTGACGGTCCGTCAGGTGTGGGCGCCGACGGCGCAGCCGCCCTGAGTGCCGGACACCGGACATCCAATGAGGAGCCGTCCAGATGGTGCGGATACTGCCCGAGGGGCGACTGGCGTACGGAATGCAGCTACCGGTGCAGTCGCAGAGCACTCTCTACGCGGAAAGCTGGGAGTCGGCGGCCGGGCCGGCCGACCTGGTGGAGATCGCGCGGGTCGCCGACCGGCACGGTTTCGCGTACATCGCCTGCTGCGAGCACATCGCGATTCCGCGGCGGCTGGCCGCGGCGATGGGCACGACCTGGTACGACCCGGTGGCCACCCTCGCCCACCTGGCGGCCGTGACGGAGCGGGTGCGGCTGCTCAGCCACGTCGCGGTGGTGGGGCTCAAGCATCCGCTGGTGAGCGCGAAGCAGTACGCGACGCTGGACCGGCTCTCCGGCGGGCGGCTGATTCTCGGCGTCGGCGCGGGTCATGTGCAGGAGGAGTTCGAGGCGCTGGGGGTGGATTTCGCGCGGCGGGGGGCGGTGCTGGACGAGACCGTCGATGCGCTGAAGGAGGCGCTGGGGCCGGCGGAGTTCCCCGAGTTCAAGGGGGCGCGGTTCGCGTTCTCGGGGCTGGGGCAGTCGCCGCGGCCGGCGCAGTCGCCGCGGCCGCCGATCTGGGTCGGCGGCTCCTCGACCGCCGCCGTACGCCGGGCCGCGGTGCGCGGTGACGGGTGGCTGCCGCAGGGCGACCGGCGGGATCAGCTGCCCGGCCAGATCGCCAGGCTGCTGGCCCTCAGGGAAGCGGCCGGGGTCGCCGAGCCGATCGCGATCGGGACCATCGCCGAGCCGCTGTACGTGGGTGAGCCGGGATGGGAGGTCGGGCGGCGGACCCTGTCGGGGGCCCCGGAGCGGATCGCGGAATCGCTGCGCGAGTACCGGGCGATGGGCGTGGCCCAGATACAGGTGCGGTTCCGCAGCCGGAGCCGCAGTGAACTGACGGACCAGATGGCCGCGTTCGCGACGGAGGTCGCGACGCATCTCGACGACTGAGCGACTGAGTGGGGCCGGAGCGGGTGCGGCACGGACCGCCGTACCGCACGGGAACGCTGGGAGGCGGGCATGGAAAAGCTGGCAGGCCGGGTCGTCCTCATCACGGGCGCGGCGCGTGGGCAGGGCGAGCAGGAGGCGCGGCTCTTTGCGGCGGAAGGGGCGCGGGTGGTCCTTGGTGATGTGCTGGACGGGCCGGGGGAGGCGCTCGCCAAGGAGCTGGGGGAGGACCGGGCCCGGTACGTCCATCTGGATGTGAGCCAGGAGGCGGACTGGGAGGCGGCGGTCGCGGCGGCGAAGGCGGCGTTCGGGAAGATCGACGGCCTGGTCAACAACGCCGGGATACTGCGCTTCAACGAGCTGGTGAATACGCCGCTGGCGGAGTTCCAGCAGGTGGTGCAGGTCAACCAGGTCGGTGCGTTCCTGGGGATGAAGGCGGTGACGCCCGAGCTGGCGGCGGCCGGCGGCGGGACGATCGTGAACACCGCCTCGTACACGGCGCTGACCGGGATGGCGTTTCTGACGTCGTACGCCGCGACCAAGGCCGCCATCGTCGGGATGACGCGGGTGGCGGCGATGGAGCTGGCGGGCAAGGGGATCCGGGTCAATGCGATGTGCCCGGGGGCGGTCGATACGCCGATGACCAACCCGGACCGGGTGGCGGCGGACGGCGGGCCGAAGGCCGCCGATGCGGCGGGCAGTGCGGCGCTGGATGAGTTCTACGGGAAGGTCGTCCCGATGGGGCGGATCGGGCAGCCGGAGGAGGTGGCCCGGCTGGCCCTTTTCCTCTCGTGCGAGGACTCGTCGTACATCACCGGGCAGCCGTTCGTCATCGATGGGGGGTGGCTGGCGGGGGTCTCGGTCTTCTGAGTGCCCGCGGAGTGGCCTTCGGGCGCCCGCCGAGTGTCCTCTGCGCGCGGTCCGGCGCGTCCCGGCGCGGTCCGGCGTCTTCCGGGTGCGGCGCGGGTCAGTTTCTGACGCGGCGTCAGGTATTGACGGTCGATGCGGGCGGTGCCAGAGTCGGCCTGGATCGTCATCTGACGGTGCGTCAGTTGAGCGCCGGGCGGGCTCCGCCGGCTCGGCCGGGCGGATTGTCAGAGGGGCGGGGTACCGTCGAAGACGTGACGGAATGTACGGCGAACATCGACGGAAAGTAATCAGACGGACGCAATCTTCCGGGGGGCGACCCCCGCACCCCGAAGGAGTGAACTCCCTTGGAATTCGGGCTCTTTGTGCAGGGATATGTGCCGGCGGCGAGGGCGAAGGTGGACCCCGAGGCCGAGCATCACGCGCTGATGGAGGAGACCGAGTACGTCATCCAGGCGGACAGGTCCGGCTTCAAATACGCCTGGGCCTCCGAGCACCACTTCCTGGAGGAGTACTCCCACATCTCCGCGAACGACGTGTTCCTGGGCTACCTGGCGCACGCCACCGAGCGCATCCACCTCGGCTCCGGGATCTTCAACCCGCTCGCCCCGGTCAACCACCCGGTGAAGGTCGCCGAGAAGGTCGCCATGCTCGACCATCTCTCGGGCGGACGCTTCGAGTTCGGCTCCGGACGAGGCGCCGGCAGCCACGAAATACTCGGCTTCATGCCGGGCGTGACCGACATGAACCACACCAAGGAAATCTGGGAAGAAACCATCGCGGAATTCCCCAAGATGTGGCTCCAGGACGAGTACGTCGGCTTCAAGGGCAAGCACTGGGAGCTGCCGCCGCGCAAGGTCCTGCCCAAGCCGTACGGGAAGTCGCATCCGGCGATGTGGTACGCCGCCGGATCGCCGTCCTCGTACGCGATGGCGGGCAAGAAGGGGCTGGGCGTGCTCGGCTTCAGCGTGCAGAAGGTCTCCGACATGGAGTGGGTCGTCGAGTCGTACAAGACGGCCGTGAAGGAGGCGGCGGCGGTCGGCGATTTCGTCAACGACAACGTCATGGTCACCTCGACGGCGATCTGCGCGGAGACGCACAAAAAGGCGGTGGAGATCGCCGTCGGCGGCGGGCTCAACTACCTGCAGTCGCTGCTCTTCCGCTACCACGACACCTTCCCGCGGCCCGAGGGCATACCGGAGTGGCCGGAGCTCCTGCCCGAGTACACCGAGGAGATCATCGAGCTGCTGATCGCCGAGGAGCTGATGATCTGCGGTGATCCGGACGAGGTGCTGCGGCAGTGCAAGAGGTGGGAGCAAGCCGGCGCCGACCAGCTCTCCTTCGGGCTGCCCATCGGAGTGAACTCCGAGGACACCCTCAACACGATCAAGCTGATCGGCGAGCACGTCATCCCCAAGATCGACACCGATCCGGTGCACCGGACCACGCGATTCCGTCAGTCGGCGGGCAGCTAGAGCCCGTCCGGTCCGCCTGCGCCGGAGAGGGCGGCGCCCTGGCCGGGCGCCGCCCTCCACGAACCGCACCGAGAAAGGGATCCTCGCCATGCTCGACCACCTGATCAAGGGCGCGACCGTCGTGGACGGGACCGGCGCGCCCTCCTACGCCGCCGACCTCGGCATCCGGGACGGGCGGATCGCGATCGTCGCGGAACCCGGGACGGTCACCGAGGCGGCCCGCACGAGCGAGGACGCCCAGGGCCTCGTCCTCGCCCCCGGCTTCGTCGACCCGCATACGCACTACGACGCCCAGCTGTTCTGGGACCCGTACGCCACCCCCTCGCTCAACCACGGCGTGACCACCGTCGCGGGCGGCAACTGCGGCTTCACCCTCGCCCCGCTGCACCCCGACCGCCCCGAGGACGCCGACTACACCCGGCGGATGATGAGCAAGGTCGAGGGCATGTCGCTCGTCGCACTGGAGGAGGGCGCGCCCTGGAACTGGCACACCTTCGGGGAGTATCTGGACGCGCTGGAGGGCCGGATCGCGGTCAACGCCGGCTTCATGGTGGGCCATTGCGCGCTCCGGCGGCATGTGATGGGCGCGGACGCGGTGGGCGGGCAGCCGACGCCCGAGCAGATGGCGGACATGCTGCGGCTGTTCCATGACGCCATGGACGCCGGGGCCTGGGGGCTGTCCACGACCCAGTCGTCCACGCACTCCGACGGCGACGGCAAACCGGTCGCCTCGCGGCACGCGCGCCCCGACGAACTCCTCGCCCTCTCCCGCGCGGTGGCCGACCACGAAGGCACCCAGATCGAAGCCATCGTCGCCGGCTGCCTCGACCGGTTCGACGACGACGAGATCGATCTGTTCGTGGAGATGTCGGCGGCCGCCGGGCGCCCGCTGAACTGGAATGTGCTCACCATCGACGCCGCGGTCCCCGAGCGGGTGCCGCGCCAGCTGGTCGCCAGCGAACGGGCCCGCAAGGCGGGCGGCCGGATCGTGGCGCTGACCATGCCGATCCTCACCCCCATGAACATGTCGCTGGGCACGTTCTGCGCCCTGAACCTCATTCCCGGCTGGGGCGAGATCCTCGGCCTTCCGGTGCCCGAGCGGATGGCCAGGCTGCGGGATGCGGACGTACGCGCCGAGATGCTGCGCCGGGCGACCAGCAAGGAGGCCGGGGTCTTCCGCCGTCTGGCCCGCTTCGACCGGTACGTCATCGGGGACACCTACTCCGCGGCCAACGAAGGGCTCAGCGGCCGGGTGGTCCGCGACATCGCCGCCGAGCGGGGTCAGGACGCCTTCCACTGCCTGGTCGAGATCTGCGCCAACGACGAGCTCCGTACGGTCCTGTGGCCGATGCCCACCGACAACGACCCGGACAGCTGGGCGCTGCGGCGGGAGACCTGGCAGCACGAGGACGTGCTGCTCGGCGGTTCGGACGCCGGCGCCCACCTGGACCGGATGTGCGGGGCCCCGTACACCACCCGCTTCATCGGGGACTGTCTGCGCGGCCGCCAGCTCGTCGGGCTGGAGCGGGCCGTACAGATGCTGACCGATGACCCGGCCCGGCTGTTCGGGCTGCGCGAGCGGGGCCGGATAGCCGAGGGCTACCACGCGGACCTGGTGCTGTTCGACCCGGACCGGATCGACGCGGGGCCCGCGACGCTGGTGCACGACCTGCCGGGGGACAGCCCGCGGCTGGACTCGAAGGCGATCGGCGTGGTGAGCGTACGGGTCAACGGCGTGGAGACGATCCGGGACGACGTGGTGACCGGGGCGGTGCCGGGGACGGTGCTGCGGTCGGGGCGGGACACGAGGACGGTGAGTACCAGGTGACCGGAGCGGATGCGGCGACCGCGGGGGACGGGCGGCTGTTCATCGGCGGGGAGTGGGTCGAGCCGGACGGCGGCCATTACGACGTGATCGACCCGGCGACCGAGGACGTCGTCGGGCGGGCCCCGGAGGCCGGCCGGGCACAGGTGGAGGCGGCGGTCGACGCGGCCCGCGAGGCGTTCGCGGGCTGGTCGCGCACCGCACCCGAGGAGCGGGCGGCGATCCTGGACCGGGCCGCCGAAGTGATGCGCCGCGAGATCGTTCCGTACGCGGAGCTGGCCCGGGCGGAGAGCGGCGCGACGACCGCCACCGCGCGCGGGATGCAGGTGGGGGTGTCCGTCGCACGCTTCAAGCGCTATGCGCGCGGTGCCCTGGAACCGGTCGAGACGGGGCTGCCGCCGCAGGTCAACGAAGCCGGGCCGATGGGGAAGGCGGGCGTCCTGGGCGCGCTCGCGGTGCGTCGCCCGGTCGGCGTCGTCACCTGCATCACCTCGTACAACAACCCCTGGGCGAACGCGGCGGGCAAGGTGGCGCCGGCGCTGGCGATGGGCAATACGGTCGTGGTCAAGCCGGCGCCGCAGGATCCGCTGTCGGTGTACCGGATGGCCGAGGCGCTCGCGGAGGCCGGGGTGCCGCCGGGGGTGGTCAATGTCGTCACCGGCGCGCGGCCGGAGGTCGGCGAGGCGGCGGTGGCCGCGGACGGCGTGGACATGGTCAGCTTCACCGGTTCCACCGCCGTCGGCCGGAAGATCGCCGAGGAGTGCGGCCGCGGCATGAAGCGGCAGCTGATGGAGCTGGGCGGCAAGGGCGCGGCGCTGGTCTTCGACGACGCCGACCTGGAGAGCGCGGTGGCCGGCATCGGCACGACCTTCTCCTTCTACAGCGGCCAGATATGTACGGCGCCGACGCGGGTGCTGGCGCAGCGCGGCATCTACGAGCGTCTGGTGGCCGGCCTCGCGCGGTATGCGGAACGGCTGCCGCTGGGCGATCCGGGCGACCCCGGCACGGTCGTCGGCCCGGTGATCTCCGCCGCGCACCGGGACCGTATCGAGTCGTACACCGAGCTGGCAGGGAAGGAGGGCGCGCGGCTGGTTGCCGGCGGCGAGCGTCCCGCGCGGGAACGCGGCTTCTATGTGGCACCGACGCTCTTCGCGGACTGCACGAACGCGATGCGGGTGGTGCGCGAGGAGATCTTCGGGCCCGTCGTCGTGGTGGTCCCCTTCGACGACGAGGAGGAGGCCATCGCGCTGGCCAACGACAGCGACTACGGGCTGCTGGACTATGTCTGGTCCGGCGATGTGGCCCGCGCCTTCCGGGTCGCGGGCAGGCTTCGGGCCGGCGGGGTGGGCATCAACACGGTCGGCCGCAACATGGAGGCGCCGTTCGGCGGCTTCAAGCGCAGCGGGGTCGGCCGCGATGTCGGTTCGTACGCGCTGCACGCCTACAGCGAGCTGCAATCGATCGTGTGGCCGGGGTGAGATGCCGGTCACAGGGCCGGGGCGGGAGGCCGGTCGTGGCGCGGCGGGAGAGGTCCCCTTGCACGAGCGGCCGAAAATTTCCAGACAACGGACGGGAAATTTTTGAACTACACCAAAACGGACACTGCTGCGGTTCCCGCATCGCGGAAGACGTGAGCTAATCCCGTGAAGTTGAAGGCTCAACTCAACTTTCTCATGCGATTGCCCGGCTGTTGAGTCTCATTTACCTGCACAGTGAAGGCATTCGCGGCGGAGGCTGACCTTCCGGATGCGGAAACAGAAGGCTTTAACGTCCTGTTCATGGTTCAGGTAGACCCCCGGCCGAAGACCGGAGACACGGTAACGAGCGTCGGCGGAAGTGGCAGTGACACCCGCAGCAAGGGCCTCAGCGGCAACTCCGTCGGCTTGCTCGGCAGCGCGGTCATCGGCATATCGACCGTCGCGCCGGTCTACTGCCTCACCTCCACGCTCGGCCCGACCGTGGGCGAGGTCGGCGTGCAGATGCCCGCCGTCTTCCTCGCGGGCTTCCTGCCGATGCTGCTCGTCGCCTTCGCCTATCGCGAGCTCAACAAGGCGGTCCCCGACTGCGGCACGTCCTTCACCTGGACGGTCAAGGCCTTCGGGCCGCGCGTCGGCTGGATGTGCGGCTGGGGACTGGTGATCGCGACGATCATCGTGCTCTCCAACCTCGCCGGCGTCGCCACCTCGTTCTTCTATCTCCTGCTCGGCGAACTCACCGGCAGTCAGGCCATCGCCGACCTGGACGGCAACAAAGTCGCCCACGTCGCGACCTGTCTGGTCCTCATCGCCGCCGCCACGGCCATCAGCTACCGCGGGATGACCGCCACCAAGGGCGTCCAGTACGCCCTGGTCGGCCTCCAGCTCGCCGTCCTGGCCGTCTTCGTCGTGATGGCGATCGTCAAGGCGCAGTCCGGCGATCTCGCCGGCTCCCTCCACTTCTCCTGGACCTGGCTCGACCCGTTCGCCGTCCAGTCCTTCTCCGCCTTCACCGCCGGTCTCTCGCTGTCGATCTTCATGTTCTGGGGCTGGGACACCTGCCTGACCGTGAACGAGGAGACCGCGGGCAGCGAGAAGACCCCCGGCCGCGCCGCGCTGCTGGCCATGGTCGTCCTGATCGGCTCCTACCTGCTGACCGCCGTCGCCTCGCAGATGTTCTCCGGCGTCGGCCACAAGGGACTGGGCCTCGGCAACCCCGGCACCGCCGACAACGTCTTCGCCGCCCTCGCCAACCCCGTCATGGGCACCGTGCTCGGCGTACTGCTCTTCGTCGCGGTCCTCGCCTCGGCCGCGGCCAGCCTCCAGACCACCTTCATCCCGGTGGCCCGCACAGTCCTCGCGATGAGCACGTACGAGGCCCTGCCGGCCTCCTTCGCCAAGATCCACCCGCGATTCCGCTCCCCGGGCAAGGCGACCGTCGCGGCGGGCACGGCGACCGGCGTCTTCTACGCGGTGATGAGCTTCCTGAGCGAGAACGTCCTCATCGACACCATCTACGCGCTCGGCCTCATGATCTGCTTCTACTACTCGATCACGGCCTTCGCCTGCGCCTGGTTCTTCCGCCGCGACCTGCGCAACTCCGCCCGCGACCTGCTGTTCAAGGGCGTCTTCCCGGCCCTGGGCGGCGTCCTTCTCGCGGCCGTCTTCTTCAAGACCCTGATCGATATGTGGCACCCCTCCTACGGTTCCGGCAGCTCGGTCTTCGGTGTCGGCTCGGTCTTCGTCATCGGCGTCGGCCTGCTGCTGATCGGCGTCGTCGTCATGCTGGTGATGCAGCGGCGCAGCCCGGCGTTCTTCCGGGGTGAAGTGCTGACGCGGGCCACGCCGGCCATGGTGGTCGAGGACTGACCCGGGGAGGGCCCCTCACCCCCTCCCCGGGAAGACCGGATTGGTCATCTCCCCAGGAAGACCGGGTTGGTCATCGCCGCCATCGCCCCCGGAAGCCCCGCCGTGGTGGGGGGATGGCGGACCTCGGCGCGTATGTAGGCGGCGTTGTCGGGCGTGGTCCGCCAGGTCACGGTGCCTGTGCCGGAGGGCGGGAGGGGGGCGCTGAACAGGCGTCCCTGGTCGGTGACGAAGGAGACCGTGCAGCCCGGGGCGCCGGAGACCTTCAGCTCGGCGGTGGCCTCGGCCGTACCGGAGATCTCGAGGCGTTCGGCGATGCTGGCGTGTTCGCCACGCTCGCCGGTGACCGCGAAAGCGAGGTCGATCTGCGAGGACTCGGCGATCCAGACCCGGCCGGCCCGGATGCCGGCCTGGACGGCGTGCCGCGAGAGGTCCTCGGCCAGTACGACGGTCTGCGGCAGGCCCACGACGTCGGGGTCGCGGTGTGCGTCGCTGTGCCCGACGGCCGGCAGCCAGGCCGCGCGGCCGCGGACGTGGGCGACCAGGGTGTTGTCCCACTCGGCGAGGGTGACCTCGTCATCGGGGGTGTACGGGCCGTTCCAGACCTCCACCGCATCGGCGTCGTTCAGGCCGAACTTCCAGTTGCAGCCGATGCAGGTGGCGTGCGGATGGGCCGGGATGACCAGCCCGCCGGCCCGGTGGACGGCGCGCGCGTACTTGCCGAAGGCGTTGTCGCGGGCCCGGTAGCGCCAGTCGATGAAGACGCCGGGGTCGGTGCCCATCGCCACCACGTGGCCGTTGCGGGTGGTGATCTCCTCGCCGGTCAGGATGAGCAGGTCATCGCCCCACAGACCCTCCCAGGCACGGTGCGAGGAAGTGGTGTTGTGCTCGGAGGTGGTGAGGAAGTCCAGGCCGGCGGCGCGGGCCAGCGCCGCGATCTCGGCGGGGGTGCGCTTGCCGTCGGAGTGGACGGAGTGCAGATGGTTGTCGCCCCGGTACCAGGCGCGGCCGCGGCCCCGGGCGCGTTCGGGAGGGTGGACCGGGGCGGGCGTGCGCCCCGGGGGGCCGTACCGGAGGGTGATCGTGACGTCGTAGGTCAGCCCCTGCGGCGCGACGGTGTACGGGCCGAGGGCGATGTGCCAGGTCCCGGCGTTCACGGGGCCCGGAAGGTAGCCGGGGGTGGCGTCGTCGGCGCGCAGGAAGAATTCCGTGCGGGCGCCGCCCGACCAGCCGCGGAATCCGGCGCCGCCGAGGTCCGTACCGCGCTCGTCGAAGATGCCGATGTCGCAGGCGTTGCCGGCCGTGCCCTCGGGGACGGCGGGCCGGTCGTAGCGGTAGGCGACGGCGATCTCCCGGACGCCGTGCGGTACGTCGACCGGCAGGTAGACGAAGTCCGGGGCGCCGGTGGGCAGATGGCCGGTGACTCTGCGCGTCTGTTCGGCCCCGTCGGCCCCGTCGGCCCCGTCGGCCCCGTCGGCCCCTCCGGCCCCGGGCGCCGCGTCGGCGAAGCTCACCGTGCCGGGCGCCAGCGCGCCCGCCGCACCCGCAACCGCCGAAAGCCGTAGAACATCGCGTCGTTCCATCCTCGCCCCCGCGCCGTCTCCTGACGTCCCTCGACGTCGCTCCGTCTCGTCGTTACCGCTGCGCTCACCGCTCGTATCGCTGTGTACCGGCGCTCCGTCGCCGCGTATCGCCGTGTGAAAACTGTTGTACGCGGGTGTGACACGGAGGGAAAGGCCTGTGGATAACCGGCGGGCGGTAAGGCAACATGCGGTCACCCATACGCCTTACGGAGGTGTCCTCAGCATGCGGATCGCGACCACGATCTTCCTGACCGACGAGACGATCCGGCCGGACCGGCTGGCCCGTGAGCTGGAACAACGCGGGTTCGCCGGGCTCTATCTGCCCGAGCACACCCACATCCCCGCCAGCCGGGACACCCCCGCGCCCATGGGGGAGCCGCTGCCCCGCGAATACGGCCGCACCCTCGACCCGTTCGTCGCGCTCGGCCAGGCCGCGGCCGTCACCGAGCGGCTGGGTCTGGGCACCGGCATCACCCTGGTCACCCAGCACGACCCGGTCGACCTCGCCAAGCAGATCGCGACCCTCGACTTCCTCTCCGGTGGCCGCTTCACCTTCGGCGTCGGTTACGGCTGGAATGTCGAGGAGGCCGCCGACCACGGCGTGGAATGGTCCACGCGGCGCGAGCTGACGCGCGACCGGGTGGCGTTGATGCGGGCGCTGTGGGCCGAGGAACCGACCGCCTACAAGGGCGAGTTCGGGTCCGTACGGGCGTCGCTGGCGTATCCCAAGCCGGCGCACGGCGCGCCGCGCACCCTGATCGGCGGGTCGGCCGGGCCCAAGCTCTTCGGGCACATCGCGGAGTACGCGGACGGCTGGCTGCCGATCGGCGGGCGGGGCCTGACCGAAACCGTTCCGGTGCTGCGGCAGGCCTGGGCGGACGCCGGGCGCCCGGGGCAGCCCGTGGTGGTGCCGTACGCCGTCCGCCCCTCGGCCGGGAAGCTGGCGCACTACCGCGAGCTGGGCCTTGAGGAAGTGGTGCTGCAACTGCCGCCGGCCGGGGAGGCGGAGGTGCTGCGGACGCTGGACGACTTCGCCCAGTACCTGTGAGGCGACCACAGCGTCACCCGTGACGGGGCGGGACGGCGGCCCTACCCGGTGGAGCGGCGCAAAGGAGAGAGGGCGGGGCGGGCGGTGAGGCGTGGCGCGGACGCCTAGGACCATTGGCGTACGGCCACCGGCGCGGGTCGGTACCGCAGACCGATCCGCGCCCGCCCGGACCGTCCTAGCGTGGAACGTGACGGATCCGCAGCGCGCCACGGACCGGTGGCGCGTCCGGGGTCCGGTGCGCCACAGAGCCGTATTCGCAGATCAACGGTCCAAGGAGAATTGTGATGCCCAGCCTCGACCACACGATCGTGCACAGCACCGACCGTTTCGCCTCCGCGCAGTTCCTGGCCGACCTTCTGGACGCCCCCGCGCCCAAGGCCTACGGCCCGTTCGCCGCCGTCAAGATGGACAACGGGGTGACCCTCGACTACGCCGAGCACGTCGCCTCCGGCCAGGAGTTCGTGCCGACGCACTATGCGTTCTTGGTGACGGAGGCCGAGTTCGACGCGATCCTGGCACGGATAGAGGCGCGGCAGCTGCCCTACTGGGCCGAGCCCCTGCACCGCGGGGCACAGCAGATCAACACCCGCGACGGCGGCCGTGGCCTGTACGTCGACGACCCCGACGGGCACTACATGGAGTTCCTGACCCGGACGTATTCGGAGGAAATGCTGGCCGGTCTGTAGCCGCTCGCCGCCGGGGTGTGCTCCGCGCGGCCGCCGGGAAGTGCCCCGCCGCCGCGCGGAGGGAACCTCCGCCTGACGTGATCAGCGGCACACCGACGGCCGGTTGTCCGGCGGCGGCACTGTCGGCGGGCGCTCGTATCCTCGGAGGATGACTTCCAGCGCGCAGGGACCTGACCAGGGATCTGACCGGCGACACCACCAGGGATCCGACCGGGTGCCCGACCAGGCGTCCGGCCGAACGGCCGACGGGGAGAAGGGCGCCGCCGCCGGCCAGGAGGGGCGCCCGACCGCGAACGCCATGCGCCGTGCGCTCAAGCGGGCCCGCGACGGCGTGGCGCTGGACGTCGGCGAGGCCACGGTGCTTCTGCAGGCCCGCGGCGAGGACTTGCGGGACCTGTGCGCCTCGGCGGCCCGGGTGCGGGACGCGGGCCTGGAGGCCGCCGGGCGCCCCGGAATCATCACGTACTCGCGCGGCGTGTTCATCCCCCTGACCCGCCTGTGCCGGGACAAATGCCACTACTGCACCTTCGTCACCGTCCCCGGCAAGCTGCGCCGCGACGGTCACGGGATGTTCATGTCGCCCGACGAGGTGCTCGACATCGCCCGCCGCGGTGCCGAAATGGGCTGCAAGGAAGCCCTGTTCACGCTCGGTGACAAGCCCGAGGACCGCTGGCCCGAGGCCCGCGAATGGCTCGAGGCGCACGGCTACGACGACACGCTCTCCTACGTACGGGCCATGGCCATCCGCGTCCTGGAGGAGACCGGGCTGCTGCCGCACCTCAACCCGGGGGTGCTGTCCTGGACGGACTTCCAGCGCCTCAAGCCCGTCGCCCCCTCCCTCGGGATGATGCTGGAGACCACCGCCGAGCGGCTGTGGAGCGAACCCGGCGGCCCGCACCACGGCTCGCCCGACAAGGAGCCCGCTGTCCGGCTGCGCGTCCTGGAGGACGCCGGCCGCTCCAACGTTCCCTTCACCACCGGACTGCTCATCGGGATCGGCGAGACCTACGAGGAGCGCGCCGAGTCGATCTTCGCGCTGCGCCGTATCCAGCGGGCCTACCACGGCATCCAGGAACTGATCATGCAGAACTTCCGCGCCAAGCCGGACACGGCCATGCGCGGAATGCCGGACGCCGAACTGGAGGAGCTGGCCGCCACCATCGCGGTGGCCCGGCACATCATGGGGCCCGCCACCCGTATCCAGGCGCCGCCCAACCTGGTCGACGGCGAGTACGCGCTGCTCATCGATGCCGGGATCGACGACTGGGGCGGCGTCTCCCCGCTGACCCTCGACCACGTCAACCCCGAGCGCCCCTGGCCGCAGATCGAGGAGCTGACCGAGCGCTGCGCGGCCGCCGGCTTCGAGCTGCGCGAACGGCTGCCCATCTACCCGGAGTTCCTCCTGCGCGGCGAACCCTGGCTCGACCCCCGGCTGCTGCCGCACGTCCGCGCCCTCGCCGACCCGGAGACGGGGCTGGCCGTCGAGGACGCCCCCGTGGTGGGCCGCCCCTGGCAGGAGCCCGACGAGGGCTTCTCGATGAGCTCCTCGGGCCGTACGGACCTGCACCACACCATCGACACCGAAGGCCGGACGGCGGACCGCCGCGACGACTTCGACGAGGTCTACGGCGACTGGGAGGCGCTGCGCGAGGCCGCCGCCCCCGGGATGGTGCCCTCGCGCATCGACGCGGACGTACGGCAGGCCCTGTCCCAGGCAGCCGACGACCCCACCAGGCTCACCGACGCCGAGGCGCTGGCCCTGCTGCACGCCGACGGGCCGGCCCTGGACGCCCTCTGCGGCATCGCCGACGACCTGCGCCGCGCCACGGTCGGCGACGACGTCACCTACATCGTCACCAGGAACATCAACTTCACCAACGTCTGCTACACCGGCTGCCGCTTCTGCGCCTTCGCCCAGCGCCGCACCGACGCCGACGCGTACACCCTCTCCCTCTCCCAGGTGGCCGACCGTGCCCAACAGGCCTGGGACGTCGGCGCGGTGGAGGTCTGCATGCAGGGCGGCATCCACCCCGACCTGCCCGGTACGGCGTACTTCGACATCGCGCGCGCCGTCAAGGAACGCGTCCCCGGCATGCATGTGCACGCCTTCTCCCCGATGGAGGTCGTCAACGGCGCGACCCGCACGGGCCTGTCCATCCGCGAGTGGCTCGCCGAGGCCAAGGCCGCCGGCCTGGACACCGTCCCCGGCACCGCCGCCGAGATCCTCGACGACGAAGTCCGCTGGGTCCTCACCAAAGGAAAGCTCCCCACGGCCACCTGGGTCGAGGTCATCAAGACCGCCCACGAGCTGGGCATCCGCTCGTCCTCGACGATGATGTACGGCCATGTCGACCAGCCCCGCCACTGGCTCGGCCACCTCCGCCTGCTGGCCGAGATCCAGCAGGAGACCGGCGGCTTCACCGAATTCGTCACCCTCCCCTTCATCCACACCAACGCCCCCGTCTATCTGGCCGGCATCGCCCGCCCCGGCCCCACCACCCGCGACAACCGCGCGGTGACGGCCATGGCCCGGGTCCTGCTCCACCCGCACATCACCAACATCCAGACCAGCTGGGTCAAGCTGGGGACGGAGGGCGCCGCTCAGATGCTCCGCTCGGGCGCCAACGACCTGGGCGGCACCCTGATGGAGGAGACCATCTCCCGGATGGCGGGCTCCAGTTACGGCTCCTACCGCTCCATCCAGGACCTGGTCGCCATCGCGGACCGGGCCGGCCGTCCCGCGCGTCCCCGCACGACGACGTACGGCCCCGTGCCGCAGGAACGCCAGAGCGCCGCCCTCGCCTCGGACGGGCATCTGCCCGAGCTGCTGCCGGTGGTGGAGTAGCGGGGTTCGATGTCCCCAACTGGCGAGCGGACCGGGGAGTTGCCCGGTCCGCTCGGGCTTTTGGACCGTCGGGAGACCGAAGCGCCGGGAGTTGTCCACAGCCTCGGACGCTCTACTCCGCCGAAGGCTAATCTGCGTGAGCAGGGCGGCGGAGGCCGACGCGGAGGGGGTGGAGACGTGAACCGCAGCAGGATGTCGCGGCAGGAGCTGATCCGGCTCAGGCGGCGGGAGGGGTTCGTCGGGCGGCAGGGCGAGATCGCGGCCTTTCGCGACAACTTCGCGCGGCCGGCCGAGGATCCGGCGTTCCAGTTCCTGTTCCATGTGCACGGCCAGGCGGGCGTCGGCAAGACGTCCCTGATCAGGCAGTTCGAGAACACCGCCCGGGACCGGGGCGCGCCGACCGCCTACGTCGACGAGGCGGTGCACGACGTGCCCGCGGCGATGGCCGCCGTGAGCGGGCAACTCGCCGCTCAGGGACGTCCCCTGAAGGCGTTCGACAAGCTGATGGCCACCTATCGCGAGCGGCGGCACGAGGCCGAAGCGGCGGCCGTGATCGCGGAGGAGGGGCCGTCCGGGGCGGTGGAGCCGGGCGAAGGCCAGGGGCCCGTCCCTTCGCCCGGCAGCATGCTCGCGGCTCGGGCCGGGCTCGCCGCCGCCGGTCTGCTGCCCGGTGTCGGGGCCGTCACCGGAGCGCTGGACCCCCGCCAGGTGGCGCGCGGCGCGGACCGGCTGCGCGGCCTGCTCAGCGCCCGGCTGCGCAACCACGACGACGTCCAGCTGGTGATGGAGCCGCTGGAGGCGCTGACCCCGGTGTTCGTCCGTGAGGTGAACGCCGCCGCCGACGAGGTGCCCTGGCTGGCCCTCTTCTTCGACACCTACGAACGGACCGGGCCGTTGCTGGACGTCTGGCTGCGCGACGTCCTGGTCACCGACCGGTACGGCCCGCTGGCGCCCAATGTGGTGGTGACGCTGGCCGGACAGACGGCCCTGGACCGCCGGTGCTGGGCCGACTACCTCGACTGTGTGGCGGAGCTGCCGCTGGACGCCTTCACCGAGGCGGAGGCGCGGCAGTTCCTGGCGACCAGGGGCATCGTCGACGAGCCCGTCGTCGAGGTGATCCGCCGGCTGTCCGGCGGGCTGCCGGTGCTGGTCTCCACCCTCGCCGAGAACCGCCCGCGCGCGGCCGAGGCCGTCGGCGATCCCAGCGACACGGCCGTCGAACGGTTCTTGAAGTGGGAGACCGACCCCGTCCGCCGGGAGGCCGCGCTGGCGGCGGCCCTGCCGCGCCATCTGGACGAGGACGTCTTCCGGGTCGCGGTGGATGCGGCCGCCGCCGGGCAGTTCGGCTGGCTGTGCGGACTGCCGTTCGTCGCCGACCGGGCCGGGCGCCGGCAGTACCACGAGGTGGTGCGTACGGCGATGCTGCGCCTTCAGCGGCGCAGGTCACCGCAGACCTGGGCGGCCCGGCACCGCCGTCTGGCCGAGGCCGCCCGGAGCCGTCGTACGGATTGCGACGCCGACGCCGAACCGGAGCGGTCCTGGGCCGACGAACGCTGGGTGGAGTACCGGCTGCGGGAGACCTACCACGCGCTGTGCGCGGATCCTCAGCCGGCGCTCGCCCAGGCGCTGACCGACGTCGTGGATGCGGCCGAGTACGAGCGGCCCGTCGTGCGCAGGGTGGCGGAAAGCCTCCGCCAGGCCGGGGAGGACGCCGGGGCGGCCGAGGCCGCAGGATGGGGTGACCGTCTGGTCGCCGAACTCACCGAGGACGGTGGCGGCCTGATCGCCGTGCTCACCGCGCTGCTGGCCCGGCCCGGCCTGGAGGCGGCCGAGCAGGCCCGCATCCACCGCATCCGGGGCCGGGAGTACCGCAAGACCGAAGCCTGGCCGCAGGCGTTCGCCGACTTCGACCGCTGCCTGGAGCTGGCGCCGCGCAACCTGCCCGCACTGCTGGGCCGGGGGCTGACGCACCGGTACATGCGTTCCTTCGAGCGCGCGGCCGAGGACTACGCCCGCGCCCTGGAGGTCGCCCCGGACTCGGTGGATGCGGCCTCCCAACTCGGCGAGGTCCACCGCCTCACGGGCCGCTTCGAGCAAGCCGTCGCCGAATTCGACCGGGCGCTGGCCGGTCAACCCCGGCACGCCTTCACCATCGCCAGCCGCGCCGTCTGCCTGCGCCGCCTCGGGCGCCACGAGGAGGCGCTGGCGGGTCTGGAGCGGGCCATAGAGATCGACGCGGAGTACGCCTGGGCGATGGCCGAGCGGGGCGCGACCTACCGGGACCTGGGGCGGTACGACCTCGCCCTCGCGGAGTTCGACCGCGCCCTGGCCATCAACCCCGACTACGTCTGGGCCCACGCCCGCCGCGGCCTCACCCTGCGGGAGATGAGCCGTTACGAGGAAGCGCTGGCCGCCCTCGGACGCGCGGCCGAACTCCGGCCGGACGACCCCTGGGTGTGGGGGGAGCGCTGCCGCACCTACCTGGACATGGAGCGCTACGAGGAGGCGCTCGCGGAGGCCGAACGGTCTCTTGCGGCCGATCCCGCCTACGCCTGGGCGCATCTGGCCCGTGGGGTCGCCCTGCACGCGATGGGCCGCCACGAACGGGCCCTGGCGGCGCTCGACCGGGCGCTGGAGCTCAACGGGGAAGGGCACGGCCCCACCCAGGAGCAGCGCGGCCTGGTGCTGCAGGCGCTGCGCCGCACCGAGGAGGCCCGCGCCTCCCCCGAGCCGGACGGCACGGGGCACTCCTGAGCGGAGCGGCACGGATCACTCCTGAGCGGAGCGGACCACGTCACTCGCCCTCGTACTCGGCCTCGTGCTGCAGGATGCACTGCTGCCACTGCGACAGCGCCTCCTCGCGGTCGCCTCCGGTGTCCTGGGCGGCGGCGATCAGCGCGTCGGCGGCCATGGCGGCCAGCCGTACGGCGATATGGCAGACGTCGCGCTGGGCGAGCGGCCGGAGGAGTTCCACCGCGCCATCGCTGTCGCCGGAGAGCGCGGAGGCGACGACGGCCATGGTGGTGCGATCCCACTCGTACTCGGACATGGGGGGAGCATGCCCCGCATGCGGCGCCGCCATGGTCGAACGGATGAGCGTCGTCGGAAGCGGGGGACGAATCCGGCCTCACCCCCGCTTCCCGCGTCTCACCCCAGCTCCCGCACCGGCTTCCCGTCCAGGAACCCCACGATGTCCTCCACCGCCTGCTGGAAGTACCCCTGGTAGTTCCGGCGGGTGACATAGCCGAGATGGGGCAGCGCGAGGACGTTCGGGAGGGTGCGCAGGGGGTGGTCGTCGGGCAGCGGTTCCTGATCGAAGACATCGAGGCCGGCGCCCGCGATGCGCTCCTCGCGCAGGGCCTCGATCAGGGCGGGCTGGTCGACGATGGCGGCGCGTGAGGTGTTGACGAGGTAGGCGGTGGGCCGCATCCGGCGGAGCTCGGGGGCGCCGAGCAGCCCGCGGGTGCGGTCGCCGAGGACGAGGTGGACGGAGACGAAGTCGCTGGTCTCCAGGAGCTCTTCCTTGGTGGCGGCGGCGCGTACGCCTGCCGCCGCGGCGCGCTCGTCGGTCAGGTTCTGGCTCCAGGCGACGACGTCCATGCCGAAGGCCTGGCCGATCCCGGCGACCCGGGTCCCGATCTTGCCCAGGCCGAGAAGTCCCAGCCGGCGGCCGTGCAGATCGGCGCCGAGCGTGCTCTGCCAGGGGCCGCCCGCGCGCATCGCGGTGCTCTCGGTGACCACGTTGCGGGCCAGGCCCAGGATCAGCGCCCAGGTCAGCTCGACGGGCGGTTCGGTGGTGCTGGCCGTACCGCAGACCGTGACACCGTGCCGGGCGGCGGCCGCCAGGTCGATGGCGGCGTTGCGCATCCCGGAGGTGATCAGCAGCCGCAGGCGCGGCAGCCGGGCGAAGAGCGAGGCGGGGAACGGGGTGCGTTCGCGCATCGCGACGACGAACTCGCAGTCGCCGATCGCCTCGACCACCTCGTCCTCGGAGCCGAAGGGCTGCCGCAGGGTACGGACGTCCACGATGCCGTCCAGAGGGGACCAGTCGGCCATGGAGAGGGCGACGTCCTGGTAGTCGTCGAGTACGGCGCAGCGCGGGGTCATCGAGGCTTCTCCTGGTGCGGTCGGGGGCGGGTACGACGGCGCGCGGGGGGCCGTGAGCGGCAGGTGGCCGGGCGTGGCCGGGGGCCTAATCATGGCAATCGTGGCGAGCCGCCACAGCGATCATGGGTGACAGATCACATTACGATCCGGGGCTCAAAGCGATCATTCGTGGTCGATTACAGTGCTGCGGCGGGGAGCCTGCAAGGCCCCGGGACGTTGTGAGTTTCTGGAGGTCGCGCGTGAGCGAGCGAGCCGTCGACGGGTGCGCGCCGCGCGAATGCGAGGCCGGGCGAAGCGAGGTGTCGGCATGAGTGCAGCGCCAGGCAACACCGCGATCTGGGGCCGCGCCGAACAGCAGGATTTCCGCAGTCGGGTGCGGGGCTGTCTGCTCGGCGGAGCCATCGGCGATGCGCTCGGCGCCGGCATCGAATTCGATGCGCTGGACGCGATCCGCGAGGCGCACGGGCAGGAAGGCGTGACGGACTTCGTGCCCGCCTACGGGCGGCGCGGCGCGGTCACCGACGACACCCAGATGACCCTCTTCACGGTGGACGGGCTGATCCGGGCCCAGGTGCGCCGCGACACCGGTGCCTGGCATCCGCCCACCGACGTCCACCGCGCCTATCTGCGCTGGGCCGCCACCCAGCGCGACTGGGGCCCCGACGAGCGGAAGAAGGACGACGGCTGGCTCGCCCGCGAGGAGTGGCTCTACGCCCGGCGGGCACCCGGCCGGGCCTGCCTGAGCGGCCTCGGCGACGAGGTGATGGGCACCGTGGACCAGCCCAAGAACCCCGACTCCAAGGGCTGCGGCGCGGTGATGCGCTCCGCGCCGTTCGGACTGCTGGTCGGCTGGGAGCCGCAGCTGGTCTTCCAGCTGGCCGTCGAGTGCGCGGCGCAGACCCACGGCCACCCCACCGGCTATCTGTCGGCCGGCGCGTTCGCCGTCATCAGCCATTCCCTGGCCCGCGGCGAGCACCTCGACAGCGCCGTCCAGAAGGCCCTGGCCCATCTGGCCACCCGCCCCGGCCACGAGGAGACCACCGACGCCCTCAAGCGCGCGCTCGGCGCCGTACGGCAGGGCATGCCGACGCCCGCCCGGGTGGAGTCGCTCGGCGAGGGCTGGACGGGGGAGGAGGCGCTGGCGATCGGCGTGTACTGCGCGTTGGTCGCGGAGGACATCCGGCACGGTCTGCTGCTCGCCGTCAACCACGGCGGCGACAGCGACTCCACCGGCGCCATCTGCGGAAACCTGCTGGGCACGCTGCACGGCGAGACGGCGCTGCCGCCGGACTGGCTGGTCGAGCTGGAGGGCCGGGAGACGATCCTGCAGCTGGCCGACGACTTCGCGATGGAGATGACGCAGGCGCCCGCGCTGCACGGCCCGGGCGGGTCGTCACCGGGCTGGCTCGCCCGTTACCCGCGGGCGTAGGAACCCGGGCGCCGGCGGTCGGCCCGGCCCCCGCGGTGACCCGCTGGGGCCGCCCGCCGGCCCCCTCATACGGACCTCGGCGCCTCCCCTTCTTCCGTGACTGCCGGGCCCTGCTCCGGCACGGGCAGCGCCGCGGCCGCCGCCCCGTCGCCGTCCGAGTTGATCCGCGCCAGCAGCGCGTCCCGCTGCGTCGTCGCCTCCGGCCTGACCAGCCCGATCAGCACGAACAGCACCAGGGAGACGGCGACCGGCGACACGATCTGCACCTGCAACTGCATCCCGCTCAGCCCGTAGTTGGTCAGCCAGAAGGCGAACAGCCCCGCCGCCCACGAAGTCAGCGCCGCGGTCGGCCCCGACCTGCGGAACGTCGGCAGCATGCCGAGCAGGAACGGGATGGAGATCGGACCGACGAGCCCGGCCACCCATTTGATGACGACGGTGATGATGTCCTTGAACGCCGGCGAATCGACCTGCGTGGCGATCGCCATCGACAGCGCGAGGAACGACACCGTCGACAGCCGCGCCGCCAGCAGCCCGGCCCGGTGGTTCCAGCCCCGGGCCCTGGCCGACAGGGCCGGCGCGATATCGCGGGTGAAGACCGCGGAGATGGCGTTGGCGTCCGAGGAGCACATGGCCATCGTGTGGGAGAAGAAGCCCACGACGACGAGCCCCAGCAGGCCGTGCGGCAGAAGCCGTTCGGTCAGCAGCGCATAGGAGTCCGACGCATCCGGTTTCCGGGCCCTGACCAGCAGCGGCGCCACCCACATCGGGAAGAACAGCACCGCGGGCCAGACGAGCCACAGCGCCGCCGACAGCCGCGCCGAGCGCTTGGCGTTCCGGGCGCTGCCGGTGGCCATGAAGCGCTGGGCCTGGTTCCACATCCCGCCGCTGTATTCGAAGGTCTTGATGAAGAGATAGGCGAGCAGGAAGGTGAGGGTGTACGGGCCGACGGTCGGTCGGGCGTGGCTGTCCGGCAGCCTGTCCCATACGGTCCACAGCGAGCTGACGCCGCCCAGCTCGCCCATGACGGTGATCAGCATCGCGACGCCGGCCAGCAGTTGGATGACGAACTGCCCCAGCTCGGTGAGCGCATCCGCCCACAGGCCGCCGACCGTGCAGTAGATGCCGGTGATCACGCCGGTGATGAGGATGCCCTGGTTGAGGGACATACCGGTGAAGACGGACAGCAAGGTGGCGATGGCGGCCCACTTGGCGCCCACGTCCACGATCTTCAGCAGCACGCCGGACCAGGCGAGCGCCTGCTGGGTGGGCAGGTTGTAGCGGCTCTTGAGGTATTCGAGCGGCGAGGCGACACCGAGCCGCGACCGCAGCCGGTTGAGCCGCCCCGCGAACAGCTGGGCCCCGATCGCGATGCCGACGGCGATGGGGAAGGACCAGGTGACGTAGGAGGTGACGCCGTATTGGTAGGCGATGCCGGCGTACCCGGTGAACATCACGGCGCTGTAGCCGGACATGTGGTGCGAGATGCCGGACAGCCACCACGGCATCTTGCCGCCCGCGGTGAAGAAGTCGCCGACGTCGTCCACGCGTTTGTGGGACCAGACGCCGATCGCCACCATCACGCCGAAGTAGCCGATGAGTACGGCCCAGTCGAGACTGTTCATGCCCCCTTCAGGGGTCCGCCTTGTGAACGTGCCGATGACGTCCGGATGGGAAGTCACTTCGCCGTGACGTCCTGTGGGGCGGTGTCCCCGTACGGGATGGGGGACTGCAGGGGATTGAACCGCCGAACGAGCGGACCTGTCAAGGCCTCGACGGTCAAGGATGTGAACTACGGTCAAGAAAGCGAACGATTTTGCCGTCCCTTGACCATCGCGGCCGTTGTCCCGGCAACGCCGTCGAACCCACGATGAGCGGACACTTCGCCGGGCGGCGCATGCCCGAACACGCTTGGACGCGCCACGGCCGCACGGGTACGGGACCCGTGCGGCCGGCTGACGAGAGAGGACGGTGGCGGCTAGCGCATCAGCTCACCGGCATTGACCAGCAGCGACTGGCCCGTGATGGCGCGGGCCCGGTCGGAGGCGAGGAAGACCGCGGTGTCGGCCACATCGGCGTCCGTCGCCAGGTCGGGCAGCGCCATCCGGTCGGTGAGCCGGCCCAGCACCTCGGACTCCGGTACGCCCTCGGTGTGCGCCGTGAACTGCACGTACGCCTGAACCGGCGGGCCCCACATCCACCCGGGCTGCACGGTGTTGACCCGTATCCGGTCCGGCCCCAGCTCGCGCGCCAGCGAATACATCGCCGAGACCAGCCCGCCCTTGGATGCCGCGTACGCCGCCTGCTGCACCTGTGAGGGCGCGGCGACCGACGACTGCGTGCCGATCATCACCACCGACCCGCCGCCGCGCTCCGTGAGCGAGGGCAGGCAGGCGCGCGTCATGCGCAGGGTGCCGAAGAGGTTGACGTCGACGACGCCGCGCCAGGAGTCGAAGTCGGCGTCGCGCAGGCCGCCGAAGAGCGAGTCGAGGGCCGCGACATGGATCACCGCGTCGATGCCCCCGAACCGCTCCACGGCGAGCGCCGCCAGCGCCTCGCACTGCGCCTCGTCGGCGATGTCCGTGGCCCGCCAGGCCGTGCGCTCCCCCGAAGGGTCGATGGCCGCCGCCGACGCGGCGAGGTTCTTCTCCGTGCGGGCGCCCAGGACCACCGACGCGCCGTCCCGCACACAGGCCGCCGCGACCTGATGGCCGAGCCCGGCCCCGACGCCCGAGACGATCACGGTTTTGTTCCGCAGCAGCATGGGTGCGCCTCCCGGATCCGGATTCTGACGATACGTCAGATAGCCGGTCAGGGTAGGGCCGGGGCGCCGCGATGGCCAGAGGGCGCGTTCCGCCGCGCGCCCGCCCCGCCGCCCGACGCGACCCGCCTCAGCCGGCCCGCTGCGCCCCCTCCAGCGCCGCCCTCAGCCGGACCAGGCCCGTCCGGATCTCGTCCGGCGCATGCGTGACGAACGACAGCCGTACGGCCGTGGGGTCCGGCGCCCCGGCGAAGAACGGCGCCCCGGGGACGTACGCCACGTCCTGCCGCACGGCCTCCGGCAGCAGCGCCGTCGCGTCGTACCCCGCGGGCAGCGTCGCCCACACGAACATCCCGCCCGCCGGACGGTTCCACCGCGACCCCTCCGGCAGCGCCTCGGGCAACCCGTCCACCAGCGCGTTCCGCCGCTCGCGGTAGGCGCCGCGGATCCGCTCCAGGTGCGCGTCGAGGTCGGCGTCCGCCAAGTACCGTGCCGCGGCGGCCTGATCGATGGTCGACGTGTGCAGATCGGCGGCCTGCTTGGCGGTGATGCAGGCGCGCCGCAGCGCCGCCGGGGCGCGCAGCGAGCCCAGCCGCAGGCCCGGCGCCATCACCTTGGAGAACGAGCCGAGCAGCGCCGTACGGTCCTCGGCGCCCGGGAAGGACGCGACCCACCGCTGCGGCTCGCCCTCGAAGCGCAGCTCGCTGTACGGGTCATCCTCGGCGATCCACAGCCCGCGCCGGGCGGCGACCTGCGCCACCGCGGCCCGCCGCTCGGCGGACAGGGTGCGGCCGGTCGGGTTCTGGAACGTCGGGATGACATAGAGCAGCTTGGGGTTCTCGCGGGCGGCGATCTCGTCGAGCGCGGCCGGGTCCAGGCCCTCGTCGTCGGTCGGCACCGGCACCACCCGGGCGCCGGCCAGGGAGAAGATCTGGAGCGCCGCGAGATAGCAGGGGTCCTCGACCAGCACCACGTCGCCCGGCTCCAACAGGGCCGTGGCCAGCAGCGACAGCCCCTGCTGGGAGCCGGTCGTCACCAGCAGGTCGTCGGCGTCGGTGGGCAGGCCGCGCGCGGTGGTGCGCGCCGCGACGGCCGCGCGCAGCGCCGGATCGCCCTCGCTGGTGGAGTACTGCAGCGCCCGCCGCGGCGCCTCGCTCAGCACCTGCCGGAAGGCCGCCGCTATGCCCTCCGCGTCGAACAGCTCCGGGGCGGGCAGTCCGCCGGCGAACGAGATGACCTCGGGCCGGGCGGTGAGCGCCAGGATGTCGCGTACGGGCGAGCTACCGGTCCGCGCCGCGCGGGCCGCGAGCTCGGGGACGGGGGTGGCGGTGTCGGCAAGGATCGCGTCCGACATGACGGCTCCAATCGCTCGGATTGCAGGCGCCGCCGGGCACCGCACGGGGCGTTAACCGGCGTTAGCTGCGCGGGGCAGGGAGCTTAGGCGCCCGGGTGACGTGTGCGCAGATCTGCCCGCATGGTGGGCGGCCCGTACCGTTCGACACCTCCCTTTCTGACGTCATGTCAGCTACACCTGTCTGTCATGACCGAGGACACGGAACGCACCTCCACGGACTCCGCCCCCTCCCACGCGGCCTACGCCGAACTGGCCGCCGCCGGCCCCTACGGCGTGCACCCCGGGCATGCGCTGATCACCATGGTCGAGCCGCATCCGGGCCATGAGTACGCCTACAACCGCTGGTACGAGGACGACCACTACATCGCGGGCGCGATGGCGATGCCCTGGATCTTCGCCGGCCGTCGCTGGGTCGCCACCCGCGATCTCCAACTGCTGCGCTACCCCGAGAAGTCCGCCGTCGCCCAGCCGGTCACGGCCGGCTGCTATCTCTCCACGTACTGGCTCACCGAAGGCCGCTACGACGAGCACATGAAGTGGACCGTCGGCATCAACAAGCGCCTCAACCGGGACGGCCGCGTCTATCAGGACCGTACGCATGTCTTTACGGCCTTCCAGGACCATGCGGCGACGGTCTACCGGGACGGGGCGGCGGGTCCGCGTGACTTCCATGCGCTGGACCACCCGTACGCGGGCCTGGTGCTGGAGGTGATCGACGCGGACGGCCCGGAGCGGCGGGCGGAGCTGCTGGAGTGGCTGCGCGCCCGGCATCTGCCGCGACGGCTGGCGGGCTCACCGGCCGCGATGGTCACGATCTTCCGGCCGACGCCGCTGCCGGGGGACCGGATGGCGTATGTGAAGCAGGTCGAGGGCGTCGACACCCGGCTGACGCTGCTGTGGTTCCTCCAGCAGGACCCCCGGGAGGCCTGGGCGGCGCATTTCGCCGACCGGGAGGCCGCGGTCGCGGAGTCGGGGCTGGGGCGGGTGGAACTGGTGGCGCCGTTCCTGCCGACCGTCCCCGGGACGGACCGGTATGTGAGCGAACTGCGCTGAACGGAGCGGCGGTCCATGCCTCCGCCGGGCATGGCCGAGCCCCCTCGGCCGGGACGGCGATCCAGTCGAGAGGGCTCATCTCCGCGCGCGGTCGCGCGGACTGGGGTGGGTGACGCTCAGTTCACGCCAGGTCGAACGAGCCGCAGGCCACGTCCGACACGAAGGTGCTCCAGGCGGCGTTGTCGAACGTGAGGCGCGGGCCCTCGGGGTCCTTGGAGTCGCGCACCGCGATGGCTGCCGAGGTCGGGACGGCCATCTCGACGCAGGCGCCGTTGCCGCCGGAGTACGAGGACTTCGTCCAGGAGAACGCGGAATTCGGCTGAATAGCCATTTTCACTCCAACTCACTCTGTGTTACCGGGGATTCGGTACTGCTGACGCTACGCGCCAACATCACGAGCCGCAGGAGTCGTTCACCCTTCCGAATGTCATATTCCTTGATCTCTTTTCATGTCGCCGGGCGCCGGTGTACCGTGCGATCCCGTTATCCGGAAGGCGACATTCCGGGCTGAATTGCCCCCATTGCTTCCACCCGCCCCCTTCATCCCGTGGCGTCCGCGTGCGCCTTGGCCGCCCGGGCGATGAACTCCCGGCTCTGATCCGCGTTCAGCGCCTGCGCGCGCAGGTGCTCGTACATGATCGTGTATTTGTGCACATCGTTGGTCTTCTCCAGATACAGATCACTGGTGACGCCCTCGATGTACACCACGCTCGAATCCGAGGCATCGTCGAATTCCAGGATCGAGAACGTCCCCGACATTCCGGCGTGCGCACCCGTGTCGTACGGCAGCACCTGCACCGTCACATGCGGCAGATGACTCATCTCGACGAGATGGTCCAACTGCTCGCGCATGACCAGATGGCTGCCGACCACCCGGCGCAGCGCGCTCTCGTCCAGCACCACCCACAGCCGCAGCGGGCGCTTGGGGTCGTTGACCCGCTCCTGCCGACGCATCCGCACCTGGATGCGCTTCTCCAGGCTCTCGGGTGCGAGTTCGGGGACCGCGCCGGGAATGACCGCCTCGGCGTAGCCGGGCGTCTGCAGCAGGCCGGGCACCAGCAGGGACTCGTAGACCCGCAGCGAGGCCGCCTCGGTCTCCAGGCCGATGTAGACGCTGTACGGGATGTCGCCGAAGGCGTGCCACCAGCCCTGCTGGCGCGAATCCTTGGCCATCTGCATCAGCGAATCGACTATGCGGTGGTCGTCCACTTCGTAGACCCCGCACAGGTCGCGCACGTCGCGCTGGCTGATGCTGCGGCGGCCGTTCTCGAGCCTGCTGATCTTCGACTGGGAGACCAGCAGCCGCTCGGCCACCTGTTCCGCCGTCATGCCCTTGTCCTCGCGGAGCCTGCGCAGCTCCTGTCCCAACCGGCGTCGCCTGACGGTGGGGTTGATGTTGGACGCCACGGGTAGTGCACCTCCGGCTCCGTACTGCTGTCGTGTTCTGTCCAGCAGGGTGCCACTCCGACGCCACGGCGCGCAGTCGAATGGACACAGAAGGCGAGCGGGCATGCGCGTGGGGTGGTGGTCCGGCCATCGTCCAGAACGGCCGGGCCACCACCCCACGCTTTCTTACTGCGGCTCCCGAACGGATCTGCGGGATAGGGGAAGTCGGTGTTGAGGGGTAGTGGTGCGCGTGTGGTGCGGGTGTCCTGCTTGCCGCGTCAGCGGGCGCCGACGCGGGCCATGCTGCCGTGACCGTGCCGCGACTGCACCGGCACGCCGGCCGGCTCCGTGGCACGCGCTGCGGTCTGCCGTACGGCTCCCGGTCCCGCGGCCTGCGCCCGCCGGGGCTGCGCCGCGGCGCCGTTCTGCACGTCCATGACTGCGTGTGCGACCAGCCCGCCCATCGGGTCGTGCCGGATGAGATCCCGGAGACGGGAGCGTGATGAGCGCCCTTCGTTCCCTGGATAGAGGTGCTTGCCGAGTCCGACCGCATGGGCCAGCGCGGCGAGCGCCGCGGTCCGCGGGTCCGGTGGTACGCCGGTGCGGATCGCATTGTCCAGCCGGGCCCTGATTTCCCGGCTGATGGCCGTCTCCGTCGCCTGGTAGCGCGTCGTCGGCAGCACCCCGCACATCTGTCCCGCCACGGCATGGACCATGCCGCACCGTTCGAGATGCGTGAGATACGTCTGGCGCAGCCCCAGTCGGGGCCCGCCGATCCAATGGACCGCACGCACCGGACTGCCGCGTCGGCGCAGCAGTTCGAGCGCGGAGTCCAGAGTCGGATCTCCTGTCGGCCGTGCCATCACCACGGCGATACGATCCCCGTCTGGGGCTATCCGTCCTGCCAGAGCCAGCTCTACTAGCTGGGCCCCGGCCAGGCCGAGGTCGAGCGACTGCGGCTGCGCTGTGGTGCCCGTGGTCGGGTCCAAAGCGAGCAGCAGAAGCTCCTCCGGAATTGTTCTGCGGCTCCTGCCCATCCATGCCTCCCCGCGTGGATGAATGACAGGGTGACCCCTCTCACATTCATCTGTCGAGAGTGCGTGGGGGGTTCGATAGGGAACCGGTAGGTATGTCGTTCTCGTCTTGCACGTAGGCGACATCTGCGGTGGGGTGCGGCGCGTACTGGGTTCGCGTGGCGACGGGATGGCGCCGTGCGGACACAGGACACTGGGAAACACTGGCTGTGGTGGAGCGGGCGACGTAGTGAAGGAGACATCGGTGGCGGGCGAGTCCCCCGACAAGTCGGACACGAACAAGTCGGACAAGAAGAAGTCGTCGGGGCGGACGGCGCGGAGCGAACACGATCCGCGCCTGACGGTCTTCCGCGGGGAATCTGATGTGAAGGCGGCGGAGCCGTCCGGCGAGCCGTCGGGGAAGTCGGCCGGGAAGTCGTCGGGGGAGCCGGACCAGCCGGATGCGCCCGGGGAGCCGGGTGCGCCGGTGGAGGACGCGGCGGACGACGCGGTGACGGACGCGGTGGAGGCCGAGCCCGCCGCCGACGTTGCGTCCGAGAAGGGCCCTGAGGCGTCGCAGGACGCCGAGGCGGGCGAGGGCGGCGCCAAGGGTGGTAACGATCGCCTGCGGGCCGCTGTGGCCGCCTGGGTCGCCGGTACGGACGATGAGGACGGGGGCGCGGACGGGGGCGCGGCGGCGGATTCGGGTGACGGCGCCGATGCCGACGCGGATGACGCGGGTGCCCGTGATGACGACGGCGACGAGGGTGACGGCGATGGCGAGGGCGCGAAGGCGGCGGTGAAGCCGGCGGTGAAGCCCGAGGCCGCCCCGGAGCCCGACGCCGACCCGAAGTCCGATGCTGCCCCGAAGTCCGGGGCCAAGGGCGCGGACGCCAAGGACGCCAAGAGCGAGGGCGCCAAGGACTCCAAGGCCAAGCCCGAGTCCGACTCCAAGGCCAAGCCCGAGTCCGACTCCAAGGCCAAGGCCGAGCCCAAGGCCGAGCCCAAGTCGAAGGCCGACTCCGACGCCAAGGCCGACGCTGACGCCAAGGCCGACTCCGCTCCTCAGCCCAAGGCCGTCGACCAGGCCACGGCCGTGTTCAAGACGGTCGGCCTCCAGAAGGGCAAGGGCAAGGGCGGCGACGACGAGGCGGCCGACGAGGCGCCGGCCGATGAAGCCACCCGGGTGTTTGCCATCGCGAAGCCCAAGGGGGCGTCGGACGGTCGGCCCGTCGACCAGCCGACCACGGCGTTCAAGATCACGCCGCCCGGCAAGGGCAAGCCCAAGGACGAGTCCAAGGACGAAGCCAAGGACGAAGCCAAGTCCAAGGACGAGCCCAAGGGCGAGACGAAGGATGGAGCCAAGTCCAAGGGCGAGACGAAGGACGAGGCAAAGGCCAAGGACGAGGCCAAGGCCAACGACAAGGCCAACGCCAAGGCCAACGCCAAGGGCGACGCCAAGGGCGAGGCCAAGGGCAAGGCGGCCGCCAAGGCTCGGCCCGCTGAGCGTGATCCCGAGCGGACCAGCCAGTTCGTGGCGCTGAAGTCGACGGACGACGGTGCGGCGGAGAAGTCCCTCGGCAAGACGGCGGACCGTACCCCCACCCGTGCGCCCGGCAAGGCCCTCGACAAGGCGGCCCCCGCGAAGGGCCCCGGCGCGCTGCCCCCCGAGGCCCCCGAGGCCCCCGCGACACCGGCCGCCCCCACCGCCGCCGAGCCCGCCCCGCCGCGTAGCGAGCCCGAGGCGCTGCCCGAGTCCGAGCGGACCCGGCAGGAGCCGCTGCCGCCGCTCGACCTCCTGGCCAGGCTCACCAACACCCCGCCGCCGCCCGAGACCACGCTGCGCACGGTCGTCCGCCGGTTCAAGATCTGGACCCCGCTGGTCGTGCTGCTGGCGATCATCTTCGTGGTCGTCCAGTCGGTCCGGTCGCTGCCCGCGCCCACGCTCGCCGTCGGCTCCTCGACCGCGTTCACCTTCAAGGGCGGCAAGCTCACCGTGCCGTGGCCCGAGCACGGACAGGCGGCGGTCAAGGTCGTGGGGTCCGGCGACCTGGGGACGTTCGGCGCGCAGAAGCCGGTGCCGACCGCGAGCGTCGCCAAGATCATGACGGCCTACGTCATCCTCAAGGAGCACCCGCTCAAGGACAAGGACGACAAGGGCCCGGAGATCGAGGTCGACGCCAAGGCGGTGGCCGAGGGCGGCTCCACGGACGAGTCGCGGATCGAGGGGCTCCAGGCGGGGCAGAAGTTCCACGAGCAGGACATGCTCAAGATGCTGATGATCCCGTCCGGCAACAACATCGCCCGGCTGCTGGCCCGTTGGGACACCCAGTCCGTCAACGAGGGGGCGTTCGTCAAGAAGATGAACGCCGCCGCCAGGGATCTGGGCATGAAGAAGACCACCTACACCGACCCCAGCGGCCTCGACCCCAAGACCGTGAGCACCGCCGTCGACCAGATCAAGCTGGCCGAGGCCGTCATGAAGTTCGACGCGTTCCGGCCGATCGTCGCCATGACCAACGCCGAGATCCCGGGCCTGCCGGGGCGGATCAACAACAACAACGACAACCTGCTGCTGGCCGGGCTGAGCGTCAAGGGCATCAAGACCGGCTCCAGCACGGCGGCCGGCGGCACGCTGTCCTGGGCGGCCTACAAGACGGTGGACGGCAAGGACCGGATGATCCTCGGCACGATGCTGGACCAGCACTTCAAGGGTCTGGACCCCAACGCCACCAACAGCCTCACCATGGTCAAGGACAACAGCCAGAAGGTCATCGAAGCGGTGCGCAACGCGCTGACCTCGGCCACGGCGGTGAAGAAGGGCCAGGTCGTCGGGTACGTGGACGACGGCCTCGGCGGCCAGACCCCGGTGGTCGCGACCAAGGACCTGACGGCCGTGGGCTGGCCGGGCATGAAGGCGAAGTTCTCGATCGACGGCGGCGGCAAGCCCGTACCGCACACCGCCAAGGCCGGGACCAAGGTCGGCATCCTGACGGTCGGCAGCGGCGCCAGCGCGCAGAAGGTTCCGGTGGCCCTGCAGAAGGACCTCACCGAGCCGACCTTCGGGGCGAAGCTGACGCGCCTCGGCTGAGTGCGGAGGAGCGCGTAACGGGGCTCTCGGATCCGGCGTTCCGGATCCGGGAGCCCCGCGCGTCGTACGGGCCCCACCGGCGCCGTCTCCCTACGATCCGGTGCGTCCGTACCAATGACCGGAGCCCGTCATCGACGCAGCGCAAGCACAGAAGACGACGTTCGCGTCCTCCCTGGCCACCCGTGGCACCCGGGCGGCGCAGGGGGCGGTGGTGCTGACGCCCTCCGGGCTGATGCTGCTCCTGGGAGCCTGGGGCATCCGCCGCCAGGAGGCCATATGGCGCGACGAGGCGGTCACCTACGACATGGCGCACCGCGCCCTGGCCGACCTCTGGCCGACGCTTCGGCACGTCGATGCCGTCCACGGTCTCTACTACGCGCTGATGCACCTCTGGTTCGCCGGCTACGACGCCGCCCTCGGCGGCGCCCTCGGCGAGGTGATCGGCCTGCGGCTGCCGTCCGTCGCCGCCATGACCGCCGCCGCTGCCGGTGTCGCCCTGCTGGGGGAGCGCCTGGTGGGGCGGCGCGCGGGCCTGTTCGCCGGTGTCACCTTCGCGCTGGTCCCCCTCGTGCAGCAGTACGCGCAGGAGGGGCGCTCGTACGCGATGGTCTGCGCGCTGGTCGTCTGGGCGACCTATGTCCTGGTGCTGACCGCCGCTCGGCCGCGCCGGGGGCTGTGGTGCGCCTATGCCGCCCTGATACTGGTCGCCTGCCTGCTGCACGAGTTCGCCACGCTGGCGCTGCCCGCGCACGGCGCCGCCGTCGTCCTGGCGCGCCGGCCCCGCCGGGTGCGGCGCGCCTGGGCCCTGGCCGCCGTCGCGGTCCTCGCCGGAGTGGCCCCGCTCGCGGTCTTCAGCACCCGGCAGGCGGGGCAACTGGGCTGGCTCATGTGGCCGGACCCCGTGCAGCTGCTGACGTTCGGGGTGCTGGCGGTGCTGGGCGGCGGCTGCGCCCGGATCCGTACCCGATCGCGCGGTCCGATCGGCCTGAGCGCCGTCGGCCTTCCCCTGCTCTTCCTCCCCACGTTCCTGCTCTTCCTCCTCTCCTACGCCGAACCGGCCTACGTCGACCGCTACGTCCTCTACTCCGTCGCCGGCTTCGCCCTGCTCGCCGGTGCCGCGCTGGCCCGGTTGCTGCGGCCGGCCGGCGAACTCGGCCAGACCCGGGCGCGATGGCGGCGGCGGGCGGTGGTCCTGGTGCTCGTGGCGGCGGCGCTGCTGCCCGTCGGCATCCAACTGCGCAGTCCCGACAGCCGGGTCGACGATGCCACCGCGGTCGCCCGGGCGGTACGCACGATGGCCGCCCCCGGTGACGGGCTGCTGTTCCTGCCCGCCCGGCGCCGCATCTGGAGGGCGCCGTATCCGCACGCATTCCGTGGCCTGACCGATCTCGCGCTGGCCAAGAGCCCGGTGGCCTCGCACACCCTCTACGGCACCGAACGCTCCGGCGACGCGATCCGCGACCGGATGCTCGCCACCCGCCGGATCGTCGTCGCCGGCGACCCGCCCGGCCAGCCGGTCGACGTCAACGACCAGGAGCTCGCCAAACGCGCCACCCTGCGCGACGCGTTCGAGGTCTGCACCAGTACCGAGGTTCGCGGCGCCCGGACAACGCTGTATGCGTGGCCGGGGCGGTGTGCGCGGTAGGCGGCCGCGGCGCGCCGGGTGGCGGGACGGCGGGCGGCCGGGGACCGGCCTTCGCCGTGCTACCCGCGGCGCAGGAAGCGGCGGTCGGCGTCGAGGACGCGGGCGTACGGGCCCGCCGCGCGCAGCACCACGCCCAGTACGCCGTCCGGATCGGCGGCGTAACTGTGCGCGAACCACGGCATGTTGGCCTCGACGACCGCCCAGCGGCCGTCGTCCAGCAGACCCACATCGACCGCCGCCGCGCTGGGCAGCGGGGCGAGGCCGGACAGCCGCGCGGCGAAGGCGCGGACGTCGGGTGCGTACGGATCCTCGGACAGCGGCGCCGGGTCCAGGCGGCCGTGGACGGCGTAGCGGGTGGCGGCGGCGAGGGCGCCGTCCAGGAGGAACAGCCGGTACTCGGCGGCGAAGGAGACGACGTCCGAGACCAGGACCGGGGTGTGCGGGGCGGCCGGCGGCAGCCGCCGGCCGTCGCCGTACACGCCCGGCGGGAAGGATTTGTCGCTCGGCGGCTTGGCGAAGAACGGACGGCCGGCGCGGCGGCGGTCCGCCTCCGCGTGCGTCGTCAGCTCGATGTGCCGGTGGGTGAGCGGGCGGGGCAGCTGGGCCAGCCAGTGGTCGGGCGGCTCCAGCAGGCCCAGCCGCAGCGTCCCGGAGACGAGGTCGGCGACGCGGGGGCCGCCGTGCCAGTGGACGGCCCGCCCGGTCAGCGCGCGGACGGTGTCCGGGCCGGTCAGGGTCGCCGTCTCCAGGCCGCGCCGGGCGGCCGCCTCGGTCAGCAGCAGGGCGGTGCTGGTGCGCTGCGCCGAGATCAGCAGGACCGGGGCGGGGCCGGGGGCGCTCATGGCCGGGGCGTCGGGTGCGGCGGGTGGAAGCTGCGGACGAGTGCGATACGGCCGACGATGTGCCGGTTGAACTCCGCCAACTCCTCGGCGGGAACCCAGAGTTCGAGGATTGTCTCGCCGCCCGCCTGGCGTACCGGATAGCGCTCCAGGAACGCCGCCTCGACCTCGAAGCGGGTGACATGGCCGATCCCGGAGGCGGGCACGTTCCAGTCGCGGGCGATCCGTATCGCGTAGTCCTCGTTGAGCACCGGATAGAAGATCGGCTGGTCGGGCAGCCGCGGCGGCCAGGCGCGCCAGCCGGAGGCCTCGACCAGGGCCAGCTCCTCGGGGCCGGTGGGGCGCCAGAGGGTGCGGGTGGGGGACGGCTGCCCGTCGGGCGCCGTTGCCGGGCGGTGGCCGGGCGACGGCTCGGGTATGGCGATCATGGCCGTACGGTACGGGCGCGGGCGGTGCGGACGCGCGGGGTTATCCGGGAGCCGTACCGGGCGCGCCCTTCACGGCCGTCCGGCCGCCGGTCTCTTCACACCAGTCCCGCCGCCGCGCCGTCGATGCCGAGCAGGCGGTGCAGTTCCCGCGCGCCGTCCGGGGTGAGGCGGACCGCCCGGCCGCTGCCGATCCGGCGGACCCAGTGGAGTTCCAGGAAGCGGTCGCAGAGCCGGGCGCCGGCCGTGCCCGCGAGATGCGGGCGGCGCTCGGTCCAGTCCAGGCAGCCGCGGGCCTGCGGGCGGCGCCCGTTGCGCAGGGCGGCCGTCTCGACCCCGAGGCCGTCGGCGAACCACTGCCGTCCGGCGTCGGTCAGCGTGAATCCGCCGTCCTGGTCGACCAGCCCGCGGTCGGTCATGGCGTCCGTGACGGCCACTCCGAGCCGCCCGGCCAGGTGGTCGTAGCAGGTGCGGCCCCGCGCGAGCGCCGCGGACGCGCTGACGGCGCGCAGCCCGCGCGGTGGGGCGGTCGGCGGGCCCAGGTGGGCGACCAGGGATTCGAGGAGTTCGGCGACGCGCGGGCTCGCGAGCTGGACGTAGCGGTGCCGGCCCTGACGCCGCTCGACCAGCAGCCCGCCCTCCGTCAGCCGGGTCAGATGCTCGCTCGCGGTCGACGGGGCGACCCCCGCGTACGCCGCCAGCTCACCGGCCGTCCAGGCCCGCCCGTCCAGCAGCGCCAGGCAGAACGCGGCCCGGGTGCGGTCGGCCAGCAGCGCGGCCAGCCGGGCGAGGTCGGCGCCGTATGGGGGGCCGTCGGCGCTGGTGGTGCGGGTCGGTGGGGTGGGGGTCATGGGTTCTCTTGTCCGCCGCGGTACTTCGGCCACCGCCGAAACGATTCGTGCCTACCGTCCTCGGTATGAGCCGTACGCGTCGCATGAGCCCTGCAGGTCCTGTGAGCCCGGTGAGTTCCGTGAGTGCTGCGAGTCCCGTGAGCCACGTGGATCCCGCCGTGGCGTCGTCCCCCGGCGCCTTCCATGCCCTGCATCACGTCGGCGGGTCGTTGCTGCTGCCCAACGCCTGGGACGTCGCCTCGGCCGTCGCGCTCGCCGACGCCGGACACGCGGCGATCGGTACGACGAGCCTGGGCCTCGCCGCGGCCCACGGCCACCCCGACGGGCGGGGCCTGGCGGGGGTGCGGGCCGCGACGGTGGCGCTGGCGCGGCGGCTCGGGGGCCGGCTGCCGTGTCCGTTCACCGTCGACATCGAGGGCGGCTACGGGGGCGAGGACCACCGGGCGGCCGAACGGGTGGCCGGCCTGGCAGCGGAGCTGGCGGCCGCCGGCGCCGCCGGAGTCAACATCGAGGACGGGCTTCCCGGCGGCGAGGGCCTGCAACTCCCGTCCCGCCAGGCGGAGTTGATCGCCGCGGTGAAGGAAGGCGCCCCGGACCTCTTCCTCAACGCCCGCGTCGACACCCACTGGGGGGCCGACGACCCGCCGCCCCTCTCCGCCACCGTCGCCCGCGCCGAGGCCTACCTCGCCGCCGGGGCGGACGGCATCTTCGTACCGGGCATCGTGACGGACGAGGACGTGTCGGCCCTGGTGGGCGCCGTCCCCGCGCCGCTGAACATCCTCTTCGCCCCCGGGCGGCACACCGTCAGCCGGCTGGCGGATCTCGGCGTACGCCGTGTCAGCACCGGCTCGCTGCTCTTCCGTACGGCACTGGGGGCCGCCGTCGCGGCGGCGGAGTGCATCCGTACGGGGCGGCCGCCGGGCGGCGAGGGCGCTCCGGGGATCGAGACTCCGGGGTATGCGGACGTGCAGCGGCTGATGGAGTAGCCCCGGGTGCGGGAGGCGCGCTCAGGGCTCAGGGCTCAGGGTGCAGGCGCAGGGGGAGACGGGCTCAGGGGTCGGAGTGCAGGCGCTGGGGGCTGGCTCAGGCGCGCTGTGCGCGGCGGCCGCGGCGCGATCCGGTGGCCCGGGCGGGGTGGCCCCCGCGGCGTCGGCGGAGTGCGGCGATGCCCTCGCCCGCGACGCCGAGCGCACCCGCGCCGCCGATGAGTGCCGCCTGGGGCAGGTTGCCGATCTTCTCGGCCACTCCGGCCAGCCCGGCGTCCGGCAGCACGGCCTCGGTCCGGTGTCCCGTGGGCGCGGTGGAGTCGGCGGCGAAGGCGGCCCCGGCGGGAAGTGCCAGGGCGACCAGCGCGCCGGTCGCGACGGCGGCGGTACGGATCACGGAGCGGCGCTGGGCCGGCATGGGTACTCCTCGTCGTGGGCGGCTCGGGCCGCCTTGGGCGTACGGCGTGAGGCAGCACGTTACGCAGCGTCCTTAACGGTGACCCATACGTTGTGTAACAGTCACCAAGATCTCTGCTGTAGTTCGCGTGACGGAGCGGCCGACGGATGGCCCTCCTGGAGATTCCCCGCCCCGCCGCATTGGGTAGCTTGGTCTAGCTGTGCCCGGTATATACCGAATCCCGGATATCCGGTGCATCCGGCACCGCGGTATCCGTCCGTCCGGCGTATGCCGGCCGTACGTGGAGGCGAAGGGTGGTGGTGAGATGCCGCGGTTGCCGTCGCGGGCCCGCGCCGCCCTGGCCTCCCTCGCCGCGCTGGCCCCGCTGCTGGGCCTGCTCGCCGGCTGCGCGGGCCTGGAGGGGCTCGAGAGCGAGGGCAAGGCGCGGGATGTGAAGGCGCCGCTCGCCCTGTGGCCCGAGTATTCGCCCGCCCCGCCCACCCGGGCGGACAATCCGGCCGCGCGCAGGCCCGTACCGCATCTCGCCCGTATCCCCAGCGGCAGCATGGCGGCCGCGGACCCGCTCGCCGTCCTGGACGCCGACATCACGTCCGGTGGCGCCGCCGCGCCCGCCCCGAAGTCCGTACGCCGGCCCGTCCTGCGCGACCTCACCGACGACGGCAAGCCCGACCTGATCATGGCCGTCGACCTGGACCCCCGCACCAGTGAGCTGCGCGTCTACAGCGTCCAGAAGCAGGTCGTCACCCGGGTGCTGGTGCTGCGCGGGGTGCTGGCCGGGGTCGAGCTGGCGGCGGGACATCTCGTCATCCGCGAGCCCACCAAGGACCCGCGCTATGTCAGCGTCACCGACTACACCTGGGACGACGGCGAGCTGGGGCTGTGGGACCTCACCCTCGACGACGCCCGTACGCCCCAGACGCCGTCCCCGACTCCGTCGCGGTCCCCGACTTCGTCGCCGTCCCCGGCGCTGACCCCAGGGCCCGTGCCGTGAGGCGCCTCCCGGTCTCCCTGCGCTGGAAGTTCGCGCTGACCGTGACGGCGGTGTGCTGCGCGGTCGCCGCCGTCCTGGGTGTGCTCGTCCACAACGCGGTGGCCCATCAGACCGTCGGCGAGGTCCGCAAGGACGCCGGTAAGGACCTCGACACCGCCCTCGTCCTCTTCGAGTACGGCACCTCCCGCGAAGGCATCAACTCCGTCATCGACCCACCCGAACTCCCCGCGCCGCTGCGCCAGTTGGTGCACAGCGGTCGACGCGGCAGCATGGTCGGGACGTTTCACGGACGGTCGGTGATGTGGGTGGCGGCGCCCGCGAACGGCCAGATCATGGCGGTGTGGTCGCCGTACGGGAGCACCCGGCGCGCCCTGGAGGATTTCGATACGGCGATCCTCGGCTCGGCCGTCCTCGCCGCCGTCGTCGTCGCGCTGGCCGGACTGTTTCTCGCCCACCGCATCAGCCGTCGGCTCACCACCACGGCGGCCGTCGCCCGCCGGATCACCGCGGGCGATCTCGACGCACGGGTCGGCGGCAGCGGAGGCCGGCCCCCGGGGCGCGGCCCGGCGGGGCACGACGAGGTGGCGGCGGTGGCCGCGGCGCTGGACTCGATGGCCGGTTCACTGCAGAGCCGCCTCCAGGCCGAACAGCGCTTCACCGCCGATGTCGCCCATGAACTCCGTACGCCGTTGACCGGCATCCTCGCCTCGGCCGAGCTGCTCCCGGAGGGCCGCCCCAAGGAGATGATCAACGACCGGCTGCGGGCGCTGCACCGGCTCACCGAGGACCTGCTGGAGATCTCCCGGCTGGACTCCGGCGCCGAGCACGCCGACCTCGCCGCCTACGCACTCGGCCCGCTGGTCGAACGCTCGGTGCAGGCCACCCGGTCCGACACCGAGGTGCGGATCATCACGGACACGGTCGTCGAGACCGACCGGCGGCGCCTCGACCGTATCGTCGGCAACCTCGTCATCAACGCCCACCGGCACGGCCGGCCCCCGGTCCAGGTCACCGTCGACGCGCCTCCCGACGGCGCCCCGACCGTCGAGGTACGCGACCGTGGTCCGGGCTACCCCGAGGCGCTGCTGCGCCACGGCCCGCAGCGCTTCCGCACCGACGCGCCCGGCCGCGGCAAGGGCCACGGCCTCGGCCTGACCATCGCGGTCGGCCAGGCCGGCGTCCTCGGCATCGACCTGCGCTTCAGCAACGCTCCCGACGGCGGCGCCCGCGCAAAGCTTCAGCTGCCGCGCCATCCGGAGGACGGCCACTGACGCCCCTCAGCGCGCCCCCTGCACAGCTCGCCCTCGCACCTTGCCCGCTCGCACCCCTCGTTCGATCGTGCCCCTAGCCGATCGAGCCCTCACCAATCGATCCCGGCGTACTCATCGGCGTCCGGCTCCGGCGCCTCCCGGTCCTCCGCCGACGGTTCCTCCGCCAGCGGCTCCTCCGGCCGCGCCGCCTCTCCCGCACCGGCCGGGCCGTCCCCGGCCGGGCCGTCCCCGGCCGGTTCCGCGCCGTCCCGCCCCGCCAGCACCTCCAGAATCTGCTGGCCGTACTTCGCGAGCTTGTTCTCGCCGACTCCGTTGACCGACCCCAGCGCGGCCGTCGTCGCCGGCCGGGCGGTGGCGATCTCCCGCAAGGTGGCGTCGTGGAAGATCACATACGCGGGCACGCCCTGCTCCTTGGCCGTACGGCCCCGCCAGGCGCGCAGCGCCTCGAACACCGGCAGCGCCTCCGCGGGCAGATCCACCGGCGCCCGCTTGCCCTTGGACTTGGCCTTCGCCGTCGCCGCCCGCGCCGCCTTCTCCGGCTCCCGGCGCATCGGCACCTCGCGCTGCCCGCGCAGCACCTCGCCGCTCGCCTCCGTCAGCACCAGCGTGCCGTAGTCGCCCTCGACGGCCAGCAGCCCCTGCGCCAGCAACTGCCGTACGACGCCCCGCCATTCGGCCTCGCGCAGGTCGTCGCCCACCCCGAAGACGCTCAGCCCGTCATGGTCGAACTGAATGACCTTCGCGGTCTTGCGCCCCATCAGGATGTCGATGATCTGCCCCGCCCCGAACTTCTGCCGCCGCTCGCGCTGCAACCGCACGACCGTCGACATCAGCTTCTGCGCCGGCACCGTGCCGTCCCAGGTCTCCGGCGGGGCGAGGCACGTGTCGCAGTTGCCGCACGCGGTGCTCTCCTGCCCGAAGTACGCCAGCAGTCGGACCCGACGGCACTGCACCGACTCGCAGAGCGCGAGCATCGCATCGAGATGGACGGACAGCCGGCGCCGGTGCGCGTCGTCGCCCTCCGACCCGTCGATCATCTTGCGCTGCTGCACCACGTCCTGCAGCCCGTACGCCAGCCAGGCCGTCGACGGCTGCCCGTCCCGCCCGGCGCGCCCCGTCTCCTGGTAGTAGCCCTCCACCGACTTCGGCAGATCCAGATGCGCCACGAACCGCACATCCGGCTTGTCGATCCCCATGCCGAACGCGATGGTGGCGACGACCACCAGCCCGTCCTCCCGCAGGAACCGCGCCTGATTCGCCGCACGCGTCCGGGCCTCCAGCCCCGCGTGATACGGCACCGCCTCGATGCCGTTGTCCACCAGGAACTGCGCCGTCTTCTCCACCGACGCCCGCGAGAGGCAGTACACGATGCCCGCGTCCCCGGCGTGCTCGCTGCGCAGCAGCTCCAGCAGCTGCCGCTTCGGCTCGTTCTTCGTCGCGATCCGGTACTGGATGTTGGGCCGGTCGAAGCTGGCGACGAAGTGCCGGGCGTCCTCCATCCGCAGCCGCGACGTGATCTCCTGGTGCGTCGCTTCGGTGGCGGTCGCCGTCAGCGCGATCCGCGGCACCTCGGGCCACCGCTCGTGCAGCATCGACAGCGCCAGATAGTCCGGCCGGAAGTCGTGCCCCCACTGGGCCACGCAGTGCGCCTCGTCGATCGCGAAGAGCGAGATCTTCCCCCGGTCCAGCAGATTCAGCGTCTGCTCCACCCGCAGCCGCTCCGGCGCCAGGTACAGCAGATCCAGCTCCCCGGCGAGGAACTCGGCCTCGACCAGCCGGCGCTCCTCCAGATCCTGCGTGGAATTGAGGAACCCGGCCCGTACCCCCAGCGCCCGCAGCGCATCGACCTGGTCCTGCATCAGGGCGATCAGCGGCGAGATGACGACCCCCACACCGCTCCTGACCAGCGAGGGAATCTGGTAGCACAGCGACTTCCCGCCGCCGGTCGGCATCAGGACGACCGCGTCCCCGCCCCCTATGACGTGATCGATGATCTCCTGCTGACTGCCACGGAACGCGTCATAGCCGAACACGCGGCGCAGCACCTGCACCGCCTCGCTCACGTCCGAAACGCCTTCCGCATCCATGTCCACGACCACTTCCACGTCCGCCAGTGCCATTCATGAAGCGTACGAGCTGGGCGGGTGCGTCCGCTGAGCCTGTGGATAACTCGGACCGGCGATGTCCGTGGCCGTGTCCGTGGCCACGGCCACGACGGTGCGGGGCGGTGCGGTGCGGGGCGACGGTCCTTGCGCGACCGGCCGTCCACAATGATCTTCTTCGGCGTGTGACGCATCCCTCGCAGATTCACTGCTCATTCAATGTCGAGTCGAGTGACATCGACGGCGGACTTCTGAATGTCCGGCTCGCTCAGCCACGCGGACGGACGTGGAGCTCCAGTCCGCTGGTCCCCGGGGCCTCCACGCCCGGCAGCAGCCGCATGTCGTGGTCGTAGTCGCCGCCGACGAGCGTCCGGAACGCGACCGGCTCATCCGTGAAGAGGCCGTCGAGCCGCCGCCCGTACGCCCGCTTCCCCGCCGCGTACCGCTCCTCCGGCACGTCGTTCGCCCCGTACACCGCGAACGGTTCGAGCGGCGCCATGCCGGTGAACCAGAACAGGCCGTGCTGCACCGGGTAGAGGACGTCCGCCAGCGGCCCATGGATGCCTCGGTCGGAGAACCCCGTTTCCCGGGCGCCGATCGTCACCGACACCAGCGCACGCCGCCCGGCGAGGGGGCCCTCGGCATACGGCGGCGGGACCGCCGGGCCGTAGCCGAACCCGGCGGTGAACACCCGGTCGATCCATCCCTTCAGGATCGCGGGCACCGAGAACCACCACATCGGGAACTGCAGGATCACCGCGTCCGACCAGCGCACCTTCTCCTGCTCCGCCGCGATGTCCGGCGACAGCCGCCCCGCCAGCGTGGCCCGCTCCGAGGCGGCCATCACCTCCAGCCGCCGGTCCGCGGTGTGGTGGGGGAAGTCGTCGGCGTCCACCGTCGCCTTCCACTTCATCGCGTAGAGGTCGGACACCCGCACCTCGTGCCCCGCCGCACGCAAGTGCTCGACCGCGAAGGTGGTCATGGCGGCGTTGAGCGAACGGGGTTCCGGGTGGGCGCTGACGACGAGGATCTTCTTCGGCTGCTGCGGCGTGGCTTCGGTCATGCCACCACGTTCTCCCGGGCACGACCGGGCAGCCAGCACCCTGTTCAACCGGAGGAACGGCGATCCTGGTACTGCGAGGGCCACGCATACTTGAGCGCATGGACGGCGTGGACCACATCGAGCACATCGACGGCGCGGACAACCGCATACCGAACAGCGACGGAATCGCCCCCGCCGACGGCCCCGACGGCCCCCACCGCATCGACGGAATCACCGGAATCACCGGCATCGACGGAATCGGCGACACCCGGCGGGCGCTCGGCGGCTTTCTGCGCGCCCGCCGTGGGCGCGTCGCACCGGAGCACGTCGGGCTCTCCGGCGGCGGGCGCCGACGGGTGCGCGGACTGCGCCGCGAGGAGCTGGCCCAGCTCGCCGGGATCAGCGTGGACTACTACGTACGCCTCGAACAGGGCCGCGCCACCCAGCCGTCCCCCGAGGTGCTCGACGCGCTCGCCAGGGCGCTCGGCCTCGACGCGGCGGAGCGCAGCCACCTCGCCACCCTGGCCGGCGCCCGGCGCAGCCCCGTACCCCGAGTCCGGGTCAGCCCGCTGCTGCAACGCGCCCTGGACGCCATGGCCCACCTCCCGGCCTTCGCGACGAACCACCGTCTCGACGTGGTGGCCTGGAACACCCTGGGCGCCGAACTGACCGGCGGCCTGGCCGACCCGGCCCGCCGCGACCGGAACAACGCCAGATACCTCTTCCTCGACCCCGCCTCCCGGAGCGTCCACCCCGAGTGGGAGGACCGGGCGGCGGAGTCCGTGGGCCAACTGCGGGTCTCCGCGGGGCGTTACCCCGACGACGCGGAGCTGGCCGCGCTCGTCACCGAACTGTCCGAGCGCAGCGCCGAGTTCCGGCGGATCTGGGCCACCGGCGAGGTCGTGATGTGCAGGGCGGGACGCAAGCGGCTGCGGCATCCGTCGGCCGGCCTGCTCACCCTGGACTTCGAGACGCTGCACGTGCCGGCCGCGCCCGGCGAGACGGGCCTGGTGGTCCACGTGTTCAGCGCCGATGAAGGAAGCCGGGAGGCCGTCGCGCTCGCCCGCCTGGCCACGGCCGCAACGGCGCTGCCCGAGGCGCCGCAGCCGGCCTCAGCCGAGGCATCCGCCCATGCCTCGCTCCCCCGCACGGCCCCGGACGAGGAGCCCGAGGCGCGTGTGCACGGCGCTTCCCGCCCGCACGTGCACTGAACCCGTTCCGCGCAGCGCCGGCGGTGCGGCCCGACGCCGCCCGCCCTCACCGCCGCCCGGACTCGGGGACGACGGCCTCGCCGCCCTCGCGTACGGCTTGCACGGCGGCGGCATGCAGGACTTCCAGGCCGCCCGGCGCCACGGGGATCGGGCTGCCGGTGAGCGTGTACCACTCCTCGGCGCCGGTGTACTGGATACGCACCGCCGCACGCCCGTCGGGCTGGAGGGCGGTGGCGAGGGTGAGGTCGCCGGTGATGACGCCGACCTCATCGGTCATCGCTCCGCCGGGGCCGGCAACCACCGTGCCGATGCAGCGCCGGGGTTCGTCGGGCATCAGGCGCAGGTATCGAGCATCGTGACGAGCTGGTCCGCCTCGGGCTGCGTCACCGACAGCTGGTAGAGGTGCTTGACGTCCGTCCACGCCCGCGCGTACGTGCACCAGTAGCCGCGGCTCGGGGGGCTCCACTGGTCGGGCGACTGGTCGCCCTTGCTTCTGTTGGAGCCGGCCGACACCGCGATCAGCTGCGAGTGCAGCAGGTCATTGGCGAACTCCGTGCGCCGGGCCGTCGTCCAGCTGTCGGCCCCCGACCGCCAGGCGTTGGCCAGGGGCACCATGTGGTCGATGTCCACCTGCGACGCCGCCGTCAGGGTCTTGTCGTCGTAGAGGCTGCGCCACGTGCCGGAGACGGCCCGGCACTGGGCGTCCTGGGCGACGTTCTCACCGTCCCGCTTCAGCACGACCTCACGGGTGTCGCAGCTGTTGCCCTGCTGGATCCAGTGCGGGAACTTCGCGCGCGAGTAACCCTCCATCGAGTGCGGAGCCTCCACGGTCAGGTCCGCGAGCTCGGTGCGGGCGACCTCCGCCGAAGGCGGTTCGGGCATCTCGGCGGGTGCCGCTGCGACTGGAGTGGCGGCGACCGGCCCGAGAACAGCAGCCAGAGCAAGAGCGACGACAGAGACCAGCCGCTGGGCACGTGTACGGATCATGAGCTAGAAATATCGGACACAGTAGAAGAAATGCCGCACCGCCGACCGGATGGCGGCGTGTCACCCCACGCCGGCACCACAGCCCGAGCGAGCCGACATACCTCCGACCGGGTCGACATACCTCCGGCCGGGCCCGGGCGCGGCGAGACCGCGCTGCTGGCCGGCCCTCTTTCCCGGCGCCCGGGTGTCGGAGTTGTCATGCAGTCAGGCACTGACCATGCGACGTTACCGTCGCTTGCGGCCGAAGCGGCGCTTGCCCTTGTTCGTCTTCCGTCCCGTCAACTGTTGAGCCTCATGCGTCTTTCCCATTGCGGCCAGCGAAGCGGCGAGATTCCTCGTGACTTGCGCGGTTGCAGGATGGTTCGGGCCATGGACGCGAAGGCAGCGGGCGCGTGCATCTTTGAAGAATGCGACAGCCTCCGGGTGTAGGCGGAGAGCGTGCAGGGTGGCAGCGAAGCTGTTGATCGAGCTGAGGGTGTCTGGATGGTCCTCGCCCAAGACGCGGCGGCGGCGAGCGAGAACGTCCTCGTGCCTGCGGCGGGCCTCCGCATACTCCCCCAAGGCGTGAAAGGTGCTGGCGAGGCTGCCCACGGAGCTGAGGGTGTCTGGATGGTCCTCGCCCAAGAGACGGCGGCGGCGAGCGAGAACGTCCTCCTCCATGGGGCGGGCCTCCGCATATTTCTTCAAGGAGTACAGGACGCTGGCGACGCTGGCGACGGAGCTGAGGGTGTCTGGATGGTCCTCGCCCAAGACGCGGCGGCGGCGAGCGAGAACGTCCTCGTGCCTGCGGCGGGCCTCCGCATACTCCCCCAAG